>CAXTER010000040.1:0-47246 GCA_964243345.1 uncultured Armatimonadales bacterium
TGCAGGCCTATATCTTCGACGCATCTGGTATGGGAGCTGCCGCAAGCGTTCGTGATCTAGCGAACCTGGAAGTGACGATCCTCTTGCACCACGCCTTGCCACCCCCCGATAGTCTGGTGGAGTTCTGTGCGCCGCTGTTCCTTACAGACATTGTAATACCGGAAAACGATCAGATACAAGACGGACCGGCTATGGCAATTAATGTAGTAAAGGCAATAGCGGAAATCCGCCGCAATGCATTCCAACTCGAAGATACAAGAATATATGTCCTTACATTATTTGACTGCGCACTGATTCAGTTGGGTGGGCTAGCCTGGGGACTGTCCGGCAATAAAATTGAGCAACCTTCATCGGCTGCTCTTCTAGTCTGCTACGTGGCTGCATGGCTACGACGATTGGCACCTCAAATGCTTGAAGGAAACATGAAGGCGTCATCGGCTTCGGCAAACACCGTTTTCATCCAAGCTTAAATGCCTGATTGGGTTTTAGCAAATCACATATATGAATGTATACTTGTAAGCCTAGTGTGCCATTATTTAGAGCCATATTTCCCTTTTCTCTATCCTACATAAGACCCGCCCACATTTGAGTATGTGCCAGACGAGCGCCGTGCAAAGAAAGCCCCCACTTGCGTAGGGGCTTAGGGTTAGACCCTCGGCTTGTGATGGTTCCCGATTAGGATACCGATAATACCCGTCAGTAGCGGCCAGAGTGGCCTCGTGAACAGGTCATATGTCTTGGTGGCGTTATCCACCGCCATCTGCCGCAGGGCAACATAATTGTCCAGGTGGGCCTTGGCGTCCGAACCGCTGAGATTCGGCAGAGGGATAAGGTCATGGTACAACTGAATGGCTGTCAGCACAGTGCCGACGCCAATCAGGAGTAAAAGAACGAAAGCGAACCCAGCGCCGAGTTTCTGAACAGGCGTCAGTGTGACCTGCCACGGCGGGGAATCGTCAACGCCCATGCGTCGCATCATCTCCGAGACCGTTAGTGGGTTCGGGTTTTCTTTCGAGTCGTCGGAGGAGCGCTGAGGCTTGTTCTCCGTGCCGCCGTTTCCGGCAGCAGTCTGGTCGTGCTGGGTGAAGTTATTTCCAGCGTTGTCATTTTTTTTCAGGTTAGCCACAGCTACTGCTCCTAGAGCAGAACGATGTCTCTTACCTGGCCCTGCTGGTCTTGGACCGAAACACGGTTGCCTTCCGCCGTCTGCTGGACGAGAAACGCATGGATACTAATCGCACGGCGGATGGCTTCCGTTTTCGTAATATCCTGTTTCTCAGCAAGATCGGCTAAGAGGGCATCGAACTTCTCTCCAAGGTCAAGTGTGTATCTTCGCGCCATAATTCCCGCCCAGACATCTCCACCGAAAAGGTTGACAAACCCTTCCAGCGCAAAGTCAAAAACAACGAATAAAATTCGTTGTTTCATCCTTCTGATGATCTGTCATAGGCTATCCTTTCAGTTGTCTATCGGGGCCGCATTATTCGGTCCCGAGGGCCTCGACCTCTGGAGCGCGCCTAGGTAAATCTGGGGTTTCTGGTCTGTTCTCTGGTTCCCCCGTCGGCATGAGGCAAATGAGCCTTTCTGTCGTTTTCACAGGGCAATCTACTCACCTAATCAGTTCTCTCCCTGCCGTTGGAAGGACAAAGTTTTGCCCGGCCCACGGCCTTACAGCTTTCCCTCTCTCGCTCGACCCTGAACACATTATACCACGATTGCCAGGGTTTTACGCATTTTTCTCATGCATTTCTCATGCATTTCCATGTACTGATTATTGGCGAGTAACTTAATGCCCTGCCGGAAAAGTGTTAAGGATCGGGGATGGCAAAGACGAAAGGCCGACCGACGATCTACAGCGAAGAACTGGCGGACAAAATCTGTCACGAGATGATTGAGGGCAACAGCCTGAAAACCATCTGCTCTCGTGACGACATTCCCTAAAGAGGCTGTTGTCGGGTTGAAATCAGATTCTTCTAGCAATACTTTCGGCGTGCGAGCAGGGGAGTCGATGCCCGAAGGACCGGATAGACAATAAACGGTTCAGGCTGCGCGACCTTCTCGCTCCGGTAAGAGGCTTGAACCTGCTATCGGGTAAAAGTAAGCTATTGACGGTTCCAGAGAAGAGGAAAGTCACATTGAAGATGTTCTTTCGTCCTTTGATTTAAACACTGATGTCGAATTGGCTTCTGAAAGTCACGAAAGCACATAGCAACTTAATTCCTTCAGAGAATACGCGCGCTGATTGGTTTGAGCAAGAGGAAGGTATATTGAAATCTGGAAGCACCACTGTTCGCCTGAGAATTGCACACCGCAATGTTTCCGTAGAAATCCCGCAGTCGGGCTTTTGATTTTAGCCCCTGGTGACGGGCGGTCGCATCGGCTCAAAGGCCAGATGCGGACGATGATAATAATAGCGCTCCAAAAACGCTTCCATGTCCTTTGTTAGTTCCGGCAGCTCCTCGGTGCGGTATTTGGCCCAGCCCAAACATTCGCTTCTGACCATGCGGTTGAAGCTCTCAATGAAAGCCTGCTCGTTCTTCTTGTACGGACGAGCGATCCGATGCTGACGGCAGAAACAAGGTACGCTCTGGGCGAACTCCGCTTCAAACTCGCTGCCGCCATCGGTTTGGATCGTCTGCGTGAAGCCGCCAAAGCGGCGCGGCATCGTAAACCGAAGAAACGCTTCGCCGTCCGCTGCCAAAAGGCTGGGACGCAGCAGAACGTCGGCTTCACGGCTGAAGATGTCCACTGCGGTGAACACGAATACCTGTCCAAAATGGATTGTGTCCATCTGAATGACCTGGCGGGCGGCTTCGGCTTCCGGGACTTGCCCGCGCTTTTGGTTCTTTGCCCACTTGGAGCGCAGGACATGTTTTTCGGCCAGCACTTCATAAATCTTGGGAACAGACAGGCTGATCTGATGCTCTTGTTCCAGGAAGTAGGCGATCTTCTGGCCGCAGCAGCCGTGTTCACGTTCCCGAAGGGCCCAGACGAGCTGCTTGGTCGCAAGGCGAGCTTGGCGGGCCGGGCGCGGCGGCTTTTTTGCTTTCTGGTGCTGCTCCAAAAATGGGAGCAGCCCTTGCTGGGTGACAGCCTCAATCCACAGACGGATGGTGCCTCGGTCTTTGCCAAGACGCTCGGCGATGCAAGATTTAGATAAACCCTGGGTGTGCAGTTCCCAGGCCAGCGTGATCAGCGTAGTCGTTTCCATTTCCACAGTATGCCTTCTTTTCAGGAGAGACTACTGCGGGATTCCTACGGAGAATACATCGCACACTTGAAAAAGAGTCGGCGTTTTGGTACACTCTGGGTATGCCGCGCAAATCTTCGGCTCCTAACAACTTGAAGCGTTCGCCGTTCAACGTCCGCGAAGCAGTCGGCAGCAATATCAAGAGGCACCGGCTGACCCTGGGCTGGAGCCAGCAGGAACTTGCCGACCGCTTTGGGGTCAGCCGCGCCGCTGTCTCGCAATACGAAATCGGAACGGGCGAGGTCAATGCCGGCGACCTGCCGCGCCTCGCCGACCTTCTCGGCATCAGCCTACTGGACTTTTTTGCAGGTTCGGGGCCAGGCCTGAGTCCAATTGATCTGAGTTCAGTTGATCGGCAGTCAGCCGGGGACGCAGAGGGAAGCTGGACGGTGGATCCCACAGATGTGCTGCTGAAGACGCATGAGCCTTTTGCATCTCAGCCGCGCGGTCGGCCCAGAGACATGCGCCACCGCAGGCCAGCCTCGCTGGCGTATACTGCCGGCACGCCGGCAGAGGAATTGCTGGGGGAAGTTGACATCGCAGAAGAGGTTATGGGACTTGAGGGCGGGGGCGAAGCAGAAGTCCAATCCGCAGAGCCCCTCTTCTTTCGAGACCATCAGTTCCGCGTAGCCTACGCTATTGTCCCGGCTTTTCAGCAGGAGCGCAGCCGCGAGGCAGTCGCACGCCTTGCCGAACTTGCCGGAGACTTTTTGTCGTTATCCCGCCGGGACCAGGCAACGCTTTCGCGGGTGGCCGAAGCGTTAAAAACCCAAACGCAGCAAGCCCAAACGCAGCACGAGCGCATAGAAGAGCTCTAACCGAAGCAAGTCCGCATTCAAAGGAAGTCGATCATTCAAGCGCATCCGATCGTTACGCCCTCCGAAAGGCCAGCGGATTTTATCAACTAGAAACCCGTGAATCCGCAAGCAGTCCTGCATAAACGGACGGGGAGCGGGGCTGGAAAAGGACTTACGGTCGTTTTTCAGCAGGGGTCAGAACTTACAAAATCAGGGCCGCGCGAGAATCGGAACTGCATGTTGCGGCTTGCGCGAGGCGGGTTTTCAAGCAATAATCGAATTAACAACCAGAGTAATTTAGTCCAAAAACGCGAAAAAAGCCCAAAAGCCGTACTTGGTAGTTTGTGGCACTGGAGGCCGTGGGTTCAAGTCCCATCGTTCGCCCTTATAAATCCTCAACGAGGATTAAGCAGAGAAGTCAACCCATTCATATGTGAGTTGACTTTTTTGTTGGCTTCATGTGAAGTAATTTTCGGTATATCCAGTTCACGCGACCGGCTTGGACGGCGCGACGGGCGGAGGCTGCGCGGCAGCAGCACTGGCCGCTGCCAGGAAACCGATTTGTCCGATCATGGCGACTAGCGCCCGCGCAATGTTTCTCAACTTTGACGCTCCACATCCTTCGCTCTGTTGAGCCAGACGTGAAGGCTAGATTACGCAAGACCTTCACTGCTTATTTGTCACTGACCATCTGTCACTGCCCATCTGTCACTGACCATCTATGCCGGCGACCTGGAAGTCGTTCACAGATGGGCCGAAATCCGGAAAGTTCACGGTCGCGTCCTGCCCTGGCGCAAGCGTGCCTGCTGCCTGCCGCTCGGTTCCGGCACTGCCTGCATCGCCGGACAGGTCTACGACCACCTCAACGTGGTCCCAGGTGCGCCCGCTTTTGTTGTGGACGGTGATAAAAATCGTGTTCTTGGTTCCGCCGCCCGGAAGGTCTTCCTGGTTCCAGCCTTTGTCGGTGACCACGAGATCAGCAAGATCGCCTTGCCCGTACAGCGGCCCGCCGGGATGCAGCGGCCCCATCAGGGCAGGAACGCCGTACTGATTGAGCAGGCTCCGTTCCGCCGCCGCTTCCCGCACAAAGAGGGCATAGCGCACAAGGAAAACCCCGCCGATGAGAAGCAGCAGCAGTAAAATCACGAGAACGACCCGCCACGGAAACGGCGCTCTGTCGGCTTTCATGTAGGACGGGGTGCTCATAAGGCGCAGTTCATCAGACGAGCATAAGTTTCCTGCTTTGTTAGTCTTCTGCGGAATAGAGGAGAGAGTGTAATGGAGAGAGTGTAATGGAGAGAGTGTAATGAGGAAGGAGTGTGCCGTTCAGAACCAGGCAACAAAAAAAGCGGGAGGCTGTTTGCCTCTCGCTGCGGTTCGTTTTTGCGAACGTGAATATAGTATATCAGAAGTCAGGCCAGATGTCAAGCCATAAAGGAATTATAATAAATGAGACATTGCTGATTTCTACATCTTAAGATTGCACTCAGCGAGGACTTTGTTGATGCGAGACGACGCTTTAGGACCTTGAAATGTTCGGATGCAATCTCGTAAATGTTTCAGAATATTTATCGACAAACTGTTCTGCGCGGCAGAATTATCTCTGCGCCGCAGAATTATCTCTGCGCGGCAGAATTATCTCGGCGGTCCCGCATCTCAGGAGTTTCGTGTGACACACGCACGGCAAGCAAACAAAAAACTGATAAAAAACAGTTGCGAATTATTTCGCATAAGCTATTGACTTCTTCTTGAGAATATGCGAAGATATTCGCAGTAGAGGAAGCCGAATATGCCTAAGCCTTTTCCCCATAGTCTCAGCCGACGTGAACGTCAGATCATGGACGTGATTTACGCTCTCGGTCAGGCATCCGCCGTTCAGGTGCTGGAAGCCCTGCCCGACCCGCCTGGCCTGTCGTCGGTCCGCAAGCTGATCCTTATTTTGGAAGAGAAAGGCCACCTGCGTCATATTCAGGAAGGTCAGCATTACTTGTATCTTCCTACGCATCCGCGCCAAGCCGCTGCCAAGTCCGCCATGAAACAGGTCTTAAAGACGTTCTTCGGCGGCGATCTGGAAACAGCGGTGGCGACGCTGCTGTCCGAAGCGGAAACGGAACTCACTGACGCGCAGGCCGAGCGGCTTTCCGCAATGATCGCCGCCTCAGCAGACATGGAAGGAAAGCAGAAATGATCCCAGCAGCAGTCACGGCATTCGCCGCACGATTCGTCTTTGTTCTGGTCGACGCTGCGGTCAAGGCAGCCCTGCTTTTGGCAGCAGCGTCTGTTGTAGCCATTCTGTCCCGCAGAGCTTCCGCATCTTTTCGCCATCTGGTATGGGCGATTTCCCTGGCGTGTGTCTTCTTTATGCCGCTGCTTTCCTGGAACCTTCCGCACTGGCGCGTTTTTGTGGCGGTGCCGGCAGCGCACGCGGCCCGAAGGACAAACCAAGCGCCGTCCCTTAACCAGGCTGCCCCGCCCGCACCAAAAGCGGCATCCGTTCCAGCCGTATCCCTAAAGCCCAATGTGCCGAACTCCTCTAATGATGTTCCTGCGCCCGCGCAGACAATCGTTCAGCCTGCGGCAATGCCTCCGCCTTTGGCTGTCGCGGCACATCCCTTAGCTCCGACCGCCGCGTCTGCCCTGAATGTTCCCTGGACAACTTTGGCATTTCTCGTGTGGATCACGGGCGCAGCCGTCATGCTGCTGCAAGCCGTTCGGGGAATGATGGGCATTCGAGGCATTATGCAGAACAGCATCCCAACTGTCAACGGCCTGCTGACGGAAGCGGCTCTGGCTGCCGCCTCTCAGATGCAGGTAGGCGTGAGTGTTGAACTCCGTCAAGCAAGATTGATCACGGTTCCACTCACGTTCGGTGTGCGACAGCCAGTCGTTGTTCTGCCTGCGGAGGCCGAGGAGTGGCCTGACGAGCGCCTGCGGGCGGCCCTTCTGCATGAAATGGCGCATATCAAGCGCCGCGACTGGGCGCTGCAAATGCTCGGCAGCATTGCGGGGGCCATGTACTGGTTCAACCCGCTTATCTGGGCAGCGCTCAAGCGGATGCGCGGCGAAAGCGAAGCGGCGTGCGATGATCTGGTACTGGCGGCAGGAGTGCCTGCTCAGGAGTATGCCCGCCATCTGCTCGACGTGGCGCTGTCGGTGCGCGACAACAAGCGGCTCCGCTCAAGCGCGGTGGCAATGGCGCAGGGACCGAAAGTCGAAGGGCGGCTGCGAGCGATCCTGAGCCGAAGCCTTTCCAGGCGTCCGGTCACGCGGCGGGCTGCGGCAGGATTTCTTACAGTAGCCTTGCTTGCCGCTTTGCCTTTGGCGGCTCTGCGGCTGGTAGCACAGGAGGCGAGAGTTCCGGTGCCTGCCGCCGCCGGCTTGCAGCTTAAAGGCGACTTCACGCTTGTTTATGCAGTCACCGACACGAACCAGGCATCATCGGCATATCTACTTCGCCAGTACCAACAGCTGCGCCAAAGCTACCAGTCGGAACTGAAAAAAGACCCCTATTCCCAGCCTATTCCTGACGACTTTTATTTGCCGTTCGCGGCCTACTTACAGCGCCAAACCCAGCCGCACCATCAGATCATTACTGTTTCTTCGCGGGGCGGCAGCTTGTTCTACCAAACAGCGGACACCGATTACACCTATGCCCGGCTTTATGATGGGCATAGCACCCAGACATTTGGAGACGGGCATTCCGGCACCACCTCGACAGGGCTGCATACCGGGGAACTCACAGACTGTGTGCTGCCTGCCGTGGGACTGCCCTATGTCCCCCTGCTCAAAAACGCGACGCTCGCGGGTGCATCGGGAACCAGCCAGACCTGGGACGCGGACGTTCTAAATGTCGGAGCGGAGACTAACGGGAACCAGCCTTACTACACGAGCGGCATCGTACACGCGGTCAATGACGGGGGAACTTGGAAGCTGCTGGACACGGACAACTCCGAGCAGCAGTGGCAGTTCTCTCAGCACCAGCGGTTTCAAGGGCTTTGGCTCGCTTCCCAGATGCGCCTGACAAAGTATGACATTGAGGGGCCACTTCCCGCGCAAGGGAGATTTACCACGATACAGGAAGCAATGGATTGGTTCAAAACACTCAGAGAACCAACGGAAATCAGCGAATATCGCCTGCTGTCTGCCACCCAAAATCCACCGACCCCTGCGGCGTTTGTCAAGGAAGCACTTCGCCAGAGCGCCGCCGCGTCTTTAGTTTCTCAGAAGAAGTGGGGCCTCTACGACCAGGGTTTCTATGTCAGCGAAGCCCTGCACCTGCGCTACCATCTTCAGGATTGGGCTGAGAAGCACAAAGCGCTCCTCCTGAAAATGTCACAAGCCCCGCCGATGGACCTGTCTGCGGCTGCTGCCGTGAGGCAGTCTCTGTCTTCGCTTCCTGTCCCGCTTTGGCAAGGGGAATCGCATGTCACTCACATTCAGGACGGCGATCCACGAACAGGACGCGATGGACAGAAGCCCACGTTTATTTCCGAGCCTCAGAGCACCCAAAGGGGCAGAACTGCCCAGGATTTTGAGCTTGCCCGTTCTTTTAATCCTGGAACATCCCGTGTCATTCTGTGGGCCAGTGGACGTATCACCCAAACGACCGGCACTGCAAAAAGCCGGCAGGAGATCACTCCGCCATTCTTCATTGGGAGCGCAAGCAACTTCGCGGAGGACGAGCCGCAGCCTGCTTCAGTCGGCGCTGCGCCACAGGCATCAGGTCCGAGCGTGAGCCTTGCGAATGGGTACAAAATCTCACTTGTTGCGGTCACGCAAGCCACGCAAGCCGGCAAAGAGTGGGATATGTACGGAAATCCCTGGTGGCGTTCCGACGGCACGCCCGCACCGCCGCAGACAGAGGGAATGAGCGGGCATTGGCACTGGACGGCCGCCAGAACGCACAGCTTGCCGCCCTATATTTTCAAGATTGCCGTCCAGCCGCCTCGCGGGGAATGGCGGGCCAATCGAGAGCGTCCTGAAAGCCTCTTCGAGCAGTTTCCAGGAGCATTAAAGCCTGCGGATAGGGAGGAAGAATATCAGATCGTCACAAACGGCCTCCACCCAACGACCAGGAACATCCAGCCATCTTTGCTTGACGGGTCTGCACCCCAGTATTTCACTGGACTCGTTGGGGGAACTCAATGCGCTGAACTTTATCCCGCAGGCACCCGCGCCTGCACTGTTCGGTGCGGAGTTGCCGCAGGGCCGTGGCAATCAGCGACCGCTGTTCCATCCCCCCATTCACTTTTGCCCGTCCAGGAAAGCAGCATTCGTTCAGCCCAGTCCACGACAATCTCACTTGCTCTCGATGGAAAACCCAGGGTGACGTGTTTAGGCGCTCAAGGCAGGCGGAGCTTCTTTTACTTTAATGGGCCAATCAGCCCTTTATCCAGCGTAGATCGGCGCTTGACCGCAACAGACGGCGCAGGGCGAGACGTGCCTCTCATTCAAGCTTCACCCAGCGCTTCTCAGCCTGCCACTTGGACGACATCTCTCGATCCAGCCCAGATAAGAGAGTTTCGCCTAGAGACCAGGCCCTACGAGACAGTCGAGTTCCGCAACGTCCAGCTTCAGCCGTCTCTGGACGCAGGAGGCCCACAGCCTGCGGCAGCAGCTTTGCTGACGCAAGCAAGCGACGTTCAGCTTGACCAGGCCAGGCAGTTGCGTACCCATCTGCAAAGCTGGGCACAAGGCAGCCAGATGCTTCTTCGGCAGATGGCGCAAGGTCAGCCCGGCGACTTGTCCCTCGTGATACCTGTTTACGACTCCTTTCAGCTTCTTCCCGTACCGCTTTGGAATGGTGATCCCCGTACACGGCGCGGCATTGACAGCGCACCGTTCCAGGGAATGCTGCCGAGCCGCCTGACATTGTCCCACTTGCTGCGGTCTGACGGGCTGTTCGAGCGGACGATACGGGCCGACTTCAAGCAGCATCGCGATCTTGAACTGGCTCAATCGTACAATGCAGGGCAGCCAAACCTGACGGTTTGGGCCAGTGGCCGCATCACACAAGGAGCAGGCCAGAAGGAACTCGCGCCTGCCTTCTTTGGAGTGAGGAACCAGAACCCAGAATAATGTTTGCCAGGCAGCATTCTGTCGGAAACGGGCGGTGATAATTTTTGGCGTGCGTATGGAAACAAAGATGAAAACAAAGATGGAGACAAATGCAGACCGCCGTATCGAGCGCGTGTCTGCCGAGACGCCTTATTGGCTGCAAGCGGCGGCAGTTCCCGGCCTTACCGTGGCGCTCCTGGAGGACGGGCAGACACGCGATGTCCTGTGCTTCGGGGTGACACGGCCAGGCGGCAAAGAGCCGGTCACCGAGGAAACAATCTTCAAGGCGGCGTCCCTTTCCAAGCAGGCGTTTCTTTATGCGGCGCTGAAGACTGTTGAAGCGGGAATGCTGGATGTCGAGCGCCCGCTGTCGCAGTACATGGACAGGCCGTTTGATGCAAACGATGCTGATCTTGAGCGCATCACCGCACGCCATGTCCTGACCCATACCACGGGCTGGCACAATTTCCCCGCTGATGGCGAGTTGATGACACGAAAGGCACCTTTAGGCCAGCAGTGGACCTACTCCGGGCAGGCTTTTCTTTACTTGCAGGCGGCGCTGGAGTCGCTCTGGAACCAGCCTGCGGCTAATTACCTTCAGCGCCTGGTTCTTGACCCACTTGGTATGCCCAAAAGCAGCTTCGTGTGGCGGGACGAGTACGCGGAAACGGCCGTGGAGGGCTTCGACCAGCACGGGGACATTCCGGATATTTGCCGCTGGTACCCAACTGAGGCGGACGCTTCGGGCAGCCTGCATACGACAGCCAGGGAGTACGCGCGGCTGCTGGAAGCGTATTTAGGGGCCGATCTGTGTTTGCGGCACCCGGACGTGTACTGCCGGCAGGTCGAGATCGACAAGCGCCTCGGCTGGTCTCTTGGCTGGGGCACGGCGAGCGATGTCCTCTGGCAGTGGGGCTACCATGTCGGCTTTAACGCCTTTGCCGCCCTCGTTCCCTCACGCGGTACCGGCATTGTGATCCTGACAAACGGTGCAAAAGGCCAGCGCATCAACCGCGAGTGGGTCAACGCCTGGCTGGGAACGGACCTGCCGGCGTTTTACCTCAAGGGCATTGTACTTTAACGCGAACCATACTGCTTTTGTCATTTGAGCCGCCCGTCTGCGAATTATAGCAGCCGAGCGAATTTTTCACGAGCAGGATTTTTCGAGAGCCAGCGTGAATTGAGAGACCAGAGCGGCAGTGTTTGAGGGCGGGAGAAACAAATGGACATCTACTTGCATGACTTGGGCCGCCGGCAGCAGATGACGCTGCTGCATTGGCGGGCGGCGGCTGTGAGCAGCCAGAATGGCGGATGGTCTTACAAGGCAGGCACCGGGCCGGAACGAGGCTTGATGACTCTTCCGGCTCCCAGTCCTGCGCCGCCGCGCCGGAGGGGCTGGATTAGCCGGCTTTGGGCGAGAAGCGCGGGCAGCTCGCCTGAAGTCGCCGCCGCCGGGCTGGACGCCCTGCGCGGCCCCAGCAGCGGCATGTTTTGGGGCATGAACGGGGGCGCAGTCGGGTTTTGGATACCGGGCGTGATGATGCTGGCTTCCGGGGAGCATTTTGGGGCGCTGGCGATGCTGGTGCCGGGTGCGCTGATGAGCGGAGTCGGCTTCTGGATTCCGGGCAGCTTTCTGCGGCGTGTCTGCCGCCCGCCGGTTTCGGACACCGAAGCCGAGGCGCTGGAAGCCTTGATGCCGGATGAGCTGGAGCGGGCTTACCTGGGCCTGGTCCTGAGCGCCCTGCGGCAGCCGGTCCTGCCGGAAACCGCCGCACGGGTCCGCGCCGCCCTTCAGGCCATCGGGGAAGCCATTGACCGCCTGCCGCCGGCTGCCATGCCGCAGGCCAGAAGCGACGCGCTGCGTGCCGAGGCGGCCCAAGCCTACGCCGAAGCGCTGGAAGAGCAGGACGCCGTCATTGCCGCGTCTTACGAGCGCAAAGCGGAGGCGCTGCACCGCTCGGCAGCCAGCGCCGAGCGCTCCCACCTTTTGATGCGCCGAGCCGCCGCACTGCGGGAAGAAATGCTGGCCCAGATTGAGTCTCTTCGCCTCGGTTTAGCCGGGTTTGATGCCGGCACAGGCGGGACCGTGAGCCTGGACTCGCTGGCCGATGCCGTGCGGAATGTCGCCGCTGAGTCAGCGTCAGTCACTGATGCCCGCGCGGAGCTTGACGGCTCCCTTGCCCGAAAGTATACAGCGCCGGCGGCGCAGGCCGAGACAATCCAAAGACTGCGCGGAGGTTAAGCACGGAATGGATGCCAATGCCAGAACTGCGAATGACGCCCGGAGGGCCAAATGGACACGCGGCTTGACCTGGATCGGCGGCAGCGTCTTTGGCCTTCTATTCGACTGGGAAGCGCTGGTCCCGGCGCTCCGGCACCGGCCCTACGCCTATGGGTCACACAGCGCCTTGTCTGAGATCGCGTCTTTGATTGGCTCCTTTGTGCTGCCCCTCGTCGTCACGTTCCTCGCTCCGCGCAAATCGTTCCTTTGGGCCGCTGCCGCTCTCGGTGTCCAAACCGCCTGGAGCCTGCTGGACCGCATCGTCGCCTTGAACGGCCCCGGCCTCGTCCATGACTTTCTGGAAAACGGCGGGGACGCACTTGCAACGCTTCTTATTTTATGCGGCCCAATCTCTCTGGTCCGGCTCTTCTTCCGCCGCCATTTTGACGGCAAAACCAGGCGCATCGCCGCGCAGCAGGCCGCAATGCGTCAAGCCGCCGAAGACCAGGCCGGTGTCTGGCCGCCCCCAATCCGCACCGACCGTCATAATCCTTGAGCCTAAACCCCCTGCGTCACGGCGCGAACAACAAGCATCGCGCCAATCAGCGTAATCGCGGCGGCGCTGACAACCGGCAGGCGGCGCAGCAGCCCTTCGCCCGCCGGGAAGCGCTCAAACCAGCGGCGCGTGGACACCACCAGCAGGCCAATGGCAATCAGCACAGACGCCAGGCCGATGCTGAAGGCTGTGATGAGGACCATGCCGTAAACAATCCGGTGCAGCGCGACTGCCGCCAGCAGCACGACCAGCGCAGACGGGCAGGGAACAATGCCCCCGGAAATGCCCAGCGCCAGCAGCGAGCGCAAGGTGATTGGTCCTTCCGGTACGGCATGCGAATGGCCGCCGAACCCGTGCGAGTGCGTATGGCCGTCATCATGCGAATGCGTGTGGCCGTCCTCGTGCGTGTGCAGGTGTATCTCATCAGGAGCATGGCTGTGCGAGTGGTCATGTCCGGCAGGGACGCCGCGCAGGCGGGACACGAGCAGCCAGACGCCGACACCGAACACAGCCAGGCCGCTGACAACGCTCAGGACCGGATACAGACGCTCCGGCACAATGTAGCGCGACGCGAACAATGTTATGAGGCCCAGTGCAAAGACGCCCAGCGTGTGCGTGATCGTCACAATCAGACCCAGTGTGACGGCATGACTCGCAGTGCCGCGCGACCCGACCAAATAGGCCGCGACCATTGTTTTGCCGTGGCCCGGCGAAAGCGCGTGGAACGCGCCGAACACAAACGCAATCAGCAGGCCGGCCAGCATGATGCCGGGCGTCAGATCGCGCCGGGAAATGGCCTGCGTGAACAGGTCACGCGGCGTCGCATCGCGGGTCGCCGGCGGCGGCGCATCCACCGGGGCCGCTGCTGCTGTCCCGACGCCGGGAACCGCCGTCAAGTGGGCGGTCGTGTCCTGGGGCGGGATAATGTCTCGCGGGTAAATGCTGAGGCCCCGGCTGCGGTCAACGCTGGAAACGGAAGCGTCCTGAAGCGCGACACCGCTGCCCCCGACCGCGACGACTTCCTTCCAGCCGGTGCGCGACGGGTAGTTGCGGTCTTCCCAAGTGACTGTGCGCGGGCCGGACGGCGTCCCTGTCCGCCAGTCCAGCGTCACTTTCAGCGTTTCCAAGCCCCCCGCGCCGGGCGAAAACCGCAGGCGGCTGTCAGCCAGCGTCAAAGTTTCGGGCGTGCCGTTGACTGTCAGCGTCACACCTGATGCAAGCTGCGCCGCTCGCGCGGCGAGGTAATCAGCCTGCTGCGCCGCCGTAATTGCGCCGTCCTGCCCGTGGCCGAGCGTTTCTTTTTCGGTCAGCGTTGGGATTTCCGCCATGTCAATCACATAGCGCACCTGCACATCGCTTGGGTCCGCTTGCAGCCGCGCATAATGGTTGATGGAAAAGTTCCCCATCGGGTGCGCGTGGGCGGCAGACGCCAGGACAAGGCAAAGAGCCATGCCATAGAGAACCATGCCATAAATGGCACGGCTATTGAACGCGGACGCTGAGAAGCACCGCTTCGCGGGGTTAGGAGACAGAATTCCCAGTGCCGCGAAGCGGTACTTCTTAGCCGCAGGCTGGTTAGCCGTGCGTTTCAACGCATGGTCCGAAACGGCAGGGTTCCGAACGCCGTTTATGTTCCGCATCACGCCCTCTTTCCTGACGGCGCGTTTTGAGACAGCGCGTTTTGAGACAGCGCGGCAAGCTGCCTAAGCGCCGCAGGGGCATCTATCGGGCTGAAGTTTGGGTTGAGCGCAATCGCTTGGCGCAGGAACATCTGCGCTTCCGGCAGATTGTTTTGCTTAACGGCAATCATGCCAGCGTGAAACAAAAATCCGGCTTCGGGCGTATGTTCGCGCAAAGCCGCGCGGCTCATTGCAGACGCCTCAGCATAGTGCCCGCTTTTGTACAGGCACCAGGCCAGCGCGTCGGCGGCGTACACGTTTTTGCGCGTCTTGTATTCCTCTTGGGCGTTCCGCAGCGCTTCCGGCAGATCGCGGTTATGGCTGGCCTGGAACAAAGACATCTGCCAGCCGCCTAATACGCCGTTTGCCTTCTGAATTTGGTCAATTTTCTCCACCAGCCCGTACTGCTCCTGCGCCTCAGTGGAGCGTCCGGTGAGCGCGTACAAGTCGCCGAGCGCGGCGACAGCCTCAATCTGCGGCACGACTGCCACAGCTTTTTGGTAGCTGTCAATTGCATCTGGGTAGTCCTGCCGGCCTGCTTCGACGCGGCCCAGCGCCATCAGCACACGGTAGTTGGTTGGCGTCGCCGTGTACGCATCCCGCAGAGCCTGCTCGGCGGCAGCTTGATGTCCCTCGCTGTAAAGCATCAAGCCAAGCTGCGCCCGGCACCAGCCGGTGGTCTCGGCATACGGTCCGCCGGCATCAATCGCCTTGACCATCAGCCAGACGCCTTTGCGGTAGTCGCCGGTGAGCCACAGCAGATGCCCGCCCCGGCTATACGATGCCAGATCGGGCCGCAGATTCAGCATGGTTTGATAGTGGGCGTAGGCGGCGTTGTAGTCGCCAAGCTCCTGGTCAGCATCGCCGATCAGGCCGTAAGCGGCGTTGCTGCCGGGGTCCAGGGCCAGCGCCCGGCCCGCCCAGATTTTACTTTGTTCAAACTCATGGCGGTCGGATGTCACCCAGGCCATGCCGGACAGCGCGGGGACACACTTTGGATCGAGCGCCAGCGCTTTTTTGTAGACAGTCTCGGCGTGGCCGTAGTAGCTCAGGTCTGCTGTTTCGCGGGCCTTCTGCATCAGGGCATTGCCGAGATCAGTCCAGTTGCTTGGTTTCCGAGGGCTTTTCTCGGCAGCGTTCGTGTATTTGACAATGACTTGGTCCAGCTTGGCTGAACCGTTATCAGCGGCAGGCGCGTCCGACACTGGAAGATTGACCGGCGCGGCAGGCATCGGAGCCGCTGCGCCGAGCAGCCGGGCGGGACGGCGCAGCGCCCAGACGCCTGCCGTCAGGCAGACGATGAGAAGCGCAATTGGAAGGAGGCGTTTCAAGACCATCTCTCTCATTGTGCAGACACCTGCGTACCCGAAGCCGGAGGACGCGAGCCGAGCTGCTTCAGCGTGTCGGCGGCGATTTTGGCATCACGCGGATTGAAGTACGGGTTGACGCTTAACGCATGGGCCAGGCACTTGCCCCCAGTCACCCGGTCGCCTACTTTGGCGTAAATCATGCCTGCGTGGAACAGCATTCCGGCTTCGGGCGTGTGCCGAGCCAATGCGGTCTGGATGGCGGCTTTGGCCGGCTCTTCCTGGCCGTTCTTGTAATAGCACCAGGCCAGCGTGTCGGCATCGCTGACATTTGCGCTGGCCTTGTTCTGCTCGGCGAGCTGCAAGGCTTCAGGCAGGTTCCGGTCATGGTCGGCATAAAACTGAGCCATCTGCATGTGGTCATCCACACCTGCTGCCGCGTTGCGCGTGTGCAGCGCGTCCACCTGTGCATACTGGGCTTCAGCTTTCGCTTTGTCGCCGGACAATTGGTACAAGTCGCCGAGGGCCGTCAAGGACGTGAAAGTAGGAGCAATGGCAACGGACTTCTGATAGGAAGCAATGGCGGCGGGGTAGTTTCCGCGGGCCGCTTTGAACTGGCCGGACGCCGCCAGCGCGTCGGCGTCGTTGGGCGTTGTTTTAAGCGCGTCGCTGAGCGTCTGCTCGGCGGGCAAAAGTGCGCCCTGGTCAAAAAGCATTTCGGCAAGCTGGGTGCGGCACCAGGCCGTGTTTTCGGCGTAAGGGCTGCCGGTTTTGATCGCTTTAATCATCAGCCACATGGCTTTGCGGGAGTCGCCGTCCAAATAAAGCAGGCGTGCGCCCCGGCTATAAGACGCGACATCGGGCCGGATGTCCAGCATCTTCTGGTAATGGGCGTAAGCATCATCGTAGTGGCCTGTCGCCGCGTCTGCGTCGCCAAGCAGGCCGTAGGCGGCGCTGTCCTGCGAGTTGATCGTGACAGCTTTATTCGCCCAGACGGTGCTTTGATCAAACTGATTACGGTCGCTGCTGACCCAGGCAAGCCCGGTCATAGCATCGGCATTATTCGGGTTTCGGGACAGCGCCTGCTGGTAGACCTGTTCGGCGACACCGTAGTAGCGCGGGTCGGCGGTCTCGCGGGGCTTCTGCATCAGCGTATCGCCGAGCCGGACCCAGGCTTTATCGTCGCTTGGGTTTTTGCGGATCAGGCGCGTCCAATTGGCAATGCCGTGGTCGGCGGCGGTGCGGATCGGCACCGCAGGAATGGCGGCCAGGGTGGCATCGGCAGTCGGCAGGACCGGCGCAGAATTGTTTTGCATGGGGCTATTCTGCGCGGCTTGATGGGAAGCGCAGCCGGCAGTAAGCATGATTAGGGAAGATAAAAGGGCTATTTTGGAGAAAGATGAGTTCGGGAAAAGTGCGTTTTTCATGGCGTTTATCTTGAGCGGTGATTGAAAGTTTCGGAACCGGCACTGGAAGTGCCGGTCTACTAGGTGTGAAAGTCGCTCCGCGACTGGGGACAAGAATGCAGCTTTTCCGTAGTCGCGGAGCGACTTTCATTCACTAGTAGACCGGCACTTCCAGTGCCGGGTGTTAGTCTTACCCGCCGACGTTCGGGCCGGAGTCCTTGCTGTTGCGCGTGCCGGCGTTCGGCGTTCCGGCATACGGGAAGGTCGTGTTGTAGACCTGGTCGTTGTGGTCTACGTTGTCTCCCAGCAGCGTGATGGACGAGTAGCTCGGCCCGCTGGCGACTGCCGTAAGCGCGATGTCTACCACATCATCGCCGAACCGCCGCCCGTTCGGCCAGCCGCCTGGAACGGTTGCCCCGTTTGCGGTTTTGAGCGTATCACCGCCGATGAAGCTCAGGCGGTTAAAGCCGGCTTCGCCCGAAGCGATCACCGGGCCGGTGGTCGTGTCGACGCGGATGACGTCCGGGACATAGACGGCGGCCAGGTCCGTGCGGCCCGTCGTGACAAACTTCGTGCCGTAGACGGCGTTAATCAGCACAGCGACTTCCGGGTTCAGGGCATAGGTCTGGTACTTAGCCGCGTCGGAAGTCGGCAGATCGCGGTTGTAGTTGTCTTTGTCCTTGATAGCAACCAGCACTTCATTGAAGAGCGGGTTGGCTTCGCGGTTGACCTGAATGTAGGGGCCGGAGTTTGCATTGTCGCTGGTTGTGGAGCGGAGCGTGATGCGCGGGCGGGAAACAGACGCATAGACGCCGACGCCGGAGTTCGTGCCGCCGCTTGTGAACGCGCCCTGGTACGCAAACGAAGGCAGGTCGGTCAGGGGAATCACAATCGCGTAGTGCAGCACGTTGTAGCCCTTGAAGCCGTCGACGCCAGTTCCATCCTGACCCAGGCCTTTTCCTTTGGTGTTGCTGAGAATGCGCGGGTCCAGAAAGTCAAAGATGCCCGGCGTGTCGGCATAGAAGCCGTCTTCGCGGGAGCCGGCAAAGACTGTAGTTGATCCGGCGACGCCGGAAATGGCAGGCAGGGTGTAGGTCGTTTCTTTGGTGTAGGTGTCCAAAGCGCTGTACGAGGCCGCGCCGCTGACGGCCTTGCCGTAATTGGGGTTCGTGGCCTGCGTTCCGCTCATGTCGTCGTAAAGCGGGGTGGTCCGGACGCCGGTATTGTACGGCGGGACCATCAGTGTCATGGAAGCCGGGTTGAGCTGCGTGGACGTGATCTGACCATTCGCCGCCGTGACACTCTTGGTGACGGTGTAGGTCTGGACAAAGTTCTGGTGGGCGTCGCCGACATTCATAATCGGGCCGGCGTCGGGGGCGCCGTTGATGTCCGCGCCGCGCCCGTAGCGCAGAATCGTGTTCAGGTTCTTGTAGGAGCCGCTTGCGCTGCTGACCGGCGAGAACTTGAAGTCGTAGCGCTGCACCTGCGCCCCGGTAATGGGATTGGCAATGTGAATGGAGTAAAGAGCATCGTCTGAGAACGAGTCATAAGTGACGCCGTCGCCCGGCTCGGAAAAGGGCCGGACACTGACTTCAACGACCAGCGAAGTGCCGCGCCGGAACGCATACACGTCGGTGAGGTTTGCCTGCGGGTCAAGCATGATGAGAGGTGCGTCGCTGTGGCTGGACGCACGGGCAGGGCCGTGGCTCAGGCCGAGTGCGCCGAGGACGCCAAGCGCGGCAGCGCACAAAAGAGGTTTAAACATGAGTATCCTACCTTCTAAGAATAAAAACTAAGAATGAAAAGCAGCGCTGCGGCGACGCCGCACGGCGAGGAAGGTCAGCGCGAGCAGGCCAGCTCCGGCGGAAACCAGTGTGCTGGCTTCCGGCACGGCGGCGGGAGCGATTTCCGGCCCAATCGCCGTTCCGGTGGTTGTGTTGAAGTTAATGTCTATTGTGTCAAACGAGGTCATGGCCGGCGCAAAAGGGCTGCTGAACGAAAAGCCGGAGATCGGGACGCCCGGCGTAAAGTCACTGGAGTCGGCCAGAAACGACTCAATCCCAACAGTGGAGTCGTAAGGAACAGCGCCGATTTGGAAGCCGGCGGGAGCCGTGAAGTTCGACAACGCGCCGGGAACCAGCGGCAGACCGTCTAAGTTGACCACCAGCAGATCAGCGTTCGTGAAGTTGGTGACAGTGTAGCTGTAAGTGTACAGCCCCCCGGTCTTCGTGACTGTTGGGACAACAGACACTTGAATCTGGGCGTGAGCTGCCCCCGCCGAAAGCAAGACACCGAGTGCGCCGGCAAGCGCCGAACCAGCGAGCCGGCGTGGTCGTGGAAGCATGAGAAGACCTGCCTTTCCAAAAAAGCAAAAAATGAAAATAAAGGGAATCATGTGAACGCCGGAGCGGCCACGGATTGAGGAGTGCCTGGGGCAAGGCGGCGAGGCAAGATTGCCTCAGCGGCGTGGTTCCAGGCGGCGGTTTTGCTCGGATTAAGAGCGGAAGAGCGGTGTCGGCAAGGTCCGGCGAGGCGGTTCGAGCGGAGCATACTTACGGGGCGGACCGGCAGAGGCAAGCCGATCATCGATCGTTAGGAGGGTGAAATGTTCACTGCCAACCAAGCTCATGCCGATAAGTTTACCTGCCAGGACGCAGATTAAATGCGTGAAAGCACCCTTAGAATTAACAGGAGGTTACAATGGCGCGATAAGAATTTGGGGCAGCCCCACTGGAACACGCCTCTGGTCTGAAAGGCACACTCCAAAGAGAATTTGGGTATGTCTGAGAAAACGACAGCCACTTAAGGAAACCTTCATGCTTGACCAAACCCAGCCAAACGATTGGGAAAACCCGGCGCTGCTTCAGCGCCGCCGCCAGCCTGCTTACGCAACCTCGGTTCCCTACGCCAATGCGCCGAGTGCGCTGCGCGGAGAACGCGGTGCGTCCCCCTTTTTCCGGATGCTGAACGGCGCGTGGCAGTTTCAGTATCTGCCGTCGCCGGACGCCGTTCCGCCGGACTTCTTCGCGGAAGATTTTGATACCTCACACTGGGATACTCTGCCGGTTCCCAGCAACTGGCAGATGCACGGCTACGGGCGGCCACAGTACACGAACATCAACTACCCATATCCAGTGGACCCGCCGCATGTTCCGGCGGAGAACCCCATTGGGCTATACCTGCGGGAGTTTTCCCTGCCGCCGTCATGGGACGGCAGGCAGGTATTTTTAGAGTTCGGCGGCGTGGACTCGGCGTTTTATCTTTGGCTGAACGGGCAGCCTGCCGGCTATAGCCAGGGGAGCCACATGCCGTCTGAGTTTGACATTACGCCGTTTCTGCGGCCCGGCCTGAACACGCTGGCCGTGCAGGTGTTCCAGTGGTCCGACGGCAGTTATTTGGAAGACCAGGACCAGTGGCGTCTCAGCGGCATCTTCCGGGACGTCTGTTTGATTGCCCGCCCGGCGGCAGTTTCCGTGCAGGACGTACAAATCAGGACATCCATAGACGGCACACTGGACCTGCGCGTGGAGATGCGCGGCGATAGCGGCCAGTGCAGCCTCAGCGCGTCGCTGTATGACGGCGAAACGCCGGTCGCCGATTTGACGGTTATGGGAACGGGAACACGCACCGGGCAAATGCAGATCGCGGAGCCGCGCCTGTGGTCTGCCGAAGAGCCAAATTTGTACACGCTGCTGCTGACGCTGGCCGATGCCGCAGGGCAGATATTGACCGTGGAACGGTTCCCCGTCGGCTTCCGGCAGGTAGAGATTTCCGGCGGGCGGCTTCTTGTCAACGGCACTCCTGTCAAGCTCAAAGGCGTCAACCGCCATGATACGCACCCCGATTTAGGCCATGTTACGCCCCGCGAGCATATGCGCCGGGACATCACGCTGATGAAGCAGCACAATCTCAATGCCGTGCGAACGTCCCATTACCCGAACGATCCCTACTGGCTGGACTTGTGTGATGAGTATGGCCTGTACGTTGTTGATGAAGCGGATTTGGAGACGCACGGCATCGGCGTCGTCGATAAGGCCAGACAGCCTCCTCACGATCCGGCCTGGCGCGATGCTTTCATAGACCGGGCGGAGCGCATGGTCCGGCGCGACAAAAACCACCCGTCCATTATTTTGTGGTCGCTCGGCAATGAGTCCGGCTACGGGCCGAACCACGCCGCCATGACCGAAGCCATTCGGGCGTTAGACCCGACACGCCCGATCCACTATGAATCTGCCTATGATGCGCCCGACGAACCCGCCGCCGTCGATTTGATCAGCCGCATGTATACAGACGTGCCTGGGATTATCGCTCAAGGCGAGAAGACGGACAACCCGCAGCCGTTCTTTTTGTGCGAGTACGCGCACGCCATGGGCAACGGCCCCGGCAGCCTGAAAGAATACTGGGAGGCGATCAACAAGTACCCCCGGCTGGCGGGCGGCTGCGTCTGGGAATGGGCGGACCACGGCATACGCCAGAAGACCGAAAGCGGCACGGAATGGTTTGCCTACGGCGGCGATTTTGGCGACATGCCGAACGACGGCAACTTCTGCATTGACGGGCTGGCCTCGCCTGACCGCGTCCCCCACCCCGGCCTGTTGGAGCTGAAAAAAGTCATCGCGCCGGTTTGGGCCGAACCCAAAGACTTGGCTCATAGGATTGTAACAATTCACAACCGTTACGATTTCGCCGCGCTCACGCATTTAGACTGCGCTTGGAGCGTACAGTTGAACGGCGAAATCGTTCAGGAAGGAACACTGACGCTGCCGAACATTCCCGCCGGCGGCGAGGCAGACGTCACAGTTCCCTGCACTTTACCGTCCTTCGGCGAGGCTTGCCTCAACCTGACCTGGACGCTGGCGAAGACAGCGCTCTGGGCCAAGCGAGGCCATGAAGTGGCCTGGGCGCAGTTTGTTCTGCCTTCTGTCCCGGCACCTGCCCTAGCCCAGCCTATAAATGCCCTGCCGGTGCTGGCCGTCACCGAGACTCCGCACCTACTCACAGTCACCGGCGAAGAGTTTCAGATGAAATTTGACGCGCGGTGCGGCCTTCTGACCGAGTGGATTTATCAGGGCGTCTCCCTGCTCACGGCGGGGCCAAAGCTTTGCGTGTGGCGTGCGCCGACCGACAACGACGTGTCGCTGGCCCGCGAATGGCGCAAGGCGGGCCTGGACCGGCTGCTTTGCCGCACCGAGGCCGTCGCGTGGGAGCAGCCCGCGCCTAATACCGTTCAGGTATTCATTCGCACGGTTCTGGCCGCGAACTCCCTGCCGCCCGCGTTTGCCGTCACGTTCCATTACACAATTGACGGCAGCGGCGGTGTCCTGCTGGAAACGCATGTTTTGCCGCTTGGAACCTTGCCGCCGCTTCCGCGCCTCGGCGTGCAGATGCATCTGCCGCAGGGCTTTGATCGCTTCGCCTGGTACGGGCTGGGGCCGCACGAAAGCTACCCGGACCGCCGGGAAAGTGTCAAGCTCGGCGTTTACACCGGCTCGGTCTCGGAGCAGTTCGAGAATTACATTAAGCCGCAGGAAAACGGCAATAAATCAGATGTGCGCTGGGCATCCCTGACCAATCTTCAAGGGTTTGGCCTGCACATCGCCGCGCAGCCGCTGATTGATGTCAGCGTCCATCACTACACGCCCGAAGACTTAACCGCCGCGCGGCATACGACCGACCTTGTGCCGCGCCCGGAAACCGTGCTGCACCTGGACTGCGCCCAAGGCGGTCTCGGCAGCCAGTCCTGCGGCCCCGGCCCGCTGCCGCAGTACCTGTTGCAGCCCGCTGAAACGCGCTTCCGCGTTCGCCTCACTCCGTTCTCGGAGGAAGCGATTTAGTTGGTGTGTTTTTGGGGCCGCCCGGTCAGGAAAACGCGGTCTGCTCGAACGACTCCAGCTTGTCCCAAAGCAGGGAAATGACTTTTCCGTCGCTGAGGCGAACAATAACCATCGGGTCGCCGTTGTGGATAAACAGGCGGTTCTCGGCAGGGCTGACCGCCAGTGTGGCCTGCCACATCTCAGGAAGAGGAAGCTCGACGCTGAAGATTTGCGGGAGCCGGAAAAAGTAACAATGGCTTCGGCTTTGCAGGGACAGCTGTTCGGCCTGCTCCAGCAGTTTCATTCCGGTTTGCCGCATGGAGTTGGAAACCACGCCTTCTAAAGTCCCGACAACAAGAGAGGTAGTCACAACATGGCTCAGGCTGCCGATAGACCCTAATCCGGTCGAGAAGCCGCCGAACTTTTCCATCGCCTGCGCCTTGATATTGGCCGCCTGCGAAAGCGAAATATGGTCAAACAGCAGGATTTCCTGGATCGTGTACGTCTGACCGGACGCCATTCGCACTTGCAGGGCGGCTGTGTGCTGAGGCGCAAGCCACGGCCTCGCCGGCTGGCTGCTCATCGCCGGCACTGCTGTCTGAAAGGACAGGCCGCACTGACGGCAGGAATAGTCGCCAGCATACAATCCGGCCTGGCAGCGGGTGCAGTTGTAGGCTGTCGGCGATACGGCAAGGGTGTCACTCATGGCAGAACCTCCGTGGGTATGTCAGATGATGCAGGTGCGAAGATAGTGCGCGAGAAGGCCGAGGCATGGCACGCTTCCTTCCAAAAGGGAACAACAGGCGGAATAATGGATCAAGAAGCGTTCGGGGAACGCTGGACCTGCTCATTATACAGCACAAAGCAGTGGAATTTCGTGTTTTTCGTGCCGGGCAATGGTAATGTTTTCCGGGTACAGTTCTTGGGGGCTGGTGACAAAAAAATTCGCCCGCGCAAGGAGAAAAACTCGTGGACAATATAACTCGTTTGCCTCAGCCAATTTCGCATAGGCAGCGCCTGGAAGGCGGATTGATCGGCCTTTTGGTCGGCGACGCGCTCGGTGTCCCGTATGAGTTTCACGAACCGAACGACATTCCGCCGCCGGCGCAAATTGAGATGATGCCGCCGCCGGGCTACAATCGCACCTATCCGCAGGTTCCCCCCGGCACCTGGTCTGATGATGGGGCGCAGGCGCTTTGCCTGCTGGCGTCGCTGCTGGAGTGCGGGTGCTTTGAAGCGGAAGATTTCGGGCAGCGCCTTTTGCGCTGGCGGGACGACGGGTACATGGCAGTCGGCGGCGAAGTGTTCGACATCGGCATCACGACCAATCGGGCGCTGTCAGCCATTAAGTCCGGTACGCCTGCGCTCCAAGCCGGCCCCTCCGGGCAGTACGACAACGGCAACGGCTCGCTGATGCGTGTCCTGCCGCTCGCGCTCTGGCACACCGGAGCCGACGCCGAATTAGTCCAGGATGCCCAGGCCCAGTCGCGGGTCACACATGGGCATCTGCGCTCCCAAGTCTGCTGCGCCCTGTACTGCCTCTGGGCCAGGCGCATTCTGGAAGGCGCAGTGTCTCCCTGGCAAAGCGCCGTGGCGACACTGCGAGCGCTTTACGCCGAAGACGCAGCGGCGACGGAAGAGTTGGAATGGTCCGTCCGCCCGGATGATCTCTCGCCCGGCACCGGCTCAGGATACGTCGTAGACAGCCTCCGGTCATCGCATTGGATTATTGAACAGCAGGGCGGCGACTATGCGCCGGCCGTCCGCGCCGCCGTCGCGCTGGGCAAAGACACCGACACAACCGCCTGCATCACCGGCGGCATCGCAGGACTCATCTGCGGCGTGGACGGCATTCCTCAGCATTGGCGTGATGCCCTGCGCGGCATGGAAATGGTCCAGCCGCTCATGGCGAGGCTCCTGACCGGCTAGAAACCAGGATCGCCGGAGGGCAGGGAAAGAGCTTGCGTCACCGGCAGAGCCGGGCCAAGCACCGGATTATCCTGAGCGTCAAAGCGCATCGGCTGGGCCAGAATGCACCGAAACTTGTCTAGGCCACCGGGAGCGCTGTAATCCGAGTACGCAAACCATGTTTCGCGGCCATCCGGCGAGGAAAATGCGCTTGGCACACCTGCATCCCAAATCCCGCCGGCGGGATTTTCCGTCAGCAGCGGCCCCGGCAGCTTGGTCCATGCGCCGGGGCTGGCCGGATCGCCGCCGTTAAAGCGCAGAACGCCTGCCGCGTAGTTGTCTTTGTTGTAGCCGCCCGCCGAGTACAAAATGAAGAGATTGCCGTGGTGCCGGAACGCATTTGGCGCTTCAATCGCCAGGGTTTCCCAGGGCTTATCTTTGACGGAAATGGAAACCTGCGGGCCGCTGACCGTATACGGGTTGGAAAGCGGCTGAATACGCAGGCTGCCATAGTCGGAGGAAAGCAGGTACAGCCTGCGGTTCGGCATTTGAAGCAGGTCGGCGTCATAGGTGTTGGTTGTCAGCGTCGTTTTGAAGTGAAACTTTCCCTGGGGATTATCTGTGTCGCTTTCCAGCACATTGACCGTGTTCGGGTATCTCGTGTAGTAAATGTACCAAAGCTTGCCGAGGTGAAACAGCTCCGGGGACTCGAAAAATCCGCCGGGGCTATAAACGGGAACCGCCGGAGCTGCGCCGAGCGCTGCCAGGGAAGCCGATGACCGCACCGTGATGTTGTTTTTGGTGCCGCCGACATCCGTATACAGCAGGTAGTACCTGCCGTTGATACAGGTGATGTACGGGTCGGCGGCAGCCGTCAGGATTGGGTTGTGGAACGTCTGCGCCTGATGCGCGTCTGCCCGTATCCCTGCCGGGGCTATCAGCAGCCAGAGCGGCAGGATAAGCAAGAAGAAATGCTTCACTTCTCAACCCCATACCAAAGCGTCTGGTACTGCGGCCCAACGGTGAATGTCAGCGCACCGTTCGTGTAAGATGCCGGAACTTTTTGCGTGTGCCTGCCGGTTCCGTCCAGCGCCCAGATTGTGCGCGGGCCGTCGGTACGAAGCGTCACCGTCGCCGGAATGCCTTCGGCCACGGTCGGCCCCTGTCCCCACTGGTCGCCGACACTGGTTCGGTCTGCGTTCCACCCCATATTTTGGTTCTCCACTTTGCCCGCCAGCGTCAGCAGCAAATGCTGAGACTGAGCCGTCGGCTTTTGGTCCATTGCCGTCAGCGTCACCGCCGCAAAGTTGTTGCCGAATGCCGGGAACGTCAGCATATCGCCGCCCAGCGTTATCACCTGCCCGCCGACATAACCGACGACGGACTGCGCCTGTTGCCCAGCAACACTGTAGAGGCCCTCAGTTTTGATGCTAAGGTGGGTGCCGGATAATGCCGGGTTGGAGAACGGCTCTTTCACTGCCAAGATCAAGCCGGCACTTGGCTGAGCATTCAGCGAAACGGCAAGGCGATGGGTAAACGGGGCCGGGTTGTCCGGTCCCGCCGCCTTCCAGGCAGCCTCGGCGGTGAGCAGGTGCGCCCCGGCGGAGTTTGTCAGATTAAGCCGCTCAGCAGTTGCGCCCGGAGCCGTTTCCCCAGCACGGAAAATTATGGCGGCGGCGGGCAAAAAGGCGGACTTGGCGGGGTCGCTGCCGATGCCGAAATAGTTGTTGATTTTGTCGTTCTGGACGCCAGTGCCGTAATCCCCGTAGTCGAACAAGTAAATGGCGTCCCAGTCCTGGAACGCGGCGAACGTCGCAAGCTCAGGCAGGCACTCGGCCCGGTAATCACTTGGCGCAGGATGATTGTATTCGGACACGGTGTACGGCTTGCCGGCGACCCGGTACTCGGCCAAATCACGCAGGGTTCCGCCGCCGCCCGATGCTAAATCAGCAACCATCGGTGTATTTGGAATGTTCCAGTCGCTGGGATCCCATTGCTTATGCGGGAACGACGGGTGCTGCCAGTAGGAATGGTTGTCGGCGAAATCCATGTTCGCTTCCCGGTTCAGGCCCGTCAGCCCGCCCCAGGAAATTTGGGAGCAGATGACATTCGCGTGAACATGGAGCGTGTTTTTCAAGTAGCCGCGCATTTCGTCGGCATAGCCGCGCTCGGTGTCGGCCAGAAACGCAATCCAGTCGTCATGCTGCGCTTTCAGGGCGGACGTGGGAACGGCAACGGTGCGCGTGGTCAGCGACTGGCCGGCCTGCATGCCCGCCCCGTCTGCGCCGGGATGGATTTGCAGGCCGTCTATCGAGACAGTTCCGGTCTGGCCGCCGAGCGTGAAGGCAAGGCGGCAATGGTTTGGGACCGTGTCATGCGCTGTGAAGACATACGAAAACGTCTTCCAGTTGGTTGTCAGCGCGGCATTTGCATCTAAGCCGACGTTGTGCCAGTCGTTTTGGTCAAGGCTTGCGGCGACAGGAATGGTGCAGTTCTTATCGGCTTTCGCTTGGAACGTAACAGTGTAAGTTGTGTCATTGTGCAAATCCAGCCCGGTTTGATGCGCCTGCACATGCCACGCCGTGCCGTCGGTTTGGGTGACGTTTGCTTGAACGCTAAGGCCATCCGGTTTTATTTCGCCCTGCGCCGTTCCCTGATGCTCCGCGCTCCACACGGATGCCTGAGACAGCAGGCCGGGACCGTTCGGCGTCATGCCCGCCGTCCAAGCCGCCTGCAATTTGGCGTCTGTGCCGTACTTTTTCAACAGCCAGTCGTTCCAAAATCCGGCCAGCTCACCCTCGAACGGCTCCGGCAAAGTGTCTAGGCCCGCGCCCAGCGTGGCCCACGGATCGCCGACGAGCGAGTTCTCGTTATTGATTTCGACCACGGCGACTGCCGGGTCGGACACATAGGACAAGTGCGTGTAGGGGTTGACGTGAGTGAGCAGATCATGGGCGTAGTTCTTTTGCAGGGCAATCATGCGCCGGTCAAACTCATCCACGCGCTTGTCGAAAGAAGTTGGAATCTGGCTGATGCCTGCGGGAAAGCCGTCGGCTTCCGAGAACTGGCGGCTGACATGCAGGTTCAAGTTGACATACACGCCGTTCTTTTTCAGCTGTGCCACAAAGTAGTCCAGCTTGTCGAGCTGCACGGCATCCAAATGCTGCCGGTCTTTGTAAGCGTAGTCCCAGATGCTTGCGTCCTGGCCCCAATCGCTGTTGTCCATGTGGTGCAGGCGAACCAAGTTGATGCCGAGCTTGGCGATCCGGGCGGCGACTTTTTCTGCGTCGGCGTGGCTTGGGAACGCATCTTTTCCGGCAAAGTTCGTGCCGAGGAAGCGCACTCGTGTTCCGGTATTGGCTTCAGCAAAGTGGCCGCTTTTAGCGACAATATAGCCGTGAATGCCAGCAGGCTTTGCGTTCAGGAACGAAACGTCGGTGAGCGTGCCGGGCGAAGCATCATCCCACGGAATGACGAACGGGAACATGGGCGCGGATTTCGCGGGAAGCGGCGCGGCGGGAGCCTGCGCTCCTGCCGGAGCAGTGGAGGCCATTAAGGCTAAGAAAAGCGGAAAAATAGGTTTTTTCATGGGAGTTTTAGAACCACGCAATAAATTGCATGGCTTGATGTTTATTGAGTGGCTTAACACAGTCTTTTTTGTAGAATCGCTGTTCAGCCAAATTATAGCACACTCTGGATAAACTTTGCTGGGACGGGTACAATAGCGGCAGATGATTTTGCTGCTCCTAGCAGCCGGCGCACTCTCTGATTATTGAAAGCATTCCTCATGTCACTTTCCACCCCGCTTCCCCCGACAAAAGGCAAGTCGCCGCAGCCTGCGGAGCCGACTGCGCTGCCGCCGCCGCACAAGTACGACAGTGCCCTGGGGCGGCTGCGGCACCTGGTTTTCGGACGCGCCCTGCCGACCTCCGGCCTCGGCCACGGCAAGCTGCCGAACTTTTTAGCCCTGCCGATTTTCTCATCGGACGCGCTTTCGTCCAATGCCTATGCGACTGAGGCCATTCTTGGCGTCCTAATTTTGGCGGGGACCGGGGCGATCCACTTTGCCTGGGCCATTGCCATCGGCATCGCCGCGCTCTTGATCACGGTTGTCTTGTCGTACCGGCAGATTATTTTCGCCTACCCCGAAGGCGGCGGCGCGTACCCGGTCTCGCGGGACAATCTGGGAACGGTGCCATCTTTGGTGGCCGCCGCGTCGCTCTTGATTGACTACGTTTTGACAGTCTCCGTGTCCGTCGCTGCGGGCGTCGCGGCCATGATCACGGCCTATCCGATTTTGCAGCCCGATTTGGTCCCGTTGTGCGTCGTTGCCATTCTCCTTGTCACAGTCCTCAATTTGCGGGGCATCAAAGAAGCCGGCTGGGCGTTTGCCGGGCCGGCTTACCTGTTTATCTTTTCCATTCTGTCTACCATCGTGGCGGGCCTCCTGACGCTGGCGTTTCATCCCCCACACGCTGCCGCTGCCATTCAAGCGGGAACCGCGCTGAACGGGGCCAAGCTCGGCCTGCACTCAATCGGCCTGTATTTGGTTCTGCAGGCGTTCTCGCAGGGCTGCACCGCGCTGACCGGCGTGGAAGCGATTTCCAACACGACCCCGGTCTTCAAAGCGCCGCAGGACAAGAACGCCGCTTTGACAATGGGCTGGATGGGCGGGCTGGCGACGGTCATGTTTCTGGGCCTGACGTTCCTTGCCAACCGCTACGGCATCCACCAGAACATTGATCAAAGCCAGCCCGGCTACCAGAGCGTTGTCGGGCAAGTTGCCAGCACGGCCTGGCCTCACTCGCTGCATTTCATGTTTTTTGTCGTTCAGTACGCCACTGCGCTGGTGCTGGTGATTGCCGCGAACGCCGCCTTTGCGGGATTTCCCCAGCTTGCGTCCATGCTGGCCCGCGACAGCTTTCTGCCCCGGCAGCTTGCCAACATCGGCGACAGATTGTCGTACTCCAACGGCATTTTGCTGCTGTCCGTCGCCGCGGTTGCGCTGATTTTGGTCTTCCACGGCATTGTCTCAAACCTTTTGAACTTGTACGCCATCGGCGTTTTCACGTCGTTTACCATTGCTCAGTTCGGCATGGTCCGGCGCTGGCTGCGGACACGGGAAAAGGGCTGGCAGACTTCTCTGTTCTTTAATGCCCTTGGTGCCGTAGCAACAGGAATTGTGACACTGATTATCGCCGTGTCCAAGTTTGATGACGGCGACAAGATCGTGTCGTTCCTGCCCCTGCGCTACGGAACCTGGATCGTGCTGATCCTGATGCCGCTGATGGTCATGTTCTTTTTGCGTATCAATCTGCATTACAAGGAAATGTCGGCGGAGCTTGCCATCGACGGGCTGGAAGTGACCCCGCCTAAGCACAATACCGTGCTGGTGCTGCTGCCCCGAATGCACCGGGGCATCGTGGAAGCATTAAACTACGCCCGGCTGACATCCGACGATGTCCGGGCGGTCTACATTGAAACGGACCCGGAGCGGACGCCGCAGCTTAAAAAGAACTGGAACGCCTACGGCACGGACATTCCGCTGGTCATCATGGAGTCGCCCTACCGCTCTTTGATCGGTCCCCTGCTGCGCTACATTGACGCCGTGCAAAAGGAGCGCTCCGACGACGTGGTGACCATTGTTCTGCCGGAATTAGTTTCGCATAAGCTTTGGCACGCGCTTCTGCACAACCAGGCCGGCCCGCTGCTGAAGCTTGCGCTGCTGAACCGCCGGGATGTCATTGTCACTAATGTCCGGTACTTTTTGGAGCATTAAGAACCTACTTCAAAACGCCCCCCTGCCCCCAATAATGGGGGAGCAAGAGCAGATTTTTCTCGTCCGGTTCCCCCATTATTGGGGGCTAGGGGGACTCTTTCGGAGTTTTGAAATACATTCTAAGAGACCTCACTAGGCTTGACGCCCATGTTATAATCACGATAGTTGCAATTTTAGCGGCAGTTCAAGGAGAATATCATGGCCCAAAGCATCCAGGACAGAGCGGCTTCCGCTTCACCCCTTACTTCCGCGCCTCCTGCAACCGCTAATCCGGCCCCGCTGGGACTATGCGCGTTCGCGCTGACGACATTCGTGTTAAGCGCGGCCAACGCCAAGCTGTTTGTCGGTGCGGAAGTTGTCATTGGGCTGGCGCTGTTTTACGGGGGCATCGCCCAGCTTCTTGCGGGAATGTGGGAGTTCAAGACCGGCAACACGTTCGGCGCGACCGCATTTACCTCCTACGGCGCGTTCTGGCTGGCCGTGGCCGCCTCGCTCCAGCTTAAGCTGATTCCAAACGACACTGCTTTTGGCGTCTTCCTGCTCGGCTGGACCATCTTCACGGGCCTGATGCTTTTGGCGAGCCTCAAAACCAATCTTGCCTTGATTTCCGTGTTCGCGCTGCTGTTTGTGACCTTTCTTCTGCTGACAATTGGCGCACTGGGCGGCGGCACGACTCAGTTGGGCGGTTATTTCGGGCTTGCAACGGCGCTTGCCGCCTGGTACACGGCGCTTGCCGGCCTGCTCAGTTCCATGCCGTCCGCGTTCACGCTTCCTATCGGGCCGCGGGGGTAGGTTCCTGCTCTTGACATCCGGCGGAGCCTCTTGTATACTGAGGCTGCCTCCGCTGCCGCAGGCGCATTCTTTTTCGGAAACTTTTTCCAGAAAGCAGGCTCCATTGGCAACCCAAACATTCACACCCGAAACAGCCGCTCCGTCGCAGAGTGCCGCCTTTTGGCGCGTCGCCCTGCTGATGGCCGGAACTGTTTCCGTTCTCGCCCTTGTCAGCACATTTTCCGGCGAAAAGCTCTCGTTTTTCTATAAGGAACAGCTTCATCTCTCAGCCAGCGCCTTTGCGTCCCTCGGCATTCTTCTGGCGGCTCCCAGCTACTTTCGCCCATTTATTGGAGCAAGCTCGGACCTATTTCCACTGCTGGGGTATCATCGGCGTTCGTACTATGCGCTGGCCGTCCTGCTCGGCGCGTCGGGCTTTTTCGGATTGTCGCTCTTGACGCACCCGTCTTACTGGACGACGGCGCTGCTGGTGATTGTCACTGTGGCCGGGGGTGTGACGCTGATGATTATGGCGGATGCCGTCATGGTCACGGTCGGCAACCAAACCGGCACCGTGCCGCGCCTGCAAGGCATCCAGCAGTTCTTGCCGTCGGCGCTTTCGCTGCTGTTTCTGGCGCGTCTCAGCGGCTTCGTGACCCAGAACTGGTCTTATGCCTCCTGCTTCCGCACCGCAGCGCTGATGGCGCTGCTGGCCCTGCCGCTAACGCTGCTCATTGACGAAAAGCGTGTCAGCCACAAGCAGCAGGCGCATGAGAGCCTGGAAGAGCATGCCGAGCGGCGAGACGTGAAAGCAAGGGACCGGGAAGAATCCGCCGAGGCTCTGCGCCAGGCCGTCAAGTCGCCCGGCTTGTGGGCGGTCATCGCCTATGTCTTTTACTTTGTCCTGACCCCGTCCCCCGGCACGGCCCAATTCTACTTTGAGGTAGACGTGCTGCATTTTTCTAAGCAGTTTATTGGCAGCCTCGGCCAATGGTCTTCTGCCGGAAACATTTTAGGCATTCTCACAGTGGTTATCATTTCACGCCGTATCTCAATTCGAGCACTGGTTTGGGGCGGCTGGGCCATCGGCACACTGGCCTACCTGCTGAATTTTGCGCTGCGAAGTCATCTTTCCGCGGAAATCGTTTTCTTTGTGACCTCCTATTTCGGCATCATGGCGAGTTTGAGCCTCTACACACTGGCTGCGCGGGCCTGTCCTCCAAAAGTAGAAGGGACAATCTATGGTCTGTTCATGGCGGCAATGGTCCTTGCCGGAACACTTAGCAACCAAGTTGGGAGTACGCTTTATGACCATTATGGAATGCCGCATCACAGCGCTCTTTACGCTTGGTATGCGATCAACTGGTGGGGATTTGGGCTGACCGTGCTGGCCGCTGCGCTCATTCCGCTGATGCCTGCCTGGGCGAGAAGCACACAGACGCTGGCGACTGGGCCGGAGGCGCGATGACGGTTTCGATACGGCCGCCCGGCACGGAAAAAGGCGCGGCTTCAGACGCGCTCTGGCGCACGGCGCTTCTCATTGCGGCGACGGCGGCGCTTGGGGGCGTTCTCGGCGCGATTACCGCCAACAAACAGCTTTTTTTGTATAAAGACGTGCTGCACTTAAGCGCAAGCGGTGTCGGGACGCTGGCGCTGATTATTAATATCCCGGCGTACTTGCAGCCGTTTATGGGCGGCTTGTCCGACCTGTATCCCCTCTTCGGCTGGCACCGGCGCACGTATTTTGTGCTGGCATCCGTGGTGCAGGCGGCGGGCTACGCCGGGCTGGCAGCGCTGCATTCGTACCATTATGCGGCTTTGGTCTGCCTGCTGATTGTCGCCGGGTCAGGCAGCGCCCTGAGCGCCGTTCTTATCAACGCGGCAATGGTCTCAGTCGGCAACCGGACCGGGACATTCGGGCCGCTGCAAACGCTGATGCAGTTCACGCCGCTGGTGCTGAGCCTCGCTTACACGGCCCGGCTGGACGGCTATGTGACCCAAAACTGGAGTTACCCGCACACGTTCGGCACTGCGGCGCTGCTCTCGCTGGTGTTCGTGCCGCTGGCGGGCTTGCTGGAAGACCGCCGGATAGCGACAGGCCAGGCATCGCCGGCGGAAATGCTGGCGCGGAAAGCGGCAAAGGACTCCGAGCGAGCGAGGACAACCGAAGCGCTGCGGGCGGCGGCCCGGACACCGGGCCTTTGGGTCATGGCGGCATTTTTGTTTTACCTTTACGTGACGCCGCTGCTGCTGACAGCGTCCACCTACTACGAGACCGACGTTCTCAGGCTTTCCAAAGACTTTATCGGACGCTTAGACGGCTGGTCCGCCGCCGGGTCCATTGCCGGGCTGATTGCGTTCGGCGCAGTTTCCCGCACGCTGCCTCTCCGGGTACTTGTGTGGGGCGCGATTTTCTCCGACTGCGCCATTTATCTGATTGCCATGACCATGCACAATGCCTGGTCAGTCCGCATCGCCCAAACACTTTGGAGCTTCATGGCGATCTTTTTGGCGGTCTGCCTGAACACGCTGGCGGCGCGGGCCTGCCCGCCGAACATTGAAGGAACGGTCTACGGGCTGTTACAGGCGGTCATGGCCCTAAGTTTAATACTGTGCGACAAGTTCGGCAGCGTGCTGTATGACTGCTTCGGCCCTGCCAACGGCCACTCCATTACCCACGGCTGGTTTTGCGCCTTGTGGTTCGGCTTCGGCTTCACCCTGCTGTCAGTATTTTTCCTGCCGTTTTTGCCGGCGTGGACAAAAGCCAAAGAATCGCCTCAAAATATGTCCCAAAATTAATGGAATGTTTTTGGCGCAATGGTGGTATAATAAACCATCTCAACATAGAAGGAGGATTTTATATTGGATCATAGTTTACAGGGCGGTGGCGAAGGTTAGTCATTTTAACCTTCGGGGCGGCTTATAACCTACGGGTGATATTCACCTGCGGGTCATGACTGGCTACCTTTGCCACCAGCCCACCCCAGAAGTCTCTTTCGTCGTTTCCGGCCTTTGGGCCGGCATTCTTCGGACTAGCAGAAGCAGCGAGGTGTTTCGCAGATCAACCGCAAGGAAGACTGCGTACAGCCTCGCTGCTTCTTTTTCAAAACATTTTTGACTTTGCGCTGGGTTTCTGTTACACTGAAAGCAAGCGGGCGTTTCGTGAACAGGAGACTGAACCCATGAAACCTCTTGCATCTATGCTTCTCGCAGCCGCAATCTCCTTCACTCTTGCCGGATGCGGCGGCAGCAGCAGTGACGGCTCCTCCGCGGGCTATACAGCCCCGACGGGAACCTGGGGGACGGCAGCTCCACCCGGTATGAGCGCGAATTTGACACTGGCGAAAAGCAGCGGACATTTTGTGTTCTACTGCGGCATGTCCGCCGACATGAACCAGGCAGTCCAGCCGGACAGCGCTGGGCATTTCAGCGTCACAGGCACAGCCACATACACTCCAGTAGGTTCACTGACACTGCCGATAAGTACAAACCCTGCAATCTTTTCAGGAACAGTCGCCAACCATGTGATGACGGTCACACTGCTCATCACTCCTGCCACCGGAGCGCCCTACACAGAAGGCCCCTATGTATTGACCTTCGGCCAGAGTGACTCCATAGACACCAATACCTGTCCGCCCTAAGCTCATGTTTCTTTCAAGATGTTCCAAGACTACCTCACCCGCTGGAGTTTAACGCCGGACGGCGGACCAATCACAACGTCGACCAGCCATCTTCTGCCGGTTCTTTTTTGTAACTCTCCTGCGATGCTCAAAATTGCGCTGGTGGCGGAAGAAAAAGGCGGCGGTGGGCTGATGGCCTGGTGGAACGGTGACGGCGCGGCCCGCGTCTTCGCGCAAAGCGAAGAGGCCGTGCTTTTGGAGCGGGCGACAGGAAGCAAGTCGCTGGCGGAAATGGCTCAAGAGGGTCGTGACGATGACACCTGCCGGATACTCTGCGGCGTTGTCGCCAAACTTCACGCGCCGCGAGACCTGCCTGTCCAAACACTCACTCCCTTAACACGCTGGTTCCGTGAGCTTGCCCCTGCCGCGAGCCTGCACGGCGGCATCTTAACGCGCTGCGCGGAGACGGCACAAGAGCTGCTGGCGCACCCGCAGGACGAAGTAATTCTGCACGGCGACATTCACCACGGCAACATTTTGGACTTCGGGAAGCGCGGCTGGCTGGCGATCGACCCGAAAGGGCTTTGCGGGGAGCGCGGCTTTGACTACGCGAACATCTTCTGCAACCCCGACCCTGAAACGGCAACGGCTCCCGGCAGGCTGGCCCGGCGGGCAGATGTTGTTGCAGCGGCAGCAGGCTTAGATCGGCAGCGGCTTCTGCGATGGGTGCTGGCTTGGGCGGGACTTTCGGCCGCTTGGATGCTTCAAGACGGCGAAGCGCCGGACCATACGCTTGAAGTCGCCTTCCAAGCGGCGGCGGAACTTGGGATAGAAGTTTGACAACGCCTCGCCCATGCCGTACAATAGTGTATGGCGCATTCCATGTTTCTTTGCCCGATGGACGAGTTCCAGATTGCCTACACCGTCATCTGCGGCCAGACCTTTCGGTGGCGGCTGGACAAGGCCGGCTGGTGGGCCTGCCTGCTGCCGGTCGCTGCCCCGGAGACCGGGGCTGTGCGGCAGCAGCTCGTCCGGCTTTGGCAGGATGCTGATCAGGTCTTCTATGAGACTAGCCCGAAGGCACACGATTTAGGGCTGGTGCGTGACTATTTTCGGCTCGACGTTGACCTGCCTGCCCTGTCGCGCCGGTTCATCGCCGAGGACTTTCACATTCGGCCTGCGATGGCGGAGTTTGCCGGCCTGCGGGTCATCCGCCAGGATCCGGTGGAATGCCTGTTCTCGTTCCTGTGTACGTCCGCCGCGCCGCTCTACCGCATCCGCCGGACGATCGCGTCGCTGTGCCGTGAGTTCGGCGACATCTATCCCGGCGAAGTGGCTGGGCTGGTGCATCATGCATTCCCACCAGTCCACCGGCTGGCCGAAGCCTCCCTGCCTCACCTCACCCAGATCGGCCTCGGCTACCGGGCGGCGTATGTCAAAGGAACCGCGCAGGCGGTCATGGAGCATGGCGGCGAGTCCTGGCTGCGGGGGCTGCGCCGGCAGCCTTACGCCCAGGCCAAAGCAGCTTTAGTGGCGCTGCCCGGCATCGGCGCAAAAATCGCCGACTGCGTGTGCTTGTTTTCGCTGGATAAAGACGAAGCGGTTCCCGTAGACACGCACATCCGGCAGATTGCCCAGCGCACCTATCTTCAAAATACCCTGCCGCCGTCCAAATCGCTGACCAAAACGATCTATGACCAGATCGGCGACGAGTTCCGCAGTCGCTTCGGCCCGATGGCCGGCTGGGCGCAGCAGTACCTGTTCTTCCATGATCTTTACCAAAAAGGCGCCTGGGAAAGTTACACCGCGCTCTACCAGCCGCTCGTCGAGCCAATCCGCCCGCTGAAGAAGTAGGCCATACCAGCAGAAACGCGCAGAAGTGAGGATTGCCGATGCTTGCCGCTCCCCCCACGGGAACCGTGACATTTCTGTTTACTGATATTCAGGGCAGCACCAAACTCTGGGAGCAGAACCCTGATGCCATGCGTCCTGCTTTAGCCCGCCATGACCAGCTTCTGCACCAGAGCATCGAGGACAATGGCGGGTATGTCTTCAAGACCATCGGCGATGCCTTCTGCGCCGCCTTCCCCACCGCAAACCAGGCACTCAACGCTGCGCTTGCCGCCCAGATCGCTGTCAGCGCCGAGCCATGGGAACTGCCGACGCCGCTCCTGGTGCGAATGGCCCTGCACACCGGGACCACGGAAGAACGCGGCGGCGACTACTTCGGGCCACCCCTGAATCGTGTCGCACGGCTCATGGCCGCAGGACATGGCGGACAGACCCTGCTCTCGGACGTAACGCAGGGGCTAGTTCGTGATGCGCTCGCGCCTCCCGCGACCTTGCTGGACTTGGGCAAGCGCCGCCTCAAAGACCTGGGACGGCCAGAGCAAGTCTTTCAGCTTCAGCACCCATCCCTGCCTGCCGAGTTCCCCGCGCTTCGGTCCCTGGACAACCCCGCCCTGCCCAACAACCTCCCGCAGCAAACCACCTCCTTCATCGGTCGCGAGAAACAGATGGAGGAGGTCAAGGCACTGCTGGGCAAAACACGCCTGCTGACGCTGGCCGGCAGCGGGGGCAGCGGCAAGACCCGCCTGTCGCTGCAAGTGGCCGCCGACCTGCTCGACGGCGACGGCGACGGTGTTTGGCTGGTGGAACTCGCCGCGCTCACCGATCCTGCCCTTGTGCCAGGAGCCGTCGCTCAGGTGCTGGGCATCAAAGAGGAGCCTGGCAAACCGATCCAGCAGACGCTGGTGGCCGCCTTGAAGGCCAAGCGCCTCTTGATCGTGCTGGACAACTGCGAGCATCTGGTCGCCGCCTGCGCGTCCCTGGCCGCCGACCTCATTCGGAACTGCCCCGAAGTTCACATTCTGGCGTCTTCTCGTGAGCCGCTAAACGTCGCAGGCGAACAGACTTACCGCGTCCCGACGCTGACGCTGCCGGACCCCAAGCAGCCGCAGACGGTGGAGTCTCTGTCGCAGTTCGAGGCGGTGCGGCTGTTCATCGAGCGGGCGCAGGCGGTGCAGGCGTCGTTCGCCGTCACGGAGGCCAACGCTCCCGCCGTGGCGCAGGTGTGCTGGCGTCTGGACGGCATCCCGCTCGCCATTGAACTGGCGGCGGCGCGGGTGCGGTCTTTGCCGGTGGGGGAGATCAACACACGGCTGGATCACCGGTTCCGCCTGCTGACCGGCGGCTCGCGGACGGTGCTGCCGCGCCAGCAGACCTTGCGGGCGCTGATAGACTGGTCGTATGACCTCTTGACGGAGGCGGAGAAGACGTCGCTTTGCCGCCTGTCAGTGTTTGCGGGCGGCTGGATGCTCGACGCGGCAGAGAGAGTGGCTGCGGGCGAGGGTCCGGGAAGTGAGGTGATTGAGGACTTTGAGGTGCTGGACCTTCTGACTTCGCTGGTGGACAAGTCGCTGGTGGTCTACGAGGAGCGAGAGGACGGGGCTGCCCGCTACGGCCTGCTGGAGACGGTACGCCAGTACGGGCAGGAACGGCTGGTGGAAGGCGGGGGAGCCGAAGAAGTGGAGAGGCGTCACGCGGGCTGGGCGCTGTCGCTGGCAGAGGAAGCGGAGCCGAAGCTAGTTGGGCCAGAGCAGGGAGTGTGGCTGTCGCGTCTGGAAGCGGAGCACGACAACGTGCGGGCCAGTCTGGCTTGGGAGGAGCAGGCGGCGGATGGCGGAGAGAATGGCTTGCGCCTGGCGGGGGCGCTGGGGCGGTTCTGGAAAATGCACGGTTACTTGACCGAGGGACGTCAGTGGCTAGATCAAGTGCTGGCGCGGACTAAGCCAGGGGCTAAAGGGCCGAATAACGAGGGAATTTTAGAAGCATCGGCTGCGCGGGCCAAGGCGCTCAGCGCCGCAGGCAATTTAGCCTGGGCGCAAGGCGACTACGCCGAGGCGCGGGCCTTATACGAGGAGTGCCTGACCATCCACCAGCAGTTAGTGGATCCGCAGGGCATCGCCGTTGCGTTGAGAGGCCTGGGGAATGTGGCCTATCGCCAGAGCGACTACGCCGAGGCGCGGGCCTTGCACGAGGAGTGCCTAACCATCCGGCGGCAGCTAGGGGATCCGCAGGGCATCGCTGAGGCGCTCAATGACCTGGGGAATGTGGCCGACGGTCAGGGTGACTACGCTGGGGCGCGGGACTTGTATGAGGAAAGCCTTGCCATCAAGCGGCAATTGGGAGATCAGAGCGGCATCGCTGGGGCGCTCATTAACCTGGGGGCTGTGGCCGATGGTCAGGGTGACTACGCTGGGGCGCGGGCCTTGTATGAGGAAGGCTTGACCATTCTGCGACCGCAGGGACACCAGCAGTGTATTGCGAACGCACTCCCTAACCTGGGGTGTTCAGCCTGGTACCAGGGCGGCTACGCCGAGGCGCGGGCCTTGTACGAGGAGTGCCTGACCATCGAGCGGCAGATCGGGGATCAGCCGGGCATCGCTTACTCGCTCACAAATTTGGGGCGTATAGCACGTGACGAGGCCCGATTGTCGGAGGCGAACGGCCTCTTTACTGAGAGCCTAATCCTCAAGCGACAGCTTGGCACCCCTTGGAGCACCCTCTACACACTGGAGGAGTGGGCAGCGCTGGCGATGGCTGAGGGAGACGCCGCCCGCGCGGCACGTCTGGCAGGGGCGGCGCAGGCGGGGCGGGAGGCGATCTCTGTGTCTGTGCTTCCTGAGCAGAGCGACACGCACGAGCGGACGCTGGCGGGGGCACGCACCGCATTGGGGGAGGATGCCTTCACCGCCGCCTGGGAGGCAGGGCGGGTGATGACGCTCGACGAGGCGGTAGAGTACGCGCTGGCGGTGGAATAATGGCCCTGATTCTAAGCGTCTATTTCAAAGGCTTCTGGTGCAGTTCTCAGGGCAGATGTCGCACACCAGCCTCTTGTTGAGCCGGTTCAGCCCTTGAAGAAGTGAGTAAAGAAGAAGCAGGAGTTTTATGATGCGCTTTTGGACCGTACTCGGCGCTTGCTGCCTCGCGGCTTTAGGTCTTGCGGCTTTGGCTGCTCACGCCTGGGCTGGGCCGCCGTACTTGACTGATGACCCCGACCCCGTGCCGCTGCATCACTGGGAGGCGTATGCGTTTTACGCGCGTGACCGGACCCGCAGCACGAACACCGTCGGCGGCCCGGCGCTCGAACTCAATAACGGCGTCGCCCCCAACACGCAGGTTCATTTGATTATTCCCGAAACTTACTTTTCCCAAAATGGCAGCGGCGCACACGGCCTCGGCGACATCGAAGCGGGCGTCAAATACCGTTTCTTGCCGGAAACGAAATCCCGCCCGGAAATCGGGACGTTTCCCCAGTTAGAGCTGCCCACGGGGGATCAATCCAAAGGCTTAGGAAACGGGCGCACCTGGGTCAAGCTCCCCATTTGGCTGCAAAAGGATTTCGGCCCGTGGACAGCTTACGGGGGCGGGGGCTATGCTTACAACCCCGCGCCAGGGCAGCGTAATTACAGCTACGGCGGCCTGCTGGTCCAGCGCACTCTCAGCCCGCGCCTTGCGCTCGGCGGCGACCTCTTTTTTCAGGGCGCGACGGCGGACAATCCTCAAGCGGTGACAGCAGGCTCGGCAGGCACCTCTTCATCGGGCATCCAGGCGGCGGGAACACGGGCGACGGCGATTTGGGAAGCCGGCGGCTCGTACAGCTTCACGCCGGATTTCAGCCTGCTGTTTTCCGCCGGCCACTCGTTTTCGGGCGACGGCAACGCCGTCGCCTATCTCGGCCTCTACCGCACCTGGGGACCAGGCGCCCCGTGATTGTCCCGTCGGTCGAAAAACAGCCGGTGCGGGCGGCACGGCTGCGGGCGCCGGCGGCATCCCTGCGTGAGACAATCGGAACCGTTCTTAATCCTACGAATTATCTGACGACGCATGAGTCCGAGGGCTGAGGTTCTTCCGAGGACGCGGCGGCATCGGCAAGGCGCAGCAGACGGGCCAGCGCGACGGCGGTTTCCGGCGCAGCGTCCGGCGCGAGGCTGATCCGGCCCCGGCGCTCGCTGCCGTCCTCGGCCCACCAGGTAGTTTCCAGTTGAGTCCAGTCAGCTTCTTTCATTGAAAAGGTCCTTTGCAGTCAGTCGCGCAGTAAAGCTTTCTTCGACTGCTTTCTTCGGCAGGCTTTTCTCGACAAGCCCGACACTTTCAGTATCGGGCAGAATGTGGAAAAATGTAGGCGCGGCGGCCAGACCAAATGAAGAGTGGCATTTTTTACACAGGCTGTAGAAGCCGGCCTTGACAGAACTCATTTACTAGGGTAGAGTCATTTCTACATTATTAGAATTGTATTTTTGTAGAAACAAGCCCAATGCAAATGAATGAAAAAGCGGACTTCGCCGCCATGTTCAAAGCGCTCGGCGACCCGACGCGCCTGCATATCTTTGAGTTTCTTTGCCGGCAGTGCTGCGCCGTGGCTGTTGCAGAGAACGGGGAGGTGCGGCCTGTGCAGGGGCCGACCGTAGGCGAGGTCTGCTGCCATGTCACCGGCGCAGACCGTATCAGCTCAACGATCTCATTTCATCTCAAAGAACTGCGTCTCGCCGGTCTGATTACCGTAGAACGACGCGGCAAAAACATGATTTGCGGCGTCAGCCGTGACGCAGTTGCTTCTCTTACCTCGTTTCTGGGCAGCATTGCTCCCGACAACGCAAGCGGCCAATGCTGCGACGAATAGAAAAGGAATGCTATGAAACTCAGCCAGTTCGCTCACCTGCTCAAAATCTATCCCGAAAAGCCATTCCACCTGATTTTGCCGGCTGAAAATGTTGTGCCAGCTTCATTTCACATTACCGAAGTCGGACACGTCACAAAGAGGTTTATTGACTGCGGCGGCAAGCTGCACATGTCCCAAAGCTGCCGGCTTCAAGTCTGGCTCGGCGGTGACACCAATCACCGTCTTTATGCCGGCAGAATGGCTGGGGTGCTGGCACTCGCCCAGGCAAAAGGCGTTCTGCCCGACGGCGAAGATTTGGATGTGGAATTTGAGTACGAAGACGCCGTTATTTCTCAATACACCGTTGACAGCTTCACGGTTTCGGAGGATTCCGTCGTTCTCAGATTGACCGGAAAGCACACGGACTGCCTGGCAAAAGAAAGCTGCCTGCCGAGTTTGCCGATGGCCGGCACTGATGCTTCGTCCTGCGCCTGCGGCCCTGGCTGCTGCTGACATGAAGAACGCCATGACCCGGCGCTATGCGGCGGAGTTTGTCGGCACGTTTGGCATTGTCTTTGCACCAGCCGCGCTTTCTGCGACCGGGCATTGGCACGGCGGCGACAGCAGCCTTTTGGCATCGGCGTGGGCATCGGGGCTGTCAGTGCTGGCGATGATTTATGCACTGGGTCATGTCAGCGCCGCGCACTTTAACCCGGCAGTGACGCTCGGTTTTGCCGCCGCCGGGCGTTTTCCCGTGCGTTATGTTCTGCCCTACTGGTTATCGCAGCTTGCCGGAGCGGCGAGCGCGGCGGGAATAGTAGCTCTGCTGTTTGGGCCGGGGTATGGGACGCACGTCCCAACGGTGGGCTGGCTTCGCGCCGTTAGTTTAGAAGTCGTGCTGACGTTTCTGCTGATGCTGGTGATCGCTGCCGTCGCCACCGACAGGCGCGTTCACGGCGCAGTTCCGGGCCTTGCGATTGGTCTGACCGTTGTGTTTGACGTTTTGATTGGTGGCCCCGTCACCGGCGGATCAATGAACCCGGCCCGTTCTTTTGGGCCGGCTCTTTTTGCCGGCGGCGCGGCACTCTCTCACTTATGGATTTACGCCGCCGGCCCAATGCTGGGCGCAGTTTTGGCGGCTCGTTTTTACGAGCTGCTGCGCGGCGAGGAGTGCCATGCCCAGAACGCGCCAAACGATCTGGGGGACGCATTGGCGAGAATTGAAGACACGGCTCAGGAAGAAACAACAGAAAAGTAGTGGCTGAAGAACGCGGCAGAGTCGACAGACGCGGCAGCTTGATGGGGATGATTCGGAGATGACCCGGCGGTGTGCCGGTCGCTCCAATCTAAGTACGTCTGGCCGGTCCTCTGAGGGCTGGTCAGCTCGACGGAAACTTGGCACGGCTCGCAGGCGCACAGGGTCGGCTCAAAAATGAGGGCGGCGGCCAATGGGTCGTGGAACGTGATGTCCGGCCGATCCTGGAACCAGACTTCAGCGAAGGCGGCGACCGGGGCTAGTGGCCCGCCCGCTTCGGCAAAGCGGCGGCGGCATTCGTCCGCCGGCATCCGGCAGCGCTGCGTGACATCAATGCCCACCGCCGTGAAGCGCGGCACCGGCGCGGCGAACACCATCGTGGCGGCGTGCGGGTCGCACCGGATGTTCCATTCCGGCTGAGGCCGGTCAAAAAACCAGCCGCCCATCAGCGCGATTTCTTTGATGAGGCGCGGGACTTCGGGGTCTAGGGCAAACAGCAGGGCAATGTTGGTCAGCGGCCCAATCGCAAGCAGCGTGACTTCGCCGGGCCGGGCATGTATAGTCTCGCGCAGGAAGCTGACGGCGGTGTTTGGCCCGAACTCCCGGTGCGGCCATGCGCCCGATTTCAGCGCCGACGCCTGCGGTGCGTGAGGCTGATTTTGCGCCGCCAGCAGCGGCAGCGCTGTTCCGGCATGGATGGGAATGTTGTCGCGTCCCCCGGCCCGGCAGACGGCATCGGCCAGCGACGCGCGTTTTTCCGGCTCGCCGCTGACAGTCGTAATCCCCAGCAGCTCGCAGCGCGGCTGACGCAGCAGGTAAGCCAGCGCCAGCGCATCATCAATGTCTGAGCCGATGTCGGTGTCCAGCAAAATGGGAATAGGCTGGGTCATGGCGCGGCGTCGCGGCTCAAATACACGCGGCTGTAGTTCCATTCGTAGAACTTGCCGGCAAAAGCCGACGCGGGCAAAGGATGGTTCACGCTGCCCACCTGCGTGTGGCCCCACGCGCCGTCAAACAGAAAATCCATGTCAATCGGCTCGTCTTTGGCCGTGTTGCCGTAGGTCCAGTGGTAATCCGAGCCGCTTTGGACTTTGATGCCGTCCACATAAATCGCAAAACTGTCGTCGCGCTTATACACCAAAGTCCAGACATGGTACTGGGTAGCATCATACGCGGGAATGCCCTCCGCCGCCATTGTTTTGCCCCAATCGCCGTAATCTTTCGTATCTTTGGCCGGGGACGCGACTGTGTTAGAGTGCCAGTAATGGCCGTCGTAGTTGGTGTTGCTTCCGCCGTTGTCGTAGCCGAAGCTTTCAATTAAATCCATTTCCGCGCCTTGTGCGTGACCGTCCCACTTCCATTTGTTGCCGGCGACCCACAGCCCCAGCCAGTAGTACGGCGGCGTGACATACCGCAGCCGCGTTTCCCAGACAATATCCCGGCCCAGCAGCGAGCCGGCGCGGGGCAGAGTCCACTTTGCCATGAACGACCCGCAGCCGGCGTTGTGCCGCTTCGGGTCTACGGTTGCCGCGCCGTCCAGAGGCGTGAGATAAGTTTTGATCGATTCAGGGGTGAATTCGCGCACGGGCGGGCTGTTGACGCCTTCAATGGGCTGATTATTCAGCGCGTCGGCCTTGTCCGGCGCGACCGTGTTTGCCCCGTAGTTGCCGAAGCCATTGTTGAACGTGTTAAACTGGTCATGGTAGAAAAAGTTCGCGTTCATGTCGGCTTGGTTCTTAATCGTGCCATCCCTGCCGAAGTGCCAGTTTTTGACCAGCACCATGTTCGGCCCGCCCAGCCCAAAGGATGGCGCTGGCCCAGACGCCGGGCTGTCCACCGTCCCGCCGCCAAGCGTTTCCGCGTGCTGCGCCGCCGGCGCTTTTACCGTATGCGGCTTCTTTAAGTGGGGCTTCGTGACCGCTGCCGGGACCGGCGCAGCGGCTATCAGGAGCAGGGCAGCCCCAAGAAGTGGAAGCGCAGACGCATGAAGTATTGCCATACACGCAATATACAGCAAATCAGCCCCGCTGTCAAGACAGCCCTCGGCGCGGGCGTGTCCATGTGCTATAATACGCTTATGACACCGCTTGTTCTTCATAATACACTCTCGCGCACGAAAGAAGTCTTTGCGCCTGCCGACGGCAAAACGGCGCGGATGTACTGCTGTGGACCAACCGTTTACAATTACGCGCATATCGGTAATTTACGGACCTATATCTTTGAGGATTTGCTGCACCGGGCCATTCAGATGCACGGCTGGGACATTGAGCATGTGATGAACATTACCGATGTCGGACACATGACCTCAGACTCCGATGCCGGCGAGGACAAAATGGCGACCGCCGCCGAGCGCGAGAAAAAGTCGCCCTGGGAGATCGCCAAGTTTTACGAATCGGCGTTCTTTGAAGACTCCGCAAGGCTCAACATTATCCGTCCCGCCGTCGCCCCCCGTGCCACTGATCATATTGCCGAGATGATTGCTCTCATTGAGCGGCTTCAGGCGCAGGGCTACACCTATGAGACAGGCGAAGGCGTCTACTTCGACACGGCCAAGAACGCCGATTATGGCAAGCTGGCGGGCCTCAATTTAGGCGGGCAGATGACCGGCGCACGGGAAGAAGTCAATGTAGACATCGGCAAGCGGCACCCGGCCGACTTCATTTTGTGGTTTACCAACAAGCCCGCGCACATTATGAAATGGCCGTCGCCCTGGGGCGAAGGCTACCCCGGCTGGCACATTGAATGCTCGGCGATGAGCATGAAGTATCTGGGCCAGACTCTCGACATCCACTGCGGCGGCATTGACCACATTCCGGTGCATCACACCAATGAAATCGCCCAAAGCGAGTGTGCGACCGACCAGCAGTTCGCCCGGTTCTGGGTGCATGGCGCGTTTTTGACCGTGCAGGGCGGCAAGATGTCCAAGTCCGGCGGCGGCTTTTTGACCGTGCAGCGGCTCATTAACGAAGGCTTTGACCCGCTGGCGTACCGCTATTTGTGCCTGACGGCCCATTACCGCTCGGAGCTTGCGTTCAACATCGAAACGTGGGACTCGCTTCAGGCTGCGACCAAAGCGCTCGGCAAGATTTATGAACTTAAGTCGCGTGTCGGCGAGAATGACGGGTTATCCGACCAAGAATATCAAGCCTACAAGCAGACCATCTTTGACGCCATTTCAGACGACCTGAACCTGCCCCGCGCTGTCGCCGCCCTGCACGAAGCCAAATCGTACCGCCTGTGGCGCGAGTTCGACTCGGTGCTTGGCCTAGACATTGAGACCCGCTCCCGCGCTGCTGTCCCGACCATCGCCGAAGCGGCGGATGCCTTGCCTGCCGAAGTCCTTTCGCTGAAGTCGCAGCGTGATGAGGCCCGGAAATTGAAAGACTTCGCCCGCTCGGATGCTCTGCGCTCGGAAATCGAAGGCTTCGGCTATACCGTCGGCGACTCGCCCCAGGGAACCGTCGTCAAGAAGAACCTGCTGTGACCATTCAAGAGTATGCCGCTTCGGCAATCGAAAAGTCTGCTGAAGAGTTGATTGAGGCGGCAAAACTTCTGCCGGAAGATCAGTGGGTATGGAAACCACTGGACAAAGGACGCACGGCGCTGGACCAGCTTGCTGAGTGCGCGGCGACAAATGCGATGACAGCCAAAGTGGTAGAAGCCGTCTTCTGGCAGGAAAGCATGATGCCGAGCTACTGGCAGACAATCGCTGCCGTGGATACGGAAAATGCTGTCACTGTTTTGCGCGAAGCTACAGCAAGTCTCGTTAAAGCGATCCGAGAAACAAATGATTCTCATCTAACAGTAGAAATCAAACTTCACCATGAGACGGTCCCGCTGGCCCAGCTTTTCCTGATGCCACTGTGGAATATGTCATACCACGAAGGCCAGATTACCTACATCGAAACTTTGCTGTAATGCAAAAAAGCCGCCAGCATCTGCTGGCGGCTTTTTTCTCACGCTAGATAAAGCCTAATATGCCCCGTGTCCGGTGAGGACGGCGGGGATGGTGCGGCACAAGATCACCACGTTCAGCACAAACGACTGACGACACACATACTCCACGTCCAAAGCCACCGAACGCTCAAAAGACAGCTCCGCACGACCCGACACCTGCCACAAACCCGTCAAGCCCGGCAGCACCGACAAACGCACACGCTGCG
>CAXTER010000041.1:0-46312 GCA_964243345.1 uncultured Armatimonadales bacterium
ACGCCGGAACGGAGCGGACCACAAACGAGTCGCCGCCGAACGGCTCCAAATCAAACCCGGCCCGCCGCAGGTCTTCCAGGCGCTTTTCCACCACAAGTGTCTCGCGGCGGCTCAGTTCCAGCGTAAACGGCAGCATGAGGCGCTGGGTGGGAACCCCCGCCCCCGCGCCTTCGGCCCCAGCAAGCAGCTTTTCGTAAAGCACCCGCTCGTGGGCGATATGCTGGTCAATCAGCACCAGCGCGTCGTCGGTCTGGGCCAGAATGTAGGTGTTGCGGGTCTGAGCCAGCACCCGCAGCGAGTCTAAGTTATGCTGTCGATAGTCCCCCCCCGTAGGGGCGCTGCTTGCTGCGCCCTCTTCATGCTTCTCCCCCGCAGACGAGAGAGGGGAGGCAAAAACAACAGGGCCGCCTTCAAAGGGGTCATCGTCAATGCTGTTTGGTGCAAAGCCGTTTTGGGCGCGGTCTTTGTAGGCGTCCCGGAACGCTGTCATATCGCGCGGCTCCTGGCGCGTGTTCCCCGCCGGACGCGAGGGGACAGCCATCAGCGACGGATGTTCCAGCTCTTGTCTCTTGCCTTCCTCTCTTGCGCCCCCATTATTGGGGGATGGGGGGGCTAATTTCTGCGTCAGCGTCGGCACCAAACCGCCCGCCATCAGCGCTTCCTGGACAGCCTTGTACACTGCCGCGTAGACATCGCCTTCGCTTGTGAAGCGTACCTCGGTTTTGGTGGGCGAGACGTTCACATCCACCTGCGACGGGTCAATGTCAATCATCACAACCGCTGCCGGGTAGCGTGTCCCGTGCAGCGTCTGCACCGCTTTGTAGGCTTCGTCCAAAGCGCGGGTAACGGCTTTGTTCCGCACGAACCGCTTGTTCACAAAAGTGTGCTGGGCTGAGCGGCTGGATTTCAGCGCGGCGGGCGTCCCAATATAGCCCGTGACGCGCAGGCCAGGCACTTCGTAGCGCAGGGGAACCAAGTGCCGGGCGGTCTCGCGCCCAAACACATGGACACAGGCATCCATCGCCGCGCCGCTGCCGCCCGACGCAAACACTTCGCCGCCGCCGTGCAGCAGCCGGAACGAGACATCAGGCCGTGCCAGCGCGAACCGCTGCATCAGCTCGACAATGTGGTTCAGTTCAGTAGACGACGACTTCAGGAACTTCAGCCGGGCCGGGACATTGTAAAACAAGTTCTCCACGGTGATGGACGTGCCGGGCCTCGCCCCGACTTCCGAGACTTCCTCTAAAAGCCCTCCCGAACACTTAATCTGCACCCCAGCAGCTTCGTCATCGCTGTTTGCTTTAGTCGTGACACTCATCTGCGAGACCGACGCGATGGACGGCAGCGCCTCGCCCCGGAACCCCATCGTCGTAATCTGAAACAAATCGTCCGCCGAGCGTATCTTGGAAGTCGCGTGCCGCTGCAATGACAAGACGGCGTCTTCCCGGCTCATCCCGCTGCCGTCATCGGTGACGCGAATCAGATACTTCCCGCCCTCATCCAGCTCCACCAGTATCTGACGCGCACCGGCATCCAAAGCGTTTTCTACCAGCTCTTTCACCGCCGCCGCCGGCCGCTCCACCACTTCCCCCGCCGCGATCTGATTGGCTGTATTCTCATCTAAAACCTGTACCTGTGCCATGTCTCGCTATACCTTTTTATGCTTGTAAATTTTGTACAAGTCTCCGAGCAGGGAGGGCGAACACAAGGTTCGCGCCCTACATTATCCGTTCCTGACCCCGTAGGGGCGAACCTTGTGTTCGCCCTTCATTTTGTCTGTCTGTCCTTTTGTCTGTCTGTCCTTTTGTCTGTTCGTCCTTTTGTCTGTTCGTCCTTGCGTCAGCCTACAAGAGATTAATTGCGATGTTCATGTGCGCTCACGCCGCTCATCCCGCGCAATTTCTTCCGCTCGATCTTCTGCAATGCGGCTCGGTCCCAGATGACTTGAACTGCCCATGATGGCATAGACGCGCCTGCGGCGGTCTTCCGCGCTCTCGACGAGCAGCACATATTTCTCCCGCAAAGCCTCCTCCGCCAATTCATCCGGCGTCGTCCCCTATCGCGCCGCCGCTGTTGCGAGCGCCTGCTCAATTTCCGGGCTGAGTGTCAGTGTCATTGCTCAATTTCTCCTTGACCAGTCTTGCCTTTTTGTTGTTCGGGTCCCGTGCCAGCGCGATCTCGGCCAACTGCTCGGCGTCCGTCTTTTGACCCAGTTCCCAAAAGACCTCGGCCAGCAGAGCCGGCGCACGGACGCCGTTGTTGAGCGTAGTCGCTGCTGCCAGCGGCACAATCGCCGTTGTTGAGCGTAGTCGCTGCTGCCAGCGGCACAATCGCCTCCTGCGTCCTGCCGAGCATGATCAGGCACTGCCCCAGCAGTTCCAGCGACTTGAAGTGCGGTTCGGCGTTTATGCTCTGCTGAAACAACTCAGCAGCCGTCTCGACCTGTCCGGCGTCCATTGCTTTCCGTGCCTGCCGGTACAGTTCGCTGCTTGGATTTTCCGCCTCATAACTTGCTCTCTCCGCTTCGAGGCGGACGGCAGGTTTCGGCTGCCTTGTTCTTTCCATCGCGCTCTCCGAGACCGCAAAGCCCATCTTCCGCCAAAAGCCTTCGCTGCCGCGCCCAGCCCGCAGCACCCACATTATATCCGGGTCATTCTCTACCAGCCACTGAACGACCTTGCGCCCAACACCCTGCCCTTGCTTGTCTTCCGCCACAGCAACCATTGAAAAGTAGCCATTTGAGACTTCGTCGCACAAGGCACGCCCGAAGCCGATTATCCGCTCACCCTCCCATGCAACAACAGCGCGATTTGATCCCTGCATCATCTTTGCGAAGCGATCCGGGTCTGCCACACGATGCGCCCAGCCATTCTCGGCAAGAAACCTGCGGACGAGTTCATAATCCTGCGGATGGGCAGGCCGGTAATCATAGGCTGCAAGCATTCTAGTAAATCACTTTGTTCAGCGGGTACTCGACCAATCCTTGTGCGCCAGCGCGGCGCAGTTCGGGCAGAATGTGGCGCACGGTCTTTTCAGGAATGATTGTTTCTAACGCGACCCAGCCTTCTTCGTCTAAGGGTGAGACGGTCGGCTTTCGCAGGGATGACAGCAGGCGCGTGACGGCGTCTAGGTTTTCTTTGGCGACGTTCATTTTGAGGCCGACGAGCGTGTCTGCGTCAAGCGCCCCCTGCAACAGAAGCTGCAAGTTTTCAATTTTGGTGCGCTTCCAATCGTCTTCCCAGCTTCGGTGGTTTGCAATCAAACGAGTAGTGCTTTCCAGAAGTGTGTCCACAATTTTAAGGCCGTGTGCGGCAAGCGTTGAGCCGGTTTCCGTGCCTTCGACAATGGCATCTACTAAATCGGGGACTTTGACTTCGGTGGCTCCCCAGCTAAACTCGACATGAGCATTGACGCCGTGGCGCTCCAAGTACCGCTTGGTAACGCCAACAAGCTCGGTGGCAATGCGCTTGCCTTCCAAATCTTTGGGGCCGGCAATGAGCGAGTCGTTCGGCACGGCCAGCACCCAGCGGTACGGACGGGATGTCGCTTTCGAATAAAGCAGCTCGGCGACTTCGTAGACATCCGCCTCAGACTCAACGACATTGTCATGACCGGCCAGCCCGGCGTCGAGGACGCCCATGGCAACGTAGCGCGGGATTTCCTGAGCACGCAGCAAGACGGGTTCCAACTCGTCGTCGTCCACCACTGGATGGTAAGAGCGCGACGAGACCCGGAAATCCCAGCCGGCTTTTTTGAACAGAGCAAACGTCGCCTCTTGCAGGCTGCCCTTCGGCATTCCAATTCGCAGTTTGCGAGATAAATTGTGGGTCAAAATAGGTTCCTCGGTGAAGCAGCGACAACCGGCACTGGAAGCGCCGGTCTACTCTTCAATGAAAGTCCCTGCGGGACTGAATGCCACTGGCATTAAGCTTGTCTTTGTCTTCAGTGTCGGAGACACTTTCATTCAAAAGTAGACCGGCACTTCCAGTGCCGGTTCAAATGTGGCGCGGCCCGTGCAATTAATTCAAGTCGCCTCTATCGAACAAACAGTCGTTTTTTCACCTTTAGTATATCGAAAATTGCTTCCTAAGTCAATCCAGCGGCTCATGGGAACGCCTACGGCGCGGTATACTAACACTATGACCAAGTACGATGTGATTGTCTGCGGCGCAGGGCCGGCGGGAGCCTGCGCGGCGTATGAAACGGCTTCGGCGGGCCTCAAGACGCTGCTGCTGGAAAAGCGTGTCCTGCCGCGCTACAAGACCTGCGGCGGCGGGCTGCCGCTGTCGGTTGGGAGCGAATTGCCCCGCCTTGTGCCGGAAGCGTTCGTGGAAGCGACTGTGACCCACCTGCGGCATACCTGGAACTTCGGCGACGCCCATCTGGGGGCGCTGAACCCGGACCTCAGCGAGAAGCCGATGAGCCTGTGGATGGTCCAGCGCTCTGTCTTTGACAATGCGCTGACACAACGGGCGGCGCAGGCGGGATGCGACGTGCGCGACGGCGCCTCGGTCAAATCCGTGGAACCCGAAGGCGAAACTCAGGTACGGGTGACTACGGCGGATGGCGAAGTCTACTTTGCATCCTATTTGGTCGGCGGGGACGGCGTCAATGGCCCGGTCGCCCGCGCGGCAGGACTTCGCCCAAAGCGCCTGCTGGCGATTGCGCTGGAAGCCGAAATCCCGCATGAGTGGGGTTTGGGCCATGAGAGCCTGCGCCCAGAAATTGGGCATTTGGAGTACGCTGTCAAGCAGGGTTATGCCTGGGTGTTCCCGAAAGCCGGGCATCTGTCGGTAGGCGCGGGCATGTTCGGGCGGCGCTCGGCGGAAGGCCGGGGCGAAGCCAGCAAATCTGAACTGATGCGCTGGATTGTCGGCTACTTGAACGCGCTCGGCGTTCCCGTCAGCCCCGACGCTATCGAGTTCCACGGCCATCCCCTGCCGATTTGGAACGGCTCCGAGCCGGTATCTGCCTGGAACGGGCGAGTGCTGCTGGCGGGGGATGCGGCGGGGATGGTCAACCCGCTATTTGGTGACGGCATTTCCTACGCCTGCCGCTCCGGGGCTTTGGCGGGAAAAACCATCGCGGCAGGCCAGTCGGCAAAATGGACAGAAGTGCTGGCACAGGAGTTTGGGGCAAGCCACGATGCCGCGCTGACCATCGCCAAGTTTTTCTATCAATTTCCCGGCGTCTGCTACCAGATGGGTGTCAAGCGGCCTACCGGAACACGCACTGCCGGGCGTCTCATCAGTGGCGACCTGCGCTTTGACAGCATTTTAGACCGCCTTCCCTGGAAAAAGATGATGGGCGGCAACGCGCCTGCCTGGTAACAAAGAAAAAAGTGCAAGCGTAAGAAGGAAAACACTGAGTAATTGCAGAATAGCGGGAGCAGAACTCAATGCGCCCGCCAGCCAGGCGCAGATGCCACAGCAAAACACAAGACGACACACAGGAGACGACACACATGGCCTACAGCGTTAAAAGCAAGAAAAGCGGAACCGAATACTTCCTGCACGGGCGAGGGGCCGCTAACGGCAAAACCACGCTCTTTTTCTTCTCTAAAGAAGTGAAAGACGGAGCCTTAGACGCGCTGCCGGAAGGCTACGAAGTTTCCGAAAACTCCGCCACCGGGCTGCCGATCCTTAAGAAAAAAGTCAAAGCCTAACGCGAAGACGCAAGAGAAACCTCACCCCGCCATAAATGGCGACCCTCTCCTTGTTAAGGAGAGGGTGGATTGTTTCCGGGTGAGGTCTCTTGTTTTCTAGGCAAAGCGGTTTCGTTTGCGCTTACACTAGCTCGTACCGGGTGTTGCGCTGGCGGGCGACGTAGCCGGCGTCGGTGATGAGGCGCTCGATTTCTTCGAGCGGGACGGTGAAGACGCAGCCGGCGGTGGAAACGACGTTTTCTTCCATCATTGTGGAACCGAAGTCGTTGACCCCGTACCGGAGCGACAGCTGCCCGATGCGCGGTCCCTGCGTCACCCACGACGCTTGAATGTTCGGAAAATTGTCTAGAAAGATGCGCGAAATGGCGATGGTCCGCATATAATCAAACGCCGAGGCGCGAGTTCCACCAAGCTCCGTGCCGTCAGGCTGATAGTTCCAGGCGATGAACGCCGTGAACGCGGCAGGATAATTTGCCAGTGATTCGTCCTGTAAGTCGCGCAGCTTTTGCAGATGCTCGACCCGGTCTTCCAGCGTATCTACCGAGCCGTACATCATGGTTGCCGTGGTGCGGAGGCCGACTTTGTTGGCGACCCGCATACAGTCAAGCCATTCTTCCGCTGTATCTTTGTACGGAGCAATCCACTGGCGGACCCGATCCGTCAGCACTTCCGCGCCGCCGCCGGGAACCGAGTGCAGGCCGGCGGCTTTGAGCCGGGTCAGCGTCTCTTCCATCGTCAGCTTGTTTAGCTTCTTGATGTAGATAATCTCCGCAGGCGACAGCGCGTGCAGAATGACATTCGGGAAGCGCTCCATGATCGCCCGGAACAAATCCTCGTACCACTCGATTTTGAGCTTCGGGTTCAGGCCGCCCTGCATCAGTATTTCAATGCCGCCGACATCCACCATTTCCTGTATCTTGGTCATAATGGTTTCGCGGGGCAGCACATAGCCGCCTTCCGCACCGGGAATGCGGTAGAAGTTGCAGAAGCTGCACCTGACATAGCAGACATTAGTGTAGTTGATGTTGCGTCCGACAATGTAAGTGACGGTGTTATTAGGGTGCTTCCGCTGCCGCACGATGTCCGCCAGCTCACCCAGCTCCACGATGTTCGTGTGGTGGAACAAGCGCAGGGCGTCGTCTGCCGTGATGCGCTCACCCGCATAGACTTTGTCCGCAATGTCGTCAATGCCGCCGGCAATCTGCGGAGCGGCTAGTTCTCGTTCTAAAAGCGCCATCGTAAGCCTGCTTTCTAACCGTTATCGGGGGGTTCGTCAAAAGGGCGAACACAAGGTTCGCGCCCTACATTTTGCTTCCCCGCCCCGTAGGGGCGAACCTTGTGTTCGCCCGCTCATAAAATCACGCCATTGCCAGCGGGATCGGCGCATGGGCCGGGGCATCATACTTTTGTGCGCCGTGCCGGACCGGGTCATCCAATTCGTCCTGCGCGACTTCGTTGTAGAAGCTGTCGCGCTCGACCGGCGTTCGGCCTGCTTCAATAATTAAGTTGACAAGCTGCGGGCGGGTCAGGACCTGCTGCTTGTTGCCCTGCTCGCCGTCTTTGTATGTAATCTCGTACTCGTGGATCGTGCCGTCCAAATCGTCCGCACCGTACCACTGGGCAAGCTGCGAAACCTGGGGCGTATTCATAATCCAGAACGTCTTGATATGCTCGAAGTTATCCAGCATCAGGCGCGAGATGGCAATGTTCCGCAGGTCGCCGTCGCCGGTCGGGTGCGGCAGGTGGGCAAGCTGGGTGCCTTCCGGGTGGAACGACAGCGGCGTGAACGTCACAAAATGCCTGGTTTCATCCTGAAGCTCGCGCATCTTGACCAAATGCTCGACCCGCTCCGGGATAGTTTCAATGTGGCCGTAGAGCATGGTCGCATACTGCAACAGCCCGGCTTCGGCGGCGGCTTTGGAAATCTCCATCCACTGATCGCCGTCGAGCTTTCGGTCAAACAGAGCCATGTGAACTCTGTCAGACAGAATTTCAATGCCGCCGCCTGGCAGGGAGTCCAGCCCCGCTTCACGCAGCTCGGCAAACACTTCCGGCAGCGGCTTCTGGGCCTGCCGCTGAATTTCGGCAATCTCAACGCAGGTGAATGCTTTAATATGGACGCCGGGCCGGGTCTGCTTGACGGCTCTTAACAAATCTAAGTAATACTGGTACGGCAGCTTGGGGTTGATGCCCGCGACCATATGGACTTCTTTGATGGGAACGTCTAAATGCGCCCGCAGTTTGGCCTGCACATCGGCAATGCTCATGGTGTACGGGTCCGGGCCGCCCTTTTGGGCATAGAACGCGCAGAACTTGCAGCCTTTGTTGCAGACATTGGTATAGTTAATGTGCTGGTTGCGGACATAATACGTCTTGTCCCCGCTCAAACGCTCCCGCACAATGTTCGCTAAAGCGCCGACAGCGTTCAGGTCCGCCGTTCCGTAAAGCTGAAGGCCATCGTCGGTGTTCAGCCGCTCCCCGTCCATTACTTTTCCGTAGATAGTGGACAGCCCGGCACTCGCGGCGGCCCGCTCCGTCATTCGTCTGCTCATTTGATTTCCATTCTAACAATCCGCCCTGACGATACGATTATCGGCGACATTGTGAATAAAGGCACAATGTATGTTACCACATTTGGGACTGTTTGCAATCGCCCTAGAGGCCGTATTTGTGCCGGCCTTTGTCCGCCTCATCAGCGCATTCCTGCACATAAACCGTGCGCCATGTCTTGCGCCAAAGAACTTCTGCCTTGTAAATGTGGACTTCTTTAGTGATCTTATCTTCTAAAACAACCGGCAGCGTGTAAACGTGCCGCAATCCGAGGCGTATTATCGTTTCCCGCGGCAGCGTCCCAAACTCGGTAAAGTCCCCCATCAAATCAGCCGAAGCGTCTTGCTTGCCGCTTGGAACTGCCTTGCGTTCAGCGAAGAGTTTTCCTGTCAGTGCCATGCAGTTACCTTCCCGCAAGATAAGGCAGAGCTTTGTTGGAAGACGCCGGAAAGACACGCAAAACAAGATAACCAACCAGAAGGCCAACCCCGAAAACCAGCGTCACCGCGAGTGGATGCGGCTGCGAGCCTGGACTAATGAACTGCCGCACAATTGTTCCAAGCATCTGCGCCGGATGCGTAAAAACATCCCAGCTATTCCAGTGCAGGCACCGGCCCAGATAAATCCCGAAGCCGCACAGCAGCAGGGAACAAACGGCGACTGCCCATCCAGTCTTTTTACCGTACTTTTGCTCTATCACGGCTTGAACGTGAATTAGCGACAAGTATCCGAGGATTGTTCCAGCCCCGGCGCAGGACATCAAAACTGCTAAAAGGTACCACAGCGGAACGACGGGGCTTGGGTGCAGATGAATAAGATCAGTTAAAAGATAAGGAGCGTTCGGCAAAAACAAGAGCCACAAGGAAAAGAAAACGGCTGCCGCGATTGGGCGCTTGCGTATACTCGCCGCCCGAAAAGCCAAGCTCCAAAACAAAGGAACAACAGCAAGAAACAGGTTCCACAGCATTCCTAAATTAGATTTGTCATCGGCGATGGAAGAATGAAGCGTAAGACGGCTCCGGCAGGCAACAAGCCCTACGCACCAGAGCAGCATCACAGCCACACCCACAAGCCTCTGCTTCGGCTCAACTAACACAGTTTCGCGCATGGTTTTCATATAGCATTTTGCTTGTTCGCACGGCTGTTCTCACGAACTCTGGCACTAATCCACAGGGTCTTCGTTTGCGCCTAACCTATGGATGTCTACGACGTCGGTGAGGCGCTGCAAACGGGTGATCATAGCGGCGATATGGTCAGTGTCGGCGGCGTCGAAGGAAATCTGCATGACGGCGGTGTGGTTTGGGTGCGACCGGGTGCGGATTGCCTGGATGAAGGTTTTGGCTTCCGAGAACAGCTTGCCGATGTCTTCCAATAGTCCGAGGCGGTCCACCAGCTCGATTTTGATGTCGGTGGAATAGCGCACGGTCGGGTCAGACGGCTTCCAGTCAATCTCAATGAGCCGTTCGGGTTCAGTCTGCTGGTAGTGGGCGACATTGGCGCAGCCGTGGCGGTGCAAAGCAATCCCCTTGCCGCGTGTCATGTAGCCGGAAACTTCGTCGCCGGGAACAGGCTGGCAGCATTTGGCCCGGACAATGGCGACGTCTTCCAAATCGCCGCCGACTTGCAGCTTGCCGGAGTTTGAGCCGGACGCGCGGCGGTCAAACGTGCGGCTGCCTTCTTCGTGCGGCGCTTCCTGCATCAGCGCCCGCATCCGGGTGACGACCGAGCCGATGGCGGCGTCGCCGTAGCCTACGGCAGCCAGCAAATCTTCCTGACCGGGGTGGTTCATCTGCTCGCCGATTTTGTTGAGCATTTCGGGGGACATGAGCGCTTTGATGTCCAAATGCAGACGCTCTAATTCTTTTTGCAGCAGCTCCCGGCCTCTGGCGACATTGGACGCATAGCGCAGCTTGCGGAAGTAGGCTTTGATTTTGGTCCGGGCATGGCTGGTTTTGGCCGACGCCAGCCAGTCCAGCGACGGGTTTGCGTTGGGGCGAGTTAGAATCTCGACAATGTCCCCGTTCTTGAAGTGATACGTCAATGGGACAATTTTGCCGTTGACTTTTGCCCCCGCGCAGTGTTCGCCCAGCGCCGAGTGGATACGGTACGCAGCGTCGACAGGGGTTGCGCCGAGCGGGAAGTCCAGAACGTCGCCTTTGGGCGTGAACACAAACACCTGGTCGGTGAACAGGTCGCCGACCACGGAGCGCAGGAACTCGCCGGGTTCTTTGGCATCGTACTGCCAGTCAAACAATTGCTGGCGCAGCAGGGTCAATTTGTTGTCAAAGCGCTTGTCTGAGTTTGCCGACTTGCTTTTGCCACCTCCGCCTTCTTTGTACTGCCAGTGGGCGGCAATGCCGAAGTCAGCGGTGCGGTGCATCTCGGTGGTGCGGATCTGTATCTCTAACGGCTCGCCGTTCGGCCCGTGGACTTTTGTATGCAAAGATTGGTAGCCGTTGGACTTTGTTTTGGCAATATAGTCGTCAAAGCGCCCCGGCAGCGGCATCCAGACTTGATGGACTAAGCCGAGAGTCTGATAGCAGTCGGCAACAGTCGGCACAATGACGCGCAGGGCAATCAAATCGTAAATCTCGCCTAAATCCAGCGTCGACTTCTGCATCTTATTGTAGATGGAATACAGATGCTTGGGCCGGCCCTGAAACTCCGCCGTAATGCCTTCTTCCGCCAGCCGCGCTTTCAGCGTTTCCGTCGCCGTTGCGATGTCTTTTTCCCGCTGCGAGCGTGTTTTGTCCAGCTTCTGCTTCAGGTCATTGTACGCATCGGGGTTCAGGTACTTGAACGCCAAGTCTTCGAGCTGCCACTTGATCTGCCAGATGCCGAGGCGGTGCGCGAGCGGGGCAAAAATCTGGAGCGTTTCCTGAGCGACTTTTTTCTGACGATGCTCCGGCATCGCGCCAAGCGTCCGCATATTATGAAGCCTGTCGGCGAGCTTGATGACCATGACCCGCAGGTCTTTTGCCATTGCCAGCAGGATTTTCCGCAGGTTCGCCGCGCTTTTTGTGGTCTCGCCATGGCGTTTTTTCCGGGCCAAAGCCTCGGCGGCTTCCGCGCCGGACGGTTCGGCAACAGGCAGGGCATCTACGCGCGACCCCGGTTCAGTCTCGCTCCGGGCCTCAAAATCCGCCAGCTTCAGCTTGGTAACGCCGTCCACTAAATCAGCAATCTCTTCGCCGAACTCCGCCGCAATCTGCTCCCGCGAGACGCCGCAGTCTTCGACAACGTCATGCAGCAGGCCGGCGACGAGTGTCGCGTCGTCCATTTCCAGCTCGGTGAGAATGGTCGTGACGGCGACCGGGTGCGTGATATACGGCTCCCCCGACCGCCGGGACTGGCCTTCGTGCTTCGCTTCAGCGTAGGCGTAGGCCCGGCGCAACAGCGCGGCATCCGTATTGGGATGATACGCCTGCGCCTTGAAAATAATTGTTTCGATAGGACTTTCTTCAAACATGGCCGTGCGTGTCAGCTTTCCATACTGAGTCAACACTTTGGTCAAAAGCGCTGTTCCCTTACCCTTAGCCGTGGCCGCATCGCCAGTCATCCCAATCCCATTGTCTTTGTCAGCGTCCATGAACCGTAGTCATGCTTTCTATCATACTGTTCTCTTTGCCTTGCATGAGTTTGACGATTTTTATACCTTCTTGTTCCGCTCGCCTGCTTTATAAAAGCATTCTACCCATTGTCTTCTATTTCCTGCGCCGCCTTCTCGCGCTCTTCTTTTTCCGTTTCGGCCAGCACCTGCTCCGGGGACATGATCTTGCCGCCGAACCGCAGTTCCAGCAGCCGGGCATCATCCAGCATCTTTTCGTTCAAGGTCAGAAACGACGCCCCGGCATGGATAGATGTTAAAAAGTGATGAAACGAATCCCCGTAAGCATCGTGGTAATGGGCGCAGAGCCTTTTGTACTCGGCCTCATCCCGCAATTTTCGGGAAGAAATCGCCCACGACTTGATCTTCTCGCGCTCTTTATCAGCCGCACTCTGAAGCTCCACCATCAGCCCCCGGTGCTTGCGCTCATACTCGGTCTGCGTGATCTTCCCCGCCTCCAAGCTCTCATTCAGCGCCGTCATCTTCTTAAACCACGGGTTATCATGCAGCGGATGCCCAACAGGTTCGTTGTCCTCTTCATTCGGTTCCCGCTTGTTATTCTTCGCCATTGTTTTCCTCCGGGTCGCTGACGACCCCAAAGTCAATATGCACTGCGATCAGAGTGTCATGGATGTCATAGCTTCCGACCACACCGTAAGCGCCATCGCCCCAGCCGGAATGGATCAGAATAATGTTTTCCCTCTGCCGCGCCAGCGGCAGAGGAACATTTGCAAGACCCTCACGAATCTCTTTTGGATTGTCCATGCGGCTGAACCAGGACGCTTCCGTGCCGTCATCGAACACGTCTTCCCATTCTTCCAGCGGCGGCATCCCGTCCGTGAGGGCGCCTTCGTCCACAAAACAAGCGGTTCCGGCATCTACGCCGAAAGCGTTGTATTTCGTGTTGAGCAGCGGCATCTCGCGCCGCGTTTCTTCCGGCTCACTGCCCAAAATCAGCGATGCATACGCTTCCCGAAGATGTGAGCCGTCCCGCAGTCCGCTGACATCTGCCAGCGTCACTTTGACCGGATACTTGCCTGGCGGCAACTGAATAGCCGGGTTGCCTGACACCTGCATCATCGCAAACGGATCACAGACCGCCAGCAGTCCGGTCGGCATGACCAGATCGCCGCAATTCACCACACTCAAGACATACGGGGTATCGCGGATCACGATTTCTTCCCCGTCAGCAAGCGCCTTCCAATAGTCATCGTTTGGATATGCCATCGGGTAACCTTTATTTCGCCGTTGGCAGATCATAAACCATGACCTGTACGCCGTTTGCAGTCAGTTCTTCTTCTATCAGTGGGCTGACTTCTTCCCATCTGCCGCCCGCCAGACCACACCCGATGCGCGGCATCTGGACAGACGCTTGATGCTCCACTGCGAACGCACATACTGACCGCAGGCATTCCTGAATGGCTTCATACCGCACCGGCGGCAGTGCGCCGCGCTTTGCAATGCCGCGTTGCCCAATCATGTTGGCAACCCAGAGCTTTGGTCCGACTTCCACAAATTGTACCTGCCCTAGCGCAAACGGCGGCTCTTGGCGCTTGTACCAGTCTCTGTACTGTTTTTCGGCGTCGGGGTAGCGTCTGCCAAGCGGCAGCACAAAGCCCTTGCCCCACTGCCCGATGTCATTGCAGACGTGCGCGATAATCCCCGGCCCGCTGTTCATCGGCAAAGTCGCGTCGCCGACAGCGTAGATGATTTCGTTCACCAGATTTCCTTGCCGACCGCCGGCCCCCAATCCACTTCGGGATGGATGTTGTCATCCGTGACACCTGCCAGCAATTGTTCCGTGGTATATTTAGACCGACGCGCCGGGCCTATCTTGATTTCTGCATGACGATTTTCCAGTGTAATCGTTGCAATCATGGCTTCGATGTCAAGCTGCGGCTCGTCCGAGCGGCTGATGACCACCCGGCCATTTTCGCGGAAGACTTCGACAGTGTCGCCGAAGCTCTCGGCCAGCTCATCAGGAATGGCAATCAGCATCCCTTTGCCTGTGCGCTCCACTTGTACCTGCATTATCTCGTCTCCATGCCAAATATCATAACCCAGCTGGCTGCTAAATCCTTTAGATGCCTGCGTCGTCGTCTTGGGGTTCGGCGAAGGGTTTGTAGGCGCGGTAGATGGTTTTCCACATGACGTAGCCCATGACCATGTTTTCGTCGAGTGCCGGGTTGCCGGAGCCTGCGCCCCGGTCGCCGCCGAAGCGGGTGGCCCAGAAGGCACCGGTTCCGTGGCGGCCGTCGTCGACGCGGGTTCTTAAGACGCTCTGGATGAAATGCTCGGTGGCATCTTTGTTTTCGCTGTCGATGCAGGCGACGATGCCGATTTTTTGGTTGATGACGGTGATGGCTTCTTGGATATTCTTCACTTTAGTTAAAATGCCGACGGGGCCAAAGACTTCGGTGGTGTAGAAAATGTTATCTTTGCCGACGTTCTCAACCAGCGTGAACGGGACGTAGCAGCCTTCGGCGGCTAAAGCGTCAGGAACCGGCACTTGGTGGCGGATGTTTGCGCCGTCCATGAGAGACTGGGAGATGAGGCCGAGAACGCGGGACTGCTGCTCTTCGGACACTAAAGGCGGCAGGGAGTAGAGGCCGGGAGTCGCGTCGGCGTCGGCCATTTCTTGGGACGAGCCGTCGCCGATGCGAATGCCTTTGGTTTCTTCAATGGCGGCTGTCACAAACGCTTCGTAGACGCTTTCATCGCAGAAGACTTCCTGAATGGACGTGCAGCGCTGACCGCCGGTAATGGTCTTGCCGTACACGAAGTTCTTGGCGGCTCGTTGGATATCGGCATCTTTGTGGACATAAAAGATGTTGATGCCGCCGACTTCCTTCATCACCCGCTTGCCGAGGCCGCTTGCCGCGCTGTCCACGGCGTCGCCGACGGCCTTTGACCCCGTAAACGACAGGCACTTGACGACCGGGTGCGAGATAACGGCCTGCCCCGTAGACACGTCGCCGCTGACCATGGAGAACGTGCCGGACGGGACCGTAACGCCGAGATTCTCTTTGGCCCAAACGAAGCATTCGTCTAACGCCGCCGCGATGGCCTGCGAGCTTTCGGGAATAAGATGCGACGGCTTCCAAATAACTGTATTGCCGACAACCAGCGCCGCGACAATTTGGGCGATGGGAATAGCCACAGGAAAGTTGAACGGCGTGATAATCGCGGCGACGCCGCGCGGCTCTAGGCGGGACTCCATCACGACACCGTCAATGTTCTTTTGGTAGGTTTCGCCCTTTAACGACAATCCCTGCGGCGCGACGCATTCCACGACACCGATGGCTTCGTCCAAATCTAATTTGTTGTCAAACAGGGTTTTGCCCATCTCGCGGGCCATTGTCTGCTGGAAGTCCTCGAACCGGGCGTACATGATTTGGGCCAGGTGCAAGAAGATTTTGGTTTTCATGTTGCCGCTGACGGCCCGCCACGCCGGGAACGCGGCATCGGCGGCCCGCATGGCTTGGTCCACTTCGGCGTCGGTGGCTTCCGGGACGTAGCCTAAAACTTCAGACTTGTGCGCCGGGTTGATATTGGGCAGGAATGACGCCGCTTCAGAGTCGCGCCACTGGCCGCTTAAGTACATTTGATACTGCTGATTGGCGTTAAGCTTAGGGGAGAACATATTGAAAATAAGAGCCTTTCTGAAACAAGAAATCACGGCACGAACACGGACAAGGCGTGCGGAACAATGCGAATGGTCACGGGTGTTTCGCCGAACGTCTCGCCGTCAAGCTGGCCGGAAATGGGCGGGACGGACGACAGCGCGATGGTCCGGGCGCGGTAATAGCGCACGCCCGGATCGCGCCCTTGCCGGCGGGCCAGCACAGACACCATCTGGGACGCAAACCCGATCCGGTCCATGCCGAAGCCAAGACGCGGGCGCTCAAAGACGCACACGTCCAGCCAGCCGTCGTCGGGCGCGGCAAAAGGCGCAAGTTTGAGCCGCCCCGAAGCATACGAGGCGGCATTGGCAATCACGACAAGAAACGCCTCGGAATGGATTTCCTCGCCGTCTAAAGTCAGCGAAATCGCCGTGCTTTGGTACTTTGCCAGCGCCCCCAAAGTCGCAAACGCATAGGCCGCCGGGCCAAGCAAATCTTTCACGGGCCGCAGCACTTCCCGGACAACCACGGCGTCAAAGCCGAAGCCGGCCATCAGCACAAAATAGCGCGTTCCTGCGAGGCCCACGTCCAGCCGCCGCATCTTTCCGGCCCGCAGCATCGCCGCGACCGGGCGAAGATCGCCGGACGCCGCCAGGCCAAGCTCGGAGGCCAAGACGTTCTGCGTTCCGAGCGGAATTAGGCCCAGCGGCAGTGGTTTTGCAGAGACGGGCGCGGTCAGCAGGCCGTTGACGACTTCGTTCACCGTGCCGTCGCCGCCGACGACCAGCACGGCGTCGTGTCCCTGCCCCGCCGCCGCGCGGGCCGCCGCTTCCGCATCGCCCGCTTTCTGCGTCACAAACACTTTGCCGGTCAGCGGTTCCAGCGCCGTTCGTATTTCGGCCAGCGCGTCCTGCGGCTTTCCCTGCCCCGCCGCAGGATTAACAATTAAAAGCGCGTTCATACTTTGCTGGCTTAATTGTAGCACACCGGCAGAAATTTCCGCCTTTTCTTTTTTGCCCTTTGGCCGGTATACTCCATTTATGCCGCTTCCAAAAACTGTGGTCGTTCAGCCCGAATGGATCGCGGCACAGACGCCGTCTTTATGGCTGACACCGACGGAGATGGACATTTTCGCAGGGTGGAACTCGGAAAAACGCCGCTCGGAGTGGCTGGCGGGACGGCTGGCGGCGAAAAAGCTGCTGCGGGAAGAACTTGGCATAGGCCCATTGGACTGGCAGGTGGGGCGCGACGGCGTTGCTCCAGTGATTGCAGGCTGCGACTTGCCCCGCGCCGCGCTGTCTCTCTCGCATAGCGGCGGCTTGGGGGCCGCAACCGTCTCAGACATACACGCGGAAGGCAGCGCCGGCATTGACATTCAGCGCATCCGCCCGGTGCATCCCGGCCTCTGCGCCCGCGTCTTCACGCTAAACGAGAGGCGGCAGATCGCCGCGCAGTTCGGCTCCGAAGACAGTCCCGACGGAATGCTGCTGCTGTGGTCGCTGAAAGAAGCCGCCATTAAAGCCCGGCGCGAGGCGTGGAGCCGTTCCTTGCAGAGCATTTCGGTCCGGCTGGGCCGCTCTGGTTTCGCGGAAGTTGACATGGACGGGGAGCCGCGCTTCCCGGCGCAGTACGAGCGCCTCGGCGGCTGGTGGCTGGCACGGGCCATTAAAACGAGGTGGGGAACATGATAGGAATCAGGAAAGTAGGAATCAGGAAAGGCTGATCTTTTTCTGGTTCCCCCATCATTGGGGGCTAAGGGGCATCTGGACTTCAGCCGCATCCCGCCGCCAAAGCATTGTCAGCCCCAGCACCGTCAAGACCAGGCCAAACAGCAGAACCAGCGCCGTGTCTGAGAAGCGCGTGACGGCGAGAAGTGCGCCGGTCAGCGCCCCAAACACTGCACCGGCCGACAGCCAGGTCGCCGACTGCGGCTCGACATCGCCGCGCCGGGCATATACCAGCACGGGCGGCAGACCTGCAATCGCCAGCACCACCAGCGCCGTTCCCTGCGCCAGATGCGGCGGCAGGCCGAGGCCGTAAATTGCTGCTGGGACAATGAGAACACCGCCCAGCCCGAAAATGCGGCTCGCCAAGCCGACCGCCGCCGCGAGGATCGCCGCCAGCTCGTAAAACTCGATGCCCTGTGATGTAATGGCGGCAGGGAGGCGCGGCGCGTGCAGGACGCCGAAGCCGGACGCCAGCATCGCCAGCCCGCCGGCAATGACAAGCGTTCCCCAAAGCAGGGGCAGGCGCTCCAGGCGTGGGCGCACCGAAATCAGCCGCTCCGCAATAGTCGCGCCGAGGGTTTGGAAGAAAAACAGCAGCAGGGCCAGCCCTACACGCACGTCGCCGTGCTGGGCATACGACAGAATGCCTGCCAGCGCCGCAAAGAACGTAATGGTCAGCCCAACCCCAACGGCCCGTGCCGGGTGCAGTCCCAGCAGGCGGCGCACCGCCGGGACGCCCAGCACGCTGGCGGACACGGCGGACAGGCCGGTCAGGAGACCCAGCGGCAGGCCGATCAAAAACAGAAAAGCGCTCTTCAGGTACGATAAATCAGGCCGGGCCATGCCGCCAGTATACCAGATAGGCGCTCAAAGGAGAACCTCACCCGGAAGCAAGCTTCCACCCTCTCCTTGTCAAGGAGAGGATCGCCATTTAGGGCGGGGTGAGGTCTTCAGAAAGAAGCTAAATGTGGTACATGAGGGCTTCCACCGCCTCTTCCGCACGCTTGGGGTTTGCCGCGCCGCCTTCGGCCAGCACTTCAATGGAGGTGCTTTCCAGAATGTCCCGAATGGCATCACGAACGCGGCGCAGGACGCGGGCAAGCTCGGATGAGTCGCTTGCAGTGTCATCGGCCCAGGCAGGAATCGGCATGAGCAGGCCCTCCAGATGGCGCAGGGCTTCGGCCAGAGAAACGTCCTGGGGCGCACGGTTCAGCCGGTAGCCGCCGTGCTGGCCGCGCTTGCTTTCCAGAATACCGGCATGGGACAAGGGCAGCAGGACTTGTTCCAGATACTTTTGCGACGTATCGCAGCGGGCGGCAAGCTCGCTCACCTGCTTGTAGCGGTTGCCGCCGCGCCAGTTCTCAATCAGGTCTCCGAGGACGCGCAGGCCGTACTGACTTTTTGTGGTGAGTCGCATAGAATTGGTCTGAAAAACGTAGGGGCGGGGTTTACCCCCGCCCTTCTCTTTCTTCTCAGTAAAGCTCTACGGCGGGCAGACTTTGCCGTCGCCGCCCGTGCCGGGAACTGTCAGGACTTCCCGCTCGATGGGTGCGCCGATTATGGAACCCCACTCGGTCCAAGAGCCGTCGTAGTTTTTGGCGTTCTCAAAGCCCAGCAGATTATACAGCGCGAACCAGGTGTGCGAGGACCGTTCGCCAATCCGGCAGTAAGCAATCACGTCTTTGCCTTCCGTGACACCTTTGGCGGCGTAGAACGCTTTCAGCTCATCGGCAGATTTGAACGTGCCATCTTCTTTGACGGCGTTCAGCCACGGGGCCGACTGTGCGCCGGGGATGTGGCCGCCGCGCTGGGCCGACTCGCTCATGCCGGGAGGCGCGATGACTTTGCCGGAAAACTCGTCCGGCGAGCGCACGTCAATCAGCGTGACATTAGGGTCATCCAGCTTTTGCAGCACTTCGTCCCGGAACGCCCGCAGCTCCCAGTTCGGCTCAGAAGCCGTGTAAGTGGACTTGGACGGAGCAGGGACTTCGGTAGTCAGCTCGCGGCCTTCGGCGATCCACTTTTTACGCCCGCCGTTAATAAGTTTTAGTTTGGTCCGGTCATGGCCGTAGATGAGAAACAGCCAGTACCCGAAGGTCGCAAACCAGTTGTTGTTGTCGCCGTATAAAACCAGCGTATCCGAGTTTGTGATGCCGGACTTTGACAGCAGCGCTTCCCACTGGGACTTGTCGGGGACATCGCGCCGCAGCGTGTCTTCCAGCTCCGTCTGCCAGTTAAAACCGAGCGCCCCTGGAAGATGCCCCTGCGCGTAGGCATCGGTATCCACATCAATCTCAATCAGCTTAAATGCGCCGGAGCTTATCTCTTCGGCGACTTGATCTGTTTCTATCAGCACTTCAGGATGTGCATAGTTTGTGTCTGCCATGCTGGCCTCCCGTCTTAATATCACTGCACTTCTAATATCCCTGGACTTCGTCGGAGCCGATAAAGCCGACTCCGACACCGAACGCCTTCCAGAACGCGATACTGTCGTCAATCTGCTTGTCGGTCCCGGAGAGTTCCAGCATGATGTAGCCGCCGGTCTGCGGCTCCACCTGCGCCCGGCGAATGTCGGCGCTGACGCCGAAATTCTTGATGGCCTGTGCCAAAAGCGGCTGGTCTACCCGCTCGGCAGGGAATGTCAGGTTCAGACGCACTTTCTGCAAGCTCTCGGCGTCAGTTATGCTCATGGTTCTTTGTCAACTTTGTTGAGTGATTTACAGGACATTGACGCCCGGTGTGAGGAAACTATACCCGGTAGGAGGCGAGCGGGTCAAGGGGAAACAAGACCCGGCACTGGAAGGCTTCCAGTGCCGGGTCAAACGACCGCTTCTAATACTTCGGCACGGTGGGGTCAACGTCATCCGACCAGGCGAGGATGCCGCCTTGCAGGTTCTGAAGCTTCTTGAACCCGGCCTGCTTGAACAGTTGCAGCGCCTCGGAAGATCGCTTGCCGGACTTGCAGTGCAGGACGATCTCGTCCGATGTGTCAAACTCATGCAGGCGCTCTTTGACTGTACCAAGAGGGACTAACTTTGAGCCGGGAATATGCCCGATGGCATACTCATACGGCTCCCGGACATCGATTAGCGTAAACTTATTGCCGCTGTCCATCTTGGCTTTCAGCTCGGTGGCAGTGATGGACTCACTTGTCGTCAGCACCGGGCCTTCGTCGCCGCGCCCGACGCCGCAGAACTCATCATAGTCAATCAGGTGCGTCACGGTCGGATGGTCGCTGCAAATTGGGCAGTTCGGGTCTTTGCGGACCTTGAATTCCCGAAAAGACATCTTAAGCGCGTTGAACATTAAAAGCCGCCCGATTAAAGTCTGGCCTTCGCTTAAGATCAGCTTGACGACTTCAATGGCTTGAATGACGCCGATGATGCCGGGCAGGACGCCTAAAACGCCGCCCTCGGCGCAGCTCGGAACCATGCCGGGAGGAGGCGGCTCCGGATACTGGCAGCGGTAGCAGGGACCGTCTTTGGCGAAAAAGACGCTTGCCTGACCTTCAAACCGAAAAATCGAGCCGTAGACGTTCGGCTTGCCTAAAAGCACGCAGGCGTCGTTGACTAGATAACGGGTCTGGAAGTTGTCCGTGCCATCGGCGATCACATCATAGTCTTTCAAGATGTCTAAAGCGTTCTCAGAGGTCAGCATGACTTCGTGCTTGACGATATTCACATACGGGTTGATTTCTTTCAGCGTCCGCTCCGCGCTGTCAATCTTCGGCAGCCCAACGGCGCTTTCCCGGTGAACAATCTGCCGCTGCAGGTTGGTCACGTCTACCGTGTCAAAGTCCACTAAGCCAATTGTGCCGACGCCTGCTGCCGCGAGATACATCGTCAAAGGTGCGCCGAGACCGCCCGTGCCGATGCACAGCACTTTTGCCGCTTTGAGCCGCTTCTGGCCTTCCATTGTCACTTCCGGCATGATCAGGTGCCGGGAATAGCGCAGCACTTCGTCATTGGACAGCTCTTCCAGTTCGGGATTATTCGCTAAATGGAATGACGGTGCGCCGCCGGTCCCGACCGCGTCCAAACCGCCCGCAATGCTCGGCACAATGGTCAGCGTGTCGCCGTCTTGGACCGGCGTTTGCCCGCCCGACAAGTGCCGGCTGTCTTCGTCATTGACGTAAACATTGACGAAGGCTCTTAAAGTGCCGTCGTCATTAAACAAGTGCTTCTTGATGTCGGGATAATTCTCCGACAGATGCTGCAACGCATGGTCCACAGTCGCGCCGCCGACTTCCACTTCGTCACGGTTCATCGTGTACCGCTGCATTGGGGTAGGAACGATTATTTTCACGGGCATTTAGCTTGTCTCCTCAGTGATCTGTACTTCGTCTTCTTCAAACGCCTGATGGTCCTCGTGCAGACGCCAGGACCGCAACTCGCGGGGCAACCCTGCCTCCACCGAAACAATGACATAACTATACCCGGCCCAGGCATGTTCCCGGTCAAACTCCGACGGCCTCGCCGGAGCGTCCGGGTGGCTGTGGTAGAAGCCGACCACGCCCAGACCTTCCGCCCGCGCCGCCCTATCTGTCTTGACCAAATCGCCGGGGTCAATCTCAAACCGATTGCGCGGCGAGTCGTCACGCAGGTTCGCCGCCGGAACAGTCCGCGTCACCGTAACAGCATCGCCGTCCGCCATGCCTACCAGAAACCCGCAGCATTCGTGCGGATAATCAGCGGCAGCATGAGCGCGAATCGCAGCATCGTGTTCGGTTGTTATTTGAAGCGGCATTATTTTGAGATGACGACACGCCTTTGATCTTGCTCTCTAAAGATCGGGCGAGTGAGCTGCCAAATGCTCATTGCAGCACTGCATTTACAGGCCAAAATCAGCAGCATCAGCATTGCGAGTGAAATCGCTTTAGGATGCGCGAGGGTCGCAGCGCCTTTCGCCGCTACAAGCCGGATCACGATGGCACAGATTGGGGCGCACGATACTCCGCCCACAGCAAGCGCAACAAATCCCAGCAAGGCAAAGTGGTATTTGCGCTGCTTCCACAGAGCAAGCCCCTGCCACATAAAAGAATAGATCAACAGCACACTGAAACCTAAGAGTATTGGTTCCAGCTTATGAAAGCGCGGAGACAAAATAAATCGCGTTCCATAGACCGCCCAAACTACAAAGTCGCCGAACAGAGCCGCAAAGATCATGCCCAGCAAAAGCATTACAAGAAGCCGAGCGACAAGAAGTCGGGTAAGTGACACGTCGGCAAGTTTAGGTGACACGTCAGCAGGTTGTGGATTATGCTCCAGTGACATTTCAGGCAACTGCGGCTTGTTCACTTTGTTCTCCCCAGCGCAAAATATGGCCGGTCAAAATCGCGAATTTCAGAAAAAGTCCCGCAGAAAGCAGATGTGTGGGGGCAGCAGGTGTGACAATAACGTGTACTGCGCCTCGTCGGTGACGGTGACGCGCCCGGACGCCCGCAGTAAATCCAGCGGCGGCTGGCCCCAGTAGGCTTGGGACAGTGTTTGGATGTCCAGCGTGATGCCCGGCGCGTCTTGAGACGCGGCGACTGTGACCTGGCCTGCCTCTAAAGTCACAGCGAAAATGCCGTTGTTCCAGGCGCACTGAGGGTCGAAGGCTTGCAGCGCAATCTGTCCCGTTAAGTTCATGGCGGGGCGCAGGGCGGTCAGTGCCGCAGGCACGTCTACAACGCGGCCCATGAACAGGGGCGTTAGCTTAGTTTCCAAGTCATGGTGCATCAGATAGAGTGCTAGCGGGTCATCCATTGGGGCACAGAAGCTGACTTTTTCGACTTGGACGCCGTAGTAGTGCAGCACGGACAGCAAGCCGCGATAAGCCGACGGCGTATTCGCGCAAAAGTCGCCAACCTGCCCCCTGTCGCCGGACTCCGGGAAGCGAAATGTCAGATAGCCCTCTGCCTCCCCTGTTGCCGGATCACGATAGACCTGCACATAGGTTGTGCGGCTGCCCTGGTGATCCAGCGCCCGCTTCCACCAGTGCGGAACAGTATCGCCGGGCGCGGTTTCGGTTCTGAGACCCATGCCGTAATGTCGCCGGGCAAACTGCGCGTACACAGGCCGGACGACTTCCAGCGCGTCCAAGCCTTCAACCATAGTCAAGCAGCGGCCTTCAGGCCCGGCTTTCAGCTCGGACGCCGGAACTGTATACTGCTTCTGCTCCCCGACCCAGTCCCAGCCGTACCGCCGGTAGAACGCAAACGCGAACGGATACAAGCCGCTCAGATACTGCCCGGCCTCGCGCATTGTCCGCAGCGAGTGTTCCAGCAGGCGTCCGACATGGCCGCGCCCGCGCTGATCGGCAGTGCAGGCCACCCCGCCGATGCCGCCCAGCGGCGCGTCGGCCTCGCCCCAGGCCAGAGTCAGGCTGTCAATGATCGTGCAGGCGACAAGGCGGGGGCCGTCGAACACGCCCAGCCGCGTCTTTGGAAGCGTCGGCGCATCTTCTTTTGGCGTGTCGGGTTCCGGCTGCGGGCGGCTGCCCCGGCCAAACGCTTCCGCCATCAGTTTTCCAATCGCCGGCTTATCTTCCGGCGTGAGCTGTCGAAGTTCCACACTCTGCCTCATGCGCCTGCCTGAGTCTCAGGATTATGCTCATGGAACGCAGCCCACGCCTTTGTGAACGCCTTGTATTCCAGCTCCTGATACATCGCAAACACGATCCACTCCAGCGTTGTTTCCGAGTGCGCCTCTAAATACTCCGTCACCGACCCCAGCGCCACAGCCGCCGCTTGGTCCAGCGGATAGCCGTAAATCCCCGTCGACACCGAGCAGAACGCGATGCTTTTCAGCGCCTTTTCCTCGGCCCGTTCCAGGCACGAGCGGTACGACGACGCCAGCTTCGCCGCTTCATTCGCGCTCCCGCCCTTCCAGACCGGCCCCGGCGTATGAATGATAAAGGGCTGCTTCAGATTGAACCCTTTCGTAATCACCGCCGACCCTGTCTTAGTCCCATTCGGCGCAACCCGTTCTAACTCGCGCATCAGCTCCCGCCCCGCCGCCCGATGAATGACCCCATCAATCCCGCCCCCGCCCCGCAGCGCCGTATTCGCCGCATTGACAATGGCGTCAACGTCTTGCTCCACCACACTGCCTTTGACAATCTCGATTGTTGTAGGAGTTTGCATAATCGTTAAGCCTTCAGCAGACCAACAACAATCCCATGTATGTGCGTGTTCTCGTCGGCACGGATTGAATCATAGTTAGCAGAACGGTTCTCCGAGTCCAACCAATCCTGTTCTGATCCGTTGTTACCATGCTTTTCACGTCGCAACCGTTTAACAACATCACCAGTTCTTTCTACATGAGCAATAACAATCTCGTTATGGCTGGCTGTTTGTTGCGACTTCACGAAAAGCAAATCATCAGGAAAAATACCAGCATCAACCATGCTGTCGCCGGTCACGCGAAGCAAATAATCAGCTCCGTTATTAGGCAACGTAACTTCGTGTGTTTCTTCATCTTCTTCACTAGACTGTTCTGGGGAACCAGCCGCAACTAGCCCACGGATAGGTAAACACTTTGTCGTGAAAGTTTGTATGGGCTTCACTTCCGGCTGAGTTACGAAAACTGGCACAGGCTGGACAACCGAGTTTGATTGTCTCGTCTTCGTGACGCCGAGATCACCAGTATAAAGACGTATTTTGTCCGCGCCAGGCAGCCATGACTTTTTCTGAGCAATTGCGCTTTGGTACTGGAAAGCTTTCGCGCTCATCATGTCGCACTCCGAGAGAACATATGCTTCTGTGAAAGCGGGCGGCTGTGGAGAGCCAAACTCGCGCGATCCATGATGCGACGTGATCATATGGGTAAGCGTCTCCTTAAGCTTGGAAGGAAATCCAGGAATGAACTTCTGTTTCATAAACGGGCAAATCATGATCACGCCGGATGTAATGTGTCCGTTTAAAATCCCTGAATCTGTATATGCCCCTGCATTCAGACCGTGGTCAATTTCTTCGAGCTTGCCTATGTCGTGCAACAAAGCTCCTGTGATTAGCAAGTCCAGACTTAAACCCGGCATCGTCTCGCAGGTTCGTTTGCATAATTCCGCTACCTCAATCGTGTGATGCAGCAAACCGCCTTGATATGCGTGGTGCATCTTCTCGGCAGCGCAAGCCTGACAGAAGTTGGCCCAGTGGGGTTTGTCTTTGTCGAAAACTAGGTGTAGAAGCTTAGACAAGTAAACGTCTTGGACTAAAGCCATAAGAGCATCAAACCGCGCGACATGTTCCTGATGGTCTTTATGTACAGGCTTCATATAAGGAGTTGTGTCACTCGGTATCTCGTCCGCTGCGGCTTCTCTCAGTGACATGATCGTGACTTCCCCAGCATAATTACCATCTTTTTCCACGCTGCCGGAAACAACCAGAAACTGCGAGTCGGAAACTGTTCGCTCTTCGGTCTTTGACAATTTCCATTTCTTAGCAGAGTACCGCTGGAAGTTTTGCGCTAATGTGAGCTTGATGTCAGGCCCATTGCCGCTTCCGGCTTTCCACTCAATTTCCGAGCAGGAAAAAAGGGTGTCACAAAAGTTTTTCCCAGCCCTCAAATCCGCGACCGTGATAATATTTGCCATCGCATTCCTCCACAAACAGTTTTCTCAATTTCTGTAACTCAGTAGATTTCGCAAGAACCGGAAACTATCCCTCAATCAGCCGCGAAAGCGCGGCTTGGTTCCAGCCGTAGCCGATGTCATCGTAGGTGATGCCTTTGAGGGTGCGCTGGGCGGTGCGGACGGCGGTGCCGCCTAACGTTTCGTAGAAGCCGCGGGCAGGGTTGCGAACGTGGGTCCAGAGGAACAGGTTGGTGTGGCCGTCTTCGCGCAGGCGCTTGGCGGCGGCGGCGAGGAGGAGGCGTCCGAGGCCGTGGCCCTGCTGAGACTTTAGGAGGTAGAGCGTGTAAATCTCGGCGGTGTAGTCTGGGTCGTCAAAATGGAGCGGGCCTCCTCGGACAAAGCCGACGATCGCGCCGTCGCCCTCTGCCGTGACGAAGCTGTGCGTGCTGCCGGAAAGGTCTTCCCGCAGACGCCCCTGCCAGAGCCGCTCATGCTCGGCAACGGAGAGGGCGTCTAAATGCTCCTGCGGCATGATGCCGGGGTAGGTGGTGCGCCAGCTTTCCACATGCACCCGCGCAATCCCGGCGGCATCGGCGAGTACGGCTTCTCGGATGAGGATGGGCATGAAGAGAGTTTACCCGATGGCGAAGAATAATGGGGGACGTGGCAGCGCAAAAAGAGAAGGGCGAACACAGGCAAGAAGGGCGAACAGAAGACAGGAAGGGCGAACAGAAGACAGGAAGGGCGAACAGAAGACAGGAAGGGCGAACACAAGGTTCGCCCCCACGGGGTCATGCCGAACGTAGGGCGCGAACCTTGTGTTCGCCCAGTTCGCATTCACGCGCCGGCTTGCCTACACCTTCCCCACCGCAACCGCGCCTTCGTTGTCGCAGGAATACAGGACGGGCTTGTCGTCCTGGACGGTCTCTAAATGCACCGGACGGGACCAGAGTTTTTGGATATTTCTGAGAACGCGCTCGGTGTAGTCGGGGTCTAAAGCCTTGCCGTCAAAAGCGTGCTTCAGGTACATTTCGCCCCGGTGCTTGTAATCGCCGTCTTCTACGGTCAAAATCGGCTGGCCGAAGTTTGTCATGGAGTCGACAATGCTGTCCCGCACTTTGCGCCAGTCGGTGTCCTGGACGACCCACATTTCCTCGCCGTCCACTTCCTGCAATTTGTAGGTATACAGGTCCAATTTTTTGACCAGCGGCTCAGTGAGGTACTTCCGCAGAAAAGTCACGTCGTTGTCTTCTTCGCAGACTTGGAAGATTTTGGCCCGGCCCTGGCCGGACGGACGTGCGATAGGCCGGCCCATCCAGTCGGTTTCTTCTTCGTCGCCGACTTCAATTTTGCCGTCCCAGCGCCGTTCAATGTCTTTCAAGATTTGGAAGCCGACATAGTACGGGTTGATCTGCATTCGGGAACCCGACGGCGACAATACCGACGAGTGCAGGCGGCGGAACTCCCAGTGTTCCTCGCTAGTCAGGTCAAGCGACTCCAAAATCTTCTCGTGCCAGTAGGACGCAAAGCCCTCGTTCATAATTTTGGTCCGCATCTGCGGCAGGAAGTACAGCATTTCTTCCCGGATGATCTGCAAAATGTCCCGCTGCCACTCGGTCAGCTCCCGCCCGTATTCAATTAAAAAGCGCAGCAGGTCTTTTTCGGGTTCTTCCGGGAACTTCTTGCCCGCCGGGCGGGGCCGGTCGGCGTAGCCAGAGACGTTCCAAATGTCGTCGTAATCGGTCTCGGCAGGCCGGCCTGCTAACAGCCGGTCTTCTTCGTGCTGCTCGGCAGTTTTGCGCCGCAGCTTCGGCGACGTGGGATCAAAATGCTCTTCAATGGTCATCACCGTGTCTAAAAAGTCTTCCACTTCGCGCCAGCCGAACTCCTGCTCGTAGGCGCGGATGCGGTCGGCATGGAGGCGCATCTGCTCCACCATGCGCCGGTTGGTGTGGGCGAAATAGGTGTTGTGCTTGAAAAAGTGGCAGTGGCCCAGCACATGCGCCGCGACAAACTTATGTGAGAGCATGGAATTGTCTTCGACTAAAAACGCCTGGCACGGATCGGTGTTAAAAACGATCTCATAAATTTTGGACATGCCGTACTCATACGACGTTTTCTGCCGATGGTAATCCCGCCCGAAAGTCCAGTGCGAAAACCGCGCAGGCAGGCCATACGCGCCTAGCTCGTAAATGACATGCTGGGGCGCGACCTCAAAATGGGTCGGGTACGGGTCCAGCCCAAACTCCTGCGCCTGATCCCAGATAATTTCCAGCCATTTGTTGAGTTCTACCGTCTCTGAAGGCGAAAGGCCCATTAACTTGCTCCTTTTTGATGCTTCAATGCCTCGCGCACCATGAACACGAGGATGCCCAAAATTGTTTCCAGCTGCTCGATATGATATTCCGTCTCATCCACAGCAACTTCCGTACCGGACAAGCGCAGGAATTGCCATGCGCTTGTCCTAAACTGTCACGCGCGAGCCGGACTGAAACGACTCAATGGACGCCAGCGCCAAACGGAGCGCCCGGCGGCCTGCTGTCGCGGGAACAGGAGGCGGCCAGCCCTGCCGGAAGGCGGTGAGCATGTCGTCCATGTAGGCGTCAAACGTGCGCTGGAACTCCCGGTCCCGGTCATTGAAGTAGCCCGCCGACCACACTTCCGCCGTTTCGCTTCCGGCTTGCTGGAACGAGAACCGGCGCACGGTGTCTTCAATCAGTACGCGCCCCTGCGTTCCGTTGATCTCGACTCGGTGCGTGTCGGGATAGGCATACGACGAGCTGTAGGAGCCGACTAAACTGCCGAGTGCGCCGCTTTCAAACCGCAGCGAAATGACCATATCCTGAAAGCTGCCCGGCGTCTGTTTGTCGGACATTTCGGTCATGACGGTTTTGATGGGGCCGCACAGGTATTCCAGCATGTCAAAGCCATGGCACTGGGTTTCAATCAGATTGCCGAACGGATGCCCTGCGCCGCCTTCGCCGCCGAAGCGCCAGGTCGCAAATACCAAATCGCCTAAGCGTCCCGCCTCAATTGCCTGACGGGCCATTTGCACGGGCTTTGCGTACCGATGGTTGAAATTGACGGCAAAAAATAAGTTCCGGCTCGCCGCTTCAGACAGCAGCGTGTCGGCCTCGGCCAGATCAAACACCAGCGGCTTCTCCACTAAGAGCGGGAAATCCGCTTTGATTACCTGCAATGTCGGCGCGAAATGGCTTTCATTAGGCAGGCAGATGCTGACCAAATCCGGATGTTCCTGTTCCAGCATTTCGCCGATGTTTGTATACGCCCGGACACCAAACTCCCTAGCCCGTTCTTCGGTGCGTTCTAAGGTGCGCCCGGCAACCCCGCAGAACTCCACATCAGGCCGCTCCTGGAAGATGCGGGCGTGCTGCCGCCCCCACCCGCCCGCGCCAATCAAAGCAATTTTGATTCGCTTCGTCATATCTCAGTCTGCTCGGTTAACATCAGCCTGTCTCTCAGCTTATCCAGCTCTTTCCACATCTCATTGATCGTCGCGTACTCATAATGCGTCCACTCAACCTGATAGTTCGGGTCTTTGTCCGCAATGCGCCAATCCACAAACTCGATGTCGCTCATCGCCAAATGCCAGTGACCTTTTTCCCAAATGTAAAACCCTGCCTCAAAATGTTCATGGACAAAATGTGCAGGCATACCATAATGCAAAGTGTGTGGAAAGATGTCAATCTTGATGCCATAAGACAGAAGGACACGCTCGTTCTCACGCAGCCAAGCGCGAAGTGAGCCAATAAAACTGTAAACCAGTTCGTTCATGGCATCAATGCGCGGCCATTTCGGGGTGGCCTTTGGCGAAGAACTTCTTTAAGGCGGGCCAAACATCTTCTTTTTCGTTGATCTTGACCAGCACGACGCGCTTGTCGGTCCCAAAGGCTTCTTCGTAGGCTTGGCCGAGCGGCGCAAAGCCGAACGATGACTGCCAGCCGTCGCTGCCGATCTCGCCGTAGCCGATTAAATTGCACAAGTCGCGCATCTTTTTGACCAAGTCCACGCACTCGGAGTCGCCCCAGTTGTAGCCGTCGCTGAAGAGAAACGGGTAAATGTTCCACTCACGCGGATTATAGCGCTTGCCGATGATGTCGAGTGCCAACCGGTACGCGCTGCTCATGCGGGTCCCGCCGCTGTCGCCCAGTGAAAAGAACTGGTTTTCAGAAACTTCTTTGGCTTCCGTGTGGCAGGTAATAAACACAATCTCAGTGTTGGTGTACTTTGTTTTCAGAAACTGGGTCATCCAGAAGTAAAACGAGCGGCAGATATACGCCTCAAACTCGCCCATAGACCCGGACACGTCGCGCATGGCGAACACGACGGCGTTTCTCTGCGGCTCGGTGACAATCTCGTAGTTCTTGAAGCGCTTGTCTTCCGGGCGCACTTCCCATTTGTTCTCGTTGCCGAGGCGCGAGTTCCGGCGATAGGCTTCCAAAAGCGTTCGCTTGCGGTCTAAGTTGGACGCAATGCCGCGCCGGGTGATGGTGTTGAACTCCATCTGCTCGGACAAAATCTGCTTTGAGCCTTTGTCTTCTAAGTTTGGCAGCGATAAATCCTCAAAGACCATTTGGGCCAGCTCGTCCAGCGTGAACTCGGCCTCATAGTAGTCTACGCCGGGGTCCTGGCCGGCCTGCTTGCCGACTCCCTGCCCGTCTTTGTCCGACGGCGCACGGCCCAGCACATCGCCGGGCTTGGTCCCGCCTGCACCCTGCCCGACCCGCTCCCGGTCATGGGGGTCAAACCGGATGCGCGGCAGCTCTAAACCCCGCACCGGAACTTTGACGATCTTGCCCCGGTCAGCGGTGATGATGTCCTGCTGCGAGATAATGTCGCCCAAGTTCTTTTTGATGACTTCTTTGATTTTGTCGTTGTGCCTCGCCCGGTCCCGGTCCGCCCGGCGGTGCAGGTCCCAGGAATCCGTAGAAAGCGAATACAATGGCTCTGTCATAATGCACTCTTTTCTTTCCGATCACTCGCTATACTTTTCAATCACTCACTATATTTTGCGGCCATCTCCGGCGGCATACAATTTGGCGTTCCCGATTGCTCCGACTTGCGGATGACACTGATCGTGCCGTCGAGTTCTAAAAACGCATACCGGACATCTTCAATCGTAATCATGTTCTGGCCGCGCAGCCCGGCGTTCAGGTCCGCCCGCGAGACGGCATACTTGGTCATGTTGTCGTCTAAAACGCCGCCGTTGTGCACCAGCAGAATCGGCTCACCTTCCAGCAGCCGCCGCGCCTTCATGCTTTTTGCCGTCCAGCGGTTCAGCCCCGTGGAGAGAAGCAGCAGCGTCAGCGCCCCGGTCAGCGCCCCGAAGATCGAATTGTCGTCGCCAATCAGCGCATTCTGCACGACATTGGACAGCAGCAGTACGATCAGCAGGTCAAACGTCGTGTTCTGGGTCAGGTCGCGCTTCGACATAAACCGAAATGCCAGCAGCAGGGCGACATAGACTAAAATCGGGCGGATGATCTTTTCCAGCCACGATGGCTTCGGCAGCAGAACATCATGCCACGGGATTGAAAACAGTGCGTGTTCCAGTTAATTCTCCTCAGACGCTTCGGGCCGCCCTAACAGTTCGCTGATTGTCCAAGCCACTTCCGGCAGCGCCAGCGGCGAAAGCCTGTTCGTTCCCGTCAGACGCGATATTTTTTGGTATCTTCCCAACGCCGGTTGGCGGTGAACAACAATCGCCGCCTCGTTGACCAGCACCACCCAGTAGTCGGCAATGCCCGCCTGCGCGTAAATTGATGCTTTTTCGCCTAAATCATAGTCCGCCGCCAGATCGGACACTTCAACGAGCAGCAGGCTGTCATCTGGGCCGGGATGCCTCTCTTCGTATTCGGAGCGGCAGTCATTTACCATCAGCACGTCTGTGTCTGCATGAGTATCATCAGAGATCGCAATTGGGCAATGCTCCCGCACTTGAAGCGCTGGCTCTAAGACATCCCGGAAGCAGTCGGCTATGTGTGCGACAGTGTAAGCATGACGCGGCGTCTGACCGGGATGCTCAACCAGCCGGCCCCGGATCAGTTCAACTTTCGGCCACAGGCCGAACGCCCCGCCGTCCAGCGCCCGGTAGAACATCGGGGCAGTCCAGCGATAATCGCGGATTATGTCTGTTTTCGGCTGTGCCGCCAGAAGCGCCTTTATGTCGTGATCATAGATACTTTCGTTTGCCATTGATGAGCCTGTGTTTTTAAGTGTCCCCCCAGCCCCCAATAATAGGGGAGCAAGATTTAAAGAGGCTTTTTTCCGGTTCCCCCATTATTGGGGGCTAGGGGGCATCTTTGTCTTTTCCAGCAGTGCCATCGCCATGTGTCACCTCGCCGTAATCAGGATTTTCCCAGCGTTGTCCCACTCAGGAAACTGTCTTTTTCCATCTAATCCCAGTTTCTTGTCTGCCCTTACCTGCTTGTTCTCTTGTTTCAAGCAGATCTGGCACATCAAGGCAATGCCATTTCCTGCCGCGTTCCAGCGCGGCTCGTGCCACCGAAAATACTTGCCGAGCGCCCGGTCACAGACAAAGCAGGTGTCAAACGAATACTCTACGTCAGTACGAACTTCAGCCCCGCATGAACACTTCATGTCGTCGCTAAGGATGTCTCCCAGCATCATTGTCGGCAGGCCGCGCCGCTGAAGCTGCTCGGCTTTGCCTTCGGCAATCCCAACTTCCCCTACGACAAAGTATCTCCCGCAGTTTTGGCACTTCTGCGGGAGCATTTTCCTTTGCGGCATAGCGTTACCGATTGAGAGCATTACCGATTGAGCAGGGTGCCGACGTACTTTAACAGCTCGTTGGCGGACTGCTCGGTGTAGCCCTGATCTTTGACGAGTCTATCTACGACATCGTTGATGCGGCGGAGCTGCTCTTGATTGGGCGTCTTGGTGCTGGTCGTGATCTTGACGATGTCTTTCAAATCCGAGAACAGCTTCTTTTCCAGCGCTTCTTTGAGGCGCTCGTCGGAGCCGACACCGAAAGAGCCTCCTCGGCGGGACACAGATGCCACCGAGCGCATGATGCCTTCCCTAAATTCGCGCTTGGCGTTCTCTGACACACCAATCTGCTCTTCGATGCTTCGCATGAGCCGCTCATCGGGTTCCACGTCGTCGCTCGTGATCGGGTCCTTGACTTTCGTGCGGTTGCAGAAGGCGTCGACGTTGTCCAAGTAGTTGTCTAAGAGCGTCGTGGCGGACTCTTCGTAGGAGTAGACAAACGCTCTTTGAACTTCTTTTTTGGCAAGCTCGTCGTAGTCTTTGCGCGTTTCGTCAATGAACCCCAAGAGGCGGCGATGCTCTTCCTCGCTGCTGGTGTATTCTTGAAGGCCGTCGCGCATTCCGCGCAGGACATCAATGGGCGTGACGTAGCCTTTGCCGCCCTTTACCAAAGCCGCCGAGATGCGGTTGATGACAAAGCGGGGGGAAACGCCGCTCATGCCTTCGTCCATGAACTCCTCCTGCAATTCTCTGATGTGCTTCTGGTCCCAGTCACCGACCTGCTTTTCGCCGTCGTACAGCTTCAGCTTGGTCATCAGGGACAGCCCCGACTTCTTGGACGGCTTCAGGCGCGTCAAAAGCGCAAACATGGACGCCGTGCGGAGCGTGTGCGGCGCGATATGCACAGCGGTCAAATCCAGGCGCTCATCTTGTAATTGGGACTGACCGATCAGCTTCTCGTAGATTTTGATTTCTTCGGTGAGGCGCAGGTTGTACGGGACGCGGACAACAAAGATGCGGTCAATCATGGCCTCGTTTTCTTTGTTGCCGAAGTACGAGTTATACTCGTACTCGTTGGTGTGGGCCAGAACAACCAAGTCGGCGTAGATGAGGGCAAACCGGGACGCTTTGATGGTCTGCTCGCCCGCAACCGTGTTCAGCTCGTACAAAAAGCGCTTTTCGGCTTTGAGCATTTCAATGAACTCAATCACGCCTCGGTTTGCGATGTTCAGCTCACCGTCAAAGTTGTAGGCGCGGGGGTCGGACTCCAGCCCGTACTCGGTGAGCGCCTGAATGTTGACCGATCCTGTTAGCTCGGCCACGTCCTGAGACTTGGGATCGGCGGGCTTGAACGTGCCGATGCCGCGCCGCTCGCGCTCGGAAAGCGTGATGCGCTCCACGGGAACGTCGTCAATCCTGCCGCCCCATTCGTGCTTCAGGCGGTACGCATCGACGGGGTCTAAGTCTCCTTCAATATGGATGCCGAACTGCTCTTTGAACGCCGGACGCAGCTCTTCGGGGATCAGATGCAGCGGCTCTTCGTGCATGGGCGAGCCTTTGATGGCGTAAATCGCGCCTTCTTCCGTGCGCGAGTATTTTTCCAGGCCCTTCTTTAAGAGCGTGGACAGCGTGGACTTGCCGCCGCCGACCGGGCCGACCAGCATCAGAATACGCTTGCGAATGTCTAGGCGACGCGCTGCCGGGGCGAAGTATTCTTCGACCAGGTGCTGAATGGTGCGCTCCATGCCGAACAGCTCGCCCTCAAAGAACGTATAGGTTTTGGGCTGCCCTTCGCCAGGGTCTTCTACCCCTGCCGAAACAATCATGTCGAACATGCGGGCGTGGGCCAAATCCGAAACGCGCGGGTTTTGAGAGACAAGGTCAAGGTAATCCTTGAACGTCCCTTCCCAGTGCAGCTTGTCTGCCGTCAGCCGATGTTCTTCCGCCTGCTTAAGAATATCCCAGTTGCTCATACGATTTCCTTTCTGCAATCACATCAAAAATCAGTGCTTCAGTTCAGTGCTTTAGTTCAGTGCTTTAACTTAATGCTTTAAAACACACACAGCCTCGGCGTTCGCAGGGGTCTACGAAATCACCGAGGCTGTACGCTCGAATCCTATCTTTCTTCTGTCTGCTGGACTGTCTTTAATCTGCTGAGTTCACGTCAGCCGCCCGCGGTGCCTCGGAATACCGGACCGTCATGTGAAGGTGGGTGGGGAGTGGGTGACAGACGCTCATTGTCCGCTCTGAGTACCCGGCACAGGCGCGATGGCCCGAACCGGTGTTCCGCGCTGAACTTGGTCTGCTTTTATTATACCATGTATTCGCAGAGTTATTAGGCTTACGAAATCGAAGGCTGGTTTGTTCCAGCGTCTTCCTTGCCTTCGTCCGGGTCAGGGCGCAGGTGATGCCACAGCCAGAGCGCCAGCAGCAGGGCAAGAACGGCAGTCACGCCAAAATCAGCTTTTTGCAGCCAGACATGCACTTGCTGCCAGTGCTGCCCCAGCTTTGTCCCCGCCCGGGCTAAAAGAAAGCAGAACGGCAAAGCGCCGACAAACGTAAACGCGCAGAACTTGGGGAAGTTCATCCGGGCAATCCCCGCCGGCAGCGAAATAAATGTCCGCACGATGGGCAGCCAGCGTCCGAAAAAGACCGTCCACTCGCCGTGCTTTGCGAAGAACGCATCGGATTTGTCAATGTCGCGTTTTCGGATCAGAACATACTTGCCGTACTTGTCTAAAAAAGGCCGCCCGCCTTTATGTCCGACCCAGTAGGCCAGCACTGAGCCAATTAAATTTCCCAGCGCCCCAATCAGCGTCAGCGCCCAGATGTTGGGGTGAAAGCTGCCTGTCGGGGCCGTAATCTGCGCCCCGGCAAACGGCATGATCGCCTCGCTCGGCACCGGAATACAGGCCGATTCCAAAGACATCAGCAGCAGAACGCCCGGATACCCCAGCGCCGCGATCAAATGCGTAATCCCATCAATTAAGTGCTGCATGGCTTGCTCGTTCGGCAAAGGCGCTTGTAATTCCTGCGTGCTGCGAGCGAACCGTGACATCTATGGCATGGTTCTAAACAAAAAAGCCCGTCGCCTCTTTGCTAGAGGCGACGGGCTTCTTCAACGCACGAAAACTAATCTACTAAATCCAGGCCGGTGGGCGCGGGAATTGGGGCGGTAGGATAGACGCTAATACGGCGGGTCTCCTTGCTTTTGCCCTCAAACTTGACATAGCCTTCAATCAGCGAGTAGAGCGTGTGGTCGCGACCCATGCCGACATTGACGCCGGGGTCGAACTGGGTGCCGCGCTGGCGAATGAGAATGTGGCCGGCCAAAACATGCTCGCCGGCGAACTCTTTGACGCCCAGCATTTTGGGGTTGCTGTCGCGTCCGTTACGGGTCGAGCCGACCCCTTTTTTGTGTGCCATTTCAGGTTCCTTTTGTGATCGTTAGCCAGCCGAGATGGACTCGACGCGGACGCGGGTGAGCTGCTGGCGGTGGCCCCAGTGCTTATGAATGTTCTTTTTGGGCTTAAACGTGAAGGCGTTGATCTTTTTGCCTTTGGTCTGCTCCAAAACTGTTACGGTCACGGTGGCTCCGGCGACAGTCGGCTTGCCCCACTGCGGGTTATCGCCGCCGAGGTACAGAACTTCGCCAAGCGTCATAGTCGCCCCGGCTTCGGCCTCGAATTTATCTACAGTGAGAATGTTCTTTTCTTCGACCCGGTACTGCTTGCCGCCGGACCTGACTATTGCGTACATGATGCGTATCCTTTTGCGTGTGGCGAACTTCTAAAGTTTAAGTCTTGGAGGTTTTTCTTGAGACAACAGGCGATAGTATGACACACCGAAAGGCCGTTTGTCAAGGGTCTCACGGAACATGCCGAGGCCGGGGTTGTAGAAAACCCCGGCAAGGAAACACCCTTCGGGTGAAGAGATACAGCCCAATCTTTGTTGACTTACTCCTTGTCTGAAGGACACCTTCTTGCCGGGGTTTTCTACAACCCCGGCTTCAGCTTTTCACGCTTTTCAGCGTGTCCCACTCTGCCTGCCGCGCTTTTGCCATCGTACCATTAAACTTCTCGTAGAACGTGTCATAATTGCCGCTGCTTTCGGCGGTGCGCTGCGGCTTGACCCGGTCGACAAGTATCTCGGTCGCATCGGGAGAGTTTGTCAGCAGAATGATTGTTTCGGCGACATAATCGGCCAGCGGCATGGCGTTCGGGTCGCTTGCCTGGCGCTCGCCCATCAGCTCCGTTTGCACATAGGGCGGAACAAGCTCAATGACCTGAACGGAAGTCTCTTTGAGCTGGTAGCGCAGGGACTGCGTATACGAATGGATGGCGGCTTTAGTCGCGCAGTAGGTCGGAGTCATAAACAGCGGCACATAAGCGAGGCCGGAAGTAACGGTGAGAACTGATGCGTGGGGCTGCTGCATTAAGAGCGGCAGCAGCGCTTCCGTCAAACGAATTGGGCCAAGCAGGTTGGTAGCAACCGTCTCTTCGGCGACTTTGAGGGCAGCGCTTGGGTCTTGCAGGTTCTCGTTTTTCATCACGCCGGCCATGTTGACCAAGACATTCAGCGCCGGAAACTGTTCCGTCACCTGAGCGGCAAACGACTGAATGCTGCCGGCGTCGGCGATGTCCAGCGTCAGTGATTTCATGCCGGGATTGGCCGCCGTCACTTCGTCCAGCTTCTTTTGGGTGCGCCCGCTGATGACAACTTCGTTGCCAAGTTTCTGGAACGCTTCCGCCATGGCGCGTCCGATGCCGGAGCCGCCGCCGGTCATTAAAATTGTGTTGCCCGTCATTTTCATGGTGTGTTTCTCCTTTATGCCGGAACGGCGTCGTATACCTGCACCCGGCTCCACAAATGCCCGCATTCGGCAATCATGCGCTGGTGACTGGGGTGCGTGTCGTAAGCATCGTGGGCGGCCTTGTCTTCAAACTCAATGAGCAGCGCGACGCCATAAGAATTATCTACCGGGCCTCCCGACGTGCCTGCGGGAACGCCGAGCGTCATGGTGACGATGCCGGGGATATCCGATAAATTGGCCCGGCAGGAGTCAATCGTTTGTTGAGCGCCCTCTGCGGCGCTGCCTTCGTTCAGCCAGAAATAGACGGCGTGATGAAAAGTGTTTGCAGCCATGAGTATATCTCCTCAATTATCTGTGGTCAGGAGAATATACCCAGAATGGTGAAGAGAACCGGCAGGCGTAAGAGGAGCAGCATACGGGATGCCGCGCGGGCGATCACGCGCTGTTAGTGAGGCGATTTTGGCGCAGGCGGCCACACGCCGGGGTCGCTGGGAGCGGCTTCGTTTGCTGCATTATCTGCGGGCCGCTTGATGAGGCGATCCAGCACCGCCGCAATTATGCCAACAACCCCGCCTCCGACAAGGCCCAGAAGGCTATAAATCAGTAAAACTGCGACTGCCTCGCCCCAGTCACTCGTGAACCTGGAGAAACCTCTCAGCACACCCCAGATGACCGAGACCAGCACAATGAAGCCGGTCCCAAGCACCCATCCGCCGAAAGCAAAACGCCCAATAATCGTTACGGCGCGTCTCAATCCTAGTCCTTTAATTTGTGCGTGAGGCCGCGCATTTCCATCTCGTATTCCACGGCAGCCTCGAAACTCGGAGGGCCGATGGGATGATGCTTGGCTTCATAGGCTTCGACGAGTGTTACAAGAACATCTAAGCGATCAAACTCTGCCGTGCCTTCCTGCGCGTCGGAAGGTGCGTCAATTTGCACAAGTGCGGTTTTGTGGTCTTCTTCGGTTTGCATGAGGCTTCCCAGGGCTGAACCGCTGGGCTTTAAAGGTGCAAGCTCCCGCCTGCGCGGGCGAAGATGTCAAGATGAATCCTGTGCCCGCGAAGGCGGTCATTAGGCGTCTGCGCCCCACAGCGTAGGAATTCATTCCCACGCTTCTTCTCACGCTCCTACGCCGCCACACGTTCCCGATTGCCGCTCCGCCCATTTTCTGCGCCCTGACGCTCTCCCCCGCCGGGACGCTCATTGCCCTGGGGTTTGCCGCTGGGCAGCACGTCGCCGATGGCTACGGAGCGGCGGACATCAGTAAGGCGCACTTTGACGGTCTGGCCCTGATAGCGTGCGCCGTTGGTCAGCTCGATTTGGTACGCCCGCTGGGGCAGCAGATGGCCCGTCGCCCAGGGAGCGCGGTCGGAATGAGGATCGTCTCGGCCTACCTGCACTTCCACAATCTGGCCCCGGCGCGGCGGCGCGAGCGGCTGCTCGAACTTCTGCAAATTGCCGGCGTCAATGTCGAATTTCTCGACGTGGTGCCAGCTTGGAACTGCACGAATATAGATGGAGCGGCGCAATTGACGCTCCAGTTCTTCAATATCCTCGCCCTGTGCGCCGATTAAATGAGCGCAGACATCCGGGTGAGCGCTGACTACAAACGCTTCGTGGGTCGTCGCTGCGGCAAGCTTCCGCAGCTCGCGCTCGACTTCCAAAGAGACTGTTTCGGCGGAGTCGACGCGGCCCAGTCCGTGGCAGTACGGGCAAATTTCGGTCATCGCCGTGTCCACCGTTTCGCCGGTGCGCTTGCGGGTCATTTCAATCAGGCCAAGCGCGGAGATGGACGAGATTTTCGTGCGCGAGCGGTCATCTTTGAGGGCTTTGACAAACGCATCCATGACCGCTTTTTTGTCGCGGGCGCTGTCCATGTCGATGAAGTCCAAAACAATCATGCCGCCCAAATCACGCAATCGTAATTGGCGGGCAATCTCTTCGGTGGCTTCTAAATTGGTTTTGAGAATAGTGTCAGACAGGCCGACACTGCCGGTGAACTTGCCGGAGTTGACGTCAATAGAGACAAGCGCTTCGGTTTGGTCAATAATCAGTGAGCCGCCCGACGGCAGCGGGACTTTGCGCTGCAAAAGCCGCTCGACATCCGCTTCAATCTTGAACTGCTCGAAGATCGGCTTGTCGCCGTCGTACAGCTCAATTCTATCTTGTAAATCAGGCGATAGCCGGGCGATAATCTCATGCGCCCCGGCGTAATCCATTGGCGAATCAATGACTAGGCGGCTGACGTCGGAGCCGAACGCATCCCGCAGAATTTTCAGAACGAGGCCCATGTCCTGATGCACCAATGCCGGGGCGGGCGTCGTTTTGGCCTTGGCTTGAATGGCGTTCCAGGTCTCTAACAGCATCAAATAGTCCAGGCGCAACTCGGCGGCGGTGCGGCCTTCCGACTCGGTGCGGACAATGACGCCAGTTCCCTGCTGCCGGAATTTTTGGACGATCTTCTTTAACCGATCCCGCTCTTTGCCTTCTTCAATTTTGCGCGAGACGCCGAGATTATTGGCATCGGGCATCAGCACCAAAAAGCGGCCCGGCAGGGACACGCGCGACGAGACGCGGGAGCCTTTCGTGGAACGCGGCCCTTTGACGACCTGCACCAGCAATTGGTCGCCTCGCTTGACTAAATCGGTGATATGCAGATCGCGCCGGTTTCGGCGCGGCCCGCCGTCTTCGTCGTCTTCCGGCAGAATGTCGGCGACATACAAAAACGCATTGCGCTCCAGACCAATCTCCACAAACGCCGCGTCCATGCCGGGCAGAACATTGTCCACTTTGGCTTTGTACAAGTTGCCGACGACGCGCTGTTCGCGCTCCACATGCAGCTCAGTAAGCTGCTTGTCCACGAGGACCGCAATCCGGGTTTCCCGGTGGTCGACGTTGACAATAATTTCTTTTGCCATTTTTTCTACTCTTTCTTGTCTCCATCTCCAAGAAAGACCTCACCCCATCTCGTTCCTCGCCGACCCTCTCCTTGATTAAGGAGAGGGTGGCGGCTCGCCGCCGGGTGAGGTCTCCTCTGCTGAGAGGGACGCTTAAACTTAAAACTTAATGGCCCGACAAGTGCCGCCAGAAGCGGCGCATCGGGCTGGGTTCGGGCGCGGAAGGCGCAAACGCGGATACATCGGTCTGCGTCTCGCTCCACTCGGAATGCCCGGCTAACCCTTCAACAACAATGGGGTACTCGCCGGGCTTCAAATATCCCATCCGGCGGGCTTCCGAGGCCACACCGTCGGGCGTCTTCAGGTAGGCGATCCGGCGCTCAAGCTGGGTGTTCTGGGCGGCAATCGCGGCGCTTTGGGCCTCAGTTGCGTCAAGCTGGACGCGCTGGCGGCTGGCTTCCTGGTACGGCTTGACGGCCTTCAGGACAAGGCAGACCGCGAAAAACACAGAAACGGCAATGACGCCGACTAAAAGGATCACCCTAGCCCACATTCCGGGAATGCGGCGCGGACGTTTAGGGCGCGGTCGGGTACGCGCACGGCGAACGGCTGTCTCATCGGTCATAGCGGTTACTCAGATGTTGTCACTTCAACTTGGTATCACTTCAACGTGGCATCACTCAGGTCAACTTGGTATCACTCAGGGCGCAGCGGCTGGCCGATGCGATGGATTTTGATGAAGTTCGTGGAGCCGGGCCGGCCTACGGGAACGCCGCCGGTCAGAACAACAATGTCGTCGTTTTTGACAAGGCCAGTTTTGCCGGCGGCGTCAATACAGGACTGCATCATGCTGTCGGAATCGTCGGCCATGTCCACCATGACCGGCTCGACGCCCCACACTAGCGCCAGGCGCTGATAGGTTTCCCGGCGGTTCGTCGCGCAGATAATCGGCGCACGAGGCCGGTAACGGGACACTACTCGCGCCGTGCGTCCGGTCGCCGACGCCGTCAGTATGGCCGTGCAGCTGAGATCGTGCGCGATGTCGCACGTTGCTTGCCCAATCGCGCCGGTGATAGATTGGCCCGTATCAAAGCGCATCTTTTCGTCCAAGATTTTGGCGTAGTCCATTGACGATTCGGTGTGAACGGCAATTTTCGCCATCATGCGGACGGTCTCAAATGGGTACGCGCCCATCGCTGTCTCTCCCGACAGCATGACCGCATCGGTGCCGTCAAAAATTGCGTTTGCGACATCCGAGACTTCCGCGCGGGTCGGGCGCGGGTTGCGTATCATCGAGTCCAGCATCTGCGTCGCCGTGATGACCGGCTTGCCGGCACGGTTCGACTTATGGATCAGCATCTTCTGGATAATCGGGCCTTCGTCAATCGGCACCTCGACCCCTAAGTCGCCCCGTGCCACCATGATGCCGTCCACCGCCTCCATGATCGAGTCAATGTTTTTAATCGCCTCATGCTTTTCGATTTTGGCGATAATCGGGATTTTCGCCCGCGCCGCCTCGCACACCCCGCGCAGGACGGCAATATCGGACGCCGAGCGGACGAACGACGCCGCGACATAGTCCACTTTTTGGGCGATGCCGAACTTCAAGTCTTCCAAGTCTTTGTCGGTCACCGCCGCAATCGGCAGCGACACGCCGGGGACATTGACGCCTTTGTGCGATGTCAAAAGCCCGCCGACCACGACTTCGCACATTAAAGTCCCAGAGCGCTTAGACTTGACTTTAAGCTCCATCAGCCCGTCATCAAGCATGAGATGCGTCCCTACCGTCACCGCCTCAAAGATTTCCGGCACCGGCAGATTGATTTCGTTCTCATCCCCCGGCACATCGTCCATTGTCAGCGCAATTTCCGCGCCGGGCCTCAGAGCTACCCCCTCGCCCGCGACATTCCCGACCCGCACCTTCGGCCCCGACAAGTCTTGCAGCAGGGCCAGCGACACGCCCAAATCCGCTGCAATCTCCCGCAGGCTGACAATGACTTCCGCGTGCTGTGCGTGCGTTCCGTGCGAGAAGTTTAGCCGAGCGACGTTCATGCCGGCCTGAACTAGATGCCGCAAGTTTTCCGGCGAGCGCGTCGCCGGCCCGATGGTGCAAACGATTTTTGTTCGGCGCATAATTGCGAATAGCCTCCGCTCAGTCAGTCACCCCGTTCTACTTCGGGCCGAACTGTAATAATTATAACGCATTGGCTAGGTTTCGTCAAGGAACCCACCCCGGCACAAGTGCCTTCCCCTCCCGAAACGGGAAGGGCCAGAGTTTTAACGGGAGGCGTCACGATAAGCCTCCCGGCCTTTTGTCACTATCTCCTACCCTTCCCGTTTCGGGAGGGGAAGGCACTTGTGCCGGGGTGGGTTCTTCATAGCCCATCGGGGATTTGAACCGCCGGTTTCCGCGCCGAGAAGCGCAGCGTCCTGGGCCGGGCTAGACGAATGGGCCGTTTGTGAGATTGTGTCGAACGGAGTATACCCGGCGCAGGAATAAGAACCTCACCCCGCCGCGAGAGACCTCACCCCGCCGCAAGCGGCGACCCTCTCCTTAACAAGGAGAGGGTGGAAACTTGTTTCCGGGTGAGGTTCCAGCGTCTTCGCTCAATAGCCGTGCCATTCATGGAGCAACTGCACCCGGCGGCATGGTTCTTGTCCGCTTCCATGCGGCGTCTTTCGAGACCCGTTCTGCGTGCCATCCTGACGGCAAATCTGCAAGAGCCGTAACGCTTTCATCGCGCCGGACTATATGATGAAGGCTGACGACCATCGCGTCTTCCATTTTCAGCGTCGAGCCGTCAAGGAATTGCCAGCCGTCGTCATCTTCATCATGTGAGACGTACAGAATTGGCTTGTCGTTATGCACGATGCTCTTAGTCGTAAAGACAGCCAAATTTGGAGGAGCTTGAAAAGGCCATGCCGCGTTATCATTGTTGTCCATAGATTTCTCCGTTGATGAGGCAGCGCCCGTTTGTGGCACGGCCCAAACAGCCGTCCCATGTTCCGAAAATAAGGGCGGGCTGGTGCCTGCGGTGAGTTGGTAGACCCAGCCGGGGTAGCCGGATAATCCGGGCGTGAGCGGGAAGCCGCTTTGCGTGATCAAGATGTGTGTGACGCCGGTTCTATGCAGGTACGCCCGCAAGTCATCGGCGCTGTGAAAATTGTCGTAGGGAATAGTCGTGCCGTGTGTCGGCTCGCCCCACAAATAGGGCTTATCGCAGTAGAAGCCGAGCGGATTGCCGTACATGACGATTTTCGAACTCGCAGGCAATTGGGTGTTAATAAACTGCATGGCCGGGTATGGGCCGAAGCCGCGTGTAATGTAGTCGTCGCGTGAGATTTGGCCGAAGACAACGGGCGCTTCCAAAGACAGCAGGCTGAGGCCGACGCCGAGCGAGAAGGCCAGAGAGCAGACGCCGAGCGCGGCCAGCGCGTAGGCGGATTTCAGGCGCAAACTGTACGCTTGAACCAGAACGTAGGAGGCCAGCAGGCACAGCACGGGCAGGGTCGGCAGCAGGTAGCGGACATACTGCATGGTGCCGGCCCAAAGCAGCAGCGAGCCGAGCGCAAACAGCGCCAGCGCTTTGACGGCGACTGACGCACCGCGCACAAAGACCGGAAAGAACAACGCGCCGAGCAGAACCGGCGTGTACGCGCCCTGCGGCGTCTGGTAATCGTTAAACGGCTTTTGATACGCCGTGATGTGGCCCGGCAGCAGGAACATGGTCAGGTTCCACGGGACAAGCGCGATGTCCGAGAGGCTATGCCCCATGCCGAAGACAGCGTTCCATTGGGTGTAGTAGTCAGAAGCAGCTTGGTCCCAGCCGCGCCCGCCAAAGACGCCGTAGAAGAACGGGTAGACGGGATTTCCTGTGAGAATGGCGGACTTAATCAGCCAGGGTGAGCCGATGACCAGCGCCAGCAGGCCCCACAGAACCGTAGATTTGATGGCGGCTGCAGGCGCTTCTTTGAGGCCGCGCAGACGCCAAACCAACAAGCCCAGCGCAAGCAAAACCAGCGTGCCAAGCGCAGTGGCTTTCGTGGACAGGGTCAGGCCCATGAGAATGGCGCTGAGGCGCAGCCAGCGCGGGTCCTTGAGGGTCATCCCCTGCCCCAGCGCGAGCAAAGTCAGGGTCGTGAAAAACGCCGTCGCCAAATCTACATAGGCGGTTCCCGCTTCCCAGAAGAAAATCGGCGTAGACGCAAGAAGGAGCGCAGAGACTTTGCCGACGGTCGGCGTCAGCAGCCGCGCCCCCAGCGCGTAGACCGCCAGGCAGGTGCCGACGCCGCAGGCGAAGTGGAACAGCTTGGCAAGCGGGAAAGAGCCGAGCATCAGACCATACAAGTACCACATCTCGGCGGTGAACCCAAAATTGGAATGGTCTTCCCACGGAATATACTCAATGCGATGCGCCGACAGGTACATCTTGGGATCAGCCAAATGGTACGCAATGCTGTCCCATTCTAGGGCCGTTGTCGGCGGCGCAAAGCAGCCGATCAGCGAGACCAGGCCAAACGCGAGGAACAAAATCGCCAGCGCCCAGCCCCAGCCGGTGAGGCGAACGGTTTTGGCCCAATCGCGAAGTTCCGACGCCATGAGAAGATGCTGCCGTGCGCCGATTGCCAGCAGAAGCGCCGGCGGCACGAACCCTAGAGGCCGGTACAGGCCGCCGGCAAGTCCCAGTGTCAGCATGAACGCCGCCAGCAGGCCGAGGCCGAGGGCAAAGCCGATGAGTGTCCGCTCCAGCCGGGGCGTCTCAGCGCGAAAGCCGAGCAGGCTGAGGAGCGTTCGGCCCGCTGCCGCCGCTGCCCAAGCTGTGATGAGAAATAAAAATAGATCCAGCAAAAAGTTTACCTCACCACAAATTGCGCCAGCAAATGGCATCGCAAAGGCCACAGAATAAATTCCGTGGCTCCTATGCGTCCGCGCCTTTCACTGCACTTCACAGCTCTACTAGCCGCCCCGTTACCACCGGCTTCTTCTCCCTCTCCTGCCAGGTCAACTGCGTTTCGCCGAGAAAATGCCCGAACCAACCAGCCTGCACGATGGAAACGCTGTTGACAAGACGCGGCTCGTGCAGCTTGTTGTGGCTGTGGCCGCCGATAATCAAATCCAGCTCCGGGCAAGCTGCCGCTAGGCGCTCATCTTCGCGCAGGCCGATGTGGGTCAGCGCGATGAGCGCGTCCACTTCGGGACGCAGGCGGGCAATCTGCTTTTGCGCCGTGATTATGGGATCGTCAAAAACGAATGCACTAACTAATCGTGCGGTCATACGCGGCGTGACCATCGGGACGGTGAGGCCGAAGACACCAACGCGCAGACCGTTTGGAAGCGTTTTTATGAGCGACGGCGCAACCGGCAGCGTCTCGCCGTGGTCGTCGCGCCAGCGAATGTTAGCGCACAGGACAGGAAAGGCGGCTTTGCTGATTTTCAGGCGCAGCAAAGTGTCGGCGACATGGAACTCGCGGTTGCCGAGCGTCATGGCATCGTAGCCGGTCTCGGACATCAGCGTTAAGATTGGCTCGCCGCCAGGCCGAACACCGACATTGCCCGCCGAAATGGCGTCGCCGGAATCCAGCAGCACGACATTTTCGTAGTTCGCTTTCTCACCTTTGATGAACGCCGCTTGGGAGGCGCTCAGGTGATTGTGAAAATCGTTGGTGTGCAGCAGGGTCAGCGTCTTTGAATGAGGCGTTGTCATTGCCGCGCCGCTTCCGTTTGCTTGACGCTCTCAAGATAAGCTTGGACGGCTTCGTCTAAGCGTCCCTGCCGCCGCAGTATCTCGTCGATGGCATCGCGCACGGCTCCTTGCCCGCCAGGGCGGGGCGTAATCCAATCAGCCTGGGCTTTGAGCGTGTCCGACGCATTGGCGACGGCAATCTTGACACCCACAGATTGAAACGCCGGCAAGTCGTTGATGTCGTCGCCGACATAGGCGGCTTCTTTCGAGCTTAGATTATATTTCGCCAGCAAGGCTTCAATTGCCGCCGCTTTGTCGCCGCAGTTCTGGACAAGGTCGCTGACTTTCAGCTCGGCCATGCGCGTCTGAACGGCGCGGCTCGCCCGCCCGGAAACGACGGCGACTTTGAGGCCGGCGGATTGAGCCATGACAATTCCCAGCCC
>CAXTER010000042.1:0-45457 GCA_964243345.1 uncultured Armatimonadales bacterium
CGTCGCTGCTTGAACAACGCCTTTGATGCGGGCCAGCACGTCCGGGTCAAGCGGACGGGAGCGGGAGGGCGGCGGGTAGGGAAAGAGAGACGGCACCTGTGTTACGTTGACGCCTTTACCGGCAAAGTAGGTCATCTCCTCTGCGCTGGGGTAGATGTACTTCTGGCCGTAGACTGGCCTCACGCCCGGCTTCGGATCATCAAACTCGCCTCCGGCAAGACTAACGCCGGTGAACGCCAGTGGCTTCGGCGCTGTTTGTGCGCTTGCTAAGTGTCCGCTCTGAGTCAGCAGGAAAAGCAAAACGAAAATCAGCAGGCAAACGCTTTTCATTCTCGGTGACAAGGTCCCAGTAAACCTGTTCGGTACGCGCGACATGACGCTCCCAAGTGTAATTCTGACAAACATACTCATGCAGATGCTTTGGAGTGAGCGCCTGCCGCCACTCCCCTTGCAGGTATCCGACAACCGCTTCCGCCAGGCAGTGCGGCTCGGCGCTGCGGGCCACCAGTCGGCGGTCAAGCGGACCCAAAATCTCCGGAGTCGCGCCGATGGGAGTGCCGACAACCGCCAGACCGCATGAGAGGGCTTCGGTAGTCACGAGGCCAAACCCTTCCAGCGCCAGCGTCGGCAAAACGAACAAATCAGCGGCTTGATAGTAGGATACCAGTTTTTCTGGCGGAACGAACCCTGCCAGATGAACATAAGTTTCTAAATTTAGTGCTTTAATGAGATGCCGCAAGTGCGCTTCTTCCGGCCCGGTGCCGCCGATGACAAGGCAGGCATCCGGGCAGCGGGCTGCGATTTCGGGCATGGCCTGAATAAGTTTGTCAAGACCCATGCGGGGCGTCAGACGCCGGACCGAAAGCAGAATCTGGCCGTTTTCCGGCAGCCTCAGTGCGCGTCTCAGGGCCTTTTTATCAGCGGCGTGTGCCGGCAGGACATGAAACGCTGCGGTGTCCGTGCCGCCGGGAATCATTTCCATCCGGCCTGCGCCGACCCCATACTGCCGCTGCGCCACGCTTTCAAAGCAGCGGCTGAGGGTCAGCACCTTTCGGCTGCCGGCGAGGCTCCGGCACTCAATCTCGCGGCGCACCCGCCGCTTGATCTGCGCTTTGATGCGGCAAAGCGTTCCGCTTCTTCCAGTGTCCCCATTCTGCGTGTCTTCAACCCATCCTTCTTGGTCCCAGGGACCATGAAATGTCCGGATTTTCGGCAGGGAGCGTGGGAGCGCCGACAGCGGGCCGACTGCCGAGTAAGCAAAATGAGTATGTACTAGATCGAAGGATTGGGTTTCGAGAAGCTGCCGGCAAGCGCTGCGGCCCCGGCAGATGAACTCCGCAGCCTTGCCTGCTCCGGCGTAACGCAGGATACGTACTCCATTTTTGATTTCGTCTTCCGGCGTCTGCTCATTCTGGCGGCCCACCAAGAAAGTTACCTCGTGGCCGTGCTCCGTCAGCCCGCCTGCCAGCTCCCGTGCCGCCGTCCGGGAGCCGCCGGGAAGGTCTTCCGCAACGGCATCCGCCAGGAAAAGCAGGCGCAAATGCGCCGGGTCAAAGCCTGCCGCGCTGCGCTGTGTCGTCGTCATGGGTGTTCATCCTTGATCTCTCCCAGTGGGAGCGTCCGTCCTAGACTTTGCACTGTCGTAATTTCCTAAGTGACAGCGCGGCTCAAGATTCCATGAAGCTGCGCCGCAACCACCTCGTAAGTAAAGCTGCGGCGCACTGCCGCTTGGCCGGTCTTCCCCAGCAGACCTCTTTTGGCAGGAGCGCGAAGAAGAAGGGAAAGCTGCCGGGCCAAATCTGCGGGGTCATTTTCTCTAAAAACTAAGCCGCCGCCGGTCTCCTCAATAAGAACCGGAATCTGGCCGCTGCTGGAGCCGACCACGGGAATGCCACAGGCCAGAGCCTCCACGATGACCCGTCCGAACTGCTCTTTCCAGGCGGGCGCTGTCCGCGAAGGGACAACTAAAACATCCATGCAGCGCAGGTACTCGCCGGCTTCCCGATGCGGGACGACCCCAGCAAATACCACCGGGACTTGGGCGCGGAACGAAGCCGCCGCCTGCCGAAGCGCGGCTTCTTCCGGCCCGGAGCCAACCAGCAGCGCCGCTGTCTTGGGCACCGGGTTTTCCTGGGCCAAAATCGCCAGCGCCGCAAGAAGTGTATCTAAGCCCTTTTCCGGCACGAACCGGCCCATCGCCCCAATGACGACTCCGTGAAGTCCCAGGGCTTCGCGCCGCTCACAGGAACGGCCTTCAAAGAACAATTCCAAATCACAGCCATGCGGAAGCAGTGGCGAGCAGCCAGGAAAGCCTTTCTGACGCAAAACCTGCCGAACTTCTTCGGAAAGCGCGGCAATGGCGGACGAGTGACGGTAGGTGTTCTGCTCGATCCAGCGAAACGGAGCTGGGTAGCGCTTCCACAAATTCTGCTTGGTGTAGCAAACCAATGGCACTCGAAGCCGCCGGCAAATGCCGGCAACCTGCCCCGCCGCAAGGCTCCAGGGTTCCTCGTCCAGGAACACAACGTCAGGCGCATATTCCCCGACAACTGCGAAGAGCCGAGGCGAATAGAAATGCAGCGAATTGTGACCCGGCACGGCAGCGGGTACGGCATGGATCGGGAAATCTACGCCGTCGAGACGGCCCGGAACCAAATAATCTTGGCTGTACTCGCTTTTCCATTTCGCCGGGACCACGAGGCATATTTTTACATTGGGCAGGCGGCTCAAGGCCACATACAGCTGCTGGTTTACATCAGTGATGCAGGAATGGCTGACGGCAAGAACTTTCACTTTGGTCCTCCCGCAGTCTGCTGATACAGCGCCAGTGTCTGCGCGGCGACTGCATCCCAGTCGTGGTGCAGGACGCTTTGACGCGCTCGGCAACCAATATCGTACCGGCGGGGGCCGAGCGAGGCGACTCGCCGAATCTTTTTCGCGATCTCGCCCGCGTTACCCGGATTGTTCAGCAGGAAGCCTGTGACGCCGTCTTCAATCAGCTCGGACGCCCCGGCCTGCCGGCTTGTGATGACCGGCAGGCCGGATGCCATCGCTTCCGTGATGACCATGCCGAACGGTTCATACAGGGTAGGGAACACAAACGCATCTGCGGCTCCGAAAACGCGCTCAATTTCCGTGGTCGGACCCGCAAGCGTCACCTGCGGGCCAATGCCCTCCTGCTCTGCTAAGGCGCGATAATGCCCCTGATCTCCCGCACCGACTGCCAGCAGATGCACTGCGGGCATCTGAACGAGGCTGAGGGCGCGAATGACGTTTGCCAGCCCTTTGCGCCGGTACTCGCCGGCAAAGAACAGCAGAAACACCGTGTCGTCAATGCCGTACTGCCGCCGGATGGCACACCGAGACTGAGTGCTCTCTGGCGTGAAGCGAGTCGCGTCAACTCCGTTGTAGACAACGTGAATCTTGATTGGGTTTGTGCCGTAGAACTGGATCAAATCGCCTTTCGTGCGGCAGGAATTGGCGCAAATAACTTGGGTCTGCGGGCTGTTGACGGCTCGCTTCTCAAAGTAGCCGGTCAGCCGCCACATCATCCGGTGGTAGGGCGTTACTCCCTCAGATGCCCCCGGCATACAAGCAATGGCGTGGCCCCAAGCGTGCTGGCAATACTGGGCGGTGACAATGTTTTGACGTGCCGTGATGCCGCCGATTGTGTGAACAATGTCAAACGGCTCGCGCCGGAGCATCCGGCTGGAGCGGGCGTAGAACTGCAAAAACTTGGCGGCAACCGGCTTCTGCCGGACCGGAACCGGATGAATACAGACACGGTCCTGCGGCACGTCGCCCACCTCGGAAGCAAATATATGAACTTCATGCTCCCGGCACAGTGCATGGGCCAGCTCGGCAAAACAGCGCTCCATGCCGCCCCGAAAATGGATGCCGTGCGCCACTAAAGCAATCCGCATTTAGTCCCTCCTGCCTGAACTTGGAAGAGCGAAAACCCGCAGGAGTGCGCCGCCGAGCAGCCAGAACAGCACGGAACCAGGCGGTCCCAGCAGAATCGGCGTGACAAAAAAATTGGCAAAGATAATCATCAGAACTGCCACCGCTCCCGCCGCAAGAAACTGTTCTCCCGGCTCCGTCAAGCGGCGCAAGGCAACGCAGCCGCGCCCAATCAGCGACACCGCGATGGTGACAATCAGCAGGCCGCCGATAATGCCTGTTTCATACATAATCGCGCCCAGATACGCTTCGCTGAACACGGCAAATCCGGGGTCCGCGCCGCCTCCACCAAGCCTTCCCCCTGCTCCTCCGACGCGGCCCAGGCCGACGCCGAACGGCGAGTTTATAACAATAAATTCCGCGTCATCAAAGAACGTGCGCCTGTCCTGATGCAGCGCGTCGACGGGGTCCGCGAATGTCGTCGCAAACCGGCTCGTGACACCGTTCTGCGAAACGCCCTGCGAGAAGCTGTAAGCCACGCTGCCCAGCGCTAAACAGACCAAAATTGCCGACAGCATCCGCAGGCGAAGCGGGCCGCCAATCAGAATCCCGCTGAGAAGAACGCCGCACACGGCGCTGACCAGCGCGGAGCGAACTTCGTTGATAAAGAGAAACACAAGAAGCGCCAGCAAAACTGCCGCAAGGCCCGCCCGTACGGCAGGACCAAAGCCAAGCCGCCCCGGCAGGAGGGGCAGCACAAAGGCCAGGGGAAAAATCATCCCGATGTACGCGCCTGCCCCGCCGCCGCCGGTTGTCGTGCCCGGCGGCTTAAACGTCGCAGTCATGCCCCGGACCGCGCCGAGCCGGAGCGTGGACAAGTTCTGCGAAATTGCCTCTTTGCTGCCCGGAAAATGCGCCCAAGTCCAGCTCGGCCCCTGGACATACTGAACATAGGAGGCTGCGCCGTTAATCAGCGTTATCAGCGTTAAAAACAAAAACAAGGCCCGAAGCTGTGCGGGACGGCGCAAAACATCGTAGCCCAAAAACAGCAGCGGCAGGGCCGACAAGTGCATCTTCAGCCCGCCGATGCTCTGCACCAAGCCGCCTGCAAAGGGGTTAAACACCTGCAAAACGCAGTTAAGGACAAACAGCGCGACCAGCAGCGTTCCCGGCGGGACACGGATTGGGTCCATGTGCCGGTTTTGCAGCCGCTGCAACCCCCAGCCAACCACAATCACCCCCAAAACAATGTCGCGGGCGACAATGGAAATCGGGTCGGAACTCAGCAGCCCGCGAATGGTCCCGTCCAGCCAGCACCAGGCTAGATACACATAAAGCGCCCGTTCCGTATCCCGAACCGCCGTCCAAAATGCAAGCGGCACCAAGACTAACAGAAACGGCCCAATTGCTGCTGTGCCGGCCACCGTCACCAGCGCCACCAGGCAAGCCAAAACAAACGGCAATGCCAAAACAAACCACAGACGCTGTTTGTCCTGGTCCGAAACGGCCTTCAATGCCGGTTCCAGCGGCATCGGGCGTGTCAATTGAACATCCATGTTGGTCTTATCCCGGTATCAATTCTTGCAGCGCAGCGGCACAATTCTCCGCATAGCGCCGAGTGGAAAACTCCTGCGCCCGCCGCCGCGCCGCTTTGCCGATTTGACAGGCAAAATGCGGGTCATCCGCGAAGCGCAGAATGGCCCCTGCCAGGGCGTGGGCATCGCCGTAAGGTGTCAGCAGCCCATCAATGCCGTCCGCGATGATCTCCGCCGGCCCGGCGGCGTTCCCGGCGACTACGGGTTTTCCCAGCGCCATCGCTTCAATAACTACGATGCCGAACGGCTCATGGTCGGAGGCATGAACGACAATGTCCAGCGCCTGCATCCACAGTGGGACATTGCTTTGCAGTCCTGCCAGGGTGACTTTGTCGGTTAAGCCCAGTACCCGGATGCGCTTTTGTAGAAAGGTCGGATAGTCCGGTTCTTGCGCGTGTTCTCCGCCGACCAGAACGACATGGGCATCCGGGTAAGACCGCAGGATTTCCGGCAGCGCTTCCACGAGAACGTGCATTCCCTTCCATCGCTGCAAGCGCCCGACCATGCCGATCAGCAGTCCGTTCGGCAGTCCCAGCCGCTGCTTTGCCTCGTTCGGGCAGGGCAGCTTGCTTGGGTCAAACCGCGACAGCTCAACGCCTGGATACACGACTTTCAGTGGTCGCTTTGGCGGGATTTGCGCCTGCGCGTCCGCCACCGCCTGCGAGCAGGTCAGGATGCCGACTGCCGGCAGCCGCGTCGCGAGCCGGTCAATCCAGTGCTTGTCGGTGGGTATTCCATGCTGGAACCAGGCGCACGGTACCCCGGCAATTGCTCCGGCGACGCCGCCGTAAAGCTGGGCAATCCCCATCCACCCCAAAACCACTGCTGCATTTTCCTGCCGCGCTAGCCGGACAATCGCAGAAACAGCCCGGAAAAACCGGGGAATATCCCGCAGACGCCCAGCCTCAATCACCCGCGCTTCGCCACCCAGTTCTCGCACCCGCGCCGCCATCGGCCCGTCCTGCAGAAAGACTACCACCCAGTCCACGCCCAGCCCCTGCCCGAACTCGATGAGGTGCAGCAGCGCCATCTCCGCCCCGCCTCTTTGCTCCGCCAGCGGCATAATAATTACAATTTTCAATACCCTGGCACTTTCACACTGAGTAACCGTTTCGCCTCAGATTTTGCGGCGAGCCAGGCAAGGTCAACTGGACGACATAACTTTGATGACATGGTTTGAACTTGAACAGGAACGTTATGATGCAGCATATCATTTGTTTCAACAAAAAACTCCAATAAATGTCTGGAGGGTGTTACGAAATGTCCAGCAACTGCGCTCCTCGTAATTCTTGCAGAAGGAGTCATAAACACTATCTGCGAAGGCTCCCATAACCTGCACATCGCCCGTTGACCCAGTAAACCCCACACTGTTTGTTCAACAAAATAGGGTTTACTGTGCATTATTTTTTTCCTTAGCTGCCACTCAATAAAATCAAGATCATATAAGGAGCGTCTGAAACAAATCATGCCGGTGTTGATAAACTGTGGGATTGCGATGTCTGTTGCGGCTGCAAAATCCCTAAGCCTAATGGAGTAGGGGTGAATATCGTCTTTTAAGAAGAGCGCACCAGTTTCCTCATTGGGTAAAACAAATGGATTGTGGATTGGCCTGAAAAAGTAAATGTCTGTGTCATAATAAGCAAATAAATCGCCGCTACTGAAATGCACACAGTCCAGCAGCTTTTTGGCTAAAACATCAGTTTGTCGAAACTTAAGTGTGGCTGGATACTTGTCAAGCACTTCTGCCATCTGTTTGTCGGCTTCTCGTTTGGCAATTATCCGAGGCGAACAAAGATGCTGTGAAAGCAGCGCAATATCTTTGTCTTGCAGCGAGCCGTCATCATGCAGTAGAAAGCGGATCGGCTCCTGCGAGTGCTTCAGGAGACTGCCGAGACACTTGAGGGCCATAGGCACATCCCGGTGACAGATGAGGCTGCTGACAATAAGGGGCTGTGATGTTTCAGAATTCATGCTGTTTCAGGAGCCACAGGGTGCTTGCATTGCCGAGAGCAGACGCGCTGCTGTTTTTTGCCAAGTAAACTCGCGTTTATAAAGCTTTTGCGCTTCCTGCCCGAAACGCTGCCGCAAAGCGGCATTCTCGGCTAAACCAACAACTGCGGCGGAAAAAGCATCAGGTTTGTCTACTGCTGTCAGCAGAAACGCGCGTTGATCCTCTTGTTCCAGCAGCGCATCCGTCAGCGACCCGTGTGTTCCCACCGTGGCAATGCCGTGCTGAAGCGCGGCCATGAACGCGCCGCGCCGGGTCGAGACGCCGTCCACATAGGCCGCCAGGTAGATGTCCATCGCCGCCAGCCGCCGGGAAACTTCTTCGGCGGGAAACGGGCCTTCGGCAATGACATCGGCGCTGCCGAGAGCCGCACAAACTTCGCCTGAGTCCGGTCCGATGTAAAGTGCTTGCGCCGGAGTGCCTGCCGCCCGCACCGCCGCCAGGGCCTCTTTGGCCCGGCCCAGCATTCGGCCGCTGCCTGCCGTGCCGAACAGGCCCAGGACAACAGCGTCCTCGTGTATGCCAAGCCGCGCCCGCGCTTCGGCCCGGCCCATCGGCACCTGCGGGATGTTGGAGCCGACCGGCAGATGCACCGCCGGCTTGCCGGGGAACCAGCGCTCAAAACGCTGCCGCCAGGCGTCAATCGAGAAAAACAGCACGTCTCCACCCTGTCCCAGCCGCCAGAGCTGCCACCGCTGCCATGCTGACATGACCGCGAACTGCGGCGTAATGACCGGCACAAAAGGCTCATGCACCATGACTGCAATGCGCGTGCCGGGCGATACCCGACGCAGGCGGCGCATCATTTCTGGTAAGTATAAGTTCAGTCCCCAGCGCCCGTAGCAAAACGGGTTATATTGCAGCAGCGCCCAGTCAGGTTTGTCTGACGCGATAAACTTTGCAATGTGCCGAACACTTGGCGGGTCTTGAACTGAAAAGGCTGTTTTGACGACAGCGCCGCAAATGGATGCCGGGTTTGGTGCTCCCGTCAGCACCGTCACCGATGCCGAACGCGCCATCTCTGCCGCAAGGCACGCCGTATAATCGCCGATGCCGTCCCTCTGCGGCGGCAGGGCAGCGCTGATTAAATGGATTTTCAACGAATAGTTGTCCTTGCTGCTTCCTGCAGCGCTCGCTCATAAGCGCCAAGGTGACTTTCTGCGGCAGCTCGCCAGGTAAAATGTTTGGCGTCTTCCTGTGCGTTTTCGCCTAGATGAACTCGCAGCCGCGGGCTGCTTAACAATTTGCACACTGCATCGGTGAGTGCGTCTGCATCCAGTACAGGCACAAGAAGCGCATTTCTCCTGTCTTGAAACAAATCTGCCGGCCCCCCGGTGCAAGTTGTCACAATAGCCATTCCTGCCGCTGCCGCCTCCATCAGTGCCAATCCCCAGGGTTCAAAGTAGCTGGGAAAGACAAAAATTGAATGAGACAAATAAGCGTCCAAAAGCTGAACGTCGTCTGCTTTTGGGAGTACCCGGATTTGGGGGCGCAGCTCTGCCGAGAAATATGCTAAGACTTCCTGCTCGGAGTATCCAGTGCCGATGAGGCTCAAAGTAACATTTGGGTCTCCCCGGTGAAGCTGCTGAAATGCTGTGATTAGGGTTTGGCGACCTTTTCGTTCAAGCCAGCTTCCGACAAACAGCAGGGCTTTCGGTTCTCGTGCGCCGCTGCCGCGGTTGCCGAAGAACAACGGTGCAACACCGTTCTGGACACGGGAGATCTTTTCGGGCGGCAAATGCAGAACATTCAGCAGATAGGCTTCATCATAAGAATTGAGGCACATCACTTGCTGACAGTGCTTCAAGCCGTACTCGGCTTGCGAAAGTAAGGTCAACGGAACGAGAATTTCACTTTTTCGGCTGGTTTTTCTTCCAAGCGCCTGGTTGAGTTTCCGGTGAAGCTTCCACTGTGCTGTTTCCAGGCCGTGTGACATCAGGACGCAGGGGGGCAGGGACGAGTCCCTGCCCCGCGCCCGGCAGTACCAAGCGCCGCTTGGCTCATGGATTTCGACGACATCATACTGCCCGCGCTCCTGGATGCGTTTGCGGACGGCACTAAGTAGAGCAAACGGGAAGATAAGACGATCCGAGGCACCTCTGCGGAGCCGAGGAACATCCTCCGAGAACAGCAAATCTACACTGTGGCCCATAGTGCGGAGTTCATCGGTCGTTAGGTGCATGACGCGGCCCATGCCGGAGTTGCGGCTGTTTGGAATGTTCGCGGCACGCAAAACTTTCATGTCAAAACTTCTTTCATGTCAAAACTTCCTCAGCAGTGTTCATAGCACAGGCGTATCACAAACTCACAGGCGCATTAGAAAACATACGTCTTTAACTAAAGATCTCGCTCCTAGCCCCCCTTTTGTTTTCTGTTGATAGTCACCGCCAATGAGCATACTTGCAAAAACTTGAAGCCTTTTCGCCCAGCTTTCTGTCTTGCAATGTGCATAGGCACGGCGCTTGTACAGCTTCGCAAGAGCATAATAGTGGCTCGCCCCCTTACCGTAGGCGTCGCTGACCAGTTCAGTTTCTGTCCTTGACATCCAATGCAAATAATCCGCATACTCGGTTGTTCTATCGGCTAAATACAAGTAGCTTTCAGAACCGGCTGACAGTGCATCTGTGACGAATTGTTTGCGGCTACGACGAAAGGCTCCTGTTGTGTTGTAATGATGTCTTCGATGAAGAACCAAGCAGTCGGGGATAAAGGCAACCTTTCCCAGTATGCTGCCAATAAGATAAGCCAAATGATCATGTCCTATAATTAGGTCCGCACTTAAATGGTCATGAGGGCGGCGCTGCAAATTGCAGTTTCTCAGGAGATCGGAACGAAAAACCATCGCAAACCCTGGAGCGGCATGGTATGCATCAACTCGCAATGGCTGGGCAACCCTTAAACGCTTGATATTTGGAAACTTAGTCTTCAACGTGGCTAATTCCGTGTCTACGACCTTGCCTGAGTGCAGGGCTAATGTTACTTCTTTATCAAGAAAAGCATCGCAGCAGACTTGCAGCTTATTTTCCATCCAAACATCATCCTGATCACAGAATGCAATTAAGTCGCCGGTGCACAAACTCGCCGCCTTTAGAAAATTATCTTCGTGTCCCAGCCTTTGCGCGTTTTGATGAATATGCACTGGGAACGCAACACTAGCAGCCCACAATGTTAGCATCTCTACTGTTGTATCGGTGGAGCCATCATCACAAACAACCACTTCAAAGGGCTGTTTGCTTTGGCAGGCTAAGCTTGCAAGCTGCTGATTAAGGAAGCGTGATCCGTTATAGGCTGCCATTGCAATCGATATTTTTGTCATTCGGTCTCTCTGCTGGATTTGCGTTTTGCGTAAAGATCACTGGTTTGTTGAGCAATCAGGTCCCAGGCAAATGTCTGCGATTGCTGTTTTGCCCAGACACGCGCATTTTCGAGAGCCGTCTGATCCTGAAGAAGTGAGATTGTCTTGTCGGCCAGCGCTGCGGCATGGCCACGAGGAACAAGATAGTTTGAGGGCAGCATCATTGGGGGGCCTGGTGCATCGTAAGCAATCACGGGAACAGAGGCAGCAAGCATTTCAAGCACCCCAAATCCGAACCCTTCCATGTGCGACGGAAAAATGCCGATTGAGCAGCATGAAAGCATCTGAGGCAAATCATCCGACTGATATGTGGGAATGACTTCTATCTGCTGCTGCACATGCCTCGAAAAATGAGAGCGAACTTTCTCTTCGGTTTGGAAAAGACCTTTTGTACCCATTAGCTTAAAGCGCACGCCGGGAACAGATGCCGCAATGCTGCTGACTATGTCTGGAAACTCTTTGGCTCCCTTGCGGTAATCAAATGTACCGACAAACGCAACAACAGGCGCCACCGGCGGCTTGCTGGAAATTTCATTAAACATAGGACGGCGTACACTGCTGATTCCATAAGGGATGACAGCGATTTTGAAGGCATCAATTCCGTGCCGCATCAATTCTGCCTTATCTGCGTCGTTGCTCACATTCACTAAATCTGCGTGTTCAACTGTGGTTTGTGCGCGTTCAATCGCTTTTTGTTTCCATTGATCCCGCGCATGTCCCCGAATTATTCTTCCAATGGCTGTTCTGATGCCGCTCGGCTGCGGAATACGGATTGCCGCTAAATGATGTGCGAGGATTACAGACCGAGCCACCATCAATGTACCGGAGCTAAATTCGGAGCGCGGGTAAGGCAGGTGGGCATGGTCGTAATCGACGACATCGTACTCTTCCGCATGGCACCTCAAATGCTGGCGGAGGTTGCTTGGAAAGTGTGCCAGTGGGCTGGAATCTTCAGGAGCCGCAATATCGGCAGGACAAATGACCTGGCAGTCCCAGCCGATTTCGTGCATGGCCTCCGCGAGTTCCACAACAACTTTGGAGCCGCCCAGTTCTTTGGACTTTTGAACATGGCTGCAAAACAAAATCTTCTTCATGAACTAAAGTCCTTCTCTCCATGAACCAAAGTCCTCTTTGTTGATGGCACCCCTCTGCATCTGAGCGACATCTTGCAGAAGCTGCTCTAGTGTGTCCAATACACATTCCGCAAGCCACTGACGCGCTGTTTGGCGGACGCCGGCTGAAAGCCGATCCCAGCAGCTCTCCTCACAAAGTGCGGCTTCCAGGCGGGACGCATAGGCCGCCGCCGTTAGCTCGTCTACTAATAGGCCATCCTGTCCGTCGCAGATAAAGTCCGCCGGGCCGCCAGAGCGGTGGCAGATGGCCGGCGTCCCCACCGACATGGCTTCTGCAATGCTGCGTCCATATGGCTCCCCAAAGGACGTGGAAACGAGAAAGTCGGCCTTGCTCATGTAATCGTAAACTTCGCTGTTAGCGACTTTGCCTCGAAATTGAACTGCCTCCGCAATACCATTCGACGCGCAAAACGCTTCCAGCGCCGGGCGCTCCGGCCCGTCGCCCAGCACTATTCCCCGCGCGTCCCTGCCGGCAAGGCGCAGAAGCCGCACGGTCTCGCAGAAAATCTGCGGATTCTTGTTGGCGACAAGGTTTGCGGTAAACAGCAGTGTCACGCGCTTTTCATCCCCAGTTCCCGCGTTGCCGCGCCCTTTCTGATCTGCCAGTCCAAATGGCGGCTCGACAATAACTGGCAGCGCCCTCACTTCCGTGTCAGGGTGCTGCCGCTGCACGACTTCGGCGTGAGCGCCGGTCGCACAGAGGATCAGCGCGGCCTGCGACATTGTGCGCTGCCAGCCGCGCTCTGCGGCTGGCCCCACAATGCCTTGCAGTCCAGCGCCAAATCTTGGCCTGCCTGATCTCGGCGCTTTGCCGGGCTGCTCAGGCCAGGAATAAAACAGCGGCCCGACCACCAGCGGCCTGCCCCCGGTCTGGGGCACAGCCGGGCAGCCGCCGCCGTAGGGGTGCATCCGCCAGACCAGATCAATTGCCTGACGCTGCGCCAGTTCCTGCATCCAGCGATCTGCCCGCCCGGCCTGTTCCCAAGGGGCCAGCGAGTGGGCCAAAGACTGGCTTTGGCCGGTCCTGACATGCAGGTTCGGGCTGCACGCGGAAATGGCAGCCGTGTCCGCGTAAGCATAAACCTGATGCCCACGCTCGGCCAGTCCGTTCAGCAGCGAAAAACAAATCAGCCCGTCGCCGTGCGCCTCGTGATCGGTCAGGCACTCGGAAGCGCGGTGGACAAAGATGTTCATACCGCGTCTAGCAGACATGGATGCCCGCCAGCTTCAGTGTTTCCGCTAAAACCTCAATGTTCACTGCAATATCTAGAGCAATCGGAGCAAGGTCTTTCGCATGATGCGGCTCTCCCAAAACATAGTAGTAGTTAAGGGTTAGTTCATTGGAAAGCGCCCAGGTAGAAGCAGCCACGAACGCTGGATTGAACATCTCGATAACAGACGTTCCAGGCTCGCAAAACAAAATGTTGGCGTAGCCGGAACCTGCGGGAAAGACAACCACCTCCGCTGACCTGAACAGCAAGGCTTTTTCCGCCAGACTCAAGGTTTCCGCGGCGACAACGCAGAATCCAAGAGGTTCTAAGAGCGCCAAAACCTTGTCTTCATTCAGAACGCGCCGATGCTTCGCACCCGCTCGGCTCAGATAAATCCGGTGCGGCCCGACGCCTGCTGCTTTCTCGCCCAGCGCAAAATGCTTTCTCAAAAACCGGCATACTCTTTGCGTCGGCTGGAACGCTCCTCGCGTTAAAGAAGGGACAAGTAAGCAGTCTGCTTGAACATGAGGAAACTGTCGACTGTCGATGAGTTTCGATGTCGGTATGCCAAGCCTCGTCAATGTTTCTTTCTGGTAAGAATGTTTGGGTTCAAGAAGATAGAACTTGTCAACCGTGTCCGGCGTGTGTCCCGCACGTTGCAGCAGGTCAAAGCGGGGCAGGACATCCAGCAGCCAGTGTGAATAATAGTCTGCGCTTAAGGTCGTGAGAACGGCAACATTGCCTTCCATGGGGTAAATGCGCGGAAAACGCACTTGGGAGAACGCCGAGTGCCGTCCAGGAATATATCTCTCGCAGTCGTACTCCACCGAGACGTCTTCCAGCAGCAAATTGTCCGGCGAGATGACAGCCGCATCAGCACCTAAAACGCGCCCGTCCGGGACTGCGACAACAAAAGCTTCATTCGTCTGTGCGACCAGCTCACTAAAAGCCGGATGTATGTGCGACGCCACCGTTTTTGGCGGCACCCGCTCGATCTTCTGTCCCTCATCCACTTTGGTGTAAGAAGCAGGCTGTCCAGAGCAGCGGCTGTTATAGTGCTGCGCCCATTCCTTAGAATTAGGAATCGACCCTTGAGGCAGCCCAAAGAATTTGGCGCTGGCCGGCAAGCGCCGCAGCAGCGGCGGCAGCACTGAGAGAATGGGCTTCCGAATGGCTGCATGATAGTAGGGCCGAAGAGAGGTTCTCAGCAATACGTTCATAAAGATAATGTGTTTATAAAGATGATGCTGGCTGCAAAGTGCGGGCCTTTGTCAACTCTAAGTAAAGCGACTCTAACTGGCCGGTGACGGCCTCTACGGAATAGCTGGCAGCAACAAACTGCTGTCCGTTTGCGCTACAGCGCCGGCGCAAAGCGCCGTCAGAAAGGAAGCGTACAACCGCATCGGCAACGGCGGCCGGGGTCTGCTCCACAGCAGTCCCGCCGCCGCAGTCTTCGATGAGTTCCGGCAGGCCCGGCGCACGCCCGCCGACAATCGGCTTGCCGTAATGCCAAGCTTCCAAATACACCGTCGGTAATATCTCGCTTGTAGACGGCATACAGAACAAGTCGCAGGCAGATAAAGCATCAGACTTTTCCTGGTCGCTGCACCGGCCCAAAAACAAAACGCGCGGGTCTGCATTCTCAAACGCCGCCGCTTCGCGGGGAGAGGCAGGGCCGGCAAAGACAAGACGCGCTTCGGGAACACGCTCCCAAATCTCCGGCGCTGCTTCCAAAATCGCGCGGAAGCCTTTGTGATCGATCATTCGTCCGACGTACAGAACAACCGGCTGCTCGGTGAGGCCATGCTTTTTGCGAAAGCCTGCCGGATCAGCCGTTGGAGACACAATTGGGGCAACCCCAATAACGCGCAAGAGGTCTTCAGGAACGCCGAGAGCCATTAAGCTCCGGCGGTCACTTTCCAGAAGCGCGATTACGGCTTGGCAGCGCCGGTAGAAGGCGGCGTCATCCGGCCCGTCGCCCCACTGGCCTGGGTGAACATAGGGCGTGCAGACAACCGGCAGGCCCAAAGGGTGCGCGGCTTCCGCCGCCGCCCAGCCTAAATAGCCGCCGCAGGTGCAGTGAACAATGTCCGTATACTCCATCAGACGCCGCAGGCGCGGCACGTAGACCGCGCGAAAAGCCCGGTAGCCGAAGCGGCTCAAGCCGTGGTAAGCGTGGCGCTGAATAAGCGGCAACGCACGCACAGCAGCCGGCAGCAGGCGCAGGCGCTCCCGGAAGCTTGGCGTCAAGGCATGAACCGGCACCGGGCCGTCGTAAAAGTCAGTCGCTGCGGGCGCGAGAAGGCTGCCGTGCAGCACTGCCAAACGCTCCGGCAGCCGGCAGGGCGCGAAATTAACTGCCGCGACTTCCACCCGGTGCCGGACGGAAAGCGCCTGCGCCGCCATCTGTGTTTGCATCTCGATCCCGCCGGTCAGCGGCAGAAAATTTTGCGTGACAAATAAAATGTTCATTACATTCTAGACTTCGCTAAACTTGGCTTCGGCAAAAAAGAGAAGGCATAGCGGCGCAGGGCACCGCCGCAGAATCGAGCGGCCTTGCGCCACTGGCCGCGCCGCAAGCAGGCCGCGCCGGCCTGAAGTCCCGCCGCCGGAACAATGCATCCGGCGCGGAAGGCACGAGCCGCATCAAGCCGCTCCTGCTGCTGCGGCAGAAGGCCAGTGACCGCGCTCCACTTGGCGTACAGCTTTGCCTGCTGGACCGCTTCCCGGTCCCGGCTGGTTTCCGACGCAGTAGACTGGGCGGGATGACGCCGGTAGCGCACCAGCGGCTCCGGCAGGTAATGCACTGGGCCGTGCAGCGCCATTCGCAAAAACAAGTCGGTATCCTCATACACATGGCCGAGCGCCTCGTCCCACCCGCCGGCCTTTGCGTAGACCGACTGCCGCATGACTGCAAGCGACGGCAGCAGGCCGCAAAGCGTGAAAATGGCGGGCAGCGGCGTTTCCGACTCCGTTTCCGGCAGCGTCCTAATCCTAAGCCCGTGCGGAACCCGGCGCGGGGCAAATTGGCCGGAATATGCACAGGCGCTTCCTTCTGCATCTATGTAGCGCGGCTTGCAGTAGACCATGCCGACGTCAGGCCGGCCGTCTAGATAGCCGACCAGAGTTTCCAGCATGGACGGCTCTAGGCAGTCGTCGGCATCCAGAAACAGCAGATACTCGCCGGGCTTCGCCGCCAAATAGCCCTGGTTTCGCGCCCGGCTGACCCCGCCGTTTTCCTGCTCCACGAGCCGCAGGCGCGGCTCTCGGCCCAAACAGCTTTTGACCACGGCTGCCGATCCATCCGTGCTGCCGTCATTGACAACCACATGCTCCCAGTCTGAAAGTGTCTGTGCCTGAACACTTTCAATCGTCCTGCCGATATAGCGTTCCGAGTTGAAGCACGGTGTAACAACGCTGACTTTAGGCATGAGACTTAACCTGCCGTAAAAGAAACTCGTTCGGTGCGGCTCGTTTTACTAAGCCTTTGCGCTCGTACAAGCGCGGCTTTGTTCGCTCCTGCAAATACTGCCGGTAAAAAAAGATGTCCATTAAGACATTCTTCTCCCAAAGCGGTACCCCTTCAGGCTGCGCCACTTCGTTTCGGCGGCGGACACGGGCGTATCGCAGCCTGAGCAGTCGCTTGGCGAGACACAAACGCGGCTGCGCGACATCTTCATGGAGCCAGTGATGGGCAAGATAGCCGCGTGTTCTTCCAATCTTCGCGGCAGCTTCCAGATGACTTTTTCGGGTCAGCCGCGCCGGGTCAAAATGGTGTTCCACGACCGTGTCCAGTGCGCCCGCAAGCGTGTATCCGGCTTGCTTGATCTGGAACGAAAACAGCGTGTCATCGCCGAACCCCAGCGCTCCCGGTCCCAGGTTGACATCGAACTTCGGCACTTTTTCTAAAACTTTCCGGGCAAAGGCCATGTTCGCCCCAACCATCTCTTCGGGCGTATCCAAATTCAGCCGCTCGGTAGACGCAAGTGAAGAGCGATGCTCAAGCGTCATCCAGCCCCGAAGCAAATGCGGCGCAAAGCGCACTCCTCCTGCCACCGCGTCCGCCTTCCCAGACAGGATCGGCTCGCACATCCCCGTAATCCAGTTTCCAGAAAAACGAACATCGTCATCGGTGAACAAAATAATTTCGCCGCGTGCTGCCGCAATGCCTGCGTTTCGTGCATGACACTGGCCCCGCGAAGGCTCACGGATATAGCGCACGGTCATTTTCGGCAGGCAGCGGGATTTCACAACTTCCGCCGTAGCGTCCGTGGAGGCGTTGTCCACCACAATCAGCTCTGCCGACATCGTTTCCGGGAAACAGACACCCGCCATTGCATCCAAAGTTTGGCGCAAATGCTCCGCTCGATTGCAAGTACAGACAATGACAGAGACGAAAGATGAATAAGACATTCCATTAGGACTTTACAACAATTGTTTCGTGCTTAATTTGCTCTGCGCTTGCCTGCCTTCAAAAGCTGACATAGGCTTGGTAGCTGTAATAAAAAGGCTGCCGATCTCGCGCAGGCTTGAATCAATTTCTGGGTCAAAATCACACCGCTCAATATCAATGAAGCCGACGTTTTTTAGGATTTTGTGTGCCGTCTCCTCATCATAGGCAAATCGATGCTGATCTCCCTGGCGAAAGTGAAAGTTGATATGCTCTAGCCTTGTTGTGCAGTGCGCCGGGTGCACGCCGGGATGCGTCTCCAACCAGCGAAAATAGGACCCGCCTTCCCCGTAGCCCAGCAACGGCCATTTCGTGTCGGGAACACTAAAGCGCAACAATCCACCAGGCTTCAATACCCGTAAACATTCGCTCAATAAATGCGTAATTGATTCCGGGTAACCGAAGTGCTCAAAGCAATGTTCAGAAAAGATCGTGCTACAGCACTCCGAGGCGAAGGGAAGCCCCCTGCGGAGGTCCAAAGTCAGATCAGCGCCAGGGAACAGGTCAACATTTAAGTAGCTTTCTTTGCAAACATTTCCAGACCCCAAATTTAATCGCAGAGGGTGCGGCAGTGGCATCCGCTTTATGTCTTTAAGCCCCTGACGATGATACCGGGCAATTCTAAGTTCAGTGCGAAGATTCTCGATTGCCTCTTGTTCGCCTAGCGACAAACGACTTTTTATTGAGGAAAATAAATATCCGGCAATCGAGCGCACATAATGCTTCATAATTGTTACCTTGATCTTGCGTTCAACTGCATAACCCCTACCAGAAGAGGCTGCTGCAAATTACTCCTTCCAGTGGCAAGTGCAGATGATACTCAATCTGTATATTTAGTTGTTATTAAAGTCTATCAGTTGAGTATTACTAGTTTTATCCTGCCAGGAAAACTCTGCGAAAACAATTCCTCTATCTACCCCATCTTCGGAGCAAGAACATGGATATGGAATCACTGGAGAAATGTTCAAGGTACAAGCTCCCTCGAATTTGTCTACAACGCCTACGCCCGTGGCACAAACATAGAAATCCATGCGATAGGAACCTGGCTTGAGCCAGGGGGAAGTGAACTGAAACAGTCCTTCAATGACAGCCGCGTCTTGAAACCACTGCCCCATAAGCCTAGAATCAAACTGAGCGACTTCAATACCACTCGCATTGAAAACATGTGCCGACAACCAAAGCTGAGGCAAAGCGCGAGTTGTCCTCTTAACACGGAACTGGAAAGTCTTGTTGTCGTTGCCCTCAAAAAAACTTTTTGTCGGTTCCACCAAAGTGAAGCGATATTCACCTGAGCCGGGTCTACGTTCAACTTCTTCTACAACTTCCCCTATCTCGGCCGCTGGGCTTAGAAAACTAGCCAAGTAATAACCAATCGCCGTTTCTACTGCTCCACTATAAGCTATTCTGCCGTTTTGCATGAAAAGTCCTTTATTACAAAGGAGGGCGATAGACTGCATGTTATGGCTGACGAACAGCACGGTGCGCCCGCTTTCGGCCACGTCCTGCATCTTGCCGAGGCACTTCTTTTGGAACTCGGCGTCGCCGACGGCCAGCACTTCGTCCACAATCAGTATCTCCGGGTTCAGGTGGGCGGCGACGGCAAACGCGAGACGCACATACATCCCTGACGAGTAGCGCTTGACGGGCGTGTCCAAAAACTGGGACGTTCCCGAAAAGTCGACAATGGCGTCAAACTGCCGGGCGATCTCGCGCTTCTGCATCCCCAAGATTGCGCCGTTTAAGTAGATATTCTCGCGGCCCGTCAGCTCCGGGTGGAACCCTGTGCCCACTTCCAGCAGGCTGCCGACCCGGCCATAGAGGTCAATTCGGCCCTTTGTCGGCTCGGTGATGCGAGACAGTATCTTCAGCAGGGTGCTTTTGCCTGCGCCGTTCCGGCCGATGATGCCGACCACATCGCCTTTCTGGATGTCGAAGCTGACGTCGTTTAAGGCCCAGAAGGTCTCGCGTTGCGCTGCCTCGAAGGGGCGGCGCAGGCGGTGTATGAGCGCTTCGCCCATCGTGGAGTGCTGGACGGCATTGCGGGCAATAGAATAGGACTTGGACAAGCCGCGCACACAAACAGCCGCGCCCGGCGAAGCCGTGTCGGTGAACACGCCCGACGAAAGATCAGGCGCATCAAGCAGAGAACTAAGAACGCGAGATGACATGGCAATTATGTTTCCGTGAAGACGCTGTTACAAGAAAGATGCTGTTACAAGTGCGACGCTGTTACAAGTGCGACAAAGTGCCAAGAACGCTGAGGCCGCCCAATGCGCCTAGAATGGAAGCAGCGCTCTGCGGATGGTTCCGGGTCTGGATAAACAAAATGTCGTTCGGCTGCAATGCAAAATCTACTGCGCCGTTTTTGCCCTGCAGCAGATTGTCCATGTTGACGGACACTAAAGACACCTGGCCTGTGGGACTGCGCCGAAGGATGCCGACATTCTTTTTGTCGCCGTCTTCAGTCGCGCCGCCGGCCTCGGCGTAGGCGGTCGTGAGGAGCAGCGGCTGATCGTCAGGGATCGGCAGCAGGCCGGGAGACCGCAAGGCGCCGAGGGCGAGAATGTGGGCTTTATTTTCCGGCACTAAGAGAACGTCGCCGGGCAGGACGCGCAGAAGTCCGGCGTCCGACCTAAGATCAGTGGTCAGCAGCGGGCGCAAATCGCAGGTCTTCACCTGGCCCGCGTGCATGATCTGTACCTGGGTCAGACGCGCGGCGGGAAGCGCTCCGCCGGCCTCGTTCAGCAGGGCCAGCACGGACACGCCGCTTGGCAGGACTGCATACGCGCCGGGCTTGACCACATCGCCGACAACCTGCGCCTGCCCTTCTTCCGGGTCTCGTGCGACCAGAAACAGGATGTCGCCGGGGGCCAGCGGCAGGTTCTGGGCCGTGTCGGCCTCCGTCAGCAGCCGGCCTAAATCCACTGAAACTGTCAACCCACCTGCCGTCGCAAGCGTCGCGCTCACCATGTGCGGCTCCGCCGCCGGACCGCCCGCGACTGCCAGCAGGTCCAGCAGGTGCATTCCGGTCTTGAAGTCGTACTGCCCGGCAGTCTTGACGCCGTCGCCGATGACACTGACTTTACGGGCGCGGCCCTGGCGCAGAGTCACGGTGACATCCGGCTGATTAAGCTGGCTGCTCAGGCCGGCAGCAAGCGTCCGGGTCAAGCCGTCTAAAGTTAGTCCGGCGGCATGGAGCGTGCCGACGACGGGATAGCGAAAAGTGCCGTCGGGCAGCAAAGTGACGGCTTCATTGAAGTCGGCATGGCCCAGTACGGTGATCTCGATCTGGTCATCCGGCGACAGCACATACGTCGAGGCTGTTTCCGCCACTGGCGGCGCATCGCTCAGTGCCGGGACAGCAAGCGCAGCGGTCAGAGCAAGGCACAAAGAGATTTTCACGCATCACCTTCTTTCCGAGAAGGCTGCGGCAGGCTATTTTGCTCCGCCGTCAGCAGGGCCGGAGCGCCGTACTGGTAATGATAGGCGTAGCTCGGAGAGTCCTGGGAGCGCACTTTGTTGTAGGCCGCGCCGAGGATGGTCGCGCGGGCCTGGCGAAGCAGGGCCAGCGTTCGCCGGGCTGACGCTTTCTTGGTAAAGCCGGTTTCGACAACGACAATGGTGCCGTCCATCTGAGATGCCAGAATAGCGGCGTCGGCGGCGACAAGCACCGGCAAGCTGTCAAAGATTACCATGTCCGCCATCTCCGACAGCGCAAGGACTAGATTACGGAACTTGCGGGAGTTCAGCAGCTCGCCGGGGTTTGGGGGAGTCGAGCCGGCAGGAAGCACCAACAGGCCCGGCATGACTTCAGACGGCGCAAGCGGGGCATGGCCGAGCAGAACATCGGTCAGGCCCGGCACCGGCGGCAGGCCGAGCAGCGTGTGCAGGGTGGGGCGGCGCAGGTCGGTATCCACGAGAATCACTTTTTTGCCGTCCATCGCCATCGCAAAAGCTAAATTGGCGGCGGTCGTCGTTTTGCCTTCGGCGGGGTTCGAAGACGTGACCAGCAGGGTTCGGGCCGGTGCATCTACTGTGGCGAAGTGGATGTTGGTTCGCAGCACCCGGTAGCTTTCCGACGCCGGGTCCATGCCTTTCATTTGAGGCAGCAGGTGGGCGTCGGCGGCGCTGAGGGCCGGAACATGGCCGAGAGACGGCAGTTGCAGCACCCGGTCGGCATCCGCGACTGTGTTGATGCGGTCATCCAAAAACTCCTGCAAAAGCGCGAGGCACAGGCCGACAAACAGGCCGATCAGCCCGGCGAAGATCATGCTTTGAACGCGCTTCGGACGCACCGGCTGGGTTGGTATTTGGGCGCTTTCAATAATCCGGGCGGTGGCATGGTGGGCTTTCTCGCGCAGGTCCAAATCGGCAAGCTGGTCGGCAAAGTTTTTGTCGGCGACTTCAGCGGAGTCATGCTCGCGGGTCAGGCGGTCCAATGTCAGCTCCAGCCCGGCGTAGGAGGCCACCTGCGACTTTGCATGGGTCAAATCGGCGCTGCCGACGGCAAGCTGGGTTTGCAGCACCGGAACCTGCGCCTCTAAATCGGCGATTTTTTGCTCAATCTGTGAACGGAAGGCGTTCGGGGCATCAGTTGTCGTGGCGGCAAGGGGCGGCTGGGCGGCAAGACGCGCTTCCAGGGCATGAATCTGGGCATCTAACGCACGCACCTGGGGCGCTTTCGGTGCCAGTCCGCCGGGCTGGACCAGCCCAATGCGCTGCACGGTCAGTGTCTGCAGCGCGGTTTGCAGGCCGGCAATCGCCGGGCTGGTCGTTTGCGTGACGGCCCGTGTCGTTTCCGGCTCGTGGTCCCGCTCGCGCTGATCGCTCTTGATCTCGGCGTAAAGGCCGGCAAGGTCCGAGACCGTTTTTTGCCGTGCGGCGGCCAGAGACGCAACCAGCGCAATTTGATCGTCGCGATTGTGGGCAAGCTCGGCAATGTGAGTTTTTTGCTTGAAGGCTTTGAGGGCATTCTCGGTGGCGTTCAGCCGGTTATGGGCCTGCTTGCCCTGGGCGGAAACAAACTGCCGGGCGCGTTCCATCTCGCCCAGCCGGTTTTCCACGTCCTGGGCAATGAAAAGCTGGAGAAGGGTGTTGGGAGCGGCGGCGGCGGCGGCGGGGCTGCCGGATTCTGCGGAAACCTCAATAACATTGGTGCCGTTGACGGTGGAAACGGACAGCGACGCCGGGCCGGCCTGCTTTGTGACCTGGTCTAAAAGCGGCTGGGCCTGCAGGACAACGACCTGCGTGTCAACGGTCTGCTGGTCGCTCATCTCAAAGAGCGACGACAGCGGATTCCCTGCGTCCACGGTGTTGAGGTTATAGGAAGGCCCGTCCACGAGGAGCTTCGCGCTGGCCTCATAGACGTTTTGGGCCATGAGGGCTTGGGCGATGCCAATGACGGAAACAAGAATAGCAGTCTGGATAATAATCGCGCGGCGACGCCGCAGGATTGCCAGGTATTCTTGCAGTGAAAAGCCAGCGGAAACTTGCCCGCCGGAGCTGAGTGCTTCGGGTTCCATCGTGCGCCGTATCCTCCGTGCTGCGCGGTTCGTCCTTGAAGTCACTACTGGGTAGTGACCATGTTATCCTCCTCTGCAAGAATCATGCCAAAACCTGGGAAAAGCGAGCAAACAGCAAAAATAAGTGGAAAATCTCGCCAAAGCCGTAACTCTTGACAAAGCCGGGCGTCCCGGCTATAATACAATCCAGACGGAAACGGAATGCGGGAGTAGTTCAGTGGTAGAGCACTTGCTTCCCAAGCAAGTTGTCGCGAGTTCGAATCTCGTCTCCCGCTCCATTTCTTGCTTGTCTTGCTCATTACGGCGCCGTGCCCAAGTGGTAAGGGAGAGGTCTGCAAAACCTTTATGCAGCAGTTCGATTCTGCTCGGCGCCTCTGACTTAAAATGACGTGACGGATCACGCCGTCCCCCTGGCTTTCTTCTCGAAAGAGAAGAAAGCTTTCTTTTGGCCGCGGCATTCTCCATATTGGAGAGCAGATACTACACTGCGTAGAGAAGGGTATACCATCGTGTCAGCTTTAGAATCACTCGCGTTAGCATTACCGAGAATTGTCGTCCCCACGGACCCAAATCCGGGCGCACTCAGCGAAGCCAAGCCGCCAGCATTAATCGAAGTCCCTGCGCCGGACCTCAGAGAAACCGAGCAAGAGGAAGACCGGCTCGTGCTCGGAGAAGCCTCGCCCAACGGTCAGAAGCGGCGTACCAAAGGTCGGGCGCGGGCCAGCCTGACGCTCGTGGACGTCGCCGGTCCCGTTGCCTGGGAAACGCCGATGAGCGACTGGATCACGTCCCTGCAGGCAGCGCGGAAATTATCCACCGTGCGGGATTATCGGTCTCGGCTGACGCAGGTGCGGACTTGGGCCGAAGGGCAGGGCATTACCCTCGACAAGTTCCGGGCACGGGAGCTGGACCAGTACCTGGTCATGCGCCAGCAGGCGGGAGTCGTGGACAGCAGCCGCCGGCATGAAGCCATCATCTGCAAGGCGTTTCTCAAATGGTGCTTTCTCAGAAAGCATCTCAAGAGCGATCCCCTGCAAGGCTACGAGATCCCCAAAGCCCAGACGCAGGCCCGCGTGGTCCCCAGCGCCGAAGACATCGGGAAGCTGCTGCAGGCCGTAGACGACTGCTGGAACATTCACAAGACGGACCGCGCCCGGTACACCTTTGAGAAAGCGCGGCGATTTCTCGCCGCGCGGGACACCGCCATCATCCTCGCCATCATCGCCACCGGCGGGCGGATTGGGGAAGTGCTAGGGCTGCGTCTGGAGGATGTGCGGACGGACGTGATGGAGCTGACGTTCCGGGAGACCAAGAGCGGTCACCCCCGAACCGTGCCGCTGAGCGCTGCCTGGCAGCCTTACCTGGAAACCTACCTGAAGCTGCGACCGCGCTGCGACAACCCGTTCTTGTTCATCAATGCCGACGGCGGCAGCTACGATCAGGAGGGCAACCCGCGCCCGATGCCGCTGAACTCGTGGGGGGCGGCGTGGCTGCGGTACATGAAGCGGGCGGGATTGTCTGGGTGGAGCCGGCACAACCTGCGCCACTATGCAGCCACCTACTGGGCGGTGGATCAGGGGAACCTGGTGCTTGCGAACGCCATGCTGGGACACAAGGACATGAAAACGACGCAGATCTATGTCCACAACTCGGCCCGCCAGCTCCAAGCAGCGTTTGCGCCAGCCGACCCGCTGGGGAGCATTCCCATATTGGTCAATCGCCGGAAGGCAAGTCGGCCCAAACTACTGTGACAGAGTGGGGGGCAAGCCGTTCTGGGAGTACCCCCACTTGAAAGTTTTTGGGCCGAAAAAGGTTCCCCAGGTTCCCCAGGTTCCCCGGCTGTGCGGCAGGCGGCGGGCCGCAAGGTCTGTCCCGGCTTCTTCTTTCGTATGTCGTCGTGCCGGGCAGGTCATCGAGGCAGTGCCAGCCCGGCGCCTTAACTGTTATCTCCTCAACCGCTGTTCCCTTCCTTCGGCTTGTTCTTTGCCCCCGGTGGCCGGCCTCTTCCCTTGTAGCCGGGCGGACGCTGTGCGATGAACGCGGCCAGGTCGGCCTCCTCGACTACGTTGGCCCTGGTAGAAATCGCTACCAGCGGAACGCCCGCTGCCCTGAGCGCCCGCAGCGCCGCATTCGGCGTCGTCATCCCCAGTCGCCGGGCCGCTTCTCCCATACCGATCACTGCCATTCACTCCCCCTTCCGACCGTTGCCGAGACAGACGCATTATAGCACGTCCAGCCAAAAATAAGATACGATATAGCACCTTTATACGCGCCTTTTCACTTGCTTTTTATTGCACTACGTAGTATAATATAAGTAACGAGAGGAAGAAAAGAGAGGACAAACTTTATGAGCGAGATACTGGAAGCCCTCGTGATGCCGGTGCAGGATGAAGCCCATCACCGGCAGATCTGGGAGAGCCTGGAATATGCCCGGCGCATCGGTGATACCACGGCCATTACGCTGCTGATGGCCCAGCTCTCCCACAGCCGAAGCTGGCGACCCGTGCCGGAACCTGTCCTGATCCACACCTACACCCGCGCCGAAGCCCTGGAAGACGGCACACTGATCGACGTATCGGAGATGGCGAAAGAAGCCGGCTTCACCTTTCCCGTAGCAATTACCGCCGCTCTTCATGCCGACATTCAAGCTATTCCAGAAAGCCATTACTATCAAAGCTATACAGGGCGGCTCTGGGACGTACTTTGGATGCTCAAAATGGCAATCGGCGGACGCATCCCGTTTGAGGGCGATGACCAGTGCATGACCTTCTCGCTCATCATGCACATCGGCAATATCGAGCAGTACCGGGTCAAGTCAGTGTGTGGACCGGGGGATGACGCCGAGCCGGTGATTACATTGATGACAGCCGGAGAAGATTGACGCCATGACGCCCCTGCGTTTTCGCTGGCTTTTGCCCCGGCTGCGGCATTTCTACCGCTATAACCCCTGGCTGGTAGATCGGTGGCTGGCCCCTGGGGGAAGCCCCGCAGCGGGGTGAAAAGAAGCGGCGGTGGAATGCGATGAACTCCAGTGGTCGGCGGTGTGTCGGCTGCTGGACCGAAAGGAGACAAGAACGCGATGAACATCAACCTTAACCCGAATGAATACCCCGCCCACCAATGCCTCGCGCGGGATACCGTCTCCACAGACGCGATTGAGTGCATCGAGCTGGTCACGATCAACGTGACGAAGAACACGCCGAGGCGCTTGCTGACGCTCTATGTGGTCCGGGATGCCGAACTTCACTACGGCGTCTTGGATGCCGCGGGCGTCGGCGGGCCGCACACGTCCACCCGCGAGATCCTGTGGTTTGACGTGACCTCGGTGGAAGAGTGCATCGCCGCGTTCCAGGACTTTTTAACCGATGCCCAGAGCGCGGTGGAGAGGATAACGCTATGAACACGCAAGACGCTCTCGCCTTCTGGCTGACCGAGGAAAAGCCGGACAAGACGCGCCGCCGCCGGAGCTGTCTGGGCTGCGGAGAGACGCAGGAGTATTCGATGAAAGAACCCGCGCCCTCGTATGTGGCCTGGTTCAAGGCGCACCAGGCGTGCCGCCCGAACAAGAGCTTCGACGCCGAGATGCCGCAGGAACCCGGCATTCCCAGTGAACCCGGCATTTCACCAGATGACTTGGCTCCGCTCCCGGAATGCCCCCAGTGCGGCTTTGTGGGCGTTTATCTTCACCGCGACTCCGGGATGTGTCTGGAATGCTCTTCCCTGCACTGGGACGGCTATGAAGCAGCGGCGGAAGCGGAAGCCGTTCAGGTGGAAGCGAAGGGCAACCGCGAGATGGCCGCCGCTCAAAGAGCTTACGAGGAATCTCAACAGGAAAATTCGCCCAGCGCCGAAGACGACCCGCGCATCCAGACTTTCATGACCCGCACTGGCTCCTCTTACGAGGACGTGCAGCGAATGATCGACAAAGGGCAGATCACGCTGCGCGGGCCACAGGGCGAACTGGCGAAAGAGACGGACACGGCTGCCGCTGGTGATGAGATACGAACCGAGGCCCATACCTGCGAGGCTCTGCTGGACCGAACGACGACTAATCCCGGCCACAGGAGCCATGCCCTGCCGCCGATCCCCGTATCCGAAGCGCTGATGATCAAGATCGCGCAAGGGTACTCCGCCCAAAGCATCGCCGACAAATCAGCCGTGCGAAAGCCGTTCACTTACGAGGGGGCGCTTTATGCCCATACCGGCAACGACTTCCGCACGAAAGACGGTCTGCTTGCGTACAAGCTGGTCCCCCGCGACCAGTGGCCGGGCGATACGCTGCAATACAAGCATCTGAACCCGGAAACCGGCTACCACGGCATCGAGGTCAAGTACGGCAAGACTCCGTATGTGATGCAGGGGCCGGAAGTGACGTTCGTTTCGGAGAACTTTATTTGCAAGGAGAAGGAATGACACCAGACACACGAGACACGCTTTATCAAGACACAGGAAATACGCTTCATCCAGCCGAAGGCTGTGACCTCTTTTGCGGGGCTGGTGGGACATCCACCGGCCTTCTCAAAGCCTGTGAGAAACTGGGTCTCACGCTGCAGCTCACCGCGATCAACCATTCCTCGATTGCCATTCGCACGCACAGCATCAACCATCCCAACGTGCAGCATCTGTGCGACGACATCGAGAACGCCGACCCGCTGGCCCTGGTCCCCAGTGGCCGCCTTCTCATCTTGGTCGCTTCCCCGGAGTGCGTCTATTTCAGCAATGCACGGGGCGGCAAGCCGATGAACGACCAGAGCCGGGCGTCGGTTCGCTATGTGCTTCGCTGGGCGACGGCGCTCTACATTGAGAACCTATTGGTAGAAAATGTGGAGGAGTTCACCCGCTGGGGGCCGCTGCTGCCCTGCACTTGCGGCGTCGGCGAGGACTGGGAAGCCGCGCATACCAAAGGCTGTCAGTACGGACGGCCTGATCCGGCGCACAAGGGCGAGTATTTCGAGGGGTTCTTGGCCGATCTCCGCGCTCTCGGCTACGTGGTGGACTGGCGACTTCTCACCTGCGCCGATTACGGCGACGCCACGACCCGCCGCCGCTTCTTCCTGCAGGCAAAGCGCGGCCTCGGCGACACCACGATCACCTGGCCGAAGCCCAGCCACGCGCCCCGCCAATCGTCTGCCTCGACAGGACTTAAATCCTGGGTTCCGGCCCGCGACATCATCGACTGGTCGGTGGCCGGCAGCAGCGTCTACGACCGCAAGAAACCGCTGATGCCGAACACCATGCGGCGCATCTATGCCGGCCTCGCCAAGTTCAGCGGCCTGGAGTTCATTGTCGGGGCTGGCGGTCCCACCGGACACGGGCAGCCCCGCAGCGTGGACGATCCGCTGAAGACGGTGCTGATTGGAACAAATCGGAACGATACCGAGAACCACATGGCACTGGTCAAGCCCTACATCGTTCACTTCCGCAACCATAGTGATGCTCGGTCTGTGGAGGAGCCGCTTCCCACGCTCACGGCAGGCGGCCAGCACGTCGGGCTGGCGGAACCCTACCTGATTGTCAACCGCACCCATGCCACGCCGCTCGGCCTGGATGAGCCGCTGCGAACGCTGACGACCGGCGGCAACATGGGCCTCGTGCAGCCTTTCTTTGTCAAGTACCACGGCTCCCATGCCGGCAAGTCGGACGGCGACGACCGAAGCCTTTCGGTGGAGGAGCCGGTGCCGACGCTGGACACCTCGAACCGGGTCGGCCTGGTCCAGCCGTTCGCTATTCCTGTGACGCATCAGGGCGGACCGGAGCGAACGATCAATCTCCTGGACCCGCTGCCGACTGTCACCACGGCGCACCGAGGGGAGATGGCGCTCATTCGGCCCTTCCTGGTCAGCTACTACGGCACGGGCGGGCCGCTCTCTGCGGAGGAGCCGCTGGACACGGTCACGACGCGGGACCGGTTCGCACTGGTGGATCCCCGCCTGGTTCCAGTCCACGCGGACCCCGAAGCCTGGGGCTACGAGATCATCGGGATGCTGGACATTCTGTTTCGGATGCTGCAGCCGCACGAACTGGCCGCCGCGCACTCGTTTCCGAAGAAGTACGTTTTCTTCGGCAAGCAGGACATGAAAGTCAAGCAGGTGGGCAATTCGGTGCCGGTACTGACGGCGGAAGCGCTTTGCTTGGAGCTGCTGAAGGGAGTGCGGAAATGAAGGCTATTACATTGACCCAGCCGTGGGCGTCTCTTGTCGCACTTGGTGAGAAACAAATTGAAACCCGGTCATGGCAAACTTCCTACCGGGGGCCGATTGCTATCCATGCCGCCAAAGGCTTTCCGAAGTGGGCAAAGGATATGGCGGGACAAAACCCATACCTCTGCTCTTTGTTTGACTGTGATAAGTTCATGGCTCTCGGTTTTCCTCAAGAGGCTTGGAAACATCTGCCGACGGGATCCGTTATCGCAGTTGCAGATCTGACCGCCATTTACTCCACGAACTCCACTATCACGCTGTTTGCCGCAACTGATGTTACCTTCAGCTTAGAAAAAGGCGTGACGGCGGGTTCGAGTTCCTTGTTTACGATCCCGCCAACCGGTAAGGAGCTGGTCTTTGGTGATTACTCCCCGAACCGCTTTGCATGGCGACTGGAAAACATTGTCCGCCTGCCTCAGCCGGTTCCTGCAAAAGGCGCATTGTCGCTGTGGGAATGGGATGTCCCGGCAGAAACGCAGGAATGGCTGAACATGAAGGGAACCCGACGATGAAGAAGACTTATGCCTACGTCAAGTACGTCGCCCCCAAGCTGAATAAGCACGGGAGCTTCAACGCTGCCGATGCCCATATCCTCTGCCTGGGCGTCACGCTGAACGCGACCGAGAAAGACCGCTACCATTACAAGCAGGCCGAGATCAGCTACCCGGACGAGCTGTACCGAGTGCTGGAACGGGGCGGGCGGCGTGATCTAGTCACGCACGATGACGAAGAGCCGCAGGACCTCAACGCGCTTTTGGAAGCGGGCATCATCAGCGGGCGCGTGTTCCAAAGCGCCGTCCTGACGACTGACTTCACCTGCCTGGCGGACCTCACCGGCGGACGTACCATTCCCCCGGAAGCGGGACCCGAACCACCTTGTTGCCCGCACTGCGGCGGCAGCAAGACCGTGACGGCGTGCGTGGATTATGCCGACCGGCGCTTGTCGGGCGTGCAGGAAATCGCGTGCGCTACCTGCAAGGGAGCCGGCATCATCACGCCGGAGCTGGTCCAGCGGCTGGAAGAGGGGGAAGCGTTAGCGCAATCCCGCAAAGAGCGTGGCCTGTCTCTGCGGGAGGAAGCCGCGCGGCTCGGCGTGTCGGCCCGTGCGCTGGCCGATTTAGAACATGGGCGTCTCCGCGCCGAGGGAGAGGTGACACACGTGAAGGGGTCTGCTCACGAAACGGAAAAAATTGTACGCTAAGCCTTTGATTCTGGTTCGTCTTTTGTTTTCACACAGCGAACTTGGGATGGCAAGCAAGCGCAGACGCTCAATCCCATCGAGAAATGGTGGCTTGGCAGGGGAGACAATGGGCCTTAGTTCGCTCTTTGTGGGAAATGCGAACTAACGCTCACTTCGGGGCAGTCGGGGCCCTGGAGGCCAATCAACGCCCCGACGGGCCCTCGCCTGGATGCTTCTGAAGCCACCGCTCCTCGGCAGCGCGACACGCGGGGCAGTACCATACCTGCTGCTCGGCGGGCGAGTCCGATCCTACAACGTCTCCGCCGTAGAAGACTGTGCAGGCATTGGGGAAGTAGCGCCTCTCGGCATTGTAGTAAGGAATCAAGATCGGGGGCACCGCGTAGGTAATGCGGATATGGTCGAGCCGCAGCGCATTGCCGTGGACCTGACACCGCGCCCTGTGACGGTCAGGTGCTGGCCTGACCATCACGGAGGTGGAGCGAACACACCACGCTACGAGGCCGACTGCCACCAGCGCGGCAACCACGATCACCGTGCGCCTGAACCTGTCCCTGAGTGCTCCATGCTTCGCCATACCTGCTCTTTTCCCCACGGGCGAGCCCATATCTTGGCTTGCTCCTACTTCGCTCTTAGTTCAAAAGGCGAACCAGCCTCAAACACCGTTAATCCTGCCAGAGACTGCGGAATGCTTCCTGTCCTGAATCAACTGCGTCAGTTGGAGAAACTCGGACATCGGGAAGTCACCGCCCCATAATTTCCTGTACTCATCCTGCCCCAGATCGTTGAGGACTTGGTGCATCTGGCCTTTGACCTGGGTCGCCAGGCGAAGCAAAGAGCACTCAGCCTCAAAAATCGATTCGCACTCGTCATCCTCATGGTGTGAGTATGTGAAGCCGACCAACAGGATACGAATGAGAACCCTGTCGGCTCGGCGCGTGACGATCCAGCGGTACTGTCCTGGTTCATAAACCCATTCGCAACTCACCCGCTCGACGCCAGGGTTCTTGAGCATGACAATCAGTTCCCGTGCGAGATCGCGCAAAGGATCGGTGATGAATGTCGGGGAGATGTCCTCCTCGTGTCCATTGGCCGAGACGCTGGCCTCCGCGTTGCCACGGCTCTTGACCCTGTAAGAAAATCTGAACTCGCTCATCGTTTCATATTTCTAATTCACTCTTCGTTTAAAAGGCGAAGTACGGCAGCCCCGAAACTTACTTCTTCTGTTCGAGATACTTCACCCGTGCCAGGGTTCCTCCGAATACACATCCGATCACGCACGGGCCACCCATCGCCCCGCTGGGCCAGACGAGCCACGTCCCGAAGGAAAAGGCCATACACGCCAGGAAATAGAGCAGCGCCCACTGCCAGGTGTTCACGCGGCGGCGCATCAGCCAGGACGACACGCCGTAGCCGTACAGTCCCCCTATCGCGACAACCGCGAAGAAGACCCAGATGCCAGGAAAATCATGTTTCATGTTAGTCCGACCAAGCCCAGCCACTACTTCGCTCTTCGTTCAAAAGGCGAACTAAATCGTCCCGCGAATGTCCTCAGCCTGATCGCTCGGTGCATCGTCGGACGAGGGGGGACGACGCTTGCCGAACTCCACCCACTGAGATAGAATGCTCCCGACGAACAGGAGGCAGCCCACGTCCTTGACCCACGATGCCCGCCCCAGCGAGGGCATCAGGTCGCTCCCGAAGAACAGGGTCACACCCACGAGCCACGCCACCCGCTGAAGCGACAAGGCGGCGCGTCCCTGGCGCACGATGGCCCACGCTGATGCACCCCAAGTAAACGCCACAAGAGCCGCCGTCGCCCAGCGCGGCGTTACTGGGACGTGTCCTGTCTGCATGAAGGGGACGCCGATGACTGCCACCAGAAGCACGATGGCAAAGGTAACGGCCACCCAGAAGTCCAGAGGACGTACCTGCTGCTTGCCCAACTCGCTGACTCGCATGATTATGGCCTTTCTCCTACTTCGCTCTTCGTTCAAAAGACGAACTACTTGGATCAGAACTTGGAGTAGCGATCTTTATAGTTTCTGACCCATCGAATGATTTGGAGCGTTATGATCGTGACAAACACAGCGATGACCAACATCATTATGACGACGGCCCCAAACGGGCTACCACCAGTTGTCGGAAGTCCCATCGTAACGCTCTCCCTCACATGACTGTTTACATTCGTCCTGGTTCGCTCTTCGTTCAAAGGGCGAACTACAGCAGGCTACCCACTTATGGGCCTATCACTGCTCAACCCCCTGCGGCTTCAGGTTCTCCAGGCGGGCTGCCCCCGCGCCCATCCAGCCACCCACGGCAATGCCGCAAGGCGTACCTGTCCATCCGCTTGCCGTCTCATTGCCGTTGTGGGGCAGATGCAGCAGATGCAGAAGGATACCAATGGCAACGATAGACGCGATCATGAACGGGAGGGGGAACACGCCGATGCCTAAGACGAGGGTCGTGACCTGGTCGGTCAGCCGTAGCCGCCGCCCCAGCCGATAGGACGCCCAGAAACACAAGAGGCCGAGAAGCAGCATCACCAGAAGGTTGACACAAGCACAGGCCAGGAAGTACACGACGTTCGCGCTCACAGGCATTCTCCTTTCGTCATCCTGGTTCGCTCTTCGTTCAAAAGACGAACTAAACACACGTTCGACGCCGACCCTCTCAAAGCCTGCCAGAAAAGCCTTGAGGGAGAGGCTTAACGCGATTTTTTCCGTTTCGTGAGCAGACCCCATCAAGTAACTGACGCCTTCTCGATCAAAGAAGGCACCTCACTCCCAGTCAAGGCGTCTCACTCTATATCGTCGCCGAAGTGGTAGAAAAACGGATCGTCGCCAAAGGCAAGCTGCCCGTGCGCTCCCTCATCGCGTTGTTCTGCTTCCTCATCGCGTTGTTCTGCTTCCTCATTGCGCTGTTCTGCTTCCTCATTGCGCTGCTCTGCTGCTTCATAGGAGGCGATCACCGCCTCCTCCAGCGAGCGCGGGGACAATCCCCAGTCCTGGAAGCCCTGCCGGATCGTCGCCAGATACCCACCGCTGGGCGCAGAGACCTTCTCTCGGTTCATGACATAGAACATCAAGGGGTGCAGCTCGCCAGCGCGGTCTACCGCACTCAGGTACTCGCGCCGGTACAGGCCGCTCTGGGGGGCGCTACGCCGGTAGCCTTCGTACAGGTCCAGCGCCCGTTCATCTGCCGGCGTCACGGCATACACTGCGCCGTCCACGCTCTTGCCGGGGCAGGGGACGATGGTGGCAACCCCGCGAAACTCCAGCGCCCAGTCCGTTAGCGTCAGCCTGCCCACGGGCCGGGCCAGCGGGCAGCGCCAGGCCATCTGCTCCTGGTCCAGGTTCGAGCCGTAGGCAAAGTACCAGAGGCGCGAAGCCGTCTTGCGCCTGATCGTCACATCAGGGCGGGCCGTCTGGGCCGGTTTAAGCGTCCTCTGTGTCTGCATCGTGTTTGTTTGCACCGTGTTTGTCTGCATGGGTCTCCTCCTGTTCCGCCTCTGCACTTCCTTCCGCTGCGGCTTGTTCCAGTGTCAGCAGACCGGCGGCGGCCAGGCCCAGCAGGAACCCATCAACGCTTTCGGTGGGGATCGTGCGCCCGGTCTGGATCTGCACTCTGCCGGCCACCTTCTCGCGCCACCGGCGCTCCCCGTCCGCGCCGCCGTCCCCCGGCTGCCAGTCCTGCGCCTGAAGGAGCCGGGCAATCTCCTGGGCGGTGCCGGTCAGCGTCTCACCCGTGGGCGTCTTCGCCGTGTATCGTGGTTCGTTATGTCGTGGTTCGTTCATAAGTGTCCTTATGCTGCCCCGCCGGTTCCCCTTGAGAAACCGGCGGGGCGACTTCCTTAGCCCGTCATTTCTTAGCCCGTCATCGCCTGGGTCAGCTCGTCCGCCCGCTTTGCCTTGAAGAAAGCGGGGAGGCCGTCCACCGCCGTCTTCTGGGCCTCGGGGAAATACCGGCGGAACGCAAACAGGTTCGCCTTGCTTTCCGACCCCTGCGTATTGAAGTAGCGCAGCACCTTTGCGTATTCTACCATCGCCTGCGTTAAGAGTACCCAGCTTACCACTTTGTCCGCGTCCACCGTCCCGCAATGCTGGCGGAACTCCACACTCCCCCGCAAAGACCAGTTCGTGACGTTGATCGTGTAATAGCGGTCGTAGCCGTTCGCCACCATCATGAGGTTCTCCACCGTCGTTTGCTTCTGAATATCGGCAAAAGCATCGTCCAAACTCATCCACCGGGTGGTCAGCTTCTTGCAGTAGCGATTGGCATGGCGGGAGACCGGAAGGAAATGGGAGACCGTGTCTTCGTGCTTGATGTACTGCAAAAGCAGCATCTTCCAATCGCGCAGCGTGTAGCCCGTGATGTCGTGATGGACATGGAAGCCGGTGTTCGTATTGACTTTTGCGCCCAGCCGGGTCAGCACTTCGCACGCAGTCCGCGCCTGCCGCAGTCCGTCTTCGCCCTTCAAGATGGGGGACACCAGCTCCACGCCGCTTCTGCCGATGGATCTGTCGGTCACCAGTTTCCAGTGCGTCCGGGTTTCGTGGTTGTAGTCCTCACTCACCGTCGTCACCCCTGCCGCCGTCAGCGCCCTGGCCGCTTTCGCCGCCGTCACTCCCACCATTTCGAGTTCAATCCCAAAGCCTCTGTCCGTCACTGTGTTCATCATCGTCTCCCTAAACCTGTTTTGTTTACTCTTTTATTATACCAGTTGGAACATTAAATTACAATATAAAATAACCCAACTGGAACATTATTTTTCCGATTTTGTGCTATAATGTTTTCATGGCATTGATTGGAATGAGCGAGGCAGGGCGGCGGGCTGGTATGACCAGGCCGGGAGTAAGGCGAGCGTTGCAGGGCGCGGGCGTTGCGTTCGTGGAGATCAACCCAAAAGCCTTCGCTGTGGAAGAAGCTGATTTGGAAGCCTTCCTTGCCAAACGTCCCGAAGGCTACACGGGAAGAGGCAGGCCACCGGGAGCGAAGAACAAGCCGAAGGAGATTAAGCCGAAGGAGATCAAACCGGATGCCGCCGATAATGCCTGAGTATGTCGGGAAGCCAAAGAGAATGTTAGTAGAAAGAGAATGCTAGTAGAAAAAGAATGCTAGTAGAAAGATGATGCCAAAATGAGTGTTATGCAGTTTGCTATGGTGTTGATTCGCCTGACTGGTTTGGGCTGGTTTATTGATTGTGCAGTTCAAGCAACATACATTCCCCCTGACCTGTTTGGACTTGGGCATTTTCAATCCGGCTATTTTGCACAGCAGCATCTACTTGAAATTGCGTTGAAGCTGTTCAGGATTTTCATGAGTGCTGGAATTGGCATGTATTTTCTTCTGCATGCCGAGTTTTTAGCACGCTGGGCAACAAAAGGATTGGAGAAGTTTGCCCCTCATCAACAAGGGGGAGTGTGGCCGCCCGCACCTCTCACGGATGCGGACAAGAACTCGGCATTGCTTTAGCGGCTGGCGACGATGTGCGGCTACTCTTTGCCTCAAGCATCACCGCAAGCTCATCCACCGCGCCGACCTGGACGCCTACAAACAAAGAACGAGGCCGGGCGGGGAGAAGCCGAAGGAGAGGCCGCGAAAGGCATAGAACACCGAACGGAGAGGGCAGTCAAGATTGATAACCTCAAATCCTTTAACTGTCTCTGACCTGCAGCGAGAAGGCGCAAAATGTTTACACTCGATGAGCTTCTCATATTTGCGGTACGGGGCGGCAAACCTGATCTTGTGCGAGCGCGGCTCGCGGCAGGGGCAAACCCCTCGTACTTCGGCAGAAGCGGTTCCGCTTTACTTGAAGCAGTTAGCCGTAGGCAGGTACACCTGATACACCTGCTTGTGGAGCATGGCGCGAACATCAACTTAGTTGATGGGCGTGGCTATGGCGCATTGGAGTATGCCCTTCGGACTGGTGACACCGCCGTTATTGATGCAGTTCTTCGGTGTGGGGCGCATCTGAGGGCGCACCGGGCGCATTGGCGTGAAGCTCTCGAATCGCACTTTATAAACCGCCGGAACAACGGACTATAAACTACCTTTTCGACACGCGAGGGCTTCGTCGGCTACGGCCCTATCTTTCATTCGTCCTTATGTATGGTCGCGAGCCCGTCCGCCGCGCCGACCCGGACGTTTACAAGCAGCGCACGAGGCCAGGCGGGGAGAAGCCGAAGGGGAGGCCGCGTAAAAACTCTCCGGGCCAGTAAGAAGAACTGGCAACTACTGCCGTCAATCTTCCCGCCCTGCCAGCACTTCTACTTGGCATGGTTTGTGCAGGAAAGCTGACATTGAACGAAGTACCCGGACGCCTACCTGGCAGACGATCCTACCCTCGACCAGTTGCTTGGTCCACTGAGTTGTGCGACGGAGTAATTATCATCACTCATTTCTATGAAGTATCCCCTATGAAACTAACTGCTCAAAAATCTTTGTCTTCTCGGTCATCATTATCTCCGACATCATCTTGTCGCTTGTCGTTGTTGGTTGCCTGCCTGGGGGTTCTGACACTCTTTCTGCCCGCAGCAGCGCAGGCCGCAACGCTCGCTGTCCCTGCCCAATACGCGACCATCCAAGCCGCCGTCAACGCCGCCTCAAACGGCGACACCGTGCTGATTGCCGACGGCACTTACACCGGCCCCGGCAACGTCGACATTGACTTTGGCGGCAAAAACATCACCGTCACCTCCCAGCACGGAGCCAACACCACAATTATCAACTGTCAAGGCAGCAGCACCGTGAACCATCGCGGCTTCTACCTGCACAGCGGCGAAACTAGCGCCGTCATCAGCGGAATATCCATTGAGAATGGCTATGAGACTGCTAACAGTGCTAACGATAGCGGAAGCGGCGGAGGTATCTGTATTGATGGCAGCACCGTCATCATTCAAAATTGCATCGTCTCAGGAAGCACCGCAGGCGCTGGCGGCGGCATTAGCAACACCTACTATACTGGGACTAACCATACCGGCACGATCACTCTGATAAACTGTACAGTGTCCGGCAACAGCGCAGGTGAAGGTGGCGGTGTCTCTGATAGTGAAGACTATCAGAATAATAAATCTGTTTTTGTGCTGATTGGCTGCATAATCTCTAGCAACAGCGCATCAGATAGCGGCGGGGGCGTTTTTAACGATCTCAACGGTGGTGCAGTTTCACTCAACAACTGTGTTATCTCCGGCAACTCCACTTTTTTCCACGGCGGCGGCATTTATAGCCAAAATAGCGGTGGCACAATCACACAAACAGGCTGTAGCGTTTCCGGCAATGTTGTCTTGGCCGCCACCTCAAATATGACGGGCGGCGGTGGCGTTTACAACGCCAACTACGGCGGATCAACCACACTTAACAACTGTACGGTCTTCGGCAACACGGTAAACTCCAACAAAACGGCCAATGCGGGCGGCGGCATTTACAACGTGAACGACAGCGTTTATGGTGTTGGCACAATTAGTGTCACCAACTGCACAGTCTTTGATAACACAGTAGCCATCGGCTCCACTTCAGATAATAGTTGCGGCGGTATTCTCGACAACAACGACGATAGCTCTAGCAACACTGGTTCAATTACTCTTACCAATGACATCATTTATGAAAATAGCGGTTCGGAGGTCTTTGACCTTGACGCTGTAGCTAACTCGGATGACAATATCACTTTTTGTGACATTCAGAGCGGCTACCCTGGCACGAGCAACATCAACGCCGACCCCCAATTCGTTTCGGCGACTGACTTCCACCTTCAGCCCGGCTCTCCCTGCCTCGGCGCGGGAACAAGCACCGGCGCACCGGCCACCGACATCACCGGCGCGACGCGCCCAAGCCCGCCCAGCATCGGCGCGTATGAAGTCTCACAAATTGGAGCAGCCCATGTGTTGTGGAACAACACAAACGGCGCGGCGTCCATTTGGAACTACAACGCAGGCAGCGGCACGTTCACCCAGAACACCTATGGGCCTTACAGTGGATGGACGGCTAAAACTCTCGCCGACGGCGGCACTGATGGCCTGACACGGGTGCTGTGGGACAATACCAACGGCACCGCCTCCATTTGGAGCCTCAACAATACCACCGGACAGTTCAGCCAGTACAGCTTCGGCCCCTACCCAGGCTGGACCGCTCAGACGCTCTCCGTCGGCGCAGACAACACAACCCATGTTTTGTGGACCAATACTGACGGACGCGCTTCACTCTGGAACTACACCACGGCATCAGGGGAGTTTACCCAGAACACCTACGGGCCATACCCCGGCTGGACGGCCAAAGCTGTGTCCGACGGGCCAGATGGCAAGACGCGGCTGCTATGGGTTAACACGAACGGCACGGCCTCTATCTGGAGTTTGGACAACATCGCAGGCGTGTTCAGCCAGTTCAGCTTCGGCCCGTATGGCGGCTGGGCGGCAGGCGGGGTGAGCGTCGGCACCAGCGGCCTGACCCATGTGCTGTGGGACAACAGCGACGGGCGGCTGTCCTTGTGGAACTACGCACTGTCGGGGACGTTTGGGCAGACCACCTACGGCCCGTACAGTGGGTGGACGGCAGTGGAAACGGCGGACGGCTCGGACGGCAAGACGCGGGTATTGTGGGACAACGTCAGCGGCACAATGAGCTTATGGAGCCTGGACAACACGACCGGCGTGTTCAGCCAGTTCGCCTTTGGCCCTTATCCCGGATGGACGGCCACCGCTGTTTCTGCCCTGTAATTAGATGGCCCTTACCGTGTGCGGTGCGGTTACTGCGACTAAGAAGAAGAAAGGCGTTTTCTACTTAGTTCTGCTGCTGCGCGTTCCTGTTCTGTTTTCCGCACTGCTTCCTAATCAAGAAAAAGGAAGGCAGGAGGAACACCAAGTGCAGGAAGTTCTGCGTAGTTTCTTGCTGACATGCTGCCCAAACGACAAAAAGCGCCCCGGCCTTCAGTTGAAGGCCGGGGCGTCGTTCGGTCACTGGATGTGCTTTGCAGCAGATTGCAAGAGATGTTACAGCAGATTGCAAGAGATCGAGGCTAGAAGAGATGGGAGCTAGAAGAGATGGGAGCTAGAAGAGATGGGAGCTAGAAGAGATGGGAGCTAGGGTGTCAAGTGCCTTTGCGGTTGATTTCCAGCCAGTTCACGAGCTTGGGGTTCGGCATCAGTCCCATGCGCTTCTCAGCAGCTATTACGGCCCGCACGAAGTCTTCCTCCGTGGTGACGAAGGTAGAGTAGCCTTGCTCGACTAAGCTGATTTGTTCTTCTCCGCGCTCGCCGCCTGTCTTCTTTGTTTCTAGCAGCAGCGTAAATCCCGCCCAGCGTGTCGGATGCCCAAGCACGCAATCCGGGAATCCTTTGGCATTGCCGCTGGCCGTCGCCCATTGGAAGGTGCGGCACTGCGGGTTGCGGCACGTCACCGGGACCGGCTTGCCGATGCGCCAGGTTTTGTAGCCCAGCAGCTCCAGCACATACAGGCCGTTCTTCTCGCGCAGCTTCTCCGGGATCACCACTTTCTCCCGCGTCAGCTTGAGAGCATTGGTTTTCTTGAGAGCATTGGTTTTCAGGTTGTTGTTTCTCATGGGCCTAGAAAAGTCGGGGCAGCCGCGACCGAAAGAGCTGCGGCTGCGCCAAAGTACAGCAGGAAGCGCCACAGGGGCATGGACTAGTCCCCCGCCGTGATGACTTCCCGCAGCGCCGCTTTCGCCGCCGCCTGGAACTCTGGCAGCGCCGGGAAATCCGGGAGGGTGCGAAGCGCCGCGCGGCAGTTCGTCAGGGCGGTGATCTGGTCCGCCACCGGCAGCAGGCCCAGCCGTTTGGCAGAGGCCAGCGTCTCGCTGACGAGGGTGGCGGCAACGCCTGAGCGCTCCGCAGGGTCTGTGTTGGCGGGCATGGCGTCAATGGCTCCGTCCAGGAGGGCGGCCAGCTTCAGGCGGTCTGCCTGGCTCTCTGATTGGGCTTGGGATCGGGCGTCGGTGGCGTGGATGCCGACGGCATAAGTGCGAGCGTTCAAGTTTCTCTCCTTGGCTTCAGACCAAATGATCCACAATATATTGATGAACTGCATCCATAAACTGAGCCTTACCGCTGTGACAGCTTGAGCCGGGACAGTCTCGGTGCGTTGTCTCTGGGTCTTCTAGGTGGTCTCGCATGGAGTGGCTGTCAATGCCGGCAAAGTGCGACAGGATAGCGATGGCAGCCACGGCGTTCTGCTGCACCGCGAGGCCGCGCCCGCTGTTGTAGTCTTCGCTGCCGAACTCCCCGAGCTGCTCGACGCCGAACGACACGCCGTTCCAGGACGGCGAATGGACGCCGGGATGCAGCAGCGAGCTGAAGACCGAGATGTGAACGTCGTCCACAAAAAGATGCGGCCCGGCATGCCAATGCTCCGTGTTGGAGTAATAGTCGGCCAGGTTCAGAAGATGCTGCGGGGTCAGGCCGCCGGGGCGCTGGGCCAGGGTGGGGGAGCCGGTGTTGTGGCGCACCACAAACGAAGGCGTCCAGCCGGCGCTGCCGAGCTTGAGGCTTTCGACATAGGCGGCAAACTCTGCCGGCGTGCATTGTTTTCCTACGATGTTCAAGGGGTGTTTCCTCCGGGTGTGTTTGAGGCACCGGCTTCTTCAACCGGCGCTTTGTCTTCCACGATCACAGTGGAAGTGAGATTGGTGGAAGTGAGATTGGGCGAGCTTGCACCTTCGGACACGGGTTCGGTCATCACTGCCTGTTCGGCAGGCGGCAGCGCTTTGTCCAGCGCATCCTGCAGGCCCGCCGGCACGTCCCCGCTCAAGGCGCTCCGGCTGATGCCGAGTTTGGTCAGCTCGGTTTTGACCTGCTGGGCAACGCGCAGCTCGTCTGCGGCGTCTTTCTGCTTCTGAGCTTCATCCGCTTCGGCAGTTTTCGCCTGGGCCACAAGAGAGGGGCCATCCAGCAGTGTTTGCAGCATCAGCTTGAGGGCCGGAAACAAGGGCAATTTCTGTCCGTAAGCCAGGCGCAGCAGACCGGCGGCCTTGTTGGCTCGCGGGGCAACCATCGCGATGACGGCGCAGCCGCCGGCAACGATTTCTCCCGTGCGACCGGGGATGAAGCGAACGTAGGGCGAAACGAGGGCGGCAGCACCGGCGATGCCGCCGATCACGCCGGCCACTCGCCCGGCGATGACATCGTAGCGGACGCCCTGGGTCTGTTTCCAGATGTCGGCGAGATGCTGCTTGATAACTTTGAGGGCGAACTTCACGGGGTGTTCCTTTCAACAACAAGAAAGTCAATAACAAGAAATTCAATCAACAAGAAATTCAAAAGCAAAAAAGCCCGCCGGAAGGCTGGGCTGGGGGAGGTCTTGCAACGGCGAACGCTAGTGCGGCTGGGTGGTTTGCACGATCTTCTGCTCCAAGTAGTCGGTGAGGAGGCCCTGCTGGGACAAGTCCAGGGTGGACTGGCCGGTGATGGCGGACGCGGCAGCGGCAACGATGCCCTGCTCGGTGGTCGGGATGCCGAGCTTTCCGGCCAGTGCATCGTTGTCCAGATGCGCGGTGGCCGCCTGTGCCAGCGAATTGGTCAGCAGGCTTTCGCCGGCGGCCACTGCCGAGGCGTTGTTGGCAAGAAACTGGTTGCCTTTGGCGGGGCCTTCGGTCTGGCGGGCCAGCCAGGTCGCGCCTTTGTTGATGGGCTTGGCAAGGGCTTGAGCCAGCAGGGAGCCGAGAAGGGACGAGAGGTTCATAAAAGGTCCTTTATTCGTTGAAATGGTCGAGTCGGAGAATATCACGCTGCTAATGTCATGCTGCTGTGGGTTTTTGCTTCGCCTGATGCCTGCTGCGGTGATCGCGCAGGCACTGGAGTGCGCCGGGAACCGAGGTCAGCGCGGAAACCTCCGGGTAGTTGGTCTGCTTGCTGGCCCAGTCCGCGTTGCGGGTGTCCAGTTCCGCTTGCAGCTTGGCGTTTTTTTCCGCAAGCGCATCGCACTCTTTCAGGGCTGCCTCGGCACGGGCCCGCCATGTTTCCGCGTCGGCTTTGAACTGGTCGGCCCGGTCCCGCTCGTCCTGGATGTCCTGCCGCCGCTTTTCTTCACGCCCTTTTTTCGCGCCGGTGAGCGCGGCATTCACCTGCATCAGAAACACCAGCACCGGGCCGACGACGGGAACCGCTTCAGTGACGTGCATTTCTTTTTTGTCCATCGAGTTTTTCTCTGTTGCTGCTCTTATCAGCGATTTTTGCGCCCTTCAGTCCCGGCGTGTTCTCTCGGCCCATAGATGCCGCTCGGCCCGTGTTCCGCGGCCCAGAGCGCAGAGCTGAGAGAGGCGCCTTTCCGCCGCTGCTCGGCAACCGCGTTTCGCCACCGCCGGATCTCGCCCCGCTCTTTTTGGTATTCCTGGTTGTTTCGGATGTACAGGCTGCGGTGGATGAGAAAGAGCGTGACACTGCCCCAGCCCCAGGCGTTCGTCAGGGAGTTCGACAGCAGCAGCGCCCCGCTCATGCCCCAGTACGTCATGGCGACCATGTGGCCGGCAAGCTGCATCACAAACAGCGAGCGGAGCCGGTTGTCTGTCATCCCTTCGGTGGCGGGATTGTCCGACGACCACTCGCTCTTGACGGGCCATTCGTACACGGCGATAATCAGAAGGAGCGAGCTGGCAAACAGCAGCAGTCCAAACCACTGGTGCGGCCAAAGCCACGGATGAATAAGAAAACGATCCAGAAGCCGTGCCAGTTTGCCGTCCTGCTGCTGTTTGCCGGTGATCATGTAAACGAAGCCAACGACCAGGGCGATTACCCCCAGACCGCGCTGGAACACCTGCACGGGTCCGTGTTCGCCCAGCCAGCGGTGGCGCTCCCGCCAGTGCATCGCATGTCCCAGCAGGTACAAAGCGATGCCGGCAATCTGGTTGCCTCCCAGCCGCCAAAGCACCCAGCGTAGTTTTTGCAAGCCGAATTTCTTCAAGCGTAGTTTCTGCATCTCAACACCTATCAGTTGCCGACCGTTTGGCGGGCGTTAGTTGCCGACGGACACATAGCTGGGCACGCGCATCTGCATCGTCCCGTTGATCTGCAGCGTGACGCGGTAGTTGCCGGCGGCCAGCGTGTTGCCTTTGTCCGCACTCAGGGCCAGACGGGCAAAGGTCGACGGCGCGGACGCGCCCGGCAGCGTGACCGGCAGCCAGTCCGCCGTTTGGAAGTCGTCGGGGCCGGGCGTTCCGGCGGTGACTGCCACCGCGACTGGATTACCGGCAGGATTGACCGGCAGCCCGGTTTCGTTGCTCGTTCCGTTGACCAGGACGTGCAGGAAGCCGTCCGAGCCGGCCACAAGCGCATTGGAGCTTGCGTCGAACACGCTGGTCTGCGGCGGTCCCAGCGTCCAGGCCACGTCGGACAAGTCCTGCGCTGCGCCGAGGCTCACCGGATGGGTGTCGGTCTGTCCGGCATTCGGCCCGCTGGTCAGCTCGGCGCGGGCAAAGCCGGCAAACCCCGGCGGGACCGAGAAGGTCGCCCCGTACTGGCCGTTGCCGAAATCCACCGTCAGGCCCGGCTGGTAGTCCTGAAGCGCGTTCCCCGCCCCGTCCAGCATCTGCACCGAGACGCTCTGCCCGGCATTGCTGTTTTGGACATTGCCGCTTTGAGCGACAATCGGCGGCTCGCTGATGTCGGGGTTGATGTCGGGACCAATGTCTGGGCCGAGGTCCGGGTTTTGGCCTTCACCCGGCAGCGCGGCGGGGGCAGAGAACGGGAAGGTGAAGACGACGGTGACAAGGATCGCGCTGCTCTGCGTACCGCTTGTGCCGGCAGCGACGGGGCGGGGAAGAATGTCCGGCCCGATGTCCGGGCCGAGGTCTTGTCCGAGATCAGACATGAGGCGGTCTCCCTCGGTATTAGTTGATAGCGGGGAAAGGCTGCGCGATCTTCACCGTGCGCCCAGACGGCAAGCCTGAGGCATTATAGGTTACTGTGCCGATGTAGACCAGGTTTGCGGTGGTCTGCGGCTGTCCCGCCAAATAGTACGAGGTGGTGGCCATACTGCTCGCTGCCGGCGCGGTACTGGCATTGTCGCTGCCCGGCACTGCCAGCAGGATGGCCTGCATCTGCTTGAAGGTGAGCGTTTCCGCCGTGCCGCTGGTGGTGTGGTCGCCGGGGATCGTGAGGAAGGACGCGCCGAGCAGGGCCGAAGCGCTGGCGGCGGGCAGCGCGGCAAAGCTGGCGGCATTCGCCGCCGCATTCGCCGTCTGCCCCGCCGAGGTCGCCTGCAAGGCTTGATTGGATAAAGTCGCCACGCCGGTCAGCCCCAGCAGGCTGGCATCGTAGCTGTTATAGGCAACGATGTTCTTCGTCGTTCCGTTGATGACCGCTGTGGCGTAGCCTGTCCCTGCTGTCGCCGTTGCATTGAAAACCGCCGTGCCGTAGGTGTCCACATCTGCCGCCGAGGGCGTGTAGGCATACAGCCCCGGTGCGCCGGTGGGGTCCGGCTGGGAAAATGTTCCTGTACCGGCGATGCTAGTCGTGACGTTTTTCACGGTCTGCTCGGTGAGCGTGAGGCCGTTCAGCGGGTTGCCGCTGGGGTCGGTCGCGTAGAACTGGACGGGATGCGCCGTGTCCCCTTTTTGCAGGAAGCCGTCGGCATGGGCGAGGCCGGGCAGGAAAAGCAGCGCGAGGACAGCCAGCGATGCAAAAAAGCGATTTACTTTGAGGTTCATGGTCAATTTTTCCTTTCAATGAGAGAGGTCTAGTTGATGCGGCGAATGGGCTAGTTCACGCGGCGGATGAGTTTGGGGGCGGAGGTAAACGGCCCGATTGGCACAGCAGTCTGCATCAGCGTTTTTGTGACCGGCGTTGATTCGCTGTCGGCTGCTGCCACCGTGTAGTAGTTGAGCGCCCCCGGCAGAGGCGAGGGGTCGGTGAGCGTCCCGGTGGTGTTGCTCAGGATTTGCG
>CAXTER010000043.1:0-44804 GCA_964243345.1 uncultured Armatimonadales bacterium
CAGGACAAATCCCCTGTGCTTGTGTTGACTTCAATCTGACTGGCGCTTGCTGTGCCGAGGCCGCCGGGGATAGCGACTTGGACCGGGCCGGTCGTCTGCGCGTCCTGCCCGGCGGCATCCCAGGTCAGGCCGGGACAATCCGCCGTGACCGGGCCGTGCGTGCTGTCAAAGCGGGCATGGACCCCGCCGCCGAGGCGCATGACCCCCCGCTCCGGCGCACCGGGCGGGGAGTCGTACCGGGCGCTGCCTGCCGTTACCCGCAGCTTCGGCAGCGCCGCCGTCACCGGTAAGGGGCAGACAAGCGCGTTGCTGGCCGAATCCCAAACCAAGCTCTGGGTGCGGACGCTCGGATGCTCTGCACTCAGCACCACGGCCGTGACATTGCCGTCCACCCGCAGCGATCCCAGGCCGCTCGCGCCCAAAACGCCGAACGGCGTGCTGTACGAGGCGTGGTCCGCCGTCAGCGAAACCGAGGGCCGGCTGCCGGCGCTGTACAAAGCGCCTTTGTGGATGCCTTGCACCGTGATGGTGCTGCGGTCCCGGCTGAGGGCCACAGTCTGCGCGGCCATCCGCCAGCGCACTTTGCCGGCGGAGCGCCCAATGACCTGAACGTCATCGGCTTCCAGCGTGATCTGCTGGGTTGCGTTCAGCAAACCGCCGGCTGAAAGAGCCGAAGGCGGCTCGTCCTGCGAAAACAGGCGCAGCGAATACCCGGCAAATGCGGCAACCGCAACGCCGACACAGACCAGCACCACCCGCGGGTTGGTCAGGATGGCTTGGGCGAGATGAGTCTCAGTGCGGCTGATTTTAGTGTCCCTGCTGGGTGAACGATTGAAGCGGCGGCGGCGACGGCGGCAGGCCGGTGCTGCCCGTCGTCCCGGTGGTTCCTGTTGTCCCCGTCGTTCCGGTTGTTCCTGTCGTCCCAGTTGTCCCAGTCGTGCCGCTGCCACTAGAATTGCCGTTACCGCCCCCGCCGCCGCATCCGGCGACTGCAATCGCAAGCGCCGCTCCCAGTCCAATTGTCCCCATCCAACCGGCGCGACGCGCCAAGCGTCTCTGCTTACGTGATAAGATCATGCTATTCCCTTTGTCGCTGAATTTGTGTCCCCAAAGCTTTGTTTCTTCATCGCTTTTTGTATTATAAAGGAAAACTGTCCGAAGCGCAAGAGGCCGCGCCTGTTTCTTTTCTTTCTGGTTCTTTCTTCTCTGTTTCTGCTGGCTGCGCCCGGCCCCATTCGGCCATTGCTTCCACCACCGGGCGCAGGCTCCGCCCCAGCGGGGTCAGCGAATACTCTACCTTCGGCGGAACCTGCGCGTACACTTCGCGGTGGACTAGCCCGTCGGCTTCCATCTGCCGCAGCTCCTGGGTCAGCATCTTTGCGGTGACTGCGGCTGCCTTGTCTTCCATGCAGTCGTTGACGCAGCGCTGCAAGTCCGAAAACCGCCGGGTTTGGGCGAGAAGCTGCCACAAAATGAAGATTTTCCAGCGCCCGCCCACCACCTGCAAAGTCCGCTCCGCCGGACACGCGCTGACTATCTCTTTCATGCTATTTCTCCCGATGCAGTTTCGTTTTGGGAAGTATAGCACAAAAAAGTGCATACTAGACAGATTGATTAAGAGGCGGCATACTGTCTCTGAGGAAAAGCCAATGAAAATCTTGAAAACCTACGCCCGGATGTTTGTCCGCAGCCTGGACGAATCTTTGCCCCTTTTGGAACGGCTTGTCGGCAAACCCACCGACCTGCGCTTCCCGTTCGGCGTGATTGAACTGGCTGCCATCGGCGATTTACTGGTCATCGCCGGCCTGCCTGAAGACATTGAGCAGTACCGGACTGTCGTCGGGCCTTTTGTCGTTGCCAGTATGGATGAAGCGGAAGCGTTCCTCTTCGAGATCGGCGCGGTTATCACGCAGCCCCGCGTGGAAGTCCCCACGGGATTCGGACTATGGGCAACGCACCCGGACGGCGCGGAAGTAGAATATGTTCAATGGAAGCCGGAACTTGTAGAGCGGATTATCGGCAGAGATGTCTAGCCGGCATTAAGGAGAAGCCTTCGTGAACACATCTCTAGTCCCGCCGGGACATTTATTCGCTCGCAGACCGGCATGGGAAGTGCCGGTTCCGAGTCTCTTGTTCTGCGCTTTAATCGTGTTAGTCCTATCCTTGCCTGCCTGCTCTGCTGCGCCTCGGCAATTTTACGCCGTCACGCCCGATGGCGTCCGCATCGCTGTTCAGGAGCATGGAAATCCCAACGGGCGGGAGATCGTGTTTATTCACGGACTGCTCGGCAGCCGGCTCAACTGGCAAAAGCAGGTAAGCAGCCCGGAACTACAGCAGTACCGGATAATTACTTACGATCTCCGGGGGCATGGCCTGTCGTCGAAACCTGTGGCAGCGGCCTATTATCAGGACGGGGCGCGGTGGGGCAGAGAGCTGAAAACCGTCATCGCCGCCGCCCATCTGCGGCATCCGGTCCTTGTCGGCTGGTCTATGGGAGGCGTTGTCTTAACAAACTACCTGCATCTTTACGGTGACAAAGACGTAGCCGGCATTGTTTATGCGGATGCAGTAATCGTGCCTAAAGTGGGATTTGCCGGTATCCCTGCCGATACGGCAGGCGACCTCAGCGCAGCAGACTTGTTTACCTACCTGCGGGGAACACGCAAGTTTGTCCGAAACTGCTTTTACATCCCGCCCGCCGCGTCCGACTCAGTGATGCTGAACGGCGCGGCGGCAATGGCCTCCCCGGACATGCTCCGGGCCGTCTCTCAGGGGATTACCGTTCCCGCCGAATCGACGCTGCCACTGGTCAAAGTTCCCGTATTAATTGTTTATGGGGAGCAGGATATTCTAGTCCTGCCTAAAACAATCATGCTGGCCCGCCGGCTGATGCCGGCCGCGCAAATCCTGCGCTACCCCAAGACCGGCCACTCTCCGTTCTTTGAGCAGCCAAAACGCTTCAACCGAGACTTGGACAACTTCTTAGCCGGACTGCGCCTAAAGGCTACCGGCGGGGGCGCAGGGCAAACAGCGCGGCGGCCAGCAGGATCAAGAACGGCACGAGAAGCCAGCGGCGGGTGACGCGCTCGGAAATAATCACGGGAGCGGCCTCCGAGCCGGGGTTCAGCGCCGGGGCGTCCGCCGGCAGCAGCACAAGCACGGCTTGGGGAACCACTTCCACGGAAAGCTTCTTCGTGCGTCCGCCGTCCTCACCGTCAAACTGCACCGGCTGCTCCCGGCGCGGCGTGAGCGTCACCCGGCGGGCTTGATGCACTTCCAGTGCGGCGTCCCGGTGCGCCCGGCCTAACAAAGCGCTGCCCATCAGGTGCGCCCAGTGCGCCAGCGTCGTCGCTTTGACAATGCCGACATCCAGCAGGCCGTCGTTGGGGGACGCATCCGGCAGGACTGCCAAACCACCGGTGATTTTGCCCATGTTTGCCAGCAGCACAGTCTTGGCCCGGCGGCGCAGGGGCGGATGATCGTCCAAAAAGATGTCTACATAGGCCCGGCGGCGGGGCAGGTTCTTCAAAGCCGCCCGGAAATAAGCCCACTTGCCGAACTTGTCTTTGGCCTCGCGGTCGGCATCGGCGATCATCTGGGCGTCCATGCCCATGCCGCCCATGATCGCAAAATAATGGCCGTCTTCGGTCTTGGCTAAATCCAGCGCGTAAGGCTTGCCGGAAAGCGCGACATGGACGGCATCGGGAACCGTCGTCGGGATGCCGAGGTTGATGGACAGCAGGTTTCCCGTGCCTGCGGGCAGCACGGCGATGGGAACGGAAGTGCCGACCAGCGCAGACATCGCTTCCACGACCGTGCCGTCGCCCCCCGACACCGCCAGCAGGTCCGCGCCGTCTTTAAGCGCCTGCTCGGCAAGCATTTTTGCGCCTTCGTCCGGCGTTGTTGCAATAAACTGGCAAGTGTAGCCGTCTGCCGCAAGCGCGTCCTCAATCAGTTTTTTGCGCTCTTCCGGGTTGCTCTGGCCGGAAACCGGGTTAAAGATCACATAAACGGATTTAGATTTAGACTTCGGGGCGACAGTCTCAGCAGTCTCAGATGCGGCGAGTTCAAGCGTCATGCCGTGATAGTACCCGCAAACTTTGCTATTTCGGCGCGGGGGCCAGCGTCAAAGACTGCTTGAGAACACGCATCTCGCGCTTGAGGCGGATCGACTCCAGCTGAGTCATCACCAGGTGGCTGAGGGAGCGCAAAGCGTCCCGCTGCTCCGCTGTCAAGGTCCGAGGCACATGGTCTACAACGCACAGTGTTCCTAGCCCGTAGCCGTCGGCGGTCAGCAGGGGAGCGCCGGCGTAAAAGCGGACGAACGGCTCGCCGGTCACGAGCGGGTTGCGGGAAAAGCGGGCGTCCAGCTGCGTGTCTTCCACTACCAGCATCTCGTTGCCAACCAGCGCGTGGGCGCAGAACGACACTTCGCGGGACGTTTCGCAGGAGCGGATGCCGGTCTTTGCCAGAAACCACTGCCGGTTGCTGTCCACTAAGCTGATCATCGAGTGCGGCGTCCCGCAAACAAAGGCCGCCAGCCGCGCAATGTCGTCAAAGACCGCGCTTCGGAGCAGTCCGAACGCGCCGTAGCGCCGCAGCGCTTCCAGCCGCTCCGGCTCTTCGTCGGGCTGCCGAGGCGGCAAGGAATGTGAGTCATCGGTGAACACGGCAATCTCCTGTTCCTGCCCTTGTACAATTACGGTGCAGGCATCGTTAGCCTTGCACTGTGCATAATCAATGCCAAAAGGACGATTTCGGAGAAAAAAAGATAAGTGAAAGAAAAATTGGAGAAAAAGCCACCTGGGGGGGACTCGAACCCTCGACCTAGAATTTAGAAGATTCTTGCTCTATCCAGCTGAGCTACCAGGCGACGGGGCGGGGGAGGAGAACGAAACAAAATAGAGGAAAGCGGGGTAAGAGAATCGAACTCTCGACATCAGTTTGGAAAACTGGGGTTTTGCCATTAAACTAACCCCGCACTTAACAGCATTATACGCAGTCCGAAAATAAATGTCAAGAGAACAGAAAGAAAAAGCCCGGTGACAAGCGAAATTGAGGCATGGATCAGCCAATTGCAAAGCGCCCACAGCGAAGACGCTCGCGCCGATGCGGCGGAAGAACTCGGCGAATACGGCGGCGCACCGGCTGAGGCCGCACTTATTGAAGCCCTTACCGACCCATCAGAAGCCGTCCGGGTCAGCGCCGCGCTTGCCCTCGGCGAGCTGCGGGCGGCAGCCGCCGCCGGCAGGCTGCAAGCCTTCCTTCAAGACCCGCAGCCGAACCTGCGCGGCGCGGCGGCAGTTGCACTCGGCCAAATTGGACAGCCAAATGCAGCACTCTTACTGCTGCCGCTGGAACACGATTCCAGCGCTGCTGTGCGCGGGGCTGCTGCCTGGGCGCTCGGAACCCTCGGTGACCCGGCGGCGTATGACGCTTTGACCCGCCTGCAAACCGATCCTGATTTAGATGTCGCCGAGGCCGCCCAGGAAGGTTTAGTGCGTTTGCGAAAAAGTCTGCGTCAACTATGATTAGCGTTAAAAATCTTGTCAAAACCTACAAAACCGGCTTGATGGACCTGACCGTGCTGAAGGGGATTTCGCTGCATGTCGGCGCTGGCGAAATGGTGGCGATCATGGGACCGTCGGGGTCGGGCAAGTCCACGCTGATGAACATTATCGGCTGTTTGGATAAGCCGACTTCCGGGTCGTATGCTTTGGACGGCGAGGAAGTGGCCCGGCTGGACGAAAACGCGCTGGCCCGCATCCGAAACCGCAAAATTGGGTTTGTCTTTCAGCAGTTTAATCTGCTGTCCCGCACCACCGCCCTCCGAAACGTCGAGCTGCCGATGGTCTACTCCGGCGCACGAGGCCGGGAAGGCCGGGCCAAGCAGTCGCTCATCCGGGTCGGGCTGGGAGATCGGATGGACCACCGGCCCAACCAACTCTCCGGCGGCCAGCAGCAGCGGGTCGCCATCGCGCGGGCTTTGGTCAACAACCCCGTCATTCTCATGGCCGACGAGCCGACGGGCGCGTTAGACACGAAGACAGGCGAAGAGATCATGGCCCTGTTTCAAGACCTGCACCAGGAAGGCAAAACGCTTGTGATTGTGACGCATGAAGAGGACGTCGCCCGCCACTGCCAGCGCATCGTGCGCTTCAAGGACGGCGAAATTGTCAGCGACGAAGCCGTGCAGGGCCGGGTGATGGCTGGCATGAACGCGAGGGAATGAACGCAAGGCACAGCCGCGAGGGAATGAACGCAAGGCACAGCCGCGAGGGAATGAATTCCTCTCGCTGAATGACATCCTTCGGATGAAAAGAAGCCAGTAGCCAATCTGTCGTCCGCAGGATGGTATTCAGCGAGAGGAGTTCACTCCCTCGCTTCTTTAGCCTCACGCCCTACTCATGCCGGAGCGCCGTAATCGGGTCCAATTTAGACGCCCGGAACGCCGGGTAAATGCCGAAAAACAGGCCGACGCCCACGGCAAACCCAAAGCCCATTTCCGTCGCCCAGAACGGCACGAATGCCGGCAAAGTCTTGTGCGCGAAGTGGTCAATCAGATGCGCCAGGCCGTAGCCGCAGGAGACGCCGATGAGCCCGCCTAAGCCTGACACCACCATCGCTTCTACGACGAATTGCAGCAAAATCGCGGCGCGGGTCGCGCCGACCGCCTTGCGAATGCCGATTTCGCGGGTGCGCTCGGTCACCGAGACCAGCATGATGTTCATAATCCCAATCCCGCCGGTCAGCAAAGACAAGCCGCCGATCCCGCCCAGCACCAGCTGAATGCCGGCCAGCAGCGTATCAAGCTGCTTCAGAATGCCTTCCTGCGTGTCCACCACAAAGTCTTTGTAGTTCAGCGGGTGGCGGCTTTTGAGGACGCTCCAGACTTGATCCGCCGCCGTTTCCACTTGCGGGATTTCGTTGGAGCGCGTTGAAAAGCTGTTGATATTGTCGCTGCCCGTGAAGCGCTTCTGCACCGTCGGCAGCGCGGCGTACAGCGCATTGTTGAAGTCCTGCCCGCCGCCGCCCCGGTCCTTTTCTTCCATCGCTCCGACAACTATCAATGAAACCGTCGAGCCGTCATCCGTCGTGCAGCGGATTTCCCGGCCCAGCGGGTCCGCGCCGCCGAACAAGTCCGTCTGCACTTTATGGCCGATCACGCACGCCTTGCCCCATCCGGCCACATCGTCCGCCGAGATGAACCGGCCCGATGCCAGCGGCAGGTTCTGGGTCTGGTTGTAAGTTTCCAGAACGCCCGTCAATGTCACTGAGCGCCGGTTTGCCCCCGCCTGGATGGTCACAGACGTTTCCGCATCCGGGCTGACCGCGCCGACCATCGTGCAGCGGTCTTCCACGGCTTTGGCGTCGGCCATCGTCAGCCCGGAGAACCCGCCGCGTGAGACGCTGCCGAGCTTCGGCTGGTACGACGCAAAAATCAAATTCGCCCCGTTGCCGGCAAACTGATCCAAAATGGACTGCCGGATGCCCTGCACAATCGCAATCATCACGATGACCGACATGACCCCGATAATCACGCCCAGCATCGTCAGCAGCGCCCGCAGCTTATTTGTCCACAAAGCAGATAGGGCAACACGAATTGACTCAAATAAGATCATAATAAGACGCCATAAGCCGAAAGAGACCTACCCGGCACAAGTGCCTGCCCTCCCTAAAGGGAAGGCCCGGAAGTGAGGACAAGAGGGCTATCGCTCACGACTCTTACTCTTTGCCTTCCCTTTAGGGAGGGCAGGCGCTTGCGCCGGGGTAGGTCTCTTATCACGGGTAGGTCTCTTATCACGGGTAGTTCCTACCCGCCGCCCGTTATGTCGGTCTTGCGCCGCTGTGAGCCGCCCAGCGGCGGGACAACCAGCGTTTCGCCTGACTGAAGGCCCGACAAAATCTCGACATGCGTGTCGTCGCGCAGGCCCGTCACTACTGTACGCTTTTCCTGCTTTTTGGCCGCCGTCAGCACCGTCACCGTGCCGGACTTGCCCTCAAACGGCACCGCTTCCAGAGGCGCGAGAACGGCGTGAATGTGCTTTTTGCTGATGATGCTGACGTTCGCGTTCATGCCGGAGCGCAGGCGCGGGTCGTTACGGTCAAACGCGACTTTCACTAAAAACTTGGAAATAGAGCTTGCCCCGCCGCTGGCCGCGCTGCCGTCACTGGAAAACGCATTGGTGGATGCCGGGGCGATCTGAGTCACGGAGCCGGGGAATGACGCGCCGGGCAGGGCATCCACGGTAATTGTCGCCGGAGAGTGCAAAGCCACTTTGGCGACATCCACTTCATTGATGCCGACCGACACTTGCAGGCGGCTGCCGAGCGTCGCCACAATGGACTGGGCATCGGAGAACCCTGTAGTCGCGCTCTGGACAATCTCATTTGTTTCGCGGTACTTTTTCAGGACAATTCCCGATGCTGGGGCGACAATGCGCGTGTCGGCGATGTTGACTTCAAGCTGCTGGATGTTGCCGGCGATCTGGGCCACAGACGCACGGGCCTGGGCGATGTCGGAGTATTTGACGGCGTTCTGCCCGGTGTTCGCCTCGGCAGCCGCAAGCTGCACCCGTGCGGCGGCTACCTGCGCCTGAGCGTCCGTCACGTCCTGCACGCGCGGCCCCGCTTGTGTCAGCGCCTGAGTTTGCTTGGCGGTTTCCAGCGTGCTTTGAGCCGTGTCCACGGCTACCTGCGCTGTGTCATAGTCCGCCTGCGAGATAAAGCCTTTTGCCAGCAGCGACGCCCGCCGCTTTTGGGTCCGCAAGGCATCGTCTACCGAGATTTGCGCCCGGTCCACGGCTTCTTTCTGCTGGGCCAGCTCCTGCGGGCGAGCGCCGGCGGCAATCACGGCCAGATGTGTCTTGGCGGTTGCGAGGCTTGCTCTGGCTTCGGCAATCGCCGCCGCCGTTTGCTGCACTTGCAGCGCATACTCGGCCTGGGTTTGGGACAGCCGGGCCTCTGCCTGGCGAAGCTGGGCCTGAAACTGGGCAAGCTGCGGGTCAATCAGCGAGCGGTCTACAACCGCGATGAGCTGGCCCTTTTGGACAAACTCGCCTTCAGTAATTGGAATGGAAAGAAGCCGTCCGGCGGCCTTGCTTTTGACATCCACTTTGTCCACCGGCTCAATCGTGCCGGTTTCTGAAACCAAGATGGCGATGTCGCCGCGCTCCGCTGCCACGGTGCGCGGCGGGATCGGCGGTGGGTGCAGGGTCTTTGAAACTGACCGGCCCACGACTGCCGCAAGAGCCAGCAGTACGACAGCAATAATTAGGGGTTTCGTGAAGCGCTTCAAGATGCCTTTAGTATACCACGCTTGTAGGCTCCCCCTAGCCCCCAATAATGGGGGAACTTGACGAACAAACACAGGCCATTCTGAACTTAGTCTTCATCTGGTTCCCCCATTATTGGGGGCTAGGGGGAGCCTATAGCGCACCCTTAGCCAAGCGCGGCGCGGGCTTGTGCCGGCTTGCCAGCAGGACCACGCGCCGTCTGGCTTTCTGCGCTCTGGCAGCTATCTGCGCTTGATGCGACTTCTGCAATTTTGCCGCCAATTGACGCTTGTGCAGGGTCAGGGCAGCCTGGCAGGTCTGCTCATACGGGGTCAGGGCCGACGCTGGCGACGTGTGCAGCGCCTGAGCGCGGGCGGCCAAAAGGGCTGCGCGAACCGGCCAGTTGCTGAAATGGGACACGCGGCACCGGGCCAAAAGCGCTTCCCGAAATGTTCCCGGCCCCCAAAGGGCCGGGTCAGCAAGGCTGGTCTGATGCCGGGCCGCTAATGCCGCATCCCCTAGATACTCCTGGGCATGGCGCGGATTGTTAGTCCACAGCGCAAATGCCAGCGCCTCGGCATACGGGTCGGCCCCGCACAGACGCGCCACCGTCACGCCCTGTCCCGGCACGGTCTGGGTCAATAAAGCGTCTACGACCTGCTGTGCATACTCCCGCTGAAACTGCTGCACGGCAGGCTGACGGCCCGCGCGGGCCATCACTGTCGCCCAGTAGCCGGCGATTTTTGGGTCATAGTTGCCGGGGATCGCTGATCCTCGGAACGCCAGCCGCATGTCATCGGAGGTTGCCAGCGGCTTGCCATAAACAATCAGCCCCCGCGCGTCGGCATCAATGCCCTGTGCCACAAACACTTTATTCCAGACCCGCGCCTGCCCGGTCTGCATCAGCCGCCGCTTGATGTAGGTCAGCACCGGCGGCAGGCTGCCTGTTCCCGCCGTCCACTGCATGATGCCCCACGACAAAACGCCTTTGTCGTACAGGTTGACCGAATCAAAGCCGCCTTCCAGCGACTGCGTGACGCTGAGAATAAACAAATTGCGCGTCGTCACATCGCCCGGCTCAATCCAGCGGGTCGACCGCACTTCCACGCCGTTTTCCAAGTTCATGCGCTTTAGAAAGCCGGCCTGTATCGGGCTAGTGACAGTCGCCGGCGGCGGCACCACATACGGCACCACGGCCACGGGCGTCAAATCCAGCACCACCTGCGGCGGCGCGTCCGGTGCCGAAGTGTGGTGATGATGGTGCCGGTGCGACGCCAAAGCCGCTGACGGGAGCAGAAAACAAAGTAAGGCCATCTGCGCCAATGCAGAACGAAATGTCATAGTTTTTATCGTACCTAGCTTCTAAATGTCAATTTTCGCCGCCGCCATTCTACCCGTTTTTCTCACACTGCATTCGGGCGACGCACAATTTTAGCCTGCCGTTAATCATTTTGCAAAATTGCGTAGGATTAAAATCCTGCGCTGTGGGCGAAGCGCCTACCGTCCACCTTCGTGGACAAGGAGCAGAGCATCCCTGTCTGCTATCTTAATCTTCGTCCGGGCAGGCGGACACTAGGCGCTTCGCCCACAGCGCAGGATTTTATTCCCACGCTTTCCAATCCCACTGCATGTGCTACAATAACCCTATTACTCTTATGAAGCTTAAACTAGACCTGCATCCTATTTATAACGACAGCCGCGCCATTGACGCCGCCCTTAAAGGCATCATGGACGAAGCCACGGCCAAGCGCAGCACCGAAGTCGAAGTCATTCCCGGCAAAGGCTCCGGGCAGCTCAAAAAAGCTGTCCTGCGCTTTTTAGACCAGCCGGAAGTCAAAGCGCGTTACCACCGAATTGAAAAAGACGGCGACAACTGGGGCAGGCTTTTTATCCATTTTCGCTGGGAGCGGCTTCAAGAACCAAAAGCCGAGTGGAAGCCGCCCGAAATGGCCGAATATCTTTGCTTCTGCTGCCAAACTGCCGTTTCCGTTCCCGTCAGCGCCGAAGTGCTGGAAGAGAACGGGCCGGAAACCCGGCAGGCCGAATGCCCTTCCTGCGGCTCGCCGAACACCCTGGACATACGTTTAGACCGGCGCGGCACTGTCCAAATTGAAGCCGCGTCGGGTTATGAATGACCCGCTACCATCTCATCCATACACCTAGCGGCCGGCACGTCGCCTGCGTCACGCGGGCGGACAACTGGCTGACAAAAGGGTGGGGGGTGCTGGGACGACCTAGCCTGCCGCCCGGCGAAGGACTTTGGCTGCCGGGCGTCGCTTCCGTCCACACACTTGGCGTCAAATTTGCCCTGGACCTGCTGTTTCTGGACAGCAAAATGCAGACCCTGCGAGTGGTTCAAAACGTCCCGCCGGGCCGTCTTCTGGCAGGAGCGTCCGGCGCAGCGCACACATTGGAGCTTGGCGCGGGGACGCTGGCATCACTGCCGGTGCGGGTAGGCGACGGCTGGCATTGGGAAATATGGCCGTAAGGATTAGGCGGCTGAAGCCGCAGCAACAAGTTCACGAAACCTGCCCTCGCAGGTTAGGATTTTTATCCCAGCCCACGAAGGTGGACTTTGCGCTTTTGTTGCCGCGATTCTAACCGCCCGCTTCCGCTGGAACGTCCGGCCTCGCCGCCGTGTTAAAAGGGAATAATGAAAAGTGTACGAAGGGGACGGGAACGCCGGCAAAGGCAGCCTCGTATACTAAGCGCTGCATGATTGCTTGAGATGCAATAATGTGGTATACTAACCCATTCTCAAAGAGTGCTATCCCCTACGGGATTTAGGAGAATCTTCCCGCGTCGAAACAAACGAAGTTTCAGGCGGGGAAGGAGGCTTTTGTTTGAACAGAACTAACATCGTTCGCGTAATCCTCTCTGTTGTCATCGTGATGACATTGGTTTACTTTTTTGCGGCGGGCAACTCGAAAGTGTTCCGACTTGGCGACGCGCCGAAAGACTACACATACTCGCAATTTGTTGGCGAAATCAACGGCGTTAACACCAAGAACATCACAAATGTCCAAGATGGCAGCTTTGACAAGGATACGTTCCAGGGACACACTGTCAAAGGAAACATCCCTTTCACGGTGTATCTTGGAACGGACAACCCTGAGCAGCGCCAGGCACTTTACGCCCTGTTGAGCGAGCATGGCGTCAAGTATGACATCAACCGACCGCTGATTTCCGACAACGTCATGGCGCTGGTCGCCACGGTTGTCGCGCCGCTGGTGCTGATCTTCGTGTTTTATATGTTCTTTCTGCGCCAGGCGCAGAACGGCGGCAATCAGGCGCTCTCGTTTGGACGCTCCAAAGCCAAGCGGCTTAACGAAAACGTCCCGAAAGTGACGTTTGACGATGTCGCGGGCGTGGACGAAGCCAAGCAGGAATTGCAGGAAGTCGTCGAGTTCTTAAAGAACGCCAAGAAGTTCCAGGCGCTGGGTGCAAAAATCCCGAAAGGCGTCCTGCTGCTCGGCCCGCCCGGATGCGGCAAGACCATGCTGGCCCGCGCCATTGCCGGCGAGGCAGGCGTGCCGTTCTTCCATATTTCCGGTTCTGATTTCGTAGAAATGTTTGTCGGCGTCGGCGCATCCCGTGTCCGCGACTTGTTTGACACGGCCAAAGCCAACCGGCCCTCGCTGATTTTCATTGACGAAATTGATGCCGTCGGACGCCAGCGCGGCGCAGGCATGGGCGGCGGGCATGACGAGCGTGAGCAGACCTTGAACCAATTGCTGGTGGAGATGGACGGCTTTGACCCGAACGCGGGCGTCATTATGATTGCCGCGACAAACCGGCCCGACGTCCTAGACCCGGCCCTGCTGCGTCCAGGCCGCTTTGACCGGCAGGTAACGGTTGATCCGCCGGATGTCCGGGGCCGCGAAGCGATCCTGAACGTCCATCTGCGCGGCAAGCCGCTGGCTGAGGAAGTTAGCGCTCAAAATCTGGCCCGGCGCACTCCCGGCTTCTCCGGGGCTGATTTGGCGAACTTGGTCAACGAAGCGGCCCTGCTGGCCGCCCGCTACGACAAAACCAAAATCGGCGTGGACGACTTCAACGAAAGCGTCGACCGCGTGGTCGCCGGACCGCAGCGCAAGTCGCGCATTATGAACGAGACGACCCGTGAGCGCATCGCCTACCATGAAGTCGGCCATGCGATTGTCGGCGAGCTTTTGCCGAACGCCAACCCGGTGCATAAAGTCTCTATCCTGCCGCGTGGTCGCGCTCTGGGTTACACGATGCAGTACCCTGTTGAAGACAAGTACCTGACAACGCGCCAGGAGTTCATGGACGATGTCTCCGCGCTTCTTGCAGGCCGCGTCGCCGAAGAGACTGTCTTCAACGAGGTCACGACCGGCGCATCCAACGACTTTGAGCGGGCGACCGCCATTGCCCGTGCGATGGTCTGTGAGTACGGCATGAGCGAGCGGCTTGGCCCGGTTGTTCTGGGAACCCGCCACGGCAGCCCATTTTTGGGCCGTGACTGGAACGAGGAGCGCAACTACTCGGAAACCATTGCGCTGGAAATCGACAAAGAAGTCCGCTCCATCATTGACGAGTGCTACGAGCGCTCCCGCGTCATTTTGACCGAGAATCGGTCCAAGATGGATCAGATTGTGCGCGTTCTGCTGGAAAAAGAAATGCTGGAGCGCGAAGACTTCATTGCGTTGATGGAAGGTGCAATCGCGCCGGAATACACCAAGCCGGTCTCGCCCCAAGCGCCGCCAAGCGCCGGAGACACGGGCGACACGCCGGTGCAGCCCGGCGTGGAAAAGCCGCGACGCCTGCCGGCATTCCGGCCTGAGCCGGCCTAGTGTCTTTCTTTCTCTAGGGCGGGGAGCAATCCCCGCCCTTTCTTTTTGTCTCTTTTTTTCGGCATAATACCGTATGGATACATATCACTATCGCCTTTCGCGCCTTGTCCGCACCCAAAGCTCCGAGATATTCCTCATCTGGGAAGAAGACCGACGCATCGGCCAGCTTGACCTGCATTTCGCTGTGGAAAGCCGCACGATTCACGCAACGCTTGTCTTAGAGGCTGATCTGCCCGTTTCCACCGAAGAAGAGCTGCTGGCCCAGATTGACGATGACATCGTTTCTTCTTATCTGCCTTCGTTTGAGCGCGAAGATTTCCTTGTGACCGTCTTTCGCGGTGAGGAAATCTCCAATTACACCGACTCCTCCGGCGCACTCGACGACATTGACGACACCCACTTTGACGACGATGATGACGACGAAGACGAAGACGACCGCCCCCGCCGCATTCGGTAGTTAGCCGCATCCGGCCTGAAGGGCCTCATCTGGAAAGAACCTCACCCGGTCACAAGTGACCACCCTCTCCTTGGTAAGGAGAGGGTAAGAGGTTACAAGTAGTCAAAGATTAGAGGCAGCTACAATTCTTCCAAGAACTATGTTGATGTCGTTGTGGACAGCAGCATTGGGAAAGCGGACCACCTGGATGTTGAGCGTCACCAAGAACTCGGTACGCTCGGCATCATATTGCTGAGATTCTGCTGATGCGTGGCTTTCGCCGTCCCATTCAACCGCAAGGCGGCAGGCAGAGCAGTAGAAGTCCAGAACATAAACCCCAACGCTGTATTGAACGCTATATTGGCGGCGAAACTTCAGCCCGGCGACTTGCCGGTCTCTCAGCCTCTCCCATAACAGAGCCTCTGCCGCTGTCTCGGAAGATCGCAGCCCCCGCCGTTTTTCTTTGGCTTCCAGTCGATTGTAGTAATTCGTCATCGCCATCCCTGGCCCTTCTTCAATCCTTGATGTGTGTCAATCTTACCCTCTCCTTACCAAGGAGAGGGTGGTCACTTGTGACCGGGTGAGGTCTTCCTACAACCGGCAAAATTCTCTACGGCTTCTTCAAGAACACGTCCAGCTTATCCAGCGTGTCCGGTAAGTTCTCCGGCGGCCCGCCCGTCACTAAATCAAATACCTCCCCGCCTGCGCGTTTGCCGTCGTCCCCTGCCGGGCCGCCATCCTTTGCTTCCCAAACGAACCGGCCCGGATGCGCCTTTTCCACCGACCCGTAGTTGAACATTTCGATGCTGGCCGTCGAAATGAGATGAAACGGATGATCCAGCGAGTTGAGGCTGGCGACTTGGTTCAGTATTTTGGGGTCGGTCCACGGGTCAAGCGTTATTCCCATTCGCCGCTCACGCATGAAGAGGGGCAGGGTGGGGGCGGCGCTTTTGGCGGCTCCAAAGCAATTTGCCAGAAGGCGCTTGTCGGCATCCGCCCGCACAGTGCTCCAGACGCCGCCGCCCGCCGCGCCGTATATCTCAAAACCGGGAACTGACGCCTCAAAGCTGCTTTGCGAGCCTTCAAACGGCAAAAACAATTGCAGGTTTTCGTTTGTGGTAAGAAGGTCAATCGGGTCTGTATGATAGGCCCGCAGGTAAGCTAGCCGGTTGTCCGGCGTATACCCCAGCGCAATGTTCTCCTCGTCGAGATCATAGTCCACGCCCAAATAGCCCAGCGCGGCGGTGTCCTGAAAGACCAGCCCAGCCAGCCCTTTTATTCCGGCGAGGTCATGCACCAGCGGCGGCAGACTGTTGTTGACACGCGAATCAAGCGGGCTGACCCACCCCTGGCTGCCTTTCTGCACCATCTCATACTCTCGGTCAAAATCCGACCGGACCGTATGCGCCTCCATCTGACGCTGGACCATGCGGTCCGGCGCTTCGCCGCTCACGGTTAAATCTTCGGCGAAATGGGCCGGCCAGGGCTGCGGATGCACCGCCGCGCCGTCCTTGCGCCAGCAGAGCAAATCTACGACGGCATAGACCGGAATATGCACGGCCTGCGCGGCGTCCAGTGCCGCCTGAAGAACATCCCCGGCTTTTTTCGAGTCTGGCGGCAGGGACGTGTTCGGGAAGTACGCCCTGCCATTCGTGAACACGTCCAGAAACAGCGCGTTCAGGCCCATTCGCGGCAGCAGGGCGACCACCGCCCGCGCTTCTTCGGGCGTCTTCGGCGCACACAAAACCCCGCGCAGCGGTTTATCTAAAGCGACGCTGTTAATCTGCGGCTTCTCTGGGGCGGCTGCCGCCGCCGGCTCCGGCATTCGGACCCGGTACGGATCGCCCAGGGTCATAATTCCCGTGTCCGGCAGGCCCACACCCAGCCGCAGATTCAGGGAAACGCCGACTTTGAATTCGGGCGTCAGCGACTTTGCGATGCCTTTCGCGGTTGCCTCAAAGGTGTTCATGTTGTCGCCGTCGAAGTGCTGCGTGAGCTGTCCGTATAACCCTGTCCGCAGCGGGACCGGCAGGTCTTTCCAGAGCAGCTTTCCATAGTTTGAGTGGTGTTCGCTGGTGATGGCGTCCATCTGTGCAGGCGCCAATGCGCCGATGTCGCCGGGTTCAAAGCGCAGCGCGTGCATCCAGTCCAGACCCGCCAGATGACCGCCCACGTCCTGCCCCGCCGCCGAAAGGCGGTTGCTCCACGCCTGCACCATCTCATGCAGGAACTCCTGCCGCGTTCCAAGCCCCTGCACGTCATCGGTCAGCACATACGCCGGGCCGACCCGCCGCCATGCGCCGCAGACGCACGCGCCCAGCGCCTGCATCACATCACCCGCCGGCTGCGGGGTATTTCCTCTCGCTAGAAGTGAGCGCGAGCCGTACCGCGTGTCTGCGTACAGCTCCAGCCCCGTCGCCTTCGCCAGCCGCGCCGTCAGGTCATCCACAGTTCCCAGCCCTTGCAGCGAAACCGTCCGCGTCAGGACGCTCCGGTCCCAGTCCAAGTCGCTGGGCTTCGGCGCGTTCGGCAGGTCGCTCCGCAGCAGCGCTTGCAGCCCGCTGCCGCCCGGCGCAAACATGTCAGGGCGCCCGTTTATCAGGATGTCCGGCCCCGTTGTCTCGAACCCGTTTTCGCTGTACCGTTCGCCGATGCTGTCGCCCCCGCCGTCAAACGTGAAGTCCGGGGCCAGAAACCCGTAAAGCCGCAGCGACGAAAGCAGGGTACTTTCCGAAACCGTGCGGGTGTTCAGCTTATATAGGCGTGCTTCTTCCGCAATGCGGGCATTAATTTCGTCACGCTCCGCGCCGGTCTTTTTGATTTCGTCCTGCGTGTAGCTGGGCGACTTCAGAGACTGCGGCACGACCTCAAACGGCGTCGGCAGCGCAGCTTTGAGGAGCGCCTGCTGATCGGCAGTTAAATCGGCAAAGCCCAGGCCCGTCGCCGACATCTGCTGAAGCTGGCCTTGAGTCAGCGTTCCCAGCAGAAACGGCAGCGGATGCTGCCCGGCAAGCTGGGCCAGCGGCACGTCCGCAAGCGCCGGATCGGTATTCAGCACGGTCATGGTCGGCGGCGCAAGCACGATCACATGGCTAAAGACTTGCAGTGAGCGCCCGTAACGCCCGGCAATGCTGGCGGGCGTCGGCACTGTTTCCACCGGCACGGGTGGCGTGTCTGATGGGGACGTATCCGGCGGCGCAGGAACAGGCCGGACTTGCTCCGGCTGCACGGTCAGCAGAACCGAGCCGTCAGGGACGGAAGCATCCGGTAGCACGCGGAGCGCCTCAGCCAGCGAAACGGGACGCGCCGGGCCATTTGGTGCAGTCGTCGGATCGGCCTGCACTGGGACTGCAAAAAGAACACAAAGGACCAGGCACAGCAGGCAGCGGCAGGATTTGGTATTCATGCTTCCATCATAAGCCAACTTACCTGTTCTGTCAAGAAGCCCAAGCCTCACGGCAAGAAGTCCAAGCCTAACGGAGTTCATGCCGAATGCCGATAAAAGTAACAGCGTTCTCGTTCATCGAATGAGTTCACAGAAGCGTGGCAGGTGCGAAAGAGTAAGAAGCATGGGAATAAATTCCTACGCTGTGGGCGCAGACGCCCAGTGTCCACCTTCGCGGACAAGAGCAGAACATCCGCGTTCGTTGCCTTATTCTTCGTCCGTGCAGGCGGACGGTAGGTGTCTGCGCCCACAGCATAGGAATTTATTCCCATGCTTCTTGCTTTCACGCGCCCGCGCCCACAATTTTCGACACCAATCTTCCCAGGAGTAAAGCAAGTTATGACGGTGGTTCTTCCCGCAGGCAGCGCGAAACGAAAAGAGCTGGGGCATCTTCTTCTGGAACAAGGGCTGCTTAAAGAGCAGCAGCTTGCGCTCGCCTTGTCGTTCCAAAAACAGACCGGCAAACCGCTCGGCGAAGTGCTGGTGGAACTTGGCCTTGTTGATGTGGAAGACGTGACGCGGGCCAGAGCGTCCCAAGTAGACGCCGCGTATGTGGCGATGGACGATGTCGCGGTAGACAAAGAAGTTCTTGCCCTCGTTCCGGCAACAGTCGCCCACAAATACGCCCTGCTGCCTATCGGGAAAACCGCCGACGGGACGCTGAAAATCATTGTCGCTGCTTGGAATGCGCGGGTCATGGAAGCCGCCCACAAAATTGCCACGGCGAACCGCCTGCGGATCGCCCCCGCCATTGCCACCGAAGCGCCGCTGCTCGCCGCCATTAGCCATTGGTATGGCCCCGCACCGGAAGCAGCGCCGCCGGAAGCGAAAGCAGAGCCTGACGCCGCCTCGCGCCCGTCGCCCGTTCCCGCCAAAATTGCCGTCGCTGCCGCTCGCCCCGAAGACAAACGCGCGTCCGATGTTTTCTCTGGCTCGCTATCCCCGCTTGCCGCCGGGCAAACGGCCACCGGCCTGCCCGACGCTTTGGATGCGTCCGGCGGCGACCAGCCCGCTGTCATTCAGTTCATCAACAAGATTTTGACCGACGCCATTTTGTCCGGGGCAAGCGACATCCATTTGGAGCCGCGCCGCAACTCACTGGAAGTGCGCTTCCGGCAGGACGGCACTTTGCGCTCGGTGGACAGCATCCGGCGCGAGTTCCAGCCTGCGTGTTCGTCGCGCCTCAAAATCATGGCGGAAATGAACATTGCCGAGCGCCGTCTGCCCCAGGACGGCCGCATTTCCGTCACCGTCGAAGGCCGTGCCGTGGACATGCGCGTTTCGTCCCTGCCGACCCAGTACGGCGAGTCCCTTGTTTTGCGTATTCTCGACAAATCCGGTGTCCGGCCCCAGCTCAGTCAGCTCGGCTTTTCCGAGCGCAACTTGAAGTCGTTAAACGGCCTCATCCGAAAGCCGCACGGCATATTCTTAGCCACCGGGCCAACGGGGTCCGGCAAAACCACGACACTTTACTCGGCCATTCACGAGATCCACACGCCCGATGTCAACATCATCACGGTTGAAGACCCGATTGAGTATGAACTCGACGGCATTCGTCAGTCCAACGTCAACGAAAAGGCCGGCCTGACCTTTGCCCGCCAGCTTCGGGCCATTCTGCGCCAGGACCCGGATATTATTTATGTTGGCGAAATACGCGACAACGAGACTGCTGAAATCGCCTTCCGAGCCGCACTTACGGGCCACTTGGTCTTCTCGACGCTCCACTGCAACGACGCCGCCGGGGCCATCACGCGGCTGTTGAACATGGGCATGGACCCGTTCTTGGTCGCATCTTCGGTTGTCGGCGTTCTCGCGCAGCGCCTCGTCCGAAAAGTCTGCCCGCAGTGCGCCAGGCCGACGCAGCCCGCCGAAGTGGACTTGTCGGCGTTCGGCGTCGATCTCGACTCCCCGGAGTTCCACCAGGCAAAGTTTATGGCTGGGGCCGGCTGCGACTTTTGTAGCGGCGTCGGCTACAAAGGCCGGGCCAGCGTCCAGGAACTCATGGTCATGGACGACGCCATTCGGGCTATGACATTAAGCCGCATCCCGTCCCACAAGATCCGCCAGGCGGCGATGGCGCGGGGCATGACCACCATGCGTCAGGACGCCGCCACAAAAGTCATGCAGGGCATCACCACATTTGAAGAGGCCCAAAAGCGCGTCTACATCGAAGAAAGCGGCGAAGAATAACCCGTAGGGGCAGGTCCCCGTGCCTACCCTCCTTCTGTGCCTGCCCTCCTTGATAAGGGACGCATGCGGGTCAAGAGGGCGCACACGAAGGTGCGCCCCTACTCATGCTCCCCGTTATTGGGGGCTGGGGGGCTTCCCGCACTAACTTTCGCCTGCTTGGGGTACAATACCCCCGTGACAGATATTCCCCAGCCTAGCTTGACCCTTGTGACCGGACGTGCGCTTTACCGGACGCGGGCCGACAAAAAAGCCGACCCGCTTTCACTCGTGGAAGCCGCCGTCGCCGGCGGAGTCAACATCGTGCAGCTTCGGGTCCGCAACTCCAGCGCCGACGATTTGGGCCTCTACGCCGTCGCCCTGCGCCTGCGCGAGATGACCGCCGGGTCGGCCCGCTTCATTGTCACCGGCGATTTAGAGCTGGCTGAAAAGTGCGGCGCGGACGGCGTTCTTTTGACCGAGCGCTCCTACAAGCCGTCGGCAGCCCGTGACTTCCTGCGCCCGTCCGGCGAAGCCACCATCGGCACCTTTGCCCGCACCGTCACCGGGGCGGCGGCGGCGGAGCGCGGCGGCGCGGACTACATTCAAGTCGGCCCGGCGTTTGACGCCGACGCTCCCGGCGAAGGGTTGGCTCTGCTCCGAAAAGTCAAAGATGCCGTCCAAATCCCCGTTGTCGCCTTCGGCGGCATCCAAACCCCTGCCGACGTTGCCGACTGCCTCCGCGCCGGGGCCGACGGCGTCGCCGTCACTGACGCCGTCACCTCCGCCCCCGACCCCCAAGCCGCCGCCGCCGAGCTACGCGCCGCCATCGAAGCCGCCTGGCGTGCCTTGCACGGTGCTTAGATACTTTGCCCGCTTGTCTGCTATAATGGCTGTGTGGAACTACGTTTTGAGTGGGATGACGCCAAATCCCAAACCAATCAGGGCAAGCACGGTGTCTCTTTTGCAGAAGCGGCTACCGTCTTTGGCGACCCGCTTTCCATTCTCATTCCTGACCTGCTTCACTCGGAAAACGAAGATCGTTTTACGCTGCTAGGTCAGTCACAGCGTCAGCGCTTGCTGGTCGTTGTGCATGCCGAGAGAAGCGGCAGCATTCGCCTCATCAGCGCACGAGAAGCAACAGCGCGAGAAAGAAAAAATTATGAAGAAGGATAACTTGGCTGTCGTGTCTGAAATGGACACAGATGTAGAAATGCTGGCAGAATACGATTTCAGTGGCGGCAGGCGCGGCGTGTATGCAGAACGCTATGCACAAGGGACAAACCTTGTTGCCCTCTCGCCCGATATTGCCGCCGTGTTTCCCGACTCTGAGGCAGTCAACGATGCCCTGCGTACCCTCGTCCGAGCCGCCCGGCGCAGCGTCAAGCCAAAGCCGCGCAAAAAGCGCGAAGTGGCTTGATTACGCTTCAATTGTCATGGTACTTTTCGGCGGAGGAAGAGTTGAAGACGTATATTGTTCTTACAGTTTGCTTTATCCTGACCGTTACAGGGGCAGTAATTGGTTATTGTATTGCTGATCAACATGCAGTCGCGGCACTGCCGCCAAACGCTTGGGCTAGGGATGGTGTTGGCATAATGATTGCCGACGCCAGCGGCATTTTTCAGGGTGGTTGCATCGGTTTTCTGTCAAGCCTAGTAGGTTGCTTCTCTTGGTGGCTATTATCCCGGCGCAAAAAGGCTGCTGTCTTTGTTACTTCTAGTGACAGTTCTGTATGGCCCCCATCTCCGACTCAAAGACCTCCCACTGAGAGTTAATAGCTCTACAAGGCATCTGCATTCAGCAAATCAACAACTTCTAGACATAATTATCAAGAACCATTGTCTATAAAGAATTGTTCTGTTTAAGCGATGCAAACACAAATTGACGCGCGGGTAGACGACCTGCGGCAAAAGCTTCACAGCAGCGGACACCGGATTACACCCCAAAGGCTGTGCATCCTGTGGGCACTCGTCGGCTCCAACACGCATCCAAGCGCCGAAGAAATCTATGCCCAGGTGAAGCAGATTTCCCCGACGACTTCCCTCGCTACGGTCTACAAGACGCTGGACACGCTGCGCGAGATGGGCGAAGTGCTGGAAATCCAGCCCGGCGACGGGCGGCAGCATTTCGACGGTATCCGGCCACACTTTCATCCCCATGTCATCTGCACGCAATGCGGCGAGATTCAAGACGTTGAGGTAGAGGGGCTGACAGGACTGCCGGGGCTGGCACAGTCGGCGTCGGGGTACGAAATCCACGCCCAGCGTGTCGAGTTTTACGGGCTTTGTTCGAAGTGTCAGGCTGCGAAGGGATAAACAGGCACTTCCAGTGCCGGTCTACTATGGAGTGAAAGCCCCTGCGGGACTAAATGCCACAGGTATAAAGCTAATCTTCAGTGTATGCCGAGGACGGCATTACTGCGTATATCGTTCCGATTACTCCGTATCGGAGGCACTTTCGCCAGTAGACCGGCACTTCCAGTGCCGGTTCCCATCTTATCGAAGGCAAAATATGAGCGTTACCGAACAGACACACGAAACTAGTAATCACAAGCTCATCAAAGCGCTGCAAAGCAACTGGCAGGAGGAAATGGAAGGCTCCGTCACCTACCAAACCCTTGCTGACAGAGAGGCCGACCCGCGCCGGAAGCACATTTTGGAAGGGCTGGCGGCGGCGGAACTGAACCATGCGAAGCTGTGGGAGCGGCGGCTCTTAGAGCTAGGCGCACCTCAGCCGTCCTACACTGGTTCTCCCACCGGCGTCGCCGACACATTAGTCAATCGGGTAGGTGGCCCCGACGCGACTTTGCGCCGGATTGAAATGGACGAGCGCAAGCATGTCGCCCTTTATGGACGTCAGCTCAAAGAACTCGGCGATGCACCAAGCGTCGAGATTCTGCACAAAGTCATGGCCGACGAGCGGGCCCACTCCAAAGCGCTCAAAGCCATGCTGGCCCCCGCGCCGTCGGCAGACCAGCCGATTGGACGCATGTTCTCCCGGCCACTGAACCCGCAGCAGGCACTCGACGATTTGCGGGCGCGTAAAGGCCATCGCTCCCCGGCGTCCTGGATTGGCGACGCCATTTACGGGGTCAATGACGGCCTTGGCGCGATCTTCGGCATTGTGTCCGGCGTTTCCGGGGCGACGGCGGGAAATCAAAAATATGTACTTTTGGCGGGACTTGCGGGTATGATTGCCTCAGCGCTGTCTATGGGGTCGGGTGCGTACCTTGCCGCGAAAAGCGAGCGGGAGATCTACGACGCCGAAATCTTTCGCAAGCGGGCCGAACTGGAAGAAAATCCCGAAGAAGGCCAGGAAGAAATGGCGCTGGTGCTTCAAGTCAAAGGACTGCCGCACGAGGACGCTGTCCGCGCCGCCGCGCATCTGGCACGTGACCCGGAGCAGTTCCTGAGAACGCTCGCTGCCGAGCAGCTCAACCTAACTGAAGACGCGCTTTCTAACCCGCTGGTCTCGGCGGCATCGGGCTTCGTTTCCACAGCCGTCGGCGCGTTCATTCCGATTATTCCGTTTTTCTTCCTGCATGGTCCCGCCGCCATCATTGCCGCCGCCGTCATCTCGCTCGTGGCCCACTTCGCCGTCGGCGCGGCCAAAACCATGATCACGGTGCGGTCCTGGTGGAGCAGCGGTTTAGAGATGACCGCGGTGGGCGCAGTGGAAGGCATTGTGACCTACTTCATTGGCCGGGCCATTGGAGGATTGGGGGCGTAAGTTCTTTTCCGTCCACAGCGCTGTGGCATTCTGCACTTTGACACGGAGTAAGGATGATCCCATGCGCTTAGAAACAGGACTGATTTTAGGAGGCGCGGCGGTAACGCTCGTGCTGATGGGCCTGGGTCTGCGATCCGTCCCGTCCCCGCCCGCGCCGGAAGCCCAAGCAGACACGTCCGTCCACGGGCCGCTGTCCGGCGTCACCGTTGTGCTGGACCCCGGACACGGTGGGGCCGATCCCGGCACGACCGCCGGGCCGCTGTCGGAAGCCGCGCTGACTTACCGCACAGCGTCTGAGCTGTCCGCGTCGCTGCAGTCCGACGGCGCAAAAGTCGTCTACACCGTCCGCAGCCGATGCCTCAACCCCATTCTCGCCGCCGTCGAGCCGCCGCCGGAGCGGCCCAACGACGCTGTCCTGACCGCAAATGGGGACGCCCTGCGCTCCCGTCATTCGCCGCGCCCGCTTTGGGAACGGGCTGAAACCGCCGGCATGGTTTGGAATGCGTGTCAGAAAGACCCGCAAGCCGCCCGCGACGTCTTCTTTGTGTCTCTGCATTTCGATCAGGACTCGTCTGCCAACGCTCATGGCGGCGTCGTCTGCGTTGACCGCCGCTGTTCTGCGGTCCCGGCGCTTGCGAAAGCCCTATCCGCGCAGATGGTTCAGGGCGACCTTGGCCGAAATGAAAACTTTCACGGAATCTCGGACTTGTCGGGCCGTGAGCTGGGCGTTCTCGACCCGCGCTTCAATCCCGTCCCCGAAAAAGTCCTGCTGGAAGTCGCGACGCTCTCAAACCCCGAAAACGCCGCCGAAGCCGCCGACCCTGCCTGGCGCGGCGAAGTTGTCCGCCGCATCACACAGGCCATCACGCAGACGCATCAGCAGACCCCCTAGCCGCCAACCGGAAAGCACCTCACCCGGAAACAGCACTGGCTTCCCGGAGGGCAAGTCTCCACCCTCTCCTTAACAAGGAGAGGGTATGCAAGCATTACTGCGTATCGGTGCTTGCGCCGGGGTGAGGTCCCTTGGGTGAGGTCTGCCCCTACGCGGCATCCAGCCCCGCTTTACGCCAGATATCAGTCATGGCCGCGCCGATGCGCTCTAGCCGCGCGGTGTCCGACGGCAGGCTGCTGAGGTTCACAAACGGCTCCGGTGTCACCGGGCCGTCGTAGCCGATGGCCTGAAGAGACTGCAAAAAGCCCGCAATGTCAATGACGCCGGTGGCCCCCGGCAGGTCCCGAACGCCGTCCTGCTGCTCGTCCACCGCAACGCCTGCGGGTGCATCGTTGACATGCACCACCACCACCTGCTCCGGCGTCAGCGCCCGCAGGTCGTCTAGGCTGCCGTGCGATGTGTACCAATGATACGAGTCCAGCAGCAGCCCGACGTTCGGGCCAATCTCTCGGCCCATCGCCAGCATCTCGCCCATTGTGTGAATGAACGGAAACTTCTGCGTGTCCCGCAGCGTCTTCGGCCCGATAAACTCTAATCCCAGCGCAATGCCGTGGTCGCTGAGAATTTTGGCGACCGGCGTAAACCGGGTGACATGGAACTCTCGGTTTTCCTCAAACTGCCGCTCGTCGGAGCAGGGCATGATCCAGGTCATCGTCCGGGTCGCCCCAATCGCCGCCGCCGCCGCCGCCAGGCGCGGCAGGTTATTCAAGCCTTCTTCCCACGCTTCCTGCGTCCCGCGCCATTCCACCGGCAGCCCAAAGCCCGCCGGCAGCAGGCCGGCGTCGGTGAACTGCGCCGCAACTGCGCTGCTGCCGTGCCTTTCCACTAAATCGGCAATCTCCGATGGGTTAATCTCGACACCGCCGAACCCGCCGATTTTTGCCGCGTCCAGCCTGTCTTCCAAAGTCGCGGCGGAAACGCCGATAGCGCCGGGGCTAAGTCCTTTGTACATAGTGTTCTCCTTGATTTTTTTCAGCCACAGCTAAGGAGCCGTGTTCTTTAGGACATGGTCTTTATTCCCGTATCCAAACCTGCATCTCGCCGCCGGCGCGGTTTTCCCAGGCGAAGTAGGGGATCGCGGTGATCGGAACCGGAAGCGGAACCGGCGGCTCTCGCCGGTACAGCCCTTCCTGCCAGCCGTCCAAAGAAGGCTTTTGGGCTTTTCCGCGCAGGACAACCACGCCGTCCAGCAGGTCCGGCTCGAATTCAGCCGAAAGCGTCGCATCCGGCGAAAGCGCCAAAGAGTCTAAGTCCGGGCCGTTGTCGGTGCTTTCCAAGCAATACACAATCGGGCCGCGCTGCAAGGCTGTCCGGCCCAAATCGGCGGCGACTTGGGGGCTGGCATAAACGCGCTCCACCGGCATCGGCAGCGAGAGCGTCACCGTGTCGCCGGTCAGCCACTCGCGTTCCAGCACCGCGTAGCCGCGCACGATTTCCAGTGCGACGGCGATGCCGTTGAGCGAGAGTTCAGGAGTGCGGCACCAGGACGGCAGACGCAGGCGCAGGCGAAACTTGGCCGGCGCGGCCGGCGAAACAGAAAGCGTGACCTGGCCTTGCCAGGGATACTCGGTTATCTGCGACAGCGTGACGGCCTGCCCGGCAACAGCTAACTCGGTTTGGCTTTGAACATACAGATGCACGGCAAGATCAGTCTCCGAATGCGAGTAAACATACTGGCCGAGCGAAGCCAGCAGACGAGCGAGGTTCGGCGGGCAGCAGGCGCAGCCGAACCAGTCCTGCCGATGATGAAAACCCATACTCGCCAGCGGGTTCTCGTAAAAGAACTGCGTCCCATCCAGTGATACGCCGCTCAAGACTCCATTGTAGAGCGCTCGCTCCATGACATCAGCGTAGCGGCTATCGCAGTCCGATTGCAGCATTCGAGAAGCCCAAAAGACAAGGCCGATTGCGGCGCATGTCTCGGCATAGGCGGTTTCATTCGGCAAATCAAAGTCCGCGCCATAGCCTTCATTCGCCGCAAACCCGCCGACTCCCCCAGTGACATACATCTGCGCCGACGTCAGATGGTGCCACAGCTTCTCGCAGGCTGACTGGAGGCCCGCATCGTGCGTGAGCGCCGCCAAATCCGCCATTGCTGAATACAAGTACATGCCGCGCACGGCATGGCCGGTCACTTGGCCCTGTTCGCGCACCGGCTGGTGCGACTGATTGTACTCGTAGCTTTTCGCCCAGAAGTCTTTCGGGTCTGCGCCACGCGCCCGCGCTTCCGCGTCAAAATAATGCGGCTGACGCCCGCGCTCGTCCACAAAGTAGCGGGCCAGCTCCAAATACTTGACCTTGCCTGTGACGCCTGCCAGCTTCACTAAAGCCAGCTCGATCTCTTCATGCCCGCAGTAGCCGCGTTTCTGCCCCGGCTCCGTGCCGAAAATCATGCCGATATATTCCGCGTAGCGCTGCACGACATCCAGCAGCTCTGTCCGGCCCGTGGCCTGATAATGGGCGACGCCTGCTTCGATCAGATGACCCGCACAGTAAAGCTCGTGGTCATCGCGCAGGTTCGCCCAGCGCTTTTCCGGTGCGACCGTCGTAAAGTAGGTATTCAAGTAGCCGTCGGACTGCTGGGCGGCAGCCAGCAGCGTAATCACCGTGTCGAGAAGCGCTTCCACGTTAGGATCAGGATGTGTTGTCAGGCTGTACGATGCCGCTTCAATCCACTTGGCGATGTCGGAGTCCCAAAAGATGTGCTGCCCCGGTACCGGCGCAAGCGTCAGCGCCTCAATGCGCCCGGTGATCTCGCACTGATGATACTCCGCCGGGATCGTCACCTCCCGGTTCACACGCTGGCGCTCCCGCCAGAACGTGTCGGTAATGGAAACCGCCTTCAGCGGCGCAGGCTGCAAGTTCATTGACATCACTCCTTGGTTTTCATCCTACTCAAACGGCCCACGCAGGAACGACAAAATCAAATACCACAGCGCCAGATACCAGACCCGGCGGCCCACGCCGGGCGCGGCATTGGAGATTGCGCCGACTGCGCCGTGCAGCACCCCCGCCGGACGCAGCGCGATTTTGTTCTTCGCGCAGGGCCGGCAGCGCGTCCCGGCAGGCGTATAGACCGTGCATTTCGGGCAGATGGGCGCTTCGCATCGCCCGCACCGCAGGCGCGTCACGGCTTTCATGTGCCGGTAACAATAAAACGCGCCGTCCTCACCCGGAACCGCGACTGCTTCTGGAACCGCCAGCGCCGCGCCGCATTCACCGCAAAACTTTTTGTCGTCCGGGGCGCTCGCCCGGCACTGGGAACAAACCATCGCGCCGTCTCCTTAAAGATGACTTCTGCGCTTATTGTAACAAAAATTGCCTGCTTGCACAAGTGCTAAAAAGGCCGGAGTGCCAAAATCCCGTGCAGGAAACCCGGCGCACTCTGCCGCAACTAAACCCAGAGGAAAACTGTATGCCATTGCGTCAGTCGTTTTGCTGGTGGACGTTCGCCGGACGGGGCGTTCCCGACCCGGAACTCTTGGAGGCCGCAAAAGTCATCGGGTATGACGCGGTCGAGCTGATCGGCCAGGAACATTTTGAGCGAGCGCATGATCTGGGCCTAACGATTGCCGCGCACGGCGGGCAGCAGAGCCTGGACCGGGGCTGGAACGATCCCGCCCTGCACCCGCCGCTTATTGCGGAGCTGCACACGAGTCTTGCGCTGGCCCAAAAGTATCAAATCCCCAACTTGATCGTTTTCAGCGGCAATCGCCGGACGGAACAATCAGACGAAGCGGGTCTGGAAGCCGCTGTGCTTGGCCTGGCCCAAATCGCGCCCGCCGCCGAAGAGGCCGGGGTGACGCTGCTTTTGGAGCTTCTTAACAGCAAGGTAGACCATCCCGGCTACCAGTGCGACCGGACCGCATGGGGCGTTGAAGTCTGCCGCCGGATTGCTTCTCCCCGCGTCAAGCTGCTGTATGACATTTACCACATGCAGGTAATGGAAGGCGATTTGATCCGCACGATTGAAACGAACTTTGCGGCATTCGGCCACTACCACACGGCAGGCAATCCAGGGCGGCACGATTTAGACCAGGCGCAGGAGATTTTCTACCCGCCGATTTTTCGCACCATCGCCGGCACCGGCTACGCGGGGTTTATCGGCCATGAGTTCACCCCGAAAGGCGATCCCATCGCCGCTCTGCAAGCCGCCTTTAATTTGTGCCGAAACTCTTTTCCTTAAGAAACTGTATACAAAGGCTGACCATGCCCCGCCCTGAAGGGCAGGTCTGTTTCTTAAGGAGCCGCTGATGACACCTGACACTCAAAACCTGCCGACGTTCTCCTTTGCCCGACGCATGTCCGGCAGCCTGCCGCCGTCGCAGTTCGGCGAGCTTGTTGGAACCTTTGACCATGCCACACTTGTCCCCGAAGGCGCGACGAGGCCCGACGATAACCATGTCTATTTATGGATCAAAGTCGCAAGCGGCACGTTTGCCGGGCTGTACGAATGCGCGTTCAATATCCACTCCACCGACCAGTCCAATGTGCTGTTCACGGACTGGCCCCAAGATTTGACGGGGACACTGCCGCCGGAAAGCTTCACTGAGACTCCGCTGAGCTACGCGGCGCTCGGCCTCAAAGACGCCGACTTCGCGCCGGTGCAGCAGGGCGACTTGCAGACGCTTGTGACCCACTACGCCGAAACCTGCGTTTTGATGGCGGCCTACGGCACGACCTACTCCGAAGGAACCGGCCTGCATGACATCCATCTCAATGCCGGAGAGCAGCCCGGCAGCGGCCACGTCGACCGCCAGGGTCAGGACGGCGCTTTAGTGTTCTACTTTTCCGGCAGCAGCGGCGCGGCTTTGTCCGCGCAGTGGATTTTTGTCAAGTTCGACACACAAACTTTGCCCTGAGACACGCCAAAAATATGCTATAATTAACCAAAGAGATTGAGTTTTTAGGAGCGTTTAGTTCGGCTATGGATACCAGTGATTTCCGCAACGGCATTTCCATTATTATGGACAATGATATTTACACGATTACCGATTTTCAGCATGTCAAGCCCGGCAAGGGCGGTGCATTCGTGCGCTCGACGCTGAAAAACATCAAAAACGGGCGCACGATTGAAAAAACATGGCGCGGCGGCGAGCGCATGGAGCAGGCGTTTTTAGAGCGCAAGACCATGCAGTATTTGTACAACGACGGCGCGGACTACTTTGTCATGGACCCGGAAACCTTCGAGCAGATCAGTGTCCGCAAAGACCAAATCGGCGACACGGTCAAGTATCTCAAAGAAAACATGGAGCTGAATGTTCTCAGCCACAAAGATAACATCATCGGCATTGAAGTTCCGAGCTTTGTCGAGCTGGAAGTGACCGAAACCGCCGGCAGCGAAAAAGGCGACACGTCCGGCGGCGGCGGCAAGCCCGCGACCGTCGAAACCGGTGCTGTGGTCACTGTCCCGTTTTTTGTCAAGCTTGGCGACAAAATCAAGATTGACACCCGCAGCGACCAGTATTTGGAGAGAGTCAAGTAGTTCAGGCCGTGATTTGCTTGAAAGGTGACTGTTTATGCCGGAACGGATCGACTTAACCGAAGCCCCTCTGCCCCGTGCTCCTCGTGCGAAAAAGGGAAGCAGCGCACGAGGAACCGGCCATCGCAAGCTGGATGAGTTTGCCATACGTCTGATGGGCATTGCCGCTCTGGCCTGCGGCCTGCTGTCTCTGTACCTGCTTTGGGGTCTTCTGAGCGGCGCTTGGTCCCATGAAGCAATGGGGCATCTTGCAGGCGCGGCCCGCGCCCAGCAGATGGAAAACATCGCGCTCATCTTTCGCTTATTGCAGAGCGCAAGCTTTGTTCTCATTGTGTCGCTGCTCGTCTCCTGCGCCCGCGCCGAAGGAGTTGGCTACTGGCTGCTTGGCGGCGCGGCCTTTTTTGGCGTGGGAGTGTCGTTTTTGACCGAGCAGGTCTACGGCATGACCCACCGTACCGCAAGCAACGCCTGCCAGCTTGTCTTGACGGACTTCGGGACGCTGGCCTGGATGTTCGGCATTCCTGGCGTCCTTTGGACAATGGTGGACATCGGACGACGCCTCGCCTCCGCCGCCGACATCGCCGCCGTCCACCGCGCAAACGCCAAGTACGGCCATGGGGTCCAAAAGCAGAAGGCCAGCACTCAGAGGCAGGTTTTCTTGGGCCGCTGCTGGGAAGGCCCATTCTGCAAAGACCATGTCCGGGTCAAATGCCCCATTTATCTGGAAAAGAAAGGCCCATGCTGGCGGCGCAAAGAAGGCTGCATGTGCGAGGAGCGCATTGTCCTTCAGGCCATGATCGCGCCCGACTGGAAAGATCAGATGACCCGTGCCAACCAGGCGCTTTCCATGGGAACCGGTGCCCGCAAAGTGCTGACCCCGGAAGCCAAGCGTGAGCGCTGCCGCGGCTGCGTCATCTACAACGAGCATCAGCGCCAAAAGCAGAAAGCCTTGACCGCCGGAGTGCTTGTCGGCATCCCGGCTTTGCTGGTCCTGAACTTCGCCTGGCTTCAGCACCTTGTCAACCATTTCCTGAACGTCATGGATGCTGCCGCAAAGCGCTTTGATTTCGGCGGGACCGGGGCGGGCCTCACCTTCCTGCACGGCGACTCTTATGCTCTTTTCGCCTGGGTCATGGTTTTCGTATTCGCTGTCGTTCTGCTCTCTCAGGCTCTCAAGCTCGTGGACTATGTCTGCTTCACGCTCAAAATCTAGTGCAATATGAACTTAGACCTTGCCGAAAAAATCGTCGCGCTGCTGGGCGAATATCCCGTTTCTGAAATCTCTGTTGAGACTGAGCATTGCCGGGTTCATGCCGTCAGGCCGCTCGGCGGCGTTACGCAGCCCACGGCAGCGCAGGTGTCTTTGCCGGAGACGCCTGCGCTGCTTGACGCTGCCGAAGAAGCCACGCTTGAGCAGGAAGAGGCTCTGCTGCTTTCCGCGCCGATGGTCGGTATCTTCTACCACGCTGCTCCGCCCCTGTCTCTGGCCTCCGAAGTCAAAGCCGGCCAGATTATCGGCAGCATCGAATCCATGAAGCTGATGAACGATGTCGCCGCCGAGGAAAGTGGGCGCGTCGTGGACGTTCTTGTGGAAGACGGCGCTCCGGTGGACTATGGCCGGGCGCTTTTTCGTTTATCCGTGTCCTGAAACAAAGGAACGATCCCATGCAAACACTCCGAAATCGTGCCGTTTATCAGCGCGGGCAATGGTCACTGGTCGGCATTCTCGTTTCCCTGACAATCATAGCCATTCTTTCAGCCTGGTACTACGCCAAAGTGCTGAAGCCCCAAGCCGGCTCTCACAACGGAGCGCCCGCCGCCGAGCAGAAAGCCTACGGCTCCGTGTGCAGCATCTACCAGTCCCAAATTAACGACGCCGTGACAATGTACAAAGGCGACCACAACGACCGCCCGCCGCGCAGCTTTGAGGCGCTGAAAAAGTATGGCGCAACCGACGACATCGTTAAAGCCCAGGGCTGCCAGTTCCAGCTTGATGCGTCCACCGGAGCCGTCACAGACATCGGCCACGGCGAAGCCGCCCCAAACGCCCAGCCGGTTGTCGTCAACAGCAGCGATACTGCCCCCGCTGCGGCGGCTGCGCCCGGCCCTTACTGGCAGTCTTCCGCGCCGCCTCAGTCCCCGGCGTCCGCACCCGGCGGCCAGGCCGCGCCCGCCCGTGGCCCCGGCGGCGTCACGCTCCCGCCCGGCACGAGTTCCGTTCCCACCGACGGCGGTGGTGAATAGTCGTTTTTGCTGCATCTCAACCGGCACTGTAAGTGCCGGTCTACTGGCGAATGAAAGTGTCTCCGACACTGAAGATTAGCTTACAGTTGCTCTTCTTCAGTCGCGGAGCGACTTCCACTCAGCAGTAGACCGGCACTTCCAGTGCCGGTGCAATCTGTTACCGCCATTATGTTCAAAAAAATCCTCATCGCCAATCGCGGCGACATTGCCGTCCGCGTCATCCGTGCCGCTCGTGAGCTGAAAATCCAGACCGTCGCCGTCTACTCTCAGGCCGATACCGACTCGCTCCATGTCCGTTTGGCCGACGAAGCCGTCTGCATTGGGCCGCCGGAGCGCAAAGGTTCGTACCTGAACGCCCCCAATATATTGAGCGCCGCCGTCATCACCGGCTGCGACGCCGTCCATCCCGGCATTGGCTTTCTCGCTGAAGTCGCGTCATTTGCCGAAATGTGCGATGCCATCGGCATGAAATACATCGGTCCGCCGGTGCAGGCGATTGAGCTGATGGGTGACAAGATCGAAGCCCGTGCGACAATGGAAAAGGCTGGCGTCCCCATTGTTCCCGGCACGAATACCGCCCTGCGCGACCCTGCTGAAGCCGCCAAAGTCGCGTCCAAAATCGGCTTCCCCGTGATGATCAAAGCCGCAGGCGGCGGCGGCGGACGCGGTATTCGGGTGGTTCAAAACGAGGAAGAGTTTCCCAAAATCCTCAAAACCGCCCAAGTGGAAGCCGAATCAAGCTTCGGCAATGCCGACGTTTATATTGAAAAGTTCATCGAGCATTTCCGGCACATTGAAGTCCAAATACTCGCCGACGAGCACGGGAACGTCCTGCACCTCGGCGAGCGCGACTGCTCGCTCCAAACCCAGCGCTACCAAAAAATGGTCGAAGAAGCGCCCGCGCCCCATTTAGACCCCAATGTCCGCAAGCGCATCTGCGACGCCGCCGTGAAAGCCGCGAAAGCCGCAAACTATACCAACGCCGGCACGGTTGAGTTCATCGCCGCGCCCGACGGCAAGTTTTACTTCATGGAAATGAACACACGCCTCCAAATTGAGCATCCCATCACTGAAATGGTCACAGGCTTAGATTTGGTCAAATGGCAGATCAAAATCGCCGCCGGCGAGCGCCTGCCGTTCTCCCAGCGCGACATTCATTGGACCGGCCACGCGATTGAAGTGCGCCTCACCGCCCGCGACCCCGCTCGCGACTTCGCGCCCTCGGCCGGCAAAATTACCGGCCTGCGCCTTCCCGGCGGCCTCGGCGTCCGAATAGATACCCATGTCTACGCCGGCTACGAAGTCCCGCCTTACTACGACTCCATGATCGCCAAAATCATTGTCTGGGACGATACCCGCGACGCCGCCATCAACCGAATGCAGCGGGCCTTAGATGAAGTCGAAATCACCGGCGTCAAGACCGATTTGGAATACCACAAAAAAATCTTCGCCAACGCCGCCTTCCGCAAAGGCGATTTGAACACCAAGTTCCTCGCCACCCACGTCACGGAGTAGCAGCAAATGCACGACAAGGCTAAAATACGAGCCGCCAAACTGCAAATGCGCCGAGTGCTGCTGGAAGAATGGGACCCCATTGGTATCGTGAATGAGCCAATGGCTCAAGATGAATATGACTCTTATCTTGGCGGCCTCTACGACTTGCTTGCCGGGAACGCGACGGAAGCAGAGATCGCACAGCATCTTAATGAGGTCGAGACGGTCAACATGGGCGGAAACGCACGTCCATTCGACGAATTGCTTTCCGTCGCGCAGTCGTTGAAGCGTATTGCGCTTTAGAACCATGCCATGAATGGCGCAGGGTATACTGCATCTTGATGAACATCCGACGAGGCAAACAAAATGACGCTCACACTTGAAATACCTGCTGAACTCGACACTGCCCGGCGCAAGGCTTTAGCGAATGCGCTTTCAGAAGCAGGCTTGCTTTCTTCCGAGCAGGCCGCCGCGCTCCTCGTGGAAGCTCCTGCGAGTATACTGCCGCTTACTCAAGGATCGCCCGAATGGAAAACGCTGCTTTACCGAAACGGTCCTGCGCGTGGAGTAGTGCTTTCTGCGGAGGCCTCAAGCCGCGAGGCGATCTATGATGAGGAGCTTCCTTGAGCGTTCTTGTTGACACCTCCTGCCTGCTGCGCCTGTCCGGTGAAAACGACGCACGGGAAGCCGCGACTCAAGCCGCGATGGATCAGTTGACTGGCGAAGAAGAGAGACTCAGTGTCGCTCCGCAAAACTTTGTCGAGTTTCGTGCCGTCGCCACCCGGCCCCTCGCCGTCAATGGTCTAGGGCTGGCGCTTGAAGATGTGGAAGCGGAACTCGACCGCTTCAGGGCGCTTTTTCTGCTGCTGCCGGAAGACGGTTTCTTTCCAGAATGGCGCAGACTTTGCCTTCTTGCAGGCGTCTCTGGAAAGCAGGTTCACGACACGCGCCTTGTCGCTGTCTGCGTGGCCTCCGGCATTCAGACCATTCTCACCTGGAACCCTGCCGACTTTGTGCGCTTCATCGCCTTTGTGCCTGGCCTGAAGACTTTAACGCCTGACGCTGTGCTGGCGGCAGCATAAACGGCAAAGTGCCAACGCCGCCTTCCGCAAAGGCGACCTCAACACCAAGTTCCTCGCCACCCATGGCACGGAGTAGAGGAACAAGAAGGCAGCGCGATGAAAAAGGTAGTGGAATGGCTTCTTCTTTGGCTTATGATGTGGGTCTGTCTGCATGGGGCACACTGGCTCTTGTGTTACTTTTTCGGCGCTGTCCTGCCACCGGCATTTTCTCCAGCAAAGTGGGCTGGCGACGGAATGGATGCTTTTGGTGGCGCTGTTGGCGTCCCTCTTCAGGACTATGTACATAAGCACATGGAAAAGAGGCGAAACCGGCAGTTGCAGAAGTCATGACCAAGTTCTCACTACTCATGTCACGGAATGAATATTGTGGTGAAGCAGGAGGTGACGCAATGTCGGAACTTGATTGGAACCCACAGGATTTCCTCGAATGTTTAGTTGAAGTTCCTGAGATTGAAGACTTCGGCGCAGCCTATCTATATACGACTACTCGCGATGACACTGTGCTGGAACTGGTAATTTGGCCGTTTGAGAGCATTGTTAATCTTTCACTTACTGCCGAAGGCCAAAATAAACCGCTGATTGAATACACTCTGGCAGTGCGTGGGCCAATTCTGTACAAGACTGAGAAGTGGGGCGAGTCGCTAGTCTTTAAAAGCTGTGTTGTCGTACCTGGGCGCTTCTACTATATACGCGATGACGGCTGGAAGGATGTCTTTAACGAAGGAAAACATCCGGGCCAGATGAACATGGCGCTATCGGTTTATCCCAATCTCAGCATCAGATTCCTAGACACCCCAGCATGAAACGCATGGCCTGGAACGCATCACACTTCTGAAAACCTCCCGATGACTCTTGCCAAGTTCCGCCACAAACCGCCGCGTGTTTTCTTCTCGCAAATGGTACAGTATACTCCGAGGTAATACATGCGAAAGATGCTCATAAAACTACTTTCTCATGTTCTTCGATGGGGTTACAACAAGAACGTGGTGCAGATATATGAAGGCATCCAAATCTGTGACGTGGACGAATTTGACCCGATAAGAAGGGAGCAGAATAGAAAACATTTTATTCAGGCACTGGAAATGATTAAAGAAGGCAGTCCAAGGCAATTTCGCCGTGTTCAACGGAGGCTTGCTTATATTGTCAACGGTGCCTGTTTAGGGGGAGCGGAGTACAACCACCCCTTCAAGGTCTGCTATGTTGACCTAAAACAGTTTGACTTTGCGGGTAATGAAAAAGGGTATGTGCTGCATTTAGCCCGCGCTTTAGTTCACGAAGCGACTCATGGTGAGGCTGAGTCGCATGGCATTGAGTACAACAAATTGTATCGTCTCCGAGTAGAGCGTCTTTGTCATCAAGAGGAAATGCGCTTTCTTGCTCGGATCATGCCTGAAGCCAGTCACGAAGAGTTTAACAAGGCGTGGTGGGAAGATAACTGGGAACTAAGCGCATGGCAACGCGCCGCAAAAATGATCAAGCGCCTGCAAGAAGTTGACCCATCATGCCTCTGACTTCGGCTGGAAATTAATGTTGGCAATTCCACGAAACCGCACGTTGAGGGATAAACAAATGCAAAACCTATCCGCACGAGATGGTGATCTCGGATCGCTCATCCTAAACACAATAGCCTTCGCTGGTGCTGGCTTTGTGTTGGCACTTGTGGCGGTCTTTGACTTTGTTGCTTCGGGATGGAACCTGTGGAGTATAAATCGCTTAGAGCCGTTCGGCGGAATTGCTGCTATGGTTCTAGCCATTGTTTGGAGGTTTAACAGTTATAGGCGCTACCATCAGGCGATTAAAGCTGTTGCTATGGTTGATTATAGAAGCGATAAGAATGACCCAAACGCTTGGCCTCCGCCCCCTAGACCGTGAGACTGAGTCAAGCCCACTTGTTGTGGAACGCGGGACACCGTTCAGCCGACGCCGTCGGTCATTTCCAGCCTGGTCCTGCGTTTGCTTGTGGAGTTTCAAGGAATGACCCTGTCTTGATGTTTTCCGGCCTGTTTGAAGATAACGGCGTCTACACAATCACGGATTTGCGATCAGCATAAGAAATGACCCACGCCAAGTTTCGCCATAAACCCCCGCGCGTCTTGCTTTCGCCGCGCTTCCTTGTCCCCGGCGGCTTCGGCCTGATGCTTGCCCTGAGCGCCTACGGCTTTGTCTACTTTACGCGCATTACGCTCTACAAGCAAGCGCATTTTGCCCCGGACTCCGCGCATCCGTGGGACGGCTACGCCGCCCTGTCGCTCTTTGCCGGCATGGCGGCGCTCGGCGGCCTGCTCCTCAGCCTGCGTGACCCCGCCCCGATGCGCTGGCGGCGGGGACGCGCCGTAAAACGAGCGGCAGGACAGGCAAGAGGGCAGCAAAGGGCGCAGGCAAAACGGCGGCGTTCGGGTACAATACAGCAACAATGACACCCGACAGTTCACATCATTCGCACGCACACGGCGACAATCGCAGCACTCGCCGGGAAGCCCGCGAGCTGGCCCTTCGGATGCTGTTCCAGCTTGACCTCGGACGGCAGCCGGTAGACGAAGTCGTCGAAGCCGCCCTAGCTCAGTCCCAGCTTGAAGGCGCAAACCGAGAATACGCCGAGATTTTAGTGCGCGAAACGCTGAACCATTTAACTGAGCTTGACCCGCGCATCGCGGCCCTCACGCCCGACTGGACCCCCGACCGGCAGGCCGCCGTCGACCGAAACATCCTGCGCCTCGCTGCCTACGAGCTGCTGTACCGGCCCGATGCCCCCGTTGCCGCCGTCGTCAACGAAGCCGTCGAGCTGGCGAAAAAATACAGCACCGCCGAGTCAGGCCGCTTCGTCAACGGCGTTCTCGGCGCACTCGCCCGGCAGCCGCGCGGCAATGAGCCTGCTGAGGGCATTTCCGAGGACACAGGCCATGCCGACCTTTGAGAACGCTTACGAGCTGCGTCCGCTTGCGATGCCGGAAGCGGAAACAATCGCCGGCTGGGCCTCCAGCGTAGACGAAGTGCGGTTCCTGACCGGCGAAGATGACTTTCCACTGACGCCCGGCGACGTCGCGGCATGGACTTACGAAGCCGATTATGCTCTTACGCTTCGGCGGGACGGCGATTTGGCCGCGTATGCCGAGATCGTTGATGACGTAGTCGAGCAGGACATCGAAATCCAGCACCTCTTAGTCGCCCCCGACCTGCGCTCTTTAGGCGTCGGACAGGCCATGCTGCTGCGCCTCTGCGCGTTCATTGCCGAGCTGCGCCCCTACCCGGAAGTCTGGCTCCGGGTCAGCCGTGACAACCCTCCCGCCGCCGCCTGCGCCGCCGCCGCCGGGTTTGAGACCGTCGCCCAAATGTCCGGCCCGCGCTACCTATGGATGAAGAAAACCCTCTTAAAGCTTTAATATCCTATGATTCTCTCCGACCACAGCATCAAAGAAGGCATTGCACAGGGGCGCATTGTGATGACGCCCTACGATGAGACCCTAGTTCAGCCAGCCTCTATTGACGTTCGCCTGGACAGCCGCTTCCGCGTCTTTCGTAATTACAAGTATTCCTGCATTGACCCCAAAGCCGTGCAGGAGGACCTCACCGAGCTGATCGAGGTCGGAGCCGACGAATCGTTCATCATTCATCCTGGTGAGTTCATCCTCGGCAACACGGTTGAGCGCATCAAACTAGGAAATGATTTGGTGGGCCGCGTCGAAGGAAAAAGTTCTTTAGGGCGGCTGGGCTTAATAATTCATGCCACCGCCGGGTATATTGACCCAGCGTTTGACGGGAATATCACGCTGGAACTCTCTAACGTCGCCAATTTGCCTATTCGCCTGTACCCCGGCATGAAGGTCGGCCAAATCTCGTTCTTTGCCATGACGACGCCCGCCGACCGGCCCTACGGCCACCCGGAGCTTGGCTCTAAATACAAAGGCCAGACCGCGCCGACCGCCAGCCGAATGCACCTCAATTTCACACCCGAAGAGGACGCCAAATGACCATTTCTGATTTTCAAGTGCTTCAGCGTGATGCCGACGGCGACGCGCATGTGACTTTGGACAACGGCGAAACGCTGACCCTGCCCGCCGGCGGGCCACAGGAAGCCGGCGGCGCACAGCATGTGCTTGTCGGCGATTTGTGGGTGCTGGCCGGGCAAAGCAACATGGAAGGGGTAGGGGACTTGGTGGATTTCGAAACCCCGCACCCGATGGTGCACTCGTTCCAGTCCCGCGAACAATGGGCCATCGCCGAAGAGCCGCTGCACTGGCTTGGCGAGTCCCCGCGCCCTATCCACCACGCCATCTGGGGACTGCCCATGCCGTCGTCTCCCGCGCCCCGCGAGACCGCCCGCGCCAAAGGCTCCGGTCTTGGTCTGACCTTCGCCAAAGCAATGGTGGAAGCGACCGGTGTTCCCATCGGCCTTATCCCGTCGGCCCACGGCGGGACTTCCATGCAGCAGTGGGAGCCGTCACGCAAACACATGGGCGGCGAGTCGCTCTACGGCGCAACTTTAGAGCGCGTCCGCGCAAACGGCGGCAAAGTCGCCGGCATTTTGTGGTATCAAGGCGAGTCCGATGCCAATCTTCAAGATGCGCCTTTGTATGAAGCCCGCATGACTGCGTTAATTGAGTCCTTCCGTGCCGACTTCGGCCAGCCCGACTTGCCCTTCTATTTCGTGCAGCTTGGCGGCTTTGTCACCGCGCCCGATCCCGGCCTGGTTCAATCCTGGAACAGCGTCCGCGAATCCCAGCGTCTCCTGTCAAGCACGCTTCCAAATGTCGGCATGGTTTCCGCCGTTGACTGCGGCCTTGACGACGGTATCCACATTGATACGCCCGGCCTGAAATCCCTCGGCAAACGCCTCGCGTCCGTCGCTCTGGGGCGGCCCGCTCCTGCGCTCAAATCCATTGCCCATGATGACGCCGCGCATACGCTCCGCATCTCGTTTGCCAATGTTCAGGGCAGCCTCACCGCACCCGGCAAGCCCGCCGGCTTCAGCCTGCGCTCTGCCGACGGCACCGAAGCCGCGCTCATCTACAAAATTGCTCTAGACGGCAGCGACGCTGTTCTGAAGCTCAACGACGACCCTTCGCCCGCCGGACTCCATCTCTGGTACGGCTACGGCCTTAACCCTTACTGCAGCATCACCGACACCACCGGCGCATCCATTCCTGCCTTCGGACCCTTCGCCGTCCAGAAGTCTGAGCAAAAGCAATGAAGCGGCTTGCGTTCTTGGGACTGTGTTTGGCAGCTCTGCTGCCGCTTTTTCTCGTGGCCGCGCATTGGGCAAAAAGCGCACCGGACGCGGCCTCTCTGCCTTTAATTGAAGCCGACAGCAAAGACATTCACTACGTCGGGCGCGTGGATTTTACGAACCCAAAGCTGCCCCGCTTCTGGTCGCCGGGCACCTACGTCCAGGCCAAGTTTCGGGGAACACGCTGCGACGTTGTCTTAAACGACGAAGTTCTTTACGGCACATCGCACAACTTTGTGGAAATCGCCGTGGACGACCAAAAGCCGTTCCGGGTTCAAACCACAGGCAAGACCAACACCATCCCCGCCGCCGGTCTTCCTGACGGCGTCCACACGATCACTATCTGCAAAGACACCGAAGCCGGCATCGGCTATCTGGAGTTTGTTGGGATTCGCTGCGCCGGTCTTGTACCATCCTCCCTGCCGAAGCGGAAGGTGGAATTTATCGGCGACTCGATCACCTGCGGAGCCAGCAGTGATCTAACCATCCCTTGCGGTAAGGGGCAGTGGTATGAACAGCACAACGCATACCTCAGCTACGGGCCGGCTACCGCCCGCGCCCTCCATGCCCAGTGGCATCAAACTTCCGTGTCCGGCATCGGCCTCATGCATAGCTGCTGCGACATGAAATTCACCATGCCGGATGTCTTCGGGAAAATGAACCTCAATAACGGCACGGAACCCTGGGACTTCAGCCGCTACCAGCCCGACGCCGTCACCATCTGCCTGGGCCAGAACGATGGCGAGCAGGACCCGGCTGCGTTCCAGGCAAATTACGTCAGCTTTATCCACCAAGTCCGAGCGGCCTATCCCAAAGCCAAAATCATCTGCCTGTCCAGCCCAATGGCGGACGCCAAACTCACTGCCTATCTGAAAGACAACCTCACCCAAGTCGCCGCGACAGTGCATCAGCAGGGAGACAAAAATGTCGGCACGTTCTTCTTTTCCCGAAGCTGGAACAGCGGCTGCGGCGGCCACCCGGATATCGCCCAGCATCAGCAAATCGCCGCCGAGCTGACCGCCTATCTGCGCTCAGAGATGCACTGGTGAACAAAGTGCAGCCTTAACAGTGTGGGTACAATAAAACCGCAGCAGAGGGGAAGGGCCATCCCGCAAGGGATCCAGAGGAAGCAATTCTGACCGCGCCCAGGGACTTGGGCGCCGTTTGCGAAAACAGCGTCAGGCGCAAACCATGCCTTTGCTGCGCGAAATCCCGATCGCTAATGATTCAATCAGGAAGAGCATGACCACACCTATCTTACTCGACGGCACGGCGACAGCCAAAATGATTCGCCTGGAAGTCGCGGCGGCGGCGAAGGTGCTGACGGCACAAACAGGCGTTGTGCCTGTGCTTGCGGCAATTTTGGCAGGCGATGATCCCGCATCCCAAACCTATGTTGCGATGAAGGAACGCGCCTGCGCCCGTGCCGGCATTGGCTCGCGCACCTTTCCGTTCGGCCCGGACGCCTCGGAAGCCGAAGTCGCGGACTGCCTTGCTCGGCTGAACGCCGACCCATCCGTGCATGGCATCTTGGTCCAGCATCCATTGCCCAAGCACATTGACGAGCCTGCCGTGCTGTCACTCATGGACCCGGCCAAAGACGTGGACGGCATCGCGCCAATCTCTTTAGGACGCCTTGTCGCGGGCCTGCCCGCGTTTCAGTCCTGCACCCCGGCGGGCATGATTGAGCTGATGCACCGCTATCAATTGCCTATCGCCGGCAAGCACGCCGTTGTCGTGGGCCGCAGCGTCATCTTAGGCAAGCCGCTTGCGCTGCTGTTATTACAGGAAAACGCCACTGTGACCATATGCCATTCCCGGACGCCCAATCTCGCCGAAATCACCCGCCAAGCCGACATCCTCTGCGCCTGCGCTGGCAAAGCGGAGATGATCACCCGCGAAATGATCAAGCCGGGCGCAGTTGTCTTGGATGCAGGCTATAATCGAGTCCCCGGCAGAACCCACGATGTTGGCGACGTTGACTACGCCGCTGCTTTTGAGATTGCCTCAGCCATCACTCCCGTCCCCGGCGGCGTCGGCCCCATGACCATTGCCATGCTTCTGCGGAATACCCTCACCGCCGCCCAAACTGCCACCCTGTCTTCATCTTCACCCCTCTCCCACGAAGTGGGGGAGTCGGGTGCGGTTGCTCCGGGGTCGGTAGGAACTGCCGGGGGTGGGGGCCTCTAATGTCCTTTGACCTGAACGCCTACGTTGCCGAGCGCCGCGCCCTCACCGACCACGCGCTTGACATTTACCTGCCCGACGCCGCCGCGCTGCCGCCGCGCCTGCATGAAGCCATGCGCTACTCGCTCTTTTGCGGCGGCAAGCGCCTCCGGCCTTTGCTTGTCTTTGCCGGGGCCGAAGCCGTCGGCGGCGATGTGAACTGGGTCATTCCCCTGGCCTGCGCCGTCGAGTGCATCCACACGTTCTCTTTAATCCACGATGACCTGCCAGCCATTGACGACGACGACCTGCGGCGCGGCAGCCCTACCAGCCATGTCGTCTACGGCGAAGCGCTTGCAATTCTCGCCGGGGACGCCCTGCTCGCCCTCGCGTTTGACCTCATCGCCGAGTGCCGCGTCCATGTTCCCGCAGGCCGCGTTTTGGACGCCGTTCAGATGGTTGCCCGCGCTTCCGGGACACGCGGCATGGTCGGCGGCCAGGTTTCCGACATCGAAAGCGAAGGCCGGAGCGATCTCGACGAAGCCACCGTCGCCTCTATCCATGAGCGTAAGACCGGCGCTCTCCTGCTCGCGTCTCTTTTGTCCGGCGCTCGCCTCTGCGGTGCGACCCCAGCCCAGGAGCACGCCCTGTACACCTACGGCACCCAGACCGGCCTCGCGTTCCAGATTACCGATGACATTTTAGATCTAGAAGGTGACGCCGAAAAACTAGGAAAACCCCTCGGCAGCGACCTCAAGCAAGACAAAGCCACCTACCCGAAAATCCTCGGCATCGATGCCTCTCGCACCCTCGCCCGCCGCGCCTCCGATACCGCCCTCGCCGCCCTTTCAGGCTTCGGCCCCGAAGCCGATCCTCTTCGCGCTTTAGCCCACTATATCGTCGAGCGCGACAGCTAACCTTAATGACTTCTTAGAAAGACAGCGATGGAAGACCACCATTTGCCGGAACCCGAAGAAGCCGGCAGCATTCCCGAAGGAATGCTCAAATGGCTCAACCTGCTGGGAGACCTTGCCCATGTCGCCGTCGCTCTGCTGCTCGTGGCGCTCACCGTAATCGTGCTGGCCTACGCCTGCCTCTCCTACGCCCACCAGCTTCCTTTGGTCGCAAACGCCATCCACCCGCCGCCGATGACCGCCGGGTCGGAGCATCCGGCGGACCCGTTCATCCTCAGCTCCATCGAGTTCCTCAGCAATATCCTTTTTGCCGTCATCCTGCTGGAAGTCCTGCACACGACCCTGACCTTCCTGCGGGACCGCAGCTCCCGCCCGGTCGTCCGTGCGTTTCTGGTCGTCGCCATCCTCTCCATCGTTCGCAAGCTGCTTCTCGTCGGCGCGGAGTCCTCCCTCACCGGCGAAAAAGGCCTGCCCTTCATCTACAGTTCCGTCGGCACCCTCCTCAGCATTTTAGGCATTCTGCTCCTAGTCATGGGCCTCATCTACATCAGCCGCACCGGCGAAAAGCCCAAGTGACACCGCCCGACGCCAAAGCTCACCAGCGACACCTGCACTGCAAAGCTTTCCACATCGCACAAACAAACGCGCAGGTGGCGTCCGGTGCAGCGCATTGTTAGACCGCTGGTTGTTGGGCTTTTTGTCTCATAAATAGGTGGCCCGCGATGTAGCCAGTCACACTACCGACAAACAATAAAGGAACTATGCTAACAGTTGAGAGGCCGCAGCCCCAATTAATGAGACCCGTATATGGGTCACGGGTTGGATCATAACCACCCAATAAATAGTTGTAGAGACACCACAACCCTACGGCTAGAGTACTTCCCCAAGAGGCCGAGGCTAATGCCAGCTAATTTACACTTTTGGTTCCTAATCGTCGCGGCAACAGCATGATGAGAGGCAGATGCAGACATATCAGAATGATCATATGAATAGCAAACCAAAACGGGAAAAAGCGCACAATCCAAAAGGATAGGTTCTCTGGACGTTTCCATATATCTGGATGATTCCACAGGAACATAATATATAAGAATGTCAAGCATATCGCATAACAGAATAGCACCCAGGCAACAGATTTTAACCAAGTATAGCCTCTGAAAACTCCCTTGCGTGGAGACAGTATTTTCGGGGGTGGAGGCCAAATATTATCTGGTTCAGTCATGGGTTGCTCATGCCTCGCACAACGTAATGTCCAGCGGTCTAACGACCTAGCTCACCCGCGACAACGCCAGCACAGCCACACAAACCCGAAAAGGCAAACGCGGCGATGGCGTCGGGTGCAGCGCATTGTTAGACTGCAACTTGCCAGCCTATTTTCACCAG
>CAXTER010000044.1:0-44619 GCA_964243345.1 uncultured Armatimonadales bacterium
AAATGCAGGTGCTGAAGTGCTTCAAGGGATTGGACCTGGTGGACGACGCAGGCCGGCGCATCAGCCGCGTGCAGAAGTTCGAGGTCACTGTGGTAAGCAAGTCTACCCGGCCATAATCCGGCCACGATCCGGCGACGATCCGGCCATTCTGAAGGGACGGCAAGGGGCGCAAGCAGGAAGAAAAGGCAACAGTCGAATAACCGCTATTCGGCTATTGATTGGCAACAAGGAGAACACGAAATGTCTGTTATTTCTAGATTGCTCGGCGTCAACATTGATCTGCTGCATGACGCACAGGCGAAAGCGGCAGCATCAACCGCAGTCCAAACCACGGAAGTGGCGGCGGGAAACGCTTTTGTGACAGCGGCCGGCACGATTGTGGCCGAGCTTGCGCCGACCGCCATCACCGCGGCGGAGACGGCCATCAACGGCCTGCTGATCTCGCACGGCCTAGCGGCAACGACGGATGAGGCGGACGCTCTGATTGAGAGCGAGTTGGCGAAGCTGGGACTGTGAAAAAATGAACGTCGCCCAAAGAAGAACGGACTCCCATGCCGGACTGATTTCTGAACATGCCGGACTGATTGCCGAAGCGGTGGAGCTGCTGGACTCGGAAGAAATGGCCGGGCTGGGCGTTGCGCTGCGGGAAGGTTTGCGCCGCTACCTCGTGGACTGCATCGAGACGGGCGGCTTTTTGCGCTGCTGCCTGGAAAACGACTTTGCCGGGGCGGTCAGCCGGGCGAATCCGTCGCTTTGGCTTGTTCAGCTGAAGCTGATTGGACAATTGCTGAATAACGGTTTTCCGGCAATTGCCTGGGGCAGCCCTGACAAAGTGGCCGCGTGGCTTGAGGGAGGAAGAGCAGAAGATGCCTGAACAAGTGCATACGCCGGTTCACACGCCGGTTCACACGCCGGGACCGTGGGAGGCAGACAGTCGGCACGGTCACATGGCCTACATCCTGAGCGAAGGCCGGGACCTAGCCTTCGTGCTGCCCACCGATCCCCAGACCCGTCAAGAGTTGCCGGTGGAAGCCAACGCCGCCTTGATGAGCGCTGCGCCGGAGCTGCGTCAAGCGGTGGAAGCCCTGCGCTTTCTCGTGCTGTGCATGGCGACCGGACCGGGCTGGACGTCTGAGCTTGCGATGGATGGCCTCACCTTTGCCGAGGCGGCTTTAGCAAAGGCCGGAGCGCCCGTCCCTGACGGCCAGTGGGACTTTCTAAAACAGGTTCCCAAAGAGGATTGGAAGCAGGAAGCAAAGACCATTACCGAATAATCGTTATCCGGTAATGGCGAACAAAGAAAAACGCGCAGCGGCTGACCCCGCTGCGCGTCCGCCGGGAGAAACAATCCGGCTCGCCAGGATGAAAACACGCAATGCAACAACACCCCGACATTTGCCATAATACCACACATGCGGCCCAAACGAAAGTGGAAGCGGGAGCAGAAATGAGCGCAGAAACGCGAGGTGATCTCCGTTGATGCAATCCGTGTGCTTCCCCCTCTTCTTTGCCGCCGACGACCGTGTGCGGCTTCTCACCAAGCCCGAAAAGGCGGACTTCGCCTTTCACTTCTGCCCGCTGGCCGCGATGAACCGCCGGCAGCCGGGCATCATTCCCGCCATGCCGCTGCCGATGCTCGCCAAAAAGCTGGGCCTGGACAAGAAAGTCGTCTTGAAGCGGCTTGTGCGCTTGTCCGCCCCCGGCATCGAGCTGATCGACATCCAGTATGACACCCCGGAAGAGAACGGGGAATTGTCCCTGTTGTCCTGCGTCTCCGTTGAAGTTTTGGACTTTGCGGAGTGGAACGGGCTGGATGAGGATTGGCCGGACGCGCCTCTGGATGCGGCAGGCGATCTTCCCCCTCGCGGTCCCGCCGGCCAAAATGGTAACGGTTCGGGTAACGTACATCGCAGCAACGGAATTGCCCGCAGCAGCAACGCCACGCGGCAGGCTCGCTACCGAGCGCGAAACGGTCAAGGCCGGCCGTCCACAGACACTCGAAACGGAAATAGTAACGCTTTTGACGCAGAAAGTAACGCTTTAGCGTTACAAAACGGGTCTCAAAGCGTTATGCCTGAGCCTGAAAAAAGCGCAGAAAGTGACGCTTCTGAGGCGTTACGCTCCTCGCGGGCGGGCGACGATAACGATCAACGTTACGGATTAGATTTAGAATCTAAGAATTTAAATACAGACTCTGAAACGTTGAACGTTACTAACGTTGGTAACGCTTTGCCCGTAACGCCTCCAAGCGTAACACCTCCCCAGCTTCCTCGGACCAATGTTTCTCAAAACGGCACCTCCAAATCTCCGCCGCCGAACCCTAAGTCTCCGCCGCCGAACCCTAAGTCTCCGCCGCCGAACCTTCGGGGCCGCTCGCTTGCGGCTCAGTCGGTCGCCTTAGCCCAGGAGCTGCGCGACGTCGGCAGCGAGTCCCGGCATTATCAGCTTCTCGCCATCTGCGAGGAGCACAGTCTGCCGGACCTTGCGACGCAGGCGCTGCGGGAAACCCGCCGGCGCATGGACAACCCGCGCCGGCAGCAGGTGGAAAAGCCGGGGGCGTATTATCAAGCGGCTTTGCTGCGAAAGCTCGCCGAACACAATGTCCATGTGCCGACCCGCGCCCAGCTGGAGGCGGAGCCGGCGTCCGAGGTGCAGCGGCTCATCCGGGAAAGTCTCGCGGAAGCCATGCCGCCGGGCTACACGCCGCTGGAAGAGCTGCCGGGCTACGAGGAGGAAGAATGAACTGCATTTTGTGCGGCGCGGCTATCCCGCCCCTGACCGGCGGCTCGGACACGCGCGTCATCTCCCTGGACGGCGTCGGCTTTGTTGCCTGCGCCCGGCACTTCCCGCCGGACGGGGCCAGCGAGGCGGAGTATGAGGCGGCCTATGAGCGCTTCATCCGCGCGGCCCTGAAGTCAATGGAGATTGAGCTGCCGGGCGCGTCTCTGTTCGCGGATGAGGCCGGCCTGTTCACGGCTGCGCCGGCTGCCGGACCGGGACATGGAGACAGCTAGATGACTGACATGTGCGGAGACAGCTGACATGACCAATCAGGAATGGCAAGAAGAGGGCGTCGTCCTGTTCGGCTCCGACCAAATGCAGTGGCGGTTCGTCTGCCCGGTGTGCGGCTTCGCGCAGTCGGTGCAGGACTACAAAGACGCCGGAGCGCCGGAAGGGGCGGTGGCCTTTTCCTGCATCGGGCGCTGGCGAGACGGGGCGCAGGATGCCTTCACGGGTAAGGGCGACGTCAGGCTGGCACACCCGGTGGTAACAGGTCCCTGCAACTACACCGGCGGCGGCTTGTTTCGGCTGAACCCGGTGGACGTGGACGGACGGAAGGTCTTTGCCTTTGCCCAAAACTCAAAAGCCCAAAACTCAAAAGCGCAAAAAGAGGAGCAGCCATGAACAAAAGCGTCAGCAAAAACAAGAACGTCAGCCGGGTCCAGTTTATCGACATCACCGTCGGGACAGCGTGGATGATCGACGGGGAGCTGTGGCGCTTTTGGCACGGGACCGAGCTTGCTATCGGCCCGGAGAATGACCTGGAAGCCGCCCAGCCGGTGGTCACGCCCCGGGTGGCGCTTTCGCTGATCAACGCCGGCAAAGCGCAGCCGTCGGATGCAATCGCGCTGGACGGCCCGGACCCGATATGGGTGGACGGCGAGACCGAAGACGCAGGAGAACCGGAATGAGCAGCGCACAGTCCCGAAAAGAACCCAGCAAAGACAAAATTCAGTCGGCCAAAACGCCTATCGAAAACAAAATCCGCCAGGGCCTGGGAGGCTCCGAGACGACCGATGCCGAGTTCCTGAAAATGGGGACGACCCACCCGCGCCTCTTCATTGCGGCCTTGGTGCTTCGGCTGGGGATGGGCCTGTTTGCGGTGCGGCTGGAATACGAGCATTACAAGCCCGGCACGGCGAGAAACGACGACTTCCAAATCATGCGCCTCCCCTGGCTCGGCGACCCCTGGATGGTGATCAGCGTGCCTTTCGCGGACAAGCCGGTGGCTGAGGCCGTTGCACAGGAAACCGGGATGTGCCTGGCGGACGGAGTGCCGCACTGTTTTCATGCCGGCGGAATGGACGTGTTTCCCCTGCAAGGCCCGAACGTCTGGACGCTGGAGAACGACGACGCCGCTCACCCGGACTGGAAGGCGCGGCGCACGCATCCGCAGGAAGCCTTGAAAGCGGAGCTTGCCGTCATCGAAGGCATCATGCAGCGCCACTACGACCGCTTGCCCTACGAGCTGGCTGAGGAACTGACGTTGGAAGGCGAGCCGGCGTGGATTAAGTGCCGGACGTGCGAAAAGACCAGCTATAACAAGCACGACGTCGCCGCGCACTACTGCGGCTTCTGCAATAAGCACCATCTTCCGCTTGATACTGATCTGCCGCTGCCGGAAGGAGCCTCGCTTTGACAAAAGACTGGGCGGAAGACATCCGGGCCGGCTATGAGGCGACGAGGCTGCTTCGGGGAGGCTACCAGGTCGAGCATGTGCATGTCGAAGAAGCGCTGCCGGACAATTTCTGCGTCGTGGTGTATCTGGCAGGCTACGCCGACCCCTGCGTGATGGGCGACCGGGAAGGGACCGAGGCGTGGCTGGACGCACGCGGGATCCGCGCGACGGAGGCCGAGCCGAGACCGGGGCAGGACTACTCCGTGTGCCGGATGCTTTATGGGAGCCGAAAGGAAGCGACATGAGTGACTGGCTGACGCTGAAAAACGCCCTGAACCTCACGCTGCGCCCGATCCAGGACTGGCCGGGCAAGCCGCATCCCGCAGGCCGGGAGCGCGGCCCGTTCACCGCGCCCATGAAAGATACGCTGACCACCTTGAAGCGCGAGCTGGCGGCGCTGTCGGCCAAAAACATCGTGCTGCAAATCGCGCTCAGGGAGCAGGACCTGCGCCAAGACGGCCTGCCCCGCGCCGGCGCCATCGCCACGCATCCGGGCATCATTCTCGCGTTCGACAGCCGCCACGGGCCGCTGCGCCTCTATTTCGACAGCTTCACGCGCTGGGAGAACAACCTGCGCGCCGTCGCCATGCACTTGGAGCATCTGCGCCTGGCCGGTCTGTACGGCGTCGGCACCGACGGCCAGCAGTACCGGGGCTGGATGGCGCTCCCGGATTATTCTTCGCCGGACATTTCCATCGGAGCGCAGACCCCGGAAGCGGCGGCGCTTCTCATCGGCGAGGCGATTGCCCGGCACGCGCTGTCCAATGAAATCACGGTCAGCGACATTTTGCGGGACCCGAAGAAGCGCGACCGGGCCTTTCGCATCGCCAGCAGCCTGGCCCACCCGGACAACTCGGTGACGGGTGATCAGGAGCAGTTTCTACGGCTCCAGCAGGCCAAAGCGCTGCTCGACAAAGTTTACGGATGACATCATCGTCACGGATGATCTTTTCGCATAGAGGAGACAGACACATGGCCGACGATACGACAACGACAAACACAACCGCAACGACTCCGCCTGCCCCTGTGCAGAGTACGGACGTGACCTCCGCGCTGACATCGCTTTTCGGCGCTTTGACCGCCTACCAGGGCGTCCAGACGGCCACGCTGCAAGCCGCGCTCACGCAGCACCAGACGGATCAGGCGACGATCACGCAGGACCAGACGCAGATCGGCGCAGATGCCACGGCTAAGAGTGCCGAAGATGCCGAGCTTTCTGCGGCTCAGGCCAACGCAGTGAGTCCGGCGATCATCAGCAGCATCGACGCGGCGACCAACGCCTTGAACAGCGGTCAGCCGCTGCCGGCGTTCCCCGGCGCACCGACGCCAGAGCCGCTTCCTGCCGCAGGAGCCGGCGCTGGCACGGGCGGTGACGGCTCCTAGCGCCTTTTTTCGACTGAGTTTCCGACTGAGTTTTCGACTGAGTTTTTCTTGGACTGCTTTTGTGCCGGCAGCGCCCACGGAACTTCCACCGAAAGGGTGCTGCCGGCAGAGGAGAAGGCAGAGGAGAAGGCAATAGAAAAGGGGGCAATCCTGTGGACATGATCCCAGTGGAGTCGTCCAACGTGGCGGCCATCGGCTACGCGCCGGGTCCGCAAGGCAAGCCCGGCAACTTGTACGTGGACTTTGCCGGCGGCAGCCGGTACTGCTACGCGGATGTGCCGGCTTCGACGTGGCAGAAGTTTCAGGACGCCGAGAGCAAAGGGGTGTTCTTAGCCAGGGTCATCAAAGGGAGCTACCCGGCGCATAAGGTGGAGAAGTAAGCAGTGCAAAAAATAAAACGGCGCAAAGAGGACATCCGCAAAAGCGGCCCGTTCGAGGGCAGGCCAGTAAGGCAGTCTGCGGACAGCTTTTGCGGTGTCCCGCACCTATTGTACCCGTTACGAAAAACCCGTACAGCATGATTGCTTTGACCATTTTCCAGGCTTTTCCCCTTCTTTTGGCCCGTTCCATGCAGAGCGATTTGCATGAAGCAGTCTAAGGCGACGCCCTAAAGGGATTTGTACTAAGGGATTTGTACTGCGGTAAACAGGAAGCAGGGGGGTCTTCTCCTAAAGCCAGGTCGGCGGGGCATGAAACTCGGCATCCCCGGCCAGTGTTTGGATGAAATTGATTTGGCCTGCGTGATAGGCCATGTTGCGATAAGCGGCCAGCATCAGATTTTTGATAGGCGCACCGCCGCGTGGGGTCTGGATCAGGGTCTCCAAAGCGTCGTCGGCCACAGCGCGAATGACGACGGCCAGTTCCCCGGCGCTGGACACAAGCTGCGCCTGAGCGTCCTGGCCGTCGGTGAAGCGAGGCGCGAGCAGTGTGGCGGGAGCAGGTTCGCCGCGTAGCAGTGCGGCAAAGCGGTGGTTTCTTTCGACGCACTCCGCAATTTGGTCCAGAATGCTGCGCGTGTACCCAGCGCCTTCCGTGGGCAGCTCCCAGTCAAGCCGGGCGGGATCCGTAGTGGCGACAAAATGCGCGAGGCTGGCCGCGATGCGCTCTGTCTGGTCAGCGGCGTAGCTTTGGATATTCACAGTGACTTCTCCTAGTTGGGTTTCAAGAGAAGAGATGTACCCTAGAATCTCTGACTAGCACAAGACGTACCTGACTAGCACAAGACGTAGCAACGCGTTGCCAGCTCATCAAGCCGGTAGCCGGAAGAGAGCATGATGTTCCAGTCGCGGGCGCTGACGCCCACCCCACCATGACTTTCCATCGTCCTCGAATTCAAAGCCAACCAGATATGGCCGGTGTCGTCTTTCTCATCGGCCTCGTGGATGCACACCCGGACATGGCCGTCGGCGAGGGCGCAGTTGGCCGGGTTGGTGGGCTTGAAGCCATGCTGGGCAAGGTCGTCGCCCTCGTTGCACGAGCCGTCCGGCATCAGCAGCGCGCCGCGCGTCGCGTGGTACAGCAGCCAGCGCATGAAGCCGCTGCAATCCACCTCAGAGACGTCGAGAGGTACGGCCATCAGGTCGTGCGCCTTGCCGCCCATCTGGTAGCGAATGCCGGCAGACACGCACAGGGCCATGAGGTGCAGCAGGTAGACGATGTCCACCGGGGCGACGCTGAAGCCGGCCAGCGGGCCGGTGGTGGCTTTGGGAAATGAAGTTGCCATTACTGATTGCCTCCTGTCAGTTCAATCGCATCGGTGGGACCTGTGGCTGCAATTGCCGGGTCTATGACTTGGACATTTGCCGGACCTGAGGAACTCCCGCCAGCTGCGACGACAGGAATACCGATTTGAGCGCCTTGGGCGGGCGCAGGGGCGTCTATGGCTTCTGGGGCGGCATTCGGGCCGTCCGGCTCTTTCTGCCCTAGCTCGGCGGGCGCGAAGCCTTCCATGTTGGTCTTGTTCGCCTTCTCAACGGCCAGGTCGATCAAGGCCGGCCCATAGACGCGCATCTCGTCCTGCACGCCCGCTTTGACGGCCTGCTCGAACGCCGCCTGGCGCTTTGCCGCAGGCGCGGCCAGGGCTGCTTGAATGCCGCCAGCGAACGCCTGTGCCAGCCCTTGCACCAGCGGCACGGTGTCCGGGGCCGTAGCCCGCAGAATGCCGGCGGCCTGGAACGCATCCGGCGCGGCGAGGAGGACGGCAACGAGTGCGCCGGCAAGGATCAGCGCTGCGCCGTTCAGGGTTTGCGGAACGCCGCCTTTGGCGATCCCTGCGACCAGGGCGTACAGGCCGATGCCGGCGAGCCGCAGAAGGACCTTGCGCCAGGCGAGGCTGATATGGAGGCGCGGGAAGTAGATGTGGTGATGACCGATTGTCATAGCGATTCCTTTCAACAGTAAATACAAATGCGCGAATACTAAGAAGCCCCTGTACTAAGAAGCCCCTGGTCCGAACGCTAAGAAGCCCCTGGTCCGGGGGAACAGGGGCCGATCTCGGCGAGGGTCTTCATGGCGGTCTTCAGGCCGCCTTCCGCGCTGGCCTGGGCCGCAAGCGCAATGCTGCATTCAGCCTCCGACCGGGCCAAAGCCGCTTCCAAAAGCGCCACCCGCCCCTGGGCGGCGCGGCGTGCCTCTTCGGCGGCATCCGCCGTGCGGCAGAGCGTCCGGCGCTCCTGGTCCCAGCTTTCGGCTTCATGGCGCAGCTGGCGGTTGGCGGTGTACTGCTCCTGGTTTTCTTTGCGAAGCTCGGCGTTTTCCTCGAACAGCTTGTCGTTTCTCGCAATGTCCACCGTCTGCTGCTGGATGCCCACGCCGGCCTGCTGGATGTCGCCGGTGCGCTTTCCGAGCTTCCAGTTGATGCGGGTGCCGACCAGCACGCCGACCAGGCCCAGCAGGGCGGCGGTCAGCATCCCCAGCGCGGCGATGAGGCCGATCCAAACCGGCTGTGGCAGGAGCGGCGGAGAAAGGATTGGATGCGGCATTTCTCACGCTCGTGCCTTTCCGCGCTCTGCGGACCGCTCTTTGGCTGCGGGCCGCTCTTTGGCGGCCAAGTGGTCAATGTAGCGCAGCCGGCAGAGATGGATGGCGACGACGGCGCAGTCCACGGCGAGGCTGGCATAGACGCCGATGCCGGTGTTCCTTGCAATTTCCGCCGTGTGGGTCAGGCCCGGCACCGGGGACAGGCGGAAGTGGGGCGAGCTGGCCCAGAACATCCCGGCGATGAAGGCCCAGATGCCGGAAAAGAGCAGCAGGGTCCCGACGCGCATCCACAGGTTGCCGAGCAGGACGGCCAGGGTCTGGGTTGCCAGCAGAAGCAGGAGCAGCATCTGCCAATGGCCTTCGGAGCCGTAAGCAGCGAGGCCCGCAAACGAGGGAGACACGGCGAACAGATGCAGGGCAGGGGCGAGCTGAATCACCCACCACAAGGCCGCCCTTTGGCAAAACCACTCCACACCTTCCGGGGAGGGCCAGTGGAGGACAGAAAAAAGCCACCCGGCAAAGGGTGGCAGACGTTTTTGTTTCATCTCGATTTCATTCAACCAGCGGACACTGGAAATTAAGGCCGCACCAGAAAGGGGGCTGACGACTTCATCTCGTACACTTCCGGCCCGACCGTTACGCGGGCATACAGCCAGTATTGGCCGGACGCAAGCACCAGCTCGTTATCCGGCCCGGCGGCAAGCGTGGCATACGAGCCTGCCGGCGCCGCCGTGCGCGGCAGCCAGGTGGCCGGCAGCCAGTCGGCGGCAAGCGGGCTGGTCGGGACCGCCGCCATCTGCACAGGGAAGGCCGTGAGGTCTACCGCTGCGCCGAGGCTGCTATCCGTGGCACACAGGAGCAGGTGCAGAAACCCGTCTGAGCCGGCGACAAGGTGGGTGCCATTTTCGGCGATGGATGTCAGCGACGGGCCGCAGGCAAAGTCGAGGTCGAGCGGCGGCGCTTCTGCGGTGGTGCTTTGCAGCAGGCCGGCAATTGGTGCGATGCCTGCCGCCGGCACGAACGCGCCGCCGAGGATGTCTCCGGGCTGAACGCTGACCGGACCTGCCGCAAGGCCTTGCGGCAGGCTTGCCAGCCCAACGCTCAGGCTGTATGTGCCGTCGCCGTTTGGCGAAACGCTGCCGGGGTACGGCCCGAACACTTGCCCGGTTTCCGTGACAGCCAGCGCCGAAGTCTGGGGACTCGGCGCATAGGAGACGGTGACCGAGAGCGAAAAAGCGGCAGACGCCGCGTCCACCGCTTCCGTGCTGCCGCCGGCTTCGGCCACTTCTGCGGCGGCGGCATCCGTTTCCAGGCTGCCGCCGGTTTCTGCAATTTCACTCATAGTCTCTATTTCTCACAACAATCGAAGCTCAATGCGCCCGCAGATTTACTCAATGGACCGGCAGATTTACTTGCAGAGTCACTCAATGGACCGGCAGGATGCGGTAGCGGTTTGTGCCGCTCGGCTCGGCCACGTCGGTGTAGGTGAGGGTCGGCGCGGCGACGGTGGCGATGACGGTGTAAACGTCGCCGACCGAGTTTGTGCCGGTGCTTCGGGTGACCAGGTAGGCCGTTGCGAGCGGGTCAGCGGTCCAGGTGAGGACGGGCTGGCTGCTGCTGTTGTGGGTGATCGTGAGCGCCAGCGCAGGAGTGGTGCTGGCCCCGCTGCTTGCCGGTGCGACTGTCGTTCCAACGCCAAGCACCGCCCCCGTGTCCGACCGATCCCACTTGACCAGAATGGATTGAGTGGTAAAGGTGACGCCGCCAGTGATGACGTAGTAGCCATTGCCCTGGTCGGTGATGCCAGATGTGCTGCGAGCCTGCAAAACGGTCGTGCCGTCAGTCGGCGACAGCACGGTGTAACCCAAAGCGCCGGATGCGACGAGGCCGGTGTTTGTGCCGCCCGCAGACAGATTGGGGGTTGCGGTATAAGCCCGGCTTGCAGTGCAAACAGTCAGCAGTACCAAGCACGCAAAAAAGCAGGCGAAAAGATTACGCTTCATGGATTTTTCCTTTTGTTATGGCTGAACAACAAGGTTGTCTAAATGGAACCCGGTGGTTGCTGTTCCCGCTCCGTCGCAGCGGATGCCGATTTTGCCAGTCACTGGAAGCGGCGTCGTGTCCGTCACCGTCCCGCCAAAGAGTTGCTGCCGCACCCCTTGAGCAGACAAGTCATACAAGTAAGCCGTAAAAGCGAGCTGCGAAGTACCGCTCACGAAGCATTTGATTTGGTAGGAGTGACCGGTCGTCAGTGCAATGGCCTGATTTGCCAAAAACGTCACGCTGCTGCCAAACTTGATCAGCTGTATCGCTTGTGCGCTGCCGCCGCTCGACGTATAGCGCAGGTTGTAGCCGGTGTCCGTGGTCGTGCCGCACTCATACATCGGCCCCATCGAGCCGTTGATGTCGCTGTCAATCAGGAGCGTGAACTCGAACTCAGAGGGCTGGGCGACGTTAAACGTATTGTAGTAAGTCGCGCCGACGCCTGCCGAGTTGTTGGAGTAGATGTCGGACACGGGCGAAATGGCAATTGTGCCGCTTCCGGCGGTCTGCGCCCACGTTTCGCCCGGCTGGGTCAGGCCCGCCGCCGTGTTTGCGCCGTTGATGGTCGTCGCCACATGGTTTTTCAGGTCTACCCCTGCCGTGTCCGCAAAGCCGTCCTGAAACAGCACCTGGGGCAGATTGTTCGTGTTGACGACACTAGACGAGTTGTACGCGCCGTTCACCAGTCCGCCGACCGCTGAAAAATCATTGCCGGTGGCAATGACGCCATTTGTTCCCGGCCCAATGAACAATCCTGCCGAGGACGTGCCGATAGGCAAAAGACCCAGCGCATTGGCCGCTGTGTTGCCTGTGACGATGGCTCCGGTCACAGCCGGGTCAATGTAGATGTCGGGGACAGCGTTTACCTGCCCATTGTTGACAAACTGGTTGCTGGTAATCTGATGTCCCGAACCGCCCAAAAGCCGAATGCCCTCGCTGCCAATGTTCGTAAACTGACAGCCAATGCACTGCAAACCGTTGTTGCCGGTGTTCCACACAATCCCTTGACCGGGGCGGGGGGAAAACCAGCAGTTGTGAAAGCCGATAGACTGCGCCCCGGCATTGGCGTCCACCAAGACGCCAATCTGGTTGGTGTCAAAGTAGCAGTCAGTCAAAGTGCAGAAACGGGTGCGTCCTTTGATTTCCCAAGTCGCGCCCTGCATATTTTGGAAAGACACGCCTGCCGTGGCCGGTGCGCCTGCCGAGTTGACTAAATCTACGCTCGTGCCGCGAATCGCCTCGACCTGTGTGCCGGTGACGATGGGGGCAGACACAAGGCGGTTCGCGTCTCCGTCCCACTTACTCCATGTCATGTCTACGATGTTGTTTGCAGTGCAGAACGTATAATAGCCGAACGCCCGGATATTCGTAACCCAAGCGATGCCGGACTCAGGCGCATTCGCGTTACCTAGCGACATCAATGTTCCGCAGTTTGAGGCAATCGCAGGGCTATTCACAAGCGACGGCGGGTTTTGGCCGAAATTGAGGTCGGCTAAAGTCAGGTGCGATGTGGCAGGGCAGACAATCTCGGTGTCGGTGTTGGCCGAAGCCACGGACGGATTGAAATAAAGCTGCTCAACGCTGTCATGGTTGAGGCTTGCCATCGCGGTACTGATGGTGCTGGCCGACTGGATGTGGAGCGTATCGCACCCTGAAGCTGCGCGAGCGATGCGGGACGCAAACCCTGCGCCGACCAGCCGCACATTGCCGGTGTTTACCAGGAGGCACGAGGCTTGGCCCGTGCCTGGGTTGACTTTGTAGTTCCCTGCCGGGAAATAGACCTCGCCGCCGCCCGCCCCTTCGCAGGCATTGATGGCGAACTGAATTGCCTGCGTGTCGTCGGTGGTTCCGTCGCCTTTGGCCGCATAGGTTTTGACGCTGTAAATGCCGCCTAGCCCTACGTCAGCAGGTACAGAGGGTACAAATACGGCCTGAGCGTGTCCCGCCGCCGCCATTGCCAGCAGCGTGGGTACAGCCAGCGACCCCAAAACCGTCTTCACTGTGAGTTGTTTCATGTGTTTTCCTTAAAGCTGCTGATTGTCTAAAGCTGCTGATTGTCTAAAGCTGCTGATTGTCTAAAGCTGCTGATTGCCCGGCGTTACCGTGGCCGTCAGGGCCTGGCCGTCGTCTTCCAGCGTCAGCGTGGAGACTTCACCGGGAGACATGGCATTGATCGTGATCGACCCTAGAATATTGGGCCCGGTGCTGAGAGTATCTGAGAGAAGGTTGTCCTCGTCTTTGATCGTCAGCGTGTATGCCGACCCGTACTTCTGCACAAATGCGAGAATGCCGCTCCCAAAGTATGTGTTGACTTGGCTGCTGACAAGCGCAACCCCCGCTTGCCCATCGGTGGAAGGATTGTTGTCGGTGCTGACGAATGTGCATTGCGCGATAATGTGCTTGCTGGGAATGGGTTTCCCTGAGACATCGTAAATACAATTGCTATTCGCCGCGTCCGCGATATACGCTAAAGGAGGCTGCGAGGCATCCAGGGGATCGGCCTGCAAAGACAGCGCCCCATGCCCGTATCCGTAATCGTATTGCGCCAGGGCATCGTCTCCCGGAAGCGTTGCTAGGTCCAATGTCTTGCCAATGGCTGCCGGGTTGTTGAGGCTGGCTTTGAGGAACGGGACGGGAGTTGCGCCGGATACATCCGAGGCAACAAGGTTGCGCACGCCAAGCGCCCGGTACGAGGTCTGGGTGGACCGGCACATGATCCCCACGCGGTCAAGGGTAAGTCCCGCCGGGCGCGGCACCGCGAGCGTGAACTTTACGCCGGGGACCGACGCAGCGGAATAGGTGTTGACGTCTGCCAGCGCCGCCGTCGCCGCAATCGGGCAGCCCTGCACCTGCCGCACGACCTGAGTGCCTTTCAGCAGCGACAAGAGAGGCGTCCCGGCCTGCACTCCCGTGAACACGACATGGTTGATGCCGGGCTGGATGCTTCTCATCTGCACCGGCCCGACGCCGGAAAGCTGTAACAGGCGAAAGCCCGTGCTGAAGACCGTCGCATTGACAGCGTCCTGAAGGCCGGGCGGGTCGCCCAGAATGCCATACACCGCGCCGATGCCGCCTAAAGGGTCACTGGTCGGTGCCAGGGACGCGGCGGCAAGCTGAGGCCGGTTGTAGACGATCAGTGTGTCGCTTGTGATGAGCGGCTGCACGCCTGTTTTGTACCACTGGATGTAGTAGGCGTCTTCCGTCAGCATTCCGCTGGTGTCTTGATACCAGCCCGGAACAAAACCGTTGGTGACGTAGCCCCAATGCCCCGGCAAGTAGGCCGTGGCCGCACTGCGAGTTTCATAGCTCCCTTCCCCGGCATCGTTCCACGTCTCTTCCTGCACCTCATCCGGATGCTGCGTGAGAAGGGCACTCATCCAGGAAGCGCCTCCCGCACGAAAACCGCCGAACTCCGAGTAAAAGCGTCCGTTCCTGCCGTTGCCGTCCCAGTACCCCGAAGGCACGATGGTCTGCATCCACAGCAGGGGCTTTCCAGCCGGGGTCAGCGTAGACTTGACGGATGCGGCTTGCACTTCCTGAGAAGGTAAGAACGAGCTTGCTTGCAGCGGGGAGCCGCCCACGAACGTCCAGTTGCCCTCCGCGCCTGCCGCCAGACACTCCTGGGCGGGGGTGCTGCCGCCTGTGCCGAACCAGCCGGGCCAAAACAGGACATTGACGCCCTGGGCCCGGATTTGAGACAGCAGCGCAGGATAGACGCCGGCGACTGCCTGCGCTCCGTTCTGTCCTGCCGCCGCGCCGTCGCCGACGTAGGTTCCCAGCACGGGACGGCCCTGGAACGTAAACATAGACGGGCGGTGAGCATACTGCACAAAGAGGTCGGCAAGCGTCGTGACGGAAGCGGCGTCTTCCCCGACGCTAGAGTAGTCCGGCAAGAACATCAACCGAAAGCGTGTCACGCCGGAGCCGTTGTTTTTGTAGGTTCCGTCTGGGCTCTTCTGGGCCGCGTCGTACTGGTCTGCCGCCGTGAACATGTTGGCAAACGAGCCGAGATACCCCCCGTCTGTGATCGAGCCGGCATCCAGCGCGAAGCCATCTTTGCCTGCGGCAGCGGCTTCCTGAATGTCTTTGAGGTATCCGGCCACGGTTCCGCTGAAGCCGCCGTTCTGCTGCTGGTTTCCTTCTAAATAGTTCGACAACTGGTAATGGACAAAGACCAGGTGCGTGTCGTCCGTGTGAGGATTGGCATAAGTGCCGGGCCAAGTCGTAGGCGTGAGGGCGGCGACTTGAGAATTAGCGGCAGTGACTTGGGCTTGCGCTGCCAGTATCTGCGCCTGAGACGCCTTGACTTGCGCCTGAGACGCGGCAAGCTGGCTGGTGAGGGCCTGAACCTGGGCGCTGGTCGGCAGCGGCGTGAACACAAGGTGCGGCGCAGCTGGCGTTGGCACGGGCGTGAACGTCAGGGACTGGGCGGGATTTGTTTGGGCGGCAGCTGGCACGAAAGCGCCCGGCAGCAGGGACAGACAGCCCAGCAAAGACAAGAAGAAGCGGCGGATCATAGATAAGTCTCCGTGAGGCAGCAGAAAACGCCGTATCCTCTTAGAAGCCGGTCAAAATAAACTGTCCGTTAGCGCGAGGGACAACAAAAAAGACCCGGCCTTTTCAGGCTAGGTCTTCTTCGCTTTTGTAAAGGCGTGGAGCAGCTAACGAGTTCAATTGAAGAGTTCAATTGCCGCTGAGGATGATCGACGGAACTCCATTTACTAAACTCGGCGTGGCCGTCAGGGTCGGAACCGGAATGGGTGCTGGCGGCGGGGTTGCCGTGTCCACCAGGTCGAACATCTGACTTTCCAAAAGCTGACCGCCCGTGAACATGAACAGCTTGGAGTTTTGCTCCGAATTGGTACCGACACCGGGAACGATAATGAAGCTCAGAGTGTAGTTTCCGGCAGCCGGCTGAGACAGTGTGCCGCTCCCAATCGTGCTGTTTGCGCCGACGCCGGGCAGACCGTCGCCATTCGCGCCGATCCAGACGGGAGGCACGATAGCGTTATTCGCAACCGTGGCGCAACACCATGAGTTGTCTGCGAGAACCAGGCCGGTCACGGTGGACGGAGACATCACGAGGGCAACGGGGGGACCGTTTTTGATTATCTGTGTGTTCATTTTGGTTTCCCTAGATCGCCGGCGATTGTTGCCCGCGTGTCTTGACAGACTAATTTGGCGGTGCTAGAATGAGCGTGATGCATATTCCTGTTTCCGATACAAGTCTCGCAGGAAACGCCCTGCGGCACATCGCCTGGCAAATTCGCCGTAAAACTGGGCGCGTCTCTGGAGAATACATCCCAAAGACGTTGCTGCGCCCTTTTTTGCCTGCCGCCCCAGTGATCGTGGACTGCGGTGCTCATGACGGCAGCGACACTTGCGAGACAGCGCGGCTTTGGCCCCAGGCTACCATTCATGCTTTTGAGCCGGTGCCGTCCGTCTTCGAAAAGCTCATGCGAAGCACCCTGGAATATCCCGGCATTCAGTGTCACCCCGTCGCCCTGGCAGAAGCGAATGGCGAAGTGGCGATGTACATCAGTAGTGGCGGCACAGATGCGGCCAGCTCTCTCTTGATGCCAAAAGAGGCGCTGGCGCTCAACCCGCACATCTACTTTCGGGACACATGCCTTGTGCCAAGTTTGACGCTCGACTCTTGGGCGGCCGCGAACGACTGCCCCAGGGTGGACCTGCTTTGGCTGGATATGCAGGGCAGTGAACTTGCGATGCTGAAGGCCGCGCCCCGCATCCTCGCCGGGGTCCGCGTGATCCACCTAGAAGTAGCGCTCGCGGAGATTTACGAAAACAATCCGCTTTTGCCTGAAGTGCAGAGCTTCCTAGAAAGCCGGGGCTTTCGGCGAAAGTTCCTGGCGCTCGGTCATCCGACAGGCGGCAATGCCGTTTTTGTTCGCAGTCACTGATAACCTGCACACATCAGTCACACATCAGTAGCCTGCAAACATTGAATACGGATCAGCAGCCAGAGAGCTGAGTTCCGCCGCCGTCAAGGCGCGGTTCCAGAAGAACAGGGCGGTAAGGTAACCGTTCAGCTGGCGGCTCGTGTTCACGCCCGCGCCGATGAGCCACACGCCGGGCGACTGGCTTCTCATCGTCGGCGAAGTGGAGTCCGTTCCAGTCGCCAGGCTGACCGGGCTGCCGGAAGCAAGGCTGTAGTTGGTGAGTGTCCCGCCTGATTTTACGTTTGCGAGAGTGACCATTCCCGAAGGAGCGTTCTGGCTGATTTGGACCGACCCTCCCGCAGCATCGAGGTAGTTCGAGATGTTTGTGGCGATGGTGCTGCCCCAGTTGCTTGTGCCTTGACCAAAAAGAATGTTGTCCGTGTTGCCCGAATTGTTCGGGTCATTGGAGAATCCAATCGCCAGGATCGTCCAGTCTCCTGTCACCTGAGTGACCGGCGTGAACTGTGTGACGCTTTGGGTTCCGTCCCCCTGAATGGCCGCATACCCGCTCTGCGTCGTCCAGGACCAGCCAGCGCCGAGTGTCGCGGTTGTGCCGCTGACTAAATCCTTCACAGTTGGGCCACTTCCCTCATTGAGGGGTAAGCAAAGCATGAGTCCATTGATGAGGCTTGACTGAGTACTCGTCTTGAGCGCCGTGCCGGCAGGCGGCTTGACGATAGCCCCGCCGGTCCCGCTGCTGGTCCCGTTGCTGGTTCCACCGGTGACGGCCAGCGCCTGCAAGAGGCTCTTAGCCGAAGAGACGCTTCCCCGCGCCGCCGTGCCGTTCTTGGCTTGAAGCACCAGCGTCCGCCCGCCCGCGATGCCCGACACGAACTTTTCCACGGTGACCAGGCCGCGTTTCCCCGCCGGCAAATAGCTGATGTGCCGCTCGGAGTTAGCGATCGCTGCCCCGCTCGCCGTGTCGTAAAGCTGGACATACAAATCGTCCAGACCGGTTGCGGCATCGGCAGTCAGCTCGACCAGGCCGTCCACATCTACCGCTTGACCCGCAGCGACGGGAACAGACAGGTTTGGGATCGTGGCGTAAGTCGTCGTGAGGGTCACATCCGCGCCGCTGCCGACGGCCTCGGTGATGCTCAGGCCGCTGCCGGCTGGCGGCGCGGTATACACCGTGTCGGCGGTCTGGGTGTACCAAGCGGACTGAGCGCCCGAAGCGTTCTCCGTTCGCACCCGGAAGCGAACCACGGGCGCGGCGGCTTCCGCTGCCGGAGCGCTGAGGCTGCTTTGCAGCACTGGGCCGGGGAAGGTCGTGCTGCTCGTGCCGTCGTAACCCATCCAGGTTTTGGTGCTGTCGCTGTTGGCTTTGCCGTCCGTGCTGCTTTGCCAGAACACATACGGCACCGACGGAGCCGGGTCCGTGCCGCTGTAGAAGGCCGGCACGGCCTGGATGTTCAAGGTCGTGCCGTTGTAGCTGACGACCTGAGACACGCCCGTCGGTACCAGCGGCGGCGCGGCGGCAAAGCCTGCACCCGTGGCAGGAGCCGTCCACGACCGCACTCCTGCTGCCGTGGAAGACAGAACGTAGCCGTCTTCTTCCGGATCGCCAAGCGAAGGCTCCGCGCCGACTTCTTCCGGCGTCAGCACGACCGCGCCGATCTGCCCTTGAACGCTCTGCACCGGGGCAGTCGTTGGCGCAGACACACCCCCGCCCCCAGACGCTTTATTCGAGCTGTCCGAATAAGACGACGCCGCGCCGCCCGGTCCGTAAGTGGCGATTTGCAGAGCCACCAACAGGTTGACTGCCCCGGTCTCGTCCGGCAGCTCGGTGCCAAGCTCCGGGCTGCACTTCAGGATGCCGGCCTCGAAGCTCTCTCGCACGCGCACGATGGGCAGGGGTGCCGGCGCAAGAAGCGGCCCGCTGCGGCCCGTCAGCAGGATGGTTTCTCCCGGCAGGTACAGGCGCGGGTCGTTTTCGATGGTCAGCTGCGGGCGGCGCAGCGGGTTTGCATGGCCCTTGTAATAGGCGTCCAGGTACACCAGCGCATCGGCCAGCGTCAAAACGCTCGTTTCCGTCACCGGAGCGCCGGAGCGCCGCCCCCAGGTGAGTATGCTGCCGGCATAGGAGCTGCCTGCCGGCAGCAAGGGGCTGTCCGCGGCGATGGCGTAGCGCAGAGGGCCGGTCGGCTGATACGGGTTTACGGAGGTCGTGCTGCCGTCGCCGGCCCCCATTGCCGGCGCGTTTTCGTCCCGCACACTAAAAGAGTCGGCCAGCAGCACCCCGGAAGACCGGAACGTCAGGTAGACGTTCAGCCCCGTGATGCCGTTCGGCGCGGTGCCGGTCACTTCGATGTAGGTCCATGCTCCAACGCGGTTGATGCCGCCCACCGAAGCCCCTAGAGTTTCCACATGCTGGATCTTGCTGTCGTAGGAGCCGTCGGACTTGTACCACTCCATTTCCAGCATCAGCTTTGCGGGGAACGGTGCATTGGGGGTGCTTGCCGGCGACTTGACCCAGCCGCCCACCCGAAACGCTTGCCCTTCCTGGACGGTGATCTTGGTCGTGTCCGGGGGCTGCAAGTGAGCGTCCTGGCCGTCCTGATCCGCAGCGGACACGTCCAGGTAGACCGAGTAGCCGCCGTCCTGCACCTCGTCCTGGTAGGTCCAGTTGACCGCGTTGACGGCCCCGGAGCCGAATGCCTGCGCCTGCCAGCCGTCTTGGTAGACGATGGACGCATCGTATAATTCTACGTCGTCCACGCACAGGCCGCCCGGCTGGCCGAAGACGCTGGAAAGGCTGTCGCAGGCAAGCGTGAGGGAGACGCTGGTCGCCCCGGCAGGCGCGGCGAAGGTCTGCGAAAAGTAGTCCCAGGTTTGGCCCGACGGCGTGAGCGGCAGTGAAAAGGAGGTGAGCGCCCCGCCGGATCCGTTCACGCTGACCTGAACATGGCCGGTCGCCGTCTGCGTGTCGATCTGTTTGGCCGAGCGCACAGACAGCGTGTAGTTGTGGCCGGCGATGAGGTTTGCCACAACGACCTGGTTTGCCGTGCCGCCTTGTTCCAGCACCAGGAAGCGGTGGCCGCTGTAAGCGGTGGCGCGGGCCGGCGTGTTCAGGATGTCGGAGTCTGTGGTTGCACCGGAGTTGAAGGTCCAGCTGTCGGAGTGGTTCTGGCTGCCGTCCTGCCCGCCGATGTCATTTGATCCAACGTGGTCCGTCTCGAAGCTGCCGTTGACGACGAGGTTGCCGAGGCCCTCGCCGGACACGACCGGCAGCTCGAAATCGCCGTTGTGGAGAAGCTGCGGGAACTGGGGCGGTCCGCCGTACAGCAGCAGATCGTTTACGATGTCGGCGCTTTGCCACTCGCCTTCCGCCGCCGTGAGGCCGCGCCCCGGCACCGGCAGGACATGATCGGCGGGGGCAGCCGGGGACGTCATCGGGCGCAGGAACAGGCGGTTTGCGCCGGAGGGGTCCACGTCCACGCCCCACACGGCCTGGTTGCCGGTGGCGGTCACGATGGTCGCCAGCACGTCCGAGGCGAGCTTGTCCCACGCATCTAAATTGGTCAGCGTCAGGCCGATGGGCAGGGCCTGCACCGACGCGACGGCGGGAACGCCCGACGGCAAGTTCGTTCCGACCAGGAAGTCGCGGGCGAGGCCGGCGAACGCCTGAGACACGTCAACCCCCAAAAGCCCGCTGAACGCATAGCGCTTGGTGCAGCGCTGCTTGCCGAGGGCGAGAGACGCGCCGTAGCCGGACAGCACCAGCGTTTCCGGCTCGTTTTCCGACGGCGTGCGTGCGGAAATGTAGCCGCGGTAGCGGCGCTTGCCGGCGTACCAGAACTCGACGCGGTCGCCGAGGACGATACTCGGCAAGCTGTCCGCCGAGAACGCAAGGCTTGTCGGCAAGTTGAAGTCGCCGTAGGAGCCGTAGCGCTCGATGCCCCAGGAGGGCGCTTGCCAGTACTTGCTGGGAAACCGCCGGCGCTGCGTCCCGTCCGCGCTGGTGATGATGATCTGGAAGTTGTCTGCCATGCGAAGTTTTAATAGAAGCGGGACTGGAAGCCGACTGTTGCGGAGCTGAGGGCCGCCCCGCCGCTTGGCGTGATGGTGACCTGATCCGTGCCGGCGGCAAGCGTGAGGAAGACGCCGCTAAAGAGGCCCATGCTGTCTGCGCCGGCCAGCGTCAGGCTCTCCTGCGTGCTGTCGAGAACAAACGTGCCGGCAGCGGTCGGGGCAATTGTACAAGCATCTCCGGCGCCGTTGGTCAGCGTGATGAGGCCGGGTGAGCTGACGGCCAGCGTGAAGATCGGCAAGACGGTCGCCGTGCCGCCGGTCGCCACTGCCGCGGTGCCGTTCGGCGTGAGACTTACCAAGCTGGACGCGCTGCTGTAGAAGTAGACGTCGAAGCACAGAAACGTCACGTCGAAGGGGAGGTAGGCCAGGCCGTTCCACTTGCCGAGCGTCAGACTTTCCACTTCGGCATTGAGGTAGCGGTCGCTGTCGATGTACAGGGGGCGAGCGGAGCCGGCGGCGTGGGCGGCGGCGAAAGCGTCTCGCGCCGCCCGCATATCGGCCAGGTCCGTCGCGCCTCCGGCCGGCTGCAGGATGCCGGTAAGGCTTACGCGCCGGGGATCGTGCAAGCTGCCGGCAGAGAACGCGCCGTCTTTTTGCAGCGACTTTGAGATGCGCTGGCGGTAGCCGATGGTTTCTTCCAGGTCGGTGTAGTCGGTGCTGCCGCTGTAAACATAGCCGCCGTAGCTTTTTTGCAAATAGACGGTCATGCGTTAAGTCCTAGCTGGGATCATTATTTACACTCGCGCGGGGGTCATCATCTACACCCTGGCCGGGGTCATCAGGCGGCGCTTTTGGTCCACCACGCGGGCCAGGGTCCGGCCCTGCCGCTCGGCGTCCATTTCGTTGTGGTAGTGATGATCGCCCGTCTGATGGATCGTGATGCTGCTGCCGGCATCTCTGACGGCCCCATCCTGCGAAGAGGCCGGGGCGCTTCTTCCGATCAGCGACGCCGGCATCCGCAGCTCGGGCAATGCGGCTTGCTGCATGACATGTTTGGAGATGGCTTTGGGCAGCACCATCTCCTCCGGCGTCAACTTCGCCAAGACAGTGTCCTGGTTTCCGATGCCGGGAACGATGCCGCCGCCGCTGAAGTGGAACAGCTTCTTGAGGCCGCCGAAGATGCCCCCGCCGCCCCCCAGAAGATTTCCCCCCAGCAGCTTGCTGAGAAGCCCGCCGCCGGGAATGAGGGAAGCAAAGCTCATCAGGTCGCCGATGCCGCCGGCTGGGTTGACCGGCCCGTTGATGCCATGCACCGGGCCGCCCAGTTTCAGCAGCGCGTCGATGTCGGGGACCGCGCCGAGCAGATTGTTTGTCAGGCCATTCCCGCCTGCGCCCATGCCGAGCAGCTTGATGGCGGGCGCTTGCCCGCCAAAGAGAGACGTTCCTGCCGGCCCGCCCGAAGAAGATGCGGCGCTGATGGCGGGGACGGTGCTTGTTCCGTCCGCCTTCTTGCCATGCCCAAACAAGCCGCCGAGCAGTCCGCCGAAGCTGAGGCCGCCGCCTTGCCCGGTCAGCAGGTTTTTCAGGATCGCCGTCAACCCGCCTTTGAGCCCGTCTTCCGCGCTGCCGAGCAGGTCTTCCCACAGGGACTTGAAGATGCTTTTCTTGTTCTTCGGATGCAGCAATGCCGTCAGAACTCTGCTGCCCTGCTCCGACGCGCTGGAAGCCAGCCCGCCCCAGAAGTCGTCCCCGCCCACCATCTGCCGGTTGGACTTGTTTTGCGCCCCGGAAAGCGCCCCCTGCATGTCTTGGTAGACGGGCGAGGACGCAGGCACGGCCAGTTGGCCCAGCAGCTTTTTGTAGTCTTCCAGGCTGATCTTGTGGGCCTGGAACAAGTCTTCCAGCGCCTGAAGCTGTTTGCGCTGCATCTCCGTATCTGCTGCGTACAGCTGGCTGTCGAGTGTCAGCCATTCCTGGCTGTACTGAGCATAGGCATCCCGGCGCCTCGTCAGGTAGGCGACGTACTGCGCCTGGCTGATTTTGCCTTGCTCCAGGTCGTGCTGGGTGCGCTGGTCAGCAAGCTGGTTGACAGCGTCGGTCTGCTGCTGGGTGATCAGCTGAATCTGGGCCGCGTTCTGCGCCTGCGCGGCGGCGACGGCGGCCGGGTTGGCGTTTTTGTTGGGCGCGGCGGGGATCGCCGGGCTGTCTGCCGTTGCCGCGACTGCAGGCGTCATCGGCCCGAACTTGTCGGTGACGGATTTGAGCGTCGCCGCCGCTTCGTCCCGCAGGCTCTGGAAGTAGGCCTGCATATCCCCGCCGGCATGCTGCCACAACTCGCGGTTCAACTGGACGGTGGTTTCGGTGGCGGCTTTCGTTGCAGCGTCGGCTTCTTCGGCTGCCGTTTTGGCATCTGCCGCTGTCTTCGCGTCTCTCTGGGCCTGAATGGAGCTGAGCTTGTCGCCGAGCAGCGTGCCGGCATCGCGCATCCCGTTTTCGATTGCTTTTGGATGCGGTCCGTAACTGTCGCCGCCCAGGCCCTTGATCTGCTGCCGGTACTGGGCGTGGGCTATTGCCTCCTGTTTGTCGAGGCTGGGCGTATCCGGGTTGTCTGTGAAGGCTTTCAGGCCGTCGTGGATCTGTGCCAGCGTGTCGGCATGACGCTTCGCTTCGCTTTCGGCCTTTTTGTTTCCTTCAGCCAGAATGCGGACATACGCGGCGTGGTACTGCTGAGCGGACAGCAGGCCGCTGGCCCGGTCTTCGCTGAGCTTATGGAGCTGCTTTTGCTCCGGCGTTTCGCCGGCAGTCGCTGCAAACTCTCCCGCCGCTCGCTGCGCGGCCTCAAGCCGGCCCCTGCCCCGCCCGCTGCGGCCATGCTCACTGAGGGCCGCTTTGGCGCTTTCACGGAAGTCTGCGACGTCGGAGGCATCCATGCCGCCCGCACGGAGCGACCGCGCCTGATGATCGATCAAAAGCGTGGCCTTTTTGGAATTGGCTTCTTTGAGTGCGGCTTCCACTACGCCGCGCATTGCTCCTGTGACCCGGCTTTTCCCGGCCGTGATGCCGTCGGCGAGGCCCTGGCCGACGTCGAGGCCGACCTGGTGCATTTTTCGGGACGGACTGTGACTGTCTAGGGCTGTTTTTGCAGACGCAATGACGGTGCGCCCAAGAGTGCCGGCTGCCGTTCCCACCGCCGTCGCGTTGTCCTTGATGCCGTTCACCACGCCCATGACAATATCTTTGCCGATGCCGTAGACGGTGAGAACAATGCGTTTCAACGCATCGACAATGAGAGAGCCGATGAGCGCCATGGCGTTGCCGACGATTTTCCCGCCATTGACGATGATCACACCCAGCTCTGAGAATAGGGTGCGGACGATGTTAATCACATCGACGCCGGCGGCCTTCCAGTGCCCCGTGATAATGTCCATGCCGAGCTTGATGACTTGCTCAACCAGGTGAATGGCATTGACGAACGTCTGCTTGATAAAGTCCCACATCGGGCCGATGATCGCCATGATCCGCTGACCATGATCGTGCCAGAACACCTGAATGGCGTTCAGAACAGTCTTCACAGTCTCACGCATCAGAGGGAGGTTTGCGTTGAACCACTTGACGATACCGCCGAACTGGGTCGTCACGACGTTGCGGACTGAAGAAGCGACGGAAGCCGTTACCTCTCGGATGCCGCCGAAATCTTTGTGCCATGCGACGGCCAGCGCGGCGGCGGCCGCGACTGCGGCCAGCACGCCCAGCGTAAACGGCCCAGACAAGACTGCGGCTGCGCCGGCAACGCCTTCTTCACCGACTACGGCAGCCGGGCCGATGCCGAGCAGCATTTTCCCCAAGCCGCTGAGAATCACGGTCGTGCGCTCGGAGACCAGGGCGAAGCCACCCAGCATCGGCAGGAAAGATGAAATCAGCTTCAGCGCTCCCAGGCCAAGCACGGCTTCCTGGACAGGCTTCGGCAATCGGGTAAATCCGTCGAGCAGCATCTTGACGACGTTCGCCGTGGTGCGAATGAGCGGGATCGCGGCGGCAAACACCGGGCCGAGCCGCTCACCGATAGGGATAAAGTCCGACTTGATTTCCCCGCCCAGTGCCGCAAATTGCTGTTGCGTCTGCTTCATCTGAGCATTGAACAGCGGGTCAATAGCGTTGGTCTTGCCGGCGAAGGCGGCTTTCGTGCCGGTGCGCTTGTTGTTCAAAGCATCGTCGTAGGTACTGGCCCCCATCCCGGTCAGGATGCCCGCCCCAAGACCACCCTGCCGGGCCTTGAAGATATTGCTGATCTTCTGCGCGTCACCCCCGGTTTTTTCCGCGACAGCGGCGAGAATGCCGGACGGCTGGTATTTTTCCAGCGCTTTCGATCCGAAATAATCTCCTAGCCCGATGGATTTGGCATACTTGAAGGCCTGCGGGGTCGGGTTACGCATCTGCGTGATCAGGCCGACGGCCTGCGTCGAGGCTTTAGCGATGTCCAGACCGTGCTGGGTCATTGCCCGCAGCATTGCAGACACTTCCGGCATGTTCACTTTGGAGTTCGCGCCGGTCGCATAGGCTTTGCCGGCGTACTGGTCGAACTCTTTGAGATACATGTCGCCGCCGGCGCTCGTCAGGTGGGCGGTTTCGGCGACTGCCTTCACGCGCGAGGCCGGCTGATTGTATTCTCGGAGCAGACGCGCCAGTACCTGCCCAGTGTCCTCGACATTCGTGTGGGTCGCGATGCCCATTTTGTTGGCTTGGGTGACAATTGCATCGGCATCCTTGCCTGTGTAGTTCATGTTCTCGACATGACCGTAGGCTTTGGCGATTTCCTCGTCTTTGGTTCCAGTCCGCATGAGGCTGAGCGTCGTTCGGCGCATCCGCTGGCCGTCGGCGTCCGTCATCGTCGTGTTGCCCTTGACGCCTTGAAGCATATTGTCAAAGCCGGCAGATAACTTTCCTGTTACGGCGGCTAGAATTGTCATCAGCGCCGCGCCGCCGCTCGCGAGGTCCAATGCGGCCCCGGCCCCGGCCCGCAGACCACCGCCGAATGTGCCTGGCCGGACGTCTTCTGCGCCTCCGCGCCGCCCCCCACCAAAAAATATCGGAGAGCCGGAAGACGCCCCGCGCAGAGACGCTTTGGCTTCCGCCGCCGCCAGCTTCACCCGGCCCAGCGCCGACGTCGCCTCGTCCGCTCCGGCGACGACGCCGGCTGGGTTGAAGACGGCTCCGTCCAAGCTGCCGATTCTGTCCAGGGTTGCCGCAGCCGCGCGGCCTAAACCGGCGACCGACTTCTGCGCGGAAGCTGCCCCTTCGTCCAGCGACAGCAGCGCCTCGTCCGCCGTTTCCGATGCGTTCGCCAGGTCTGCGAAGGCTTCGCCGGCCGCCTTGCTGCCGCCCGCGAGCGTGTCCAGCTTCCCCGCGGCGTTTCCCGCTTTCTTTCCGACCGACGCCAGGCCGCTGCCGGCGTTCTCGGAGGTTTCCTGAAGGGTCGCCAGCTGACGCTCGGCTGCCGCCGCTGCTTCGGTGGCTGCTTCGATGCCGCGCGTCGCTTCGTCCGTTCCGCGCAGAATGCCGGCGGGATTGAAGACCAGCTCACGCATCTGCTGATTTAGCTTCGCAACTTGCTCCCGCATGGAGCCGAACGCCGTCGTCACCTTCTTGTTCAGCTCGGCGACACCGGTTTCGGCCTGCTTCGCTTGAAGCGTGACAGTTAAAGTAACGGGCGTAGGCATTCTTGTTTTCCAGCGTGACGGTGCTTGTCGTTCTTGACGTAGCTTATCGTTTCAGCAAGGGAGCGAGCAGCGAGGCGAGGCTCGACGCCTGCATCTTCGAGAGGGCCGGAATGTGCTGGATGTAGCCGTCGAGCTGCTGCTCATCGATTTCCGCCAGGCTGACCGCCGGATAGAAGTGAGCCATCACACTGAAAGCGTAGGACCAGTCCTCCGGCTTTGAGGCGGCGGGGACTGAAGCGGGATCTTGTCTGTGTTGCCCGGCAAGATCGCGGGCTAAATGAAACGCTTCCGCAGGCCTTTGTTCAGCGAAAAAATGTGGACCAGGACTTGAAGGAAGACCTCGATGTCGAGATCGTCTTCAATGTCTTCCACTGTCAGGCCAGGATGCTTTCGGGACAGGGCCAGAACGGTCAGCGGCGTCATAGCCGCTGCTTCCTCTTCGCTCACGCCAAGCGCCATGTTCTCAAAGGCGAACTCCATCGCAGCCGCGGAGACCTGCTCGGTCCCCGGCTGCGCTTGGCCCATCAAGCTGTTCATCTTTTGGGCCGTGTCCGCCGGGCTGATTTCGCCGTCTTCCGAGGCGTTCATGGCGGCGGACACCATCATGTCCGGGCATTCGGCGAGCAGCTTGCCGGCTTTGCCCAGCTTTGCGACCGGAAACGACGAGACTTCGTACTCTTTCCCGCCGATGACGACGACATGGCCGTCGCCGAGCATGACCGATAAGGAGACGCTTTCCGGTGCGTTCTGAGCATCCGTGCCTTCGGCGACGGCGTCTGCCTGCGTTTCAAGCTGGGCCATTTTTCGCTGCATGGCGGGAGTTTGTTTCGGCATCAAAGTAACCTTTCATTCAATCTGTCAAGAAGCAGGCAGAGCTAGTTCACCCACGGGAACTGAGCATTGCTCGGAACCGTGATCAAACCTTGTGGACTCAAGATATTGGCGCTCGAGCGCGAATTTATAACTTGCACAATGACGTCCACGCCGGTAACGGGGTCGATGTAGGCTTTGAGCTCGACGTCCTGCATGATCGCGCCCTTGTCCTTGATGGGCGCTCCCACTTTCTGGTAGGCGCAGTTCGGCAAGTTCAGAATGAACTGGTTGACGATGCCGGCGGCGTTGGTCGGCGCGGTCGTCACGATCAGCACCGGGAAGTAGTTGATGGCCCTCTGCACTCCGTAAGGGCCGACCGGAGAGCCGGGAACCTGCCCGAAGTAGCGCTGATACTCGGCTTCGCTGGAGAAGTAGAGCGTCGCGCTGAAGCTATGCCCCTTGTTGTCCTGCTTGAAGAAGCCGTTCGGGCCGATGTAGCCCGACAGCGTGTGCTTCTCGCCCAGGTTGTTGTCGATGTCGGATTTGTAGCTTTGGCAGTCGGCCGGGTTGCCGGCCAGGTACATCACCGTCGAGGGCGCGACGCCGTAGTCGCCCAGCGGGTCGAAGCCGGCGGTATTCAGACCCACCTGCGCCTGCGTGTAGCCCAAAATCTCGTACAGGGCCATCATCTCGGCGGTCATCTGGAACGGCGTGCTTTGCGTCTTGTCCCAGGAGATCGAGAGCTTGTTGCCCTGGCAGCCGCCGAAGCCGAACACCGACGCGCCGCGCTGCTCCAAAAGAGACACCGGCAGCATCGACAGGCCGTTTTTCCACGTCTGGATGTTGCCGCTGCCGGCCGCCGGGGCCGCGTACACGGTGGGCGTCGCCTGGCCGGTGTCCTGGAGGGACAGGCCGCTGACGATGCCCAGGATGTTGGCCCCTTTCAGAAGAACGTAGGAGGTGGCATACGGCACTGCGTTCCAGGTCAGCTGCACATAGTTGGCCGCCGACAGCGCGGCGTTGGCCGTGTTCACGGTCGTGGTGGGGCTGGCGAGGCTGTCTCCCTGCGCGTTTCGGGCAATCAAGGTGTAGGTCAGCGCCGTGTTTCCCGCCGTTCCGACGACGGTCGCCGTCGGGCCGGTTGCCGGCGCGGCAGGCCCCGCCACGCCGGTCGTGGTCGGGGCTCCGAAGTAGGAACACAGGATTTCATCGCAGCTTTCCGGCGTCACTTCCAGCACGAGGCTGCCGCCGACTTTAGAGATGCCGCGCACGACTCCGGGAGAGCCGGGGTGGTTGCGGATTGCCATTTGCTCGATCAGCGACAGGTCGGACAGCAGCGAGCCGGACACGCGGTTAAACAGACGTGCGGCGAGGGACAACTGACCGGGGGCCGGTTCCATGCCGACGCCGATCTTGGAATTGAACCCAACCTGCGTGACGGGATTTTCGAGGGACATAGGGGCTCCTGTGGAGGAAAAAACGCCGGGCCAGGGGCCACGGGCAAAGACGTTGGATGAAAACGCGGACTGAATGTTCTGGGCCGCGCTGACGCGCCGCGCTTTGTAGATGAAGAGCTGCCCCGGCACGAGAGGCGTGTCCAGCGCATAATAGGGGTCGGCATCGGCGACCGTCGCAAGCAGCGAAAAGTCGCCGTCGCCGATGCCTGTGACCGACCGCCAGATTTCAATCTGGGTTCCGGCAGGCACCGGCCCGGTGTCGTCGGCCTCGGTGGAGGCTCCGGGGTCTGCGACTTCACTCACGAAGGCCCCCTTGATTAGTTCTGAGGCTGTTCATTATTCTGCTGTTCGTTTTCTAAAGCCTCGGATTCTAAGGTCTCGGAATGTTCCGCTTCCAAAGACTCTGAGGGCTTTGAGACCTCAGCTTCATTCTTATCTTCATTCTTATCTTTATTTTTATCTTTTGGCGCTGTATTCACGTCCGCAGCGCCGCAAGAGGTCTCTGCTGCGCCGTAGACGGCGCAGATGCCGCGCTCGACAAACGCATGGGCCAGTTCCCCGCTGAGGTCTTGACCGACTTCGACGACATTCTCAATGCCGGGAGCGAGGTAAACGCCGGTGTCGGTGACCCTGCCCCCGTCCTGATGGAGATAGATCAGCTTCACGCCGTCGGCGAGCTTGGGAGTGTCTTCGTTCATTTCGTGGGTCCTTTGTCAAAGAATGCGGATAGTTAAGTGCGAACCTCTAAAGGGTGCGGAAGCGGGAGTTGTACTTGATGAAGGTGATGCTCTGCCGGAAGCCCGTGCCGTTGCGGTAGACGGTGCAGGGCTTCTTGTAGAAGTAGCTGCCGTACCAGCGCTGCCGGGGGACGGGATTCGGGTCCATTCTGAGGCCGTTCTGCATCAAAGCGGCGCGGGCCTGCGCGGTGAGCTGAGACAAAAAGCGCTTCTTGCTGGCGTCTTTGTTTGCGCCCCACACGTACACCAGCAAAGCCATGTAGAACTCGACTTCCCGCGTGCCGGCCCGGCTGCCGCCCAGGGACCCGTCGGCGTCATCGTCGGCCAGCTCCACCAGCGCAATGGCGACGCCTTCAGACTCGCTCACCGTCTGCGGGTCGTCATCAACGATGGCCGGCAGTTCGCCGGGGATGTCCGGCACGTTGTTTGCCGACGGGAACATCGAGGTCAACAGCGGGTTCTCTTGCAGGAGCGGCAGGACGGCATCCTGAATGTCGCCGGCAGTGACGGGAAGAAGCAGCGGAGAAGGCATAAGAACCTCGAAACTAAAAAGCATCGGACGCAAGTGTTACAGCACCGAAGAGCCGGCCAGCTACAACACTTCGCTGCCGGCGAGCATGGCGTGGAGATAATCGCTTTCCACAGAGGCGGCCAAGCGCAGCTCGTCGGCGTCCGTGATCTGCTCGTAAGCGCGGGCGGGGATGTTGCCGCGCCCGTATTGCTGGGTGGCAGCCTCGGCCAGGTCCGTGCCGAAGGTTTCCGTGTCGCCGGCGATGCCGAACACGCTGCCCTCCACTCCCTCTTCCGAAGCCGAGGCCGCGTTCATCAGCGCCTCGGTGTCGATCAGCGGGCCGCTCGTTTTGTTTTCTTTGCGCTGCGCCCGGCTGGCGGCGGTGATGTCCGGCCAGGTTTCGGGTCGCCCACCGGCAAGAAAGTTTTGCTTGATGTCTGCGCCGACTTCCGGCGCGACCAGGGCCAGCACCCCACTGGGGTCGGCCAAAGCGTCTTCCAGCCCCGTCAGCTCGTTTTGCAGCGCCGGCAGTCCGACGGCTTCAAATTCCCACATATACTTTTAGTCCGGGAAAGCGACGACCGCCAGTTCAGTGACGATGTCCTGCCGCCATTTGGGGTGCAGCGGGTCTGCAACGATGAAGTTGCGAAGCATCTTGCCGGTGCCGATGGAAACTTTCTCGCCTTCCCCGACATGGCCCCAGGCACTGCCGCCAAACACGAGGACGACCGGAGATTTGTCGGACGCGCCGCCTTCGCTTTGCACCGAGCGCAGTAGCGCATGGTCGCTGTGGTGGATGAGTGCCTTGCGCGTTTCCCCGCAGGAAAGCGTGACGGCGCTGCCGTGCTTCTCCACAAACGCTTCCCGCTGCCGCGCGAGGGACAGACCAATTGATTGCGAATTCATAGACACCCTCCTCGGGACGCGAAGTTCATCATGAAGCGAAGTTCATGGATACCTCTCTGCAAAATCCTGCTCCGCGTAGTAATCGTTCGTGAAGAGGTCCACGACCTGTCCGAGCAGTGTCCGCCCGCCGCCCATCGCCTTTTGCCTCCGGGTCAGCCCCGAAAGGACGAACGGCGAAAAGGCCGCCCGCTGCGCCGCGAAATACTGGGCGATGCACGAGACTTTCCCCAGCGCCTCGGCGGACTCTCGCAGCCAGCGCACCCGCTCGTTCGTGCCGCTGTAGCCGCCTGGCCCGGCCCCGTAGTCGCCGGGGGAGCCGCGCTCGTCGATGCGCTCACGGGTCTGGTCGGCATATTTTGTTCTCACATCGTCAATGTCGTACTGCACGATGTCCGACGCGCGGCCTTCCGTTGTCAGCGGCCCGACCAGCCGGGCGCAGACAGCCAGGAGGACCGCTTCGTCGAAGTACGCCCGATCCTCGCCCGCCAGGCCCTGGTACAACCCCACCGGCGGCGTGCTGCCCGGTGGGTTCCCGACGCAGACAAACCGGGACAGCAGCCTCCGTGCGGCGGAGGCGAACTCCGGCTCCAGGACTTCCGGCGCGAGAACCTGCTGCAGACGGGTCGCCAAAAGCGGCGCGGGGTCGGTCCAGGTGGCGAAGAAGGTCAGGAGCCGGGTAATCGCCTCGCCGTCCCGGTCCGTATACGAAAGAGCGCAGCGGTAAGCCCCGCCCAGGGCCGGCGTCAAAAGAAACGAGAAGACGACGGCGCTGCTGCCGGGGTCCGACGCGCTGCCGAGGTCCATCCGAACCGGCGGGGACAGCAGACTGCCGTCCGGCGCGGTGACGACCACGGCCGGCGCGGTCGCCGCAAACGGAGCCGGCTGGCCGGTCACAGGGTCGACCTGGGTTTCCAAATGCCTCAGCCGAATTGTCTCGCCAACGATCATCTCAGACCTGCTTTTGCGATCATAGTAACCTCTTAAACCACAGGTTCATCCGGCGCAATCGGCTCCGTCTGTGCCTCAGCCTCTGCATGTTTGGCTTCAATGGCGGCGACGAGGTCGGCGCGGGGCTGGCTGCCGCTGATGTTCAGGGACCGGGCCAGGCGCTTGATGCCGTTGTCGGACAGCGTGGCGAGGTTCGGCAGCGGGCTGGCCGGCGAAATGGGAACAACGGCGTCCGCTTCTTCCGGCTCATGCCCGACGACCGGGACTGCGCCGAGGCGAGGATCGTCCGGGCCGTCCACTTCAAGCACCCGCAGCTCCGGCTGCTTTTGGCCGACCGGGGGGAGGGTAGCGGCTTCCACGCCTTCCGTCAGGGCGTCCACCAGCGTCCAGCGCTGATGCTCGAAGGTCTGGCCGTCGATGGTGACGGCCGCGGCGGTGCGGTGGGAAATGACTGCGTGCATAGGTGTCTCCTTCAGGAGGGGATAAATTGAAAGCAGAGAAAATAGCTTAACTTTTCGGTCAGCTTTTCGGGTAACTTTCGAGTTAAGCCAGGGCAAGAATGGGCGTGGCCGACGTGCCGGTCGCCAGCACGCGCACGATGCCGAGGCGCAGCTCCTGGCCGGCGGACACGGCAAAGCCGGACACGGTGTCCCCGCCGGACGTGACGAAGCTGACCGTGCCGCTGCCGCCGAACACGAGGGCGCGGGCGTGTGGAAAGCCGTCGTCTACAAACAAGGTAGCGGCAGGACTGTCGCTGGGCGTGACGACTTTCGCCCGCTCATAGAAATAAGACTCTTCCAAGATCTGCTCCTTTCGGGGGTAAGCGATGCCCTAAACGAAGCCGCGCCGCTGGCACTCGTGCGCGGCCAGCACCTGCGCCGTTGCCATGATGCTCTCCCGCGACGGCTTACCGAAGGGCGCGGCGTCCACCAGCGTCTCTGCCGGGATGTGAATGTCGAACGGCTTCGGCACGCCTGTGACCTGCACGACTGCTTCTCCCGCTCGGTTCACCAGCACATCGAAGACGGGTTCCAGCGCGAGGCGCACGGCGGCACGCTTGCTGATCAGGTTAATGTTAGACTTGTTAATGTTGGGCTTGGAGGGCAAAAGTGGTGAGTTCATAAAGTGTGCCGCCTCCCCAGGCGGCAGGGTGTCCCATAGGAACAGTTGAATGTCCCAAAAAGAGCGCAGCGGCGGCGGGGAACCGTGTTCGGGCCTAGAACCCTAGCTACGCACAGCGCAGTCCTTGCGGACGCACAGCGAAACAGGCGGCGGAGGGCTACGCGGCGGCGTTGGAGCCGTAAGCCAGCTGCCAGAGGCCATAGCCCTGTACGTACCGGCCCCGCGCGGTGACCTGGTAGCGCTCCTTGATTTTCGCCGACGGCTGGTCCATGTCCGTTTCCAGGGTGATCGGCACATCGGAGCGGCTCTGGATGACGATGGGCTTCTCGGAGCGGCTGGTGTCCAGCATAAACCAGTTGTAGGCATACGCGCCGATCAGGTAGGAGTTCACGACCACGTTGAACTTGCCGTTGAAGTAGTTGTTGAACCCCGTTGAAGCCGTCGCGCCGCTGCCGGCGGTGCCGTCGCCGACGCGCGTGACCACAATCGCCGAGCCGCAAAGGTCTTCCGCTTTGCGCTTGAGGGCCGGGCCGACGACGAGCGTGTTCGGCATGATCTCCAGCGGCACGCCCTTGTCGTCCACATAGCTCATCATGGTCGCTTCGGCGGCTTGCAGGGCCGCGTCGGACAAGGAAGCGCTGGTGACGTTGCTTTGGAGGGTGTCGCCCCGGTCCTGATGGTTGGCGTTGAAGAAGGACAAGCCGTCGTAGCACGGCGCAGTGAAGCCTTTCGGCAGGCCGGTGAAGGCCAGCTGGTTCCAGTGGCGGGTCGGCTCCTGCGCGAGGTCCCGCGCACGCTTCATCAGCAGCCCATACTGGTCGTCCTCGATAGTTTTGCGGTCTACCGCGAGGTTTGCCTTGTAGATGATGTCGGCGAGCTGGTAGTTGTTTTCGCCAACGCTTTGCTCGGCGACCTCGTCCACAAACGGCTGCATGACCGCGCCGCGTCCGAGCCAGGCGTACTGCTGGATGGGCAGGGTGGTCGGGATTTCATCGGCGATGAGTTTCCAGCGAGCGTTTTCCTGGGCATTGATGTATGCCTCGTCGAAGTTGGTCTTGATGCCGGCATACGTCAGCAGCAGGACATCGGAATTGACTGTGGGCATGGGTTTCTCTTTCTGCGCCTTGGCGGCGTACTACTAACCCCGCAGGGCCAGGAGCATTGCTTACTGGCCCCATGAGGCCAGGAGCATTGCTTGCTGACCCCATAAGGCTAGGGCATTGCTTACTGAACGCCGCGCCCGATGCGGATGCGGAGGTTGACGCTATCCACGACGGCGCAGGCATACCCGACAAGCTGGTTGCCGGCGGCAGTGGTGGTCAAAGTCTGGTCGTCGGCGGCGTAGAAGGGCTGGCCGAGGTCCGTCTGGGCGGTCGCCGCCCCTTTTGGGAACACGAACGAGCCGGTCTTGTCGACGCGCAGGGAAATGGCTCCCGCTGCGCCGAACGTGTTGTTGGCCGCTTCATAGGCGACGCCGATGAAGACGTCCCCGGCGACGCCGCTGCGTCCGGGCCGGGCATAGCCGGTGTTGTCCAGGAACACGAAGGTCCCTTTGTTGATGACGACGCCGGCCTGGACCGGATAGGCGATGACGTCGCCGTTTTTGCGCGAGGCTTCGCGCGAGGCTGTGGATGCGGCCATGGATTACTTGTCCTCCCCGGCCTTGCCGAGCACCGTGGCGGCGAACGCTTCGCGCTGCGCCGTCGTCTTCATGCCCATCGCCTCGCCCTGCTGACGCTGGGCGCTGGTGAGCGTGTCCCATTTCGTTTCGCCGGCCTGGGCTTCTGCGCCGGGTTCCGCCGGCACCGCGTGCTTCTGAGCGGCCGGGGCGGTCTTGCGGATGGGTGCTTGCCCGTCTTGACCGATGCCGAAGGCTTTGTCGGCCTGGGCTTTCCAGCCGTCGCGCATGGAGGCCACCGTCGCGACCGGCAGATGCTCGCAGGACGAAGCGCACTGCTGGCCGACTTCCGCGCCGTAAGCACGGATGGCCTGGACTTTGGCATCTTCGCGGGTTTCTTCGGCGTAAGCGTCGCCCAGGGTCGCCATGGCGAGGCGGTCCGTGAGCTGCTTGGCTTCGGTAATGCCGGCCGCATGGCAGGTCGCAAGGATGTCTTTGTGAGTGGCGGCCAGGGCCGAAGGAAGGCCGGGTGCGGCCGGGGCCGAAGTCTGTGTTTGAGTAGAAGCCGGAGCCGCAGAGGCCGCCGGTGGGACGAGAAGATCGTCAGCCATAGTGTCATTCTCCTGAAGATTGGTATTGAGATTGGGCAAAGTGGATGCCGTCGTTTCCGGCAGTTCTGCGGGGAGGTCATCCCCAGCAGGAGTTTCTGCGAGTATGTCGGCGGAAGTCGGTGTGGAAGCGTCGGGACCGCTGTCGTCTCCATCATCCTGGCCTGGCGGCAGATCCGGCGCAGCGGCGGGCGCATTCGAGCTTTCGGCAAACGCTTCGGCCTGCATCGCCATGCTTTCCATGAACTCATCGAGAGAGGTCACGGCGTCGCATAGCCCCAGGTCCACCGCCTTCTGCCCGATATGCACCTGGCCGGTGGCGAGAGCGGTCACGTCTTCCAGCGTCAGGTTCTTGCGCCCGTCCGCGACGCTTTGCAAAAAGCAGGCGTTGATGTCGTCTACTTCCCGCTGGAAGTCTTCCAGGTGCGCTTTCGTGATGGGAGCGCCGTCCGCGCCGGCGCCTTTGTAGGGGCCGGTGGAGATGACGTTGACCTTGACGCCTTCTTTGGCATAAGCCCCGCTCGTGTCCTGGATCACCAGAAGCGTGCCGATGCTGCCGACCGCGCCGGTGAGGTTGCAGTAGAGGAAGTCCGCCTGGGAGACAATCCAGTAGGCAGCCGAGCAGCAGGTATCCTCGGCATACGCGCCGACGGGCTTCTTCTGCGCCGCCGCCGCCACGTCCGCCGCAAGGTCCGCCGTGCCGTTGACCTGGCCGCCGGGGCTGTCGACAATCAGAGCGATCGCTTTGACGTCCGGGTCTGCTGCCGCCTGGCGCACGGCTCTTCGCAGCAGCACTGACGATGTGCCGCCGAAGAAGTAAGACATCGAAGTCGGGCGCTTGGTGATAGGGCCGGACAGGTAGAGGACCGCGACGCCGTCGCTATTGACGGTGTAAGGCTTCTGGGAGGCGTCGCTGCCGGCATCGTCCTCATCATCGTCGTAGTAGCCGGCGAGAAACTTATCTGTGCCAGACTGGCCCGCCTGGAAGTTCGCGGTGTGCGCCGCCAGGTCGTGGCGGTCCAGCTCGCGCCGGGCATTGGTGGCGTAGGCTTCTTGGATACACCAGTACGGGTCGATGACTGCCGCCGCGCTCGCTAGGGTCTTGTTCATGGCTGTTGCTGGCTGTCCGTGGTTGTGAAGGTTTTGTTTTCGCATGGTTTGTTTGCCCGTGAGTGTAGGCAACAAAAAAGACCCGCGCCTTTCGGCTGGGTCTTTTCTTCTGGTTTTATTGTCTCGGCTGGGTCTGCGTCTCAATCTTTTTACGTCGTCTTGTTCTTTGCCTCTGCTCAACTCTTGCCCTGCCAAGTGACCTCTCCCGCCGCAGAGGGTTGGCGGGGGGCGGGTTGCCGGGGAGGGCGTGGAAGAGGCAATTCACAAGATGCTTAATTGCCATAGTTGTTTGTGAGTTGGGGAAGAATGGCTGAACGCTCCTCGGAAGTGAGAACCACATAATGTTAGAAAGAGATGCAAGAGACACAGATGTAAGAAACAGAGAAGACACGGCATCTTCCACACGCGCGACGCTTGCCTGCGTCCAGAAAGCACACGCCCGCGCACTCACCGCAAGAAAGACCGCCGCCTTCCCCATTGAAGCTGCCGTCCAGACAAGAGCCAAGTCGCAGCAGAGGCGGGAACAGCGGCGACGCTTGCGAGAAAAAAAGAGGACTACATCAGCAGGCTCCCGTAACACAGTAGGCTCCCGCAACACAGTAGGTTCCCGCAACGCATTCCGCCGTCGTACCTGGCCGTACCAAGTGACCGTGCTTTCCTTCCTGACCGAGCGCCATGTGGCGATTGTCAGCTGGCGCTCGCTGGTTTGCGTGTGGCTCCAGCTCCCCTCTAGTTCAGCGCTGCGTTGAGCTGCTTTAACTTCCCCAGCGAGGCTTTAACTTCCCTAGCGAGGCTTGACCCTTCGTGGTAGTCAAAGATGTTTTGTCAGCAGGAAAGTATTCTGTCAGCAGGAAGACACTGTTTTATGCTACAATGAAGCAGTCTGCTTCATTAACAAGTGGCTTATTACCAAACTGACAAGTGGCTTATGACTGACAAAAGTGCTTAAATCAATATACCCTGAGGAAGCCGAACTCACTCCCTGCCGAACCACAACAGAGTCGCTTTCTGAACTCGAGCTGCTTTCTGAACTCGAGCCGCTGCCCGGAACCATTGTGCCGCAGTTCATCCGCTGCGGCAAGCTAGGCTGCCATTGCCAAACCGACGAAAGGCACGGCCCCTACTTCTACCGCGTCTGGCGCGAAGGAAACAAGGTTTGCAAGGCGTATGTCAAAGTCACCGACGTGGAGATAGTGCAACAGCAGATACGGCTTTACGAGGAACAGTCTGCCGAACTGAAGCGGCTGAAGCAGCTGCGCGCGGTTACCTCTGCAAGTTTCGCACAGCAGCGGCGGGTTCGCAGGAAGTTGATGCAGGCTTGGACGATGCAAAGAGTTGATGCAGGCTTTGTCGATGTAAAGAAAAGTCGCTGAGTTCCGCCTACCCCGCCGAGTTTTGCTTGCGTATCTCTGTTGACCATATCGTTGCGCTTTCAAAGAATGGAACAAACTACATCGACAACATTCAGCCGCTCTGCCGAAGTTGTAATTGCTCTAAAGGCACTAAAACTGTAGATTATCGCCTGCAATGACTCGGTGCCTTAATCTCTCGCGATGCCCTAGTCTCCTCGTGCCCTCAAGTGACGTTAAAAACCAGTTGAGGGCACGAGGAGACTAAGGCATCGCGGTGACGAGCTGCTGCTGCACGAGCCAGGCCGTGTTTTTGTGGAAGTGATCGGCATCCGCCTGGTTGTTGATGTCGCCGTTGGCAACAAAAAAGACCTAGCCGAAAGGCGCGGGTCTTTTGTTCTCGTTCTGTTACTTCTTCTTTTACTTCGGCGTGCCTGTGTTTGTGTCTTCACGGGTCGCTTGGCGACGGTGTTCACTTGTGATGTCCCCAGGGCAAGGCGGTGTCTATGAGACTAGCGAAAACGATTAGCCCAAGAAGTATCACGACTACCGCAATGGCAACGACTTTCCTTCGGCGTTGCATAGGCGAGTTCTGGTCAGGTTCGTCAAGATTGTTTTCTGTTTTCATCGTAGTTTTCACCTGCTTTATGCCTGCTGCTCTTTGCTAATTTATGCCTGCTGCTCTCTGCTAAGTTCGACGGTCTTGCACGGCCTTTCCTTTGGCTTCTCCCCATCCCGCCGAGTACCGCTCTCGCCCACCTTCTGCGGCGAGAGGGTAGGCTGCCGGGGAGGTGGTTCACACGAACAACTCAGATCAAAAAGCGTTACGAATGGTTCAGGGGTAGTGCAGAGTAGGGGTGAACAGGTATCCGCGTGGGCGGCTCTGCCAACAAATCAATAATTTCATTACGAAGCTCATCGGCAAGAGGGCTATTCTCGTACTCTGCCTTCGCCTCCTCTGACTTAAACACCTCGACGTTCCAGAGAACATCAGGATCGCCATCTTCACGCACGAGAGTGTACCGATCAGATGCACCCGACTTCTCCATTCCGGCTGTAGCGAGAGCGAACAGCTTGTCGCCAAAGCCGGGTTTAGCACGCATCTTTATAATGTAGGCCGGTTGGTCTTGAAGGTTCATAAGTCGATTCCCCGTAAAACTTTGCAGAGCTTTTTTTGCTGTACCCCATTAAAATCTACCTCAAAACCCAATAGGTTTGCCGCCGACAGCATAGAATTCAACCAGCAGCATAAGCTTTCGCCCCGGTCCGCCGCACGCCGAGGCTCCCGCGCGGCCCGATTTTGCAGACCAGCTCGGCATCCGGCTGCGCCGCAGCAGACCGGGCGACAAACAAATGCTCAGTCACGTCTTCGCAAAAGACGAACAGGAATCCGTGCTCCCTGGCATACGGGGCCAGCAGGTCAGGCACGGCGGCGAGGTCTTTGACGCGGGTAATGTCAGGTAAGGAAATCATGTCGGGCGGGGAAATCATGAAGCGCTTCCCGCCGGATCGAGCGTCTCGGCCACCAGCGGCAGGCGCTTGCGGTAGCCCAGCGAAAACAGCTCGCGGCCCTGGTTCACGGCCACCGATTGCAGCAGCACGTTGCTGACGTGCGTGTAGCCGGTGATCGAGCGCAGCTTGCGCCGCGTGGCCTCGGCTTCCAGCGCCGCAAACAGCCGGGTGTAGATGCCCTGGCCCCGGTACTCAGGCCGAACGTAGCCGAGCGTGATCTGCGCTTCCTGCATCCAATCGGACACCTTCCAGCAGAGCAGGCCCACGATGACCCCATCCTCCTCGGCATACAGCGCGTTGCAGGTCCAGTCCGCGGTGTCCGAGCCGTCGGAAAAGCCGCTTTGCACCAGCTCGGCTTGTGCCTGAGCGATGAGCGCCGCCAGGGGCGTGTTGTTGGGCTTTTCGAGCTGTTTAATCGTCAGAGTCATTGTTTTCGCTTTCTGGCCCCGTGAGGAGCGGATAATAAGCACGTGCGTTCAGGCCGCTGCTTTGAGGAAGAAGGGCATTCACCGGCACGGGCATCACGAAGTCGCTTTCACCCTGGCAGGCCCGCACGGCCTTGTCTTCGGTGTCGAAGACGCCCACAAGGTCCCAAACCGCCCTCTGCCGAAGGGCGGCAAGGCAGCGCCCGACAACCCAGTGTTCCGCAGGTCGCTGCGCGGTCAAGAGGACATCATCCGGCGAGAGCGAGCCGAGATACTCTTGTAAGTCGGCGAACTGCTCCTGAGCGAAAGACAAAGCGTCTTCATTTGACAGGGAGAGTTTCTCTTTGGCAAATCCAACCAAGTAGTCAAAATCGAAGTTGATGACCGTAGTTTGCCTCGGCAGCGGAACTTCAACGACGCCGGGTTTAAGTTTCAGTGCTTGTTCGCTCATTTCATCAGCTCAGTTTCTGTCGCTACTTGACCAGTTCCGTCTCCGTGGGCGGCAGGGTCGTCGGCGGCACGGGCGAGGGCGGCGCAGGCCCGGCCTTGACCGGCGTGTCCTTCTCGATTTCTTCCGGCGTGGGCGGGGCGCTGCCCGTCACGTTCATCGCCGCCGTGGAGTTCAGCTGCCAGTTGTTTCTGACTTTCGCTTCTTCGTTGGCGATCTGCATGGCTTCGCGCTCGGCTTCAATGGTCGCATCCACCGTCCGCAGCTTGTCCGTCTCGACCACCGCCTGGTACGGCAGGCCCAGAAGCTGCAAATGCAGGTTCGCGGCCCGAACCAGCGGCGCGGCGGCTTTGCGGACGATGGACTCCAGGCCCGACGTGTAGATGGAGTAGTCGATGGACGACCAGGTCTCGGTGGAGCCCTCCACCACGCCCATCAGGGACGGCATCTGCTTCAAGGCTTGAATGAGCCGAAGCCGAAGCAAAGACCAGATGCCGGTCACGTCCGGCCACTTGTCTCCGCTGCCCACCGCATTGACTTTCGAGTTGATGTCGTGGAAGAAGGCATCGTCCACTTCGAGAGAAGCATACATCGCCTGCGCCTCGGCATACTTTTCCATCACCCAGTCGTTGATCTCTTTGGGGTCCTGGGAGATGCCGATGTCCTGCGCGATTTTAGCCCACATGGCAAAGTCGAAGCCGATGTCATGGTGCGGCGTTCCCACCCGGTGAAAGGCGGTCGTGAGGTCCCGAATGAACGCCATGCACTCCAAAACGGCGGTCAGGGCCGCCGCAAACGGAGCGCGGCCATACGAATCGTCCGGGAAGCCATCAAGAGACGCCCAGAAGAAGCGGTTCATCGGCATCGGCTCGTACAGGCCGCCGAGACCCGCCGCAAACACGCCCAGGCCGCTCGCGTTTGAGGTCTGGCGCTGGTACAAGGCGAGCGTGCCGTCGTTTTCGCGCTTGAAGCGCAGCGTGAGGCTGTTGACCGGCCAGATTTGGGCAAGCCCTGTGCCGCGCGGCCCCGGCACGGCTTCGACGGCGCACATGCCGCTAAACATGACCATCAAAAAGTTTTGGGCCAGCACGTCCTCGAACTGGCCCACTTCATCGGGCAGGCTGCTGAACAGGTCCGCAATCGCGGCGGTGCCGTCCGGAGCCTCTTCGCTGCCGCCGCCCTTTTTGACCGTCATCGCCTTGATGCGGACCGTGCCGGGGGCGCAGCCGAGCCGGAGGCCGTTCCAGGCGGCAAGCCCCACTTCCGGCACGATGTCCGGCAAGAGGGAAATCAGCTCCAGGGGCTGCTGGGTCGCCATGCGGGCCAGCGCGTCCAGCGACTGCATGTTGAGGCTGGTGCCGTAGTCGATGCCGCGCCGGGCGATGTAGCCGAGGCCGCCTTTGCCGAACAGCACCTGGCCGGCTCCCTGGGAAACGCGGGACTTGGCGGCTTTGCCGTAGCGGGCCACCGGCGACGAGGAAGAGGGCTTGCCGAACTGAGGGGTGGACATGAACAACCTTTAGGATGATCTCTTAGAGACTACTTGCGCTGGGCGACGCCGAACAAGCTATTTGCCTCACACCGTTGTTATTTACGCCGGGCAACGCCGAAGGCGGGCATGAACGCAGGCTTGTCGTCCGGGCGCGGACCGAACAAGAACTCCGGAGCGCAGCAGAGGACAAAGCCGTCTCCGTCGTCCGGCGAGCGGCCTTCATGGCGCTTCTTGAACGCTTCCTTCTTTTCCAGCCGCTTGACGTCGATGCCGCCCACATTCGCCCACTCGTAGAACCGCTCGGCGAGGTCGCTTTCGAGCGCCGCCGGCGGGTTCTCCACCCGGATGCCCTTCAGGGTCTCGGCAGCCTGCGCGTACAGCTCGGTGACGACGTTGGCATACGCTTTGCCGTCTAAGGGCGGCACCCCGAAATCCACCTTGTGGATGCGAAGGCGCGTGCCGGGAAAGGCCGCGAGAAGCGCGGCGTCTTTCTTGAGATGCGACAAAACGCCCTGGCCGAAGCCGCCGCCGGCATCGATCCGCAGCGACAGGTGCGTGCAGCCCCGCGCCTTCAGCTTCAGCGCTTCCGCTGTAATCGCGCGGGCGTAGTCGTCGTAGTCCTGTTTCCACAGCTGCGCCGCCCGCCAGACGACGCTGCCGAACCGGGCATACAGCGTGCCGTAGTCCTTGCCGAAGCCGGCCACATCATTGCCGAGATAGCCCCAAACCTCTTTTTCAGACTTCTCGGTGCCTGTCAGCGGCGGCAGGACGCGCAGGCAGGCGGCCTCATAGCGGCCCACGGTGATGAGCGTGTTGTCCGCGATGTCCGCCGGGGCGATGCCTAGCACCCGAAAGCAAAACTCGGCGTTCGGCAGGAAGATCTCGCCCGGCCGCCACGGCACCTCGAACGTGTGCTTGTCCGGCTGATGCGCGTCCACGCTCTCGCAATGCGCCGAAAGCATCGTCTCGACGTACTGGCGCTGGACCGCCCCCGGCACGACTTCCCGGCCCTGGATGCAGTTCGGATGTCCGATGCAGCTGATGCGGAACGATTTGACCGTGTCCCGCGACTTGATCTTGTGGAACCGGCTGCTCCGGGTGCGCGGGTTGGCGACCAGGATCACGATGCAGATGCCGCCCGACGCCATCGAGTCCACGGCGTTCCACACAAAGTCCGGGATGCCTTCGGCTTCGTCGAGGATGAACAGCAGGTACTGGCCGTGCTGGCCCTGGACGCGCTCGGTCCCCCGCCCGCCCGCGTCGCTGGTGGCGATGCCATTGGCGAAGTGGTTGTCGGCGATTTTCAGCTCCAGGTCCAGGATGCGCCCCGGCAAGCCCTTGCCGCGCCGGTCGGTCTTGATTTCCTTCCACAGCAGGTCGTGGATCTGCTTCCAGGTCGGCGCGAACGTATAGACAATCGCCGGCGGAAAGCAGTCGAAGAAGTGGTTGACCAGCCCGGAGCAAAGCTTGGTCTTGCCGACGGTGTGGCCGGCTTCGACCCGGATGTAGTTTTGGATGGGCTGGCCCGGCTGCCAGTACCGCAGCTCATGGGCGGGCGTGTCGCCTTGCTCCCAGGCCGCTTTCTCATGCAGCTGCCGCAGGGCCAGCGTGTAGGCGGCGATGATCTCGCCCTGGCCGGGCATCTCGTCGGTGCCGGACCAAGGCGACCAGCCCAGCTTCTGCCGGATGTAGCTGCCGGCCTTAAACTGATAGCGGGAAAGCTTCGGGTCTGCCTGGCTGACCGGAACGTCCGCCTGCGCGAAGTTGAACGCGCGGAGTCCACCGAGCCGGAGCGGAAGAAGACGCTTCGGCCCTTTACTGCTGGCTGCGGGCATGGTAAAATGCAGACATGGAAAAGACGCTCACGGGCAGGATTGAAGACTATCTTGCAAACGGAGACGACCGAGCGCTATTGACCGCCCTGGTGCAGGCGCGGGGAGCCGGTCATACCGAGGCGATGCTTCAAGTGGCGGAAAAGATCGGTGCGACTGTCGTGTTTGCCATCCACGGGCAGACCTTGCCGTACCGCGACCGCTTTCCAAACGTCAAGTTTCAGACCCTGCTGACGCTCCAAAACGGAAGCGGGGCCGGCTGCGACGGCCCTGTGCTTTTTGACAACAGTGTGTGGAAGTATCTCGGCGAATTGGTCGGCAACAGTTCCGCACTTCTTCGGGAAGCTGCTCGGAAAATGGAGCAAATCGAAGCGGCAGTGACGGGCGCTTAGTCTTCCGCTTCATCTTCCGCTTCATCTTCGCTATCGTCGTCCTCGGCGACCGCAGATGGCTCAACCGGCGGCTCAATCGCTGACGCTTCGATGATGCGAACCATCTTGTCGGCCATGACACCGTGCAAAACAGCAAGCTGCTGGGGCGGAAACTGCTTCAGATAAGAAAGATCGGCAGCCAGCTCCGATTGTTTGCCAAGAGCCTTCAAGCCCTTCTTAAGATACTTAAACAGGAGCGCTTCGATCCGTTTGCCCTTTTCCGTTCCAACTTGTTCCAACTGGGCCGGCAGCAGCTCGTTTTTAATGCGGCTGACGGTGGATTTCGGCAGGTTGTAGGCACGGGCGACTTCGCTCACGCCCTGGCCTGTCAGAAGCGCAGCCTCCACCGCTACATTAGTTTCATCGCTATGGGGAACACCGCGTGGCATTGGTTTTATTCCTTGTTCGTTGCCGTCAGCTTCACAAAGCCAAGCGTTTGACTCCAGGAGCGTACATCGCCGTCTTCGCGCTGGCCCACCGTGCAAATGTCCAGCAGCGGCTCTTCCGCGTCCGTCCAAAGCGCGGCGACCGGCTGGCCTTTATAGGAGATCGCGCAGCATTCCGAGCCGTCCGCGCAGGTGCGGACCATCATTGTAAAGTTCTCAGCCATCTCTCAAGCATTCTCATCTCAAACAATTGCCGCACGCCTGCGACACCTTGATCTCGGCGATCTCCGGGTCTTTGCCCGCCGCCTGCACAAGCTGCGCCGTCCCACTCGCCGCCGCGCCGATCCCGAAGCGCCGCACGACGCCGACAAACTCTTCGCAGTCATGGCCGCGCATCGCAA
>CAXTER010000045.1:0-9683 GCA_964243345.1 uncultured Armatimonadales bacterium
TGCCCCGTCCGCAAATGGTGTGCCTACGGGCAGGACGCCGAAACAAAGAAGCGATAATTCACGGCATGAACTCTTTGGTCAAAAGCATTAACCACCTCACGTTCTCCGTTTCGGATTTAGATGTGTCTCTGGATCGCGCTCAACGTGCAGGAAAGCATCGCGCGTCAGGAAATACGGCAATCTTACACCCACTTGGCGTTCACGGTTGAGGCGCAGGATATGGAACGGATGGAAGATCGCCTGCGGCAGCTTCATGTACCGATTAAGCATGGACGCCCAAGAAGTGCCGGCGAAGCACACTCTCTGTACTTCACGGACCCTGACGGACACTTGCTGGAAGCTCACTCAGGCAATCTTGAAACACGCCTTGAAGCTTACAAGGAGGCCATGACCTCATCTGAGGACTGAGAGGATATTCTTTGGAACCTATTGAGACTGGGCGATTGATTATTCGCCATTTCACCGAAACGGATTTACCGGACCTTTTGGCGTACCAAACCCACCCGGATATGCAGAAATATGAGCCGATGGAGCCGAAGACGGAGGAGCAGGCGGCGCAGTTTCTGGCCCGCCAAGCAAGCCCGGAAGCCTGGGCCGGCGCAGGCTGGCTGGCGTTTGCCGTGTACCATCCCGGCGACGGCAAAGTCATCGGTGAAGTCGGGGTTTTTGTGGAAAAGGAGCCGAAAAGCGAAGGCAATGTCGGCTGGATGCTGCACCCGGACTACCACGGCCAGGGATATGCCGTGGAAGCGGCCAAAGTGTTGATCCGATACACTTTTATAGAGCGGAACCTGCACCGGCTGACATCCGGGTGCGACGCCCGCAACACGGCGTCCTGGAAGCTCATGGAGCGCCTCGGAATGCGGCGCGAAGGCCACTTCCGGCAAAGCCGCCTCTTGCGCGGCGAGTGGCAGGATGAGTACCTTTATGCTCTGCTGCGCGAGGAGTGGCTTAACCAGCAGCCCGACGCGCCGCCTGCCGATCTATCTCCTGAATGAACCCGTCCTTGCCGTCCATATACGCTTCAATGTCGTTTGGGTGCTTCGCCGCTAGCTCGCGCTTCAGGTCGCTGTACTGCCGGGCTATGTCGGGATGGGCGATCATGTAATTACGGAAGGCCAGATGCCGGTCAATCTGCGGCGAGCCGGCCTCAAACGCATGAACCTGATGGGTTCGGTCGCCTTCTGCGTTGTCCCGGCGGAAGTAGCGGCGTCCGGGAATGCCGAACTCACCCAGCGCTATGTAGCCGAGTGCTTCCATTTTCACCTGCTTTTCGTCCAGTTCCGCGTGGTTTTGAACGACAAGCAGCATGTCAAGCACAGGCTTTGCATAAATGCCGGGAATAGCCGTACTGCCGATGTGATGCACAGTGACAACCCCGCCGCCAAGTACCGCAGTAATCTGCGCGGCCTCACGCTCAAACTCTTGCCGCCATTCGGGATCATGGGGAACCATGTAGATTTTCATTGCCTGCCTCCTTCGATGAAGATAATGTCTTACGGAACATATGACTGGTTTTTGCCAATTCGTAGCCGATGCTTTTGTAAAACTCGTGCGCGTCAATTCGGTGCAGCCCGGAGCGCAGGCGCACCTCTGCATAGCCGTGTTCCCGCGCCCAGACTTCGGCCTGAGCCATGAGTGCGCGGCCTATACCCCGCCTCCGTGCCTCCGCATCCACCACAAGCCCGCCGATTTCTGCAAAAAAGGCAGGCGACTCAAGCAGGTGGACTCCGTAGACATGAACCCACCCGGCGGCTTGACCTGCAATTTCCGCTATATAAAACCCGTTCTGGGGACTGTGCAAGAGAAGAGCAAGCCGCTCTGCAATAACTGACTGCGCTATGGGATACCCAAGCTGATCACTTAACCGGGCAACGGCAGAGGCATCGGCGGCAGTCATTAGACGTATCGGAAATGAGGAGAACGGCATGAGTTCAGGAGTCGCTTTATTAGTGTTGTTTCTTGCGGCGGTTTTAGAGGCCGGCGGGGATGCGCTGGTTCGGACTGGGCTGGAAGCGTCTACGGCAGCACGCCGGATTGCGCTGTTCGCGGCAGGAGCAGTAGTATTATTCGCTTACGGCTACGCGGTCAATGCGCCGCGCTGGGACTTCGGCAAGCTGCTGGGGATTTACGTTGTTTTCTTTTTCGTCGTTGCCCAAACGATTTCCTGGCTGGGGTTCGGCCAGAAGCCGAGCCTGCCCATTCTCGTCGGCGGCGCTTTTATAGTAATTGGTGGCTTAGTCATCTCGCTGTGGCATCCGTAGGCGCCCCCCCCCAGCCCCCAATAATGGGGGAGCCAGAGTCAAGACGCGAGGCTATTCTTTTTTGTCATGCTCCCCCATTATTGGGGGCTGGGGGGCTTACTTATGCCCAAACAGGCTCACAGCGAGAACCAGCACCACAAACAGAAGTACCAGCACGGCGACAACGAGCAGGTTTGTCTTGAACGCCGGCAGGCCCAGCTTGCCGGCGGCGCTGACGGCGCGGGGGTTCTCGCCGCGCTCCTGCTCCCGTTCCAGGCGCAGTGCCGGGACATCCACCGTATCCCAGTGTTCCAGCACGGTGATTAACTCGTCCATCGTCTGCCAGCGGTCCGCCGGGGCGCGGCGGATGGCCTTCATCACAATTTCTTCCAGCGGCGGGGGAACGTCCGGGCGGAAAAAGTGCAGGGGCGGCGCTTTAACATTCACATGCTGGTTCATCACGGCCAGCGAATTGTCGCCGTCATAGGGCAGACGGCCTGCAATAAACTCGTACAAAATCAGGCCCAGCGCATAAACATCAGTCCGGCTGTCGCCGCGCCCGCCTTGTATCTGCTCCGGGGACATGTAATCGGGTGTCCCGACCTGCGACGACAGCGGCCCCCAAGTGACGCGCCGTGCGCCCTGCATGGATGCGATGCCGAAATCCATCACTTTAGCCTGGCTGTCGTCGGTGACAATAATGTTTTCGGGCTTCAAATCCCGGTGCGCGACATGGTGTTCATGGGCATAAGACAAAGCGCGAGCAATTTGAAGGCCCAATGTCACCGCCTCGGCGCAGTCGTTCGGCCCCGTTGAGCGCTCCCGCAGGACATCGCGCAAAGGCCGGCCCGGAATGTATTCTAAGACAAGAAATTCTGAGTTGTTGATGGTCGCCAGCTCATACAGCTGCTGAATGTTCGGGTGGGTCAGCAGATGCCCGATCTTGACTTCCCGCGAAAACCGCTCATGAGTCGCCACGTCGCCCATGATCTCTTCGTGCGGGAACTTCAGAACAACGTCGCGGTCTTCTTGGGTATCCCGCGCCAGGTAGACATTGCTCATGCCGCCCTGTCCCAGCCGGCGCTGCACGTTATAATGCCCGATCTTCTGCCCTGCCTCTAGCTGCATCTTTGCATACTCATTTTCTTTGCATCACCCGTTTCTCTTCGCGCCCAACAATTCCCGCAGTTTATGATACCATACGCCGCCGCTCGGCGTCTCCGGCATGTCCTCCCCATCCACTTCCGTGACGCGCATGATTTGAACCGAAAGGTTATCGGTCGTCTGCCTCTCAAGCGCCAGCGCGACCAGCGTTTGACACCCTTCGGCGGGAGAGTTACTGCAGACAATTTCGGCGATTTCGGCATCTTCCAGCGGCTCCCACAGACCGTCGGTGCAGAGAACAAACGTGTCCCCCGGCGCGAGCGTCTCGACCCGCAGGGACGACTGCACAATCGGCTGGTTGCCGACGCTGCGGGTGATGATATGGCGGCGGGGATGATGGCGGGCGTTTTCCGGGGTCAAAATCTGCATCCGCACCAGCTCGGCCACTTCCGAATGGTCGCGTGTCATCGGCTCAATCCGCCCGGACGACCTGACCCGGTAGATGCGGGTGTCTCCAACATGCGCGATGTAGGCCTTGTCCGGCGTTACGGCGACCGCCGCGATGGTCGATTCCATGCGAAACGACCCGGCCTTCAGCCCCAGATCATAGACATGCAGATTGGCTCGGCTGATGGCGTCCCGCAAGGCGCGTTCCGGGCGATTGGACCCGGCGTAGTAGCTTTGCACCAGCATCTTTGCGGCTTCGCGGCTTGCCACGTCCCCGGCTCCGCTGCCGCCGACTCCGTCAGCCACAACGCACAAAAAGCCTTTGGCCCGGCCCTGCGGCGTGTCTTCGGGCGCTTGGTGCAGGATAAAGTCTTCGTTCCGAAACCGGACATGCCCCTGTTCTGTAATTCCGGCATGGTCAATCATGGCAAATACTAAGGCAAAAAGGCCGGGAACCGAATGGCGCTCGGTTCCCGGCCAAATGCAAGATTCTCGGCGCAGGACGCCTAGCGTGAGGAGAGCGTTTCCACCTGCATGTCTTTATGGTCAGATGGCAGGAACATCGGCTGCTTGTTTGCGGCGCTCCGAATGGCAAGGTAGGCGAACGACAGCACCATGAACGACACTGAGAAAATCAGCGCCACTTTGGCATCGTATTTGGAAGCGGCGGTAGCCGAAGGCGCAAAGAACGCAAAGTAAACGTCGCCGATCATTAGGCCGAAGTTCATGAACATGCCCAAAACCGGGATGAGCTTTGTCGTAACCGGCTCGGCACTTCTGACATGCGAGAAGGCGATATAGGTGGCAAGACATGTCATGCCGTACAGCAGGAACGTCCCCAAGTTCGAGATAATCGCCACTTTCAGCAGGTTGTCGGAGTTCAGTACCCCATAGCCGCCGATAATCGCGGAGATTGCCGTCAGCATGAAAATCGCGTTGTGCGGCGTGTTGAACTTGCCGTGCAGCGAGCCGAACGGGCCAGGCAGCTCATCGTCTTTGCCCATGGCATAGGAGACGCGAACACCGGTGGAGAGGGCGGAAAGCGCGGTTCCGACCAGCGCCAGAACAACCGTCGCGGCCATGACAATCTCAAACTGCAAGCCGTGGCCGTGGAGCAGCGAGTCGCCAATAATTTTAGAAAAGTCGCCGATAGGAGCGCTGGACGCTGCCGCCGCATCAAAGCCGCGCACGATGGAGCCTCCGGCATAGGTGGCCTGGCTGATGGCCGGATCGGTGATAGATGCAATTTTCGGGTCAATGACCGAGAAGTTCGCGCCGGATTTGTCGAGAACGCCTGCGTAGTTCCGGCCGATAAAGTAGTTTGCGCCGAAATACTCAAACGAATAAAAGACGACTGCCTGGATAATCAGAGACAAAAAGACGCCGCGCGGGATGTCTTTCTGCGGGTTCTTCGCTTCGGCAGCCAGCGCCGTAGCCGACTCAAAGCCGACGACCAGCAGAATGGCGATGGTAGACTGGAAAACAAGCTGGCTCAGGCCATGCGGGCTGACAACGCTCAGGCCGCTTGCATGGACATACTGCACTTCCGGGTGGCCTGAACGATACACAATGGCAAGAACTGTGAATGTCAGCAGGGCTAGAATCTGAATGGCGTTAATGGCGACGTTCGCCATGGTCGAGCCGGAAACGCCCCGGTATGCAATCGCGCCGGTAATCGCCGCAAAAACGACGCACAGCGCGACCGACTCCCACAGGTGAGACGCATCGCCGAAAGCCGGGTTAAAAAGCTGAATGATAAACGTCAGGATTGTCCCCATGAACGCGACCATGACGCCGGGATAGACCCAGTAGTAGAGGTGCGCCGCGCAGCCGATCACAAGCTTTGCGATCCGGGCCAGCTTGAAATGGGAATGCGACTCTTTTTCCAGAAACGCCGCTTCAGCGTAAAAGTAGGAGGAACCCGCGCCGCCCTGCGGGTACTGCTTGGACAGGGTTGCGTAGCAGGACGCTGTCAGCAGTGCGACAATGGTAGCGACGGCAACCGACGCCCACATGCTGGTTGCGCCGTAAGCGCTCTGCGACTGGAACGTGGTCCACAGGAACGCGCCGGGCGCGATCAGGGCCATCGCGTTGATGGTGATGCCTGTGAGTCCGAGCGTCGGCTTGAGCGCCCCACCGGAGGTGCTGGCAGTTGAGGTTTGAACAGACATGGTGTCCCCTTTGTATTGATCTAAGACTGCGAATTATCTAAGGTTGTAAATAATCAGCGAAAAATCTCGCCATTGAGGACGTGCTGGAGTCTCGGCGGTGAGGAACGGGGCAGGCTGACATCTTCATCAGCAGGAGCAGACTGCCTTTAGATTAACACAAAATTAACATTTCGTCAAGCCGTGCACCCAAAAAACAAAAAAACCGGCAAATTTGTCGGCTCAATTTTGTTAAACGGTGCTGGAAGCGATCTGGCCTTTGTACCAGTGATAGCGGGTTTCTGCGCCGCTAAGACGCCAAAAATCGGGGCAAGTTGTGTCCATCCAGTCCAGCGGCTCTCCGGCAGGCTGGGGCAGGGCGGCCGCCGCGAACGCCTGCTTCAGTGCGGCAAGCTGCTCCGGTCCGACGGCGTCCGGCGCAGCGGACACGAACAGCGGCGTGCCGCTGCGGGCCAGTAAATCCAGCCACTGGGCGTTCAGCTCCCACGGGATGGCATTTGTCAGGCCGACGCAGTCGGCGTCCACGGCAAAAAACGCGCCGTGCTGAGGCATCCGAAACGCCAGCGTGTTGACACCCATCTTGCGGGTCCGGTCCCAGTCCCGCCCGCTGGTGTCGTCGCCGGTGCGCTGGACTTCAACTCGTCCGGCGGCAAGATGGCCGATGACGTTGCACCCTAGCACAAGCGCGTCGCCTGCGCCGTCACGGACCGCTTGGTAGAACGCCAAAACAATTTCCGCCGAAGTCCGGCCCACGTCCGAAAAGCGCCCGCTGTCCGGCATCATTTGACTTCCCATCTCAAAGCCCCAGCGCCCGGCGAAGATGTCGTAGGTAGAAAAATCATGCTTGATTAATTCATAGCCCCAAGAGACGCACCGGGACACGTCCTCGCGCACCAAATCCAGCACGCCGGGAACGCTGGGGTCCAGAATGCCGGCAGTGCGGAACCAGGACGAAGGCAGGCGTTCACTTGTTGTCAGCAGACGCAGCCAGAGGCCGGGGCGGACTCCTTCCGCTTTCATTTCCGATGCCAGCCGGGCCATGTCGGGAAACGCGGCATTGCTGTAACGCCAGGGGCCGCCGGAGCAGATCGGCCCGTTGATTTGCCAGCCGTCGTCAATGACCATAAACGGCAGGTTATCGCCTGCCGGCGCGGCGGACGCGATCAGGCGCGAGTCGGAAAGTATCTGGGCGTGCGAGCTGACCCCGTAAGCGTAATACCAGTTGTTGCCGCCGTAGACAGGCCGCTTCGGGAGCAGCGGCTTTGGACACAGCATCCGGCAGAACGCTGACGCCGACGCAAACGCCGACTCGCCTTCCTGCCCGGCACGGGCGGCGACCGTCGCCGCTTCTAAAACGCGCTCGCCCAGCCGGACGCCGGCCCCGCCGCTGCGGACATCCAGTGTCAGGGTCACGCCCGCGCTGTCCACCTGCCAGAAGCACAGCGAGTTTGGCCCGGTCATCACGCCGACGCCGTGCGTCTTCTCGCCGTTAGTGGCAAGGAAATACCACGGCAGAGGCCGCTCCGGGACGACGGCCCGCCATTCCAAGTCGCCGTAGCCGCGCTCCCAGGCGTCGCCTAAGATGCGTTTTGCCCCATGTTCCGGCAGGCTCCAGCGCAGGCGCACCTGCTTGACGGCGCTGTGCAGGGCGGACAGCAGGATCGGCAGCGTGCCGCGAGCATCGGGCCGGGTTGTGACCATGACATCCTGCGCCGTCCATTCCGGCTCCGAAGCGCGGCTCATCTCGCGCTCGCCGTCTTCGCAGAACACGGTGACGCGATCCGGCACCCGCAGCACTTCCAGCAGAACGTCTAAATTAGGCATAAGTTCTCTCCCAAAAGCAAGTAGGATTCTGAGCAGCGCCCGGTGAATCAAAGCGCAAACGAAAGCATAAAAGGAGCCTGTGAATGGCCCAATCTGAACTGGCCGGGAAACCGGCTCCGCGTGAACTTCTTGTGGATGTTCCGAAGCTGATTTCGGCCTATTATACCTTGTCGCCGCACCCGGACGACCCGGCGCGGCAGGTCTCTTTCGGCACGTCGGGGCATCGCGGGTCATCGCTCAAAACGACGTTCAACGAGGCCCATGTCCTTGCCATCTGCCAGTCCATCGCCGAAGTCAGGTTAGCGGAAGGCACTACCGGCCCGCTGTTTCTCGGCATGGACCCGCACGCGCTTTCTGAGCCGGCTCACCGGACGGCGCTGGAAGTCTTCGCCGCAAACGGCGTGGAAGTGCGCTATCAGCCCGGCGGCGGGGACACGCCGACCCCCGCCGTCTCGTTTGCAATCTTGGCTCATAATGCAGGCCGAACAGCGGACATCGCCGACGGCGTTGTAATCACGCCGTCCCATAATCCGCCCGACGACGGCGGCTTCAAGTACAATCCGCCCACCGGCGGCCCTGCCGACACAAGCTTGACCAAACGGGTTCAGGACCGGGCCAACGCGCTTCTCAAAGATGGCTTCAAGGAAGTGAAGCGCGTGTCTTACGAGAAAGCGCTGGCTGCCGACACGACGCAGGCTTACGACTTCGTGACGCCCTATGTCGCCGCGCTTGGCTCCGTTGTTGACATGGAGGCCATTGCCCATGCCGGCCTGAAGATCGGGGCCGACCCGCTTGGCGGCGCATCGCTATCCTATTGGGAGCCGATTGCCGAGGCTTATAAGCTCAACATTGACATTGTGACATCTTACGTTGACCCGACGTTCGGCTTCATGACTGTGGACAAAGACGGCAAAATCCGTATGGACTGTTCTTCGCCCTTTGCGATGGCGTCACTCATCGGCCTCAAAGACAAGTACGACATCGCCTTCGGCAATGACCCGGACGCCGACCGGCATGGTATTGTCACGCCAAGCGTCGGTCTGATGAACCCCAACCACTACTTAGCCGTTGCCATCAATTACTTGTTCCAGAATCGGCCCGGCTGGAACCCGAACGCCGCCGTCGGCAAGACGCTGGTATCCAGCGCCATGATTGACCGCGTCGCCGCCTCGCTTGGCCGCACATTGTCCGAAGTCCCGGTCGGCTTCAAGTGGTTTGTAGACGGCCTCTTGTCCGGTGTCTACGGCTTCGGCGGCGAGGAAAGCGCCGGGGCGTCGTTTCTGCGCCAAGACGGCACGGTTTGGACCACCGACAAAGACGGCATCATTTTAGATTTGCTCGCCGCCGAAATTACTGCCAAAACTGGCCGCGACCCCGGCCTGCATTACCAAGATTTAGAAGCTAAGTTCGGCAGCCCGTTGTACGAGCGTATGGATGCGCCCGCCAACGCCGACCAGCAGAAAATCCTGTCCAATTTGTCCCCCGAACAAGTTTCCGCCAGCAATTTGGCTGGTGATCCCATCACGGCCAAGCTGACCCGCGCTCCCGGCAACGATGCGCCCATCGGCGGCCTTAAAGTGACCACCCAAAATGGCTGGTTCGCCGCCCGGCCTTCAGGAACGGAACCGGTCTACAAAATCTACGCCGAGAGTTTCGTGGATGCCGCCCACCTAAAGCGCATTCAGGAAGAAGCCCAGGCGATTGTGGGCAAGGCGTTTGAGGTGTAAAAAAAGCCGTGGGGAAGCAGCCCGCAGGAGCGCGAGGGAGCAAAAGCGCGAGGGAGCAAAAGCGCGAGGGAGTAAACTCCTCTCGCTGAATGGCATCCTTCGGATGAAAAGAAAAGCCTGCATTTACAAGCCGTCCGAAGGACGTTATTCAGCGAGAGGAGTTCACTCCC
>CAXTER010000045.1:9783-44047 GCA_964243345.1 uncultured Armatimonadales bacterium
TCGCGCTTTTGCTCCCTCGCGCTTTTGCTCCCTCGCGCTTTTGCTCCCTCGCGCTTTTGCTCCCTCGCGCTCCTGCGGGCTGTTTCGCCCTGCGGCAGTTGACTTCCCGCGCCCCCATCGGCGATAATCTGTCTATGAACCTGTTCTATTCGCCCTACACCCACGGCTTTGTCCGGACCTGCGTCTGCGTTCCGTTCCTGCGCGTGGCCGACCCAGCGTACAACGTGCAGCAGACGCTGGGCCTGGCCCAAAAAGCGTCGGAGATGGGGGCGGCGGTGGCCTTGTTCCCGGAGCTTGGCTTGTCGGCCTATTCCAACGAAGACTTGTTCCATCAAGACGCGCTTTTAGAAGCGTCTTTGGACGCGCTCGCCCAAGTCGTCGAAGCCAGCCGGGAGCTGACGCCGCTGCTGCTGGTCGGTGCGCCCCTGCGCTTTGACGGCCAGTTATTCAACTGCGCTGTGGCCGTGTATCGGGGACAAATCTTAGGACTCACGCCGAAAAGCTATCTGCCGAACTACCGCGAGTTCTACGAAAAGCGCCAGTTTACGTCGGCGCGTGACGCTATCCGCCGAGACGTGACCGTGCTGGGCCAGAACGTCCCCTTCGGCAGCGACTTAATCTACACGGCAGGCAACATCCAAAACTTTGCCGTTCACGCCGAAATCTGCGAAGATGTTTGGACGCCGATCCCGCCTAGCACTTACGGCGCACTCGCGGGGGCAACTGTTCTTGCTAACCTGTCCGCCAGTAACATCACCATCGGCAAAGCGGAGTACCGGCGTCAGCTCTGCGCCGCCCAGTCGGGCCGCTGCGTCTCTGCTTACCTTTACTCCGCCGCCGGGCCGGGCGAGTCGACTACCGATTTAGCCTGGGACGGCCACGCGCTGATTTACGAGAACAACGAAAAACTCGCGGAAGCCGACCGCTTTTCTTCTAATGAGCAAATCATCGCCGCCGACATCGATTTAGAGCGGCTGGCGCAGGAACGGATGCGCCTGTCTTCGTTCCATGACTCCATCGGCGACCATTTGGCGCACGTCCGGGCCATGCGCCGGGTGGAGTTCGAGTTTGTGGTGCCGGCAGAGGTCCCCCCCGCCCTTCAGTCCGCTCCGCTCTTGCGAGGACCCAATAATGGGGGAGCCAGAACAGAGATCGTAGGGGCGCTGCTTGCCGCGCCCTCTTCTGCCAATCTTGCTCCCCCATTATTGGGGGCGGGGGGGACACTCCTGCGTCCCCTCGAACGCTTTCCCTATGTCCCAAGCGACCCAATCAAGCGCGACGAGCGGTGCTACGAGGCTTACAATATCCAGGTGCATGGTCTGATGAAGCGGCTGACTAGCACCGGGATAAAGAACGTCGTCATCGGCGTCTCCGGCGGCCTCGACTCCACTCACGCCCTGATTGTCGCTGCCCGGACTATGGACAGACTGGGCCTGCCGCGCCAAAACATTCTTGGCTACACTATGCCCGGCTTCGCGACCAGCAGCGGAACACGCTCAAACGCGCTGGGCCTGATGGAGTCGCTCGGCATCACGTCAAATGAAATAGACATCAAGCCGTCGTGCCTGCGAATGCTGTCGGACATCGGCCACCCATTCATTGACGGCGAGCCGGTTTACGATATTACGTTTGAAAATGTCCAAGCCGGCGAGCGTACCTCACACCTATTCAGGCTCGCAAACTTCCACAACGGCTTAGTTTTAGGCACCGGCGATCTCAGCGAAATGGCGCTGGGGTGGGCGACTTACGGGGTTGGCGACCAGATGTCGCACTACAATGTCAACGCTTCCGTCCCAAAAACGCTCATCCAGTACCTGCTGCGCTGGGTCATCGCCACGGCGCAGTTCGACCCGCTGACCTCGCCGCTCGTGCAGGCCATTGTCGACACTGAAATCTCGCCGGAGCTTGTCCCTCATGCCGCCGGCGACGATGACCAGTCGCCGTTCCAAAGCACCCAGGACAAAATCGGCCCCTACGAGCTGCAGGACTTCCATCTCTACTACATCACCCGCTACGGCTTCCGCCCCTCCAAAGTCGCCTACCTCGCGTCCCAAGCCTGGGGCGACACTCTAACCGGCACCTGGCCCGACCCGTTCCCCGACGACAAAAAGAACGAGTATGACTTGCCGATCATCAAAAAGTGGCTCGGCCTCTTCTTATATCGATTCTTCCAAACCAGCCAGTTCAAGCGCTCCGCCATGCCCAACGGCCCCAAAGTCGGCTCCGGCGGCTCCCTGTCCCCACGCGGCGACTGGCGAGCGCCAAGCGACTCCGAAGCCACCGTCTGGCTCAAAGAGCTGCAAGAAAACGTGCCGGATTAGGTATCATGTTCAGAGAGGGATGAGACATGGTTAGCCAGCTTTCCATCAAAAACTTTAAATCCATTCAAGAACTTGACCTGGAGCTAGGCCGCGTGACCGTTCTCATCGGCGCGAACGGCAGTGGCAAGAGCAACATTCTGGAAGCCATTGCCCTATGTTCTGCCGCCGCAGCCAACAAGCTAGACCACGAGTTTCTGGCGTCACGCGGCATCCGTGTTCCCGATAACCCTCATTTCATGCGCTCGGCATTTGAGGCAAAGCACGCCAAAGAAGACATTGCTATTTCAGTCGCAGAACGCCGAAATGAGACGTTAGACACTGATGAGACAGCGGAAGACGCAACGAGTTTTCGTTGTGTTTTACAGAACGAAGACAATTCACCTTACTCGATTTGGCGCAACGTAGCCCCTAAGTTTATAGGCTCTGTTGGTAAAACATTAAGATACTTGGAGTCTTTCTCAGATAAATCAAAGATCACATGGGATGATTTGCAGCCGCTCTTCAAAGAGCAAATCCGGTCCCTAAACCTAGACGACTTCTTGATCTACTCACCCGAAAACACTTCGCTAAGAACCTTTGAAGTGGAAGGGCAAATCCAACCGCTTGGGATAAAAGGGGAGGGGCTGTTTAAGCTGCTGACTGTGCTTTCTTTTCAGGAAAACAAAGAGCAATTAGATGAGATCAAGAAGCGGCTGGCTTTGCTGGATTGGTTTGACGACTTTGAGGTAATAAACGGCAATTCAACCGGCGCACAAACCCTCAACATCAAGGATAGGTACTTAGACGACAGCCTCTCCTACTTCACCCAAAAAAGCGCGAACGAAGGCTTTTTGTTCCTGCTGTTCTACTTCACACTGTTTATCAGCCGGGAAACGCCGTCGTTTTTTGCCGTTGACAACATTGACGCCTCACTCAATCCGAAGCTGTGCAGCCAGTTATTAAAAGAACTCGTCGACCTCGCCAAGACGCATGACAAGCAAGCCATTGTCACGACCCATAATCCCGCTGTGCTAGATGGCCTTGACCTGAATGATGACGAGCAGCGGCTGTATGTCGTTTCCCGCAACAAGCTGGGGCATACAAAAGTCAAACGCATCACAAAACAAGCGGCGCTTCCTGATCAGAAGCCGGTGCGCCTTTCGGAAGCCTTCTTGCGCGGGTATTTAGGTGGCCTGCCGGGGAACTTCTGATGCCTACTTTTGCCCTTGTCACGGAAGGTCTTACTGATCAAATTGTTATTGAGAACATCTTGTTTGGCTTCTTCGATGATCCAAATATAGACATCACTTCTCTTCAACCTCTTCGAGACGAGACAGATAGAAATCGAGCCGCGAACCCCGGCAACTGGCACAAAGTTTTGGAATACTGTTCCAGTGAGGAGTTTCGTGGTGCCTTCCAGTTCAACCGATATATAATCGTGCAGATTGACACGGATGTTGCCACTGATTATGGCGTCAGCGACCGTGATGGAGAGGGTGACGAGTTTTCGGTCGAAGACATGATGGAGCGTGTCAAAACATTGTTAGTAGAGCGCATCGGCCAAGAGTTTTACAGTAACTACTCGTCTCGTATCTTGTTTGCTATTTCCGTCCAGTCTATCGAATGCTGGCTGCTCCCGCTGTTCTTTACAGACAACAAAAAGAGCAAGACGGTAAATTGCCTCAATACCTTGAACCAGGGCCTCAAAACGAAGAAGCCCTATTCTATTGACCCTGAGAACAAAAATCCTCGATATTACGACGACATTTCCGCCGAGTATACAAAACGCAGAAAGCTCATGCAACTACATGCTTCCAATCCGAGTTTAGAAGCGTTTGTACATGAGCTTGAAAAAACCGCTACGGCAACGAGCGGCGACGAACCTACCGATGCCGAAATAGATTAGCGCATCGTTTCCGGGTCTATTTCCATACTGCGGCAGAAGGCGCGGTAGGCGGCGGGGGCGATTTCCGACGGCTTGATTTCGCTGCGGCCGCCCCAAAAGACGTTGGTGTAGGAAACGGGGATGCCCAGGCTCTCTAGGTGCGCGTCCATCGCGGCTTTGTGGGCCAGCAGGACCGACTTGTCGAGGCCGTGGGCGACGCCCATGATGTTGACGTTTCTGAACTCCGGGCCGCCTTCGCGCCAGTAAGCGTGGGTCATAATGTGGAACCGGCCAATCTCCTGGCCTGCCTCGAGCTCCCGGCCTGCCGGCACGGCCCAGTGAAAGAGCGCATTGTAGCGGGTGACGCGCTGATCGCCTGCGGTCGGCTTGACGTGTTCCAGAAAGGTCGAGAAGCGGCCAATGACGCGCCGGTCGTGCAGGGATTGGGCAGCTTGCAGGAATGTGCTAAGGCTGACTTCGGCTTCGTCGGCTCGCGCCTGCCACAAGTCACGGACAATTTCTTCAGGTTCAAACTCGCGCTTTAACGCCGTGAGGACCTGCCAGTCGAGCGGGCTTAACTCGACAATGTTCGTGTCTAAAACGTCGGCGGGGACAGGGGCAAGGCTGCCGATGGGAATACCTTTGCGGCGGATATGGCCGACGCCGAGGGCGAACAGACGCTTGGCGGGCATCAGGCGGTAATGGTCCGCGCCGATTTTTGCCGCCAAAAAGTCCGCGTGCTTGACAAGGGAGTAGCCTTGCGGCACTTTCAGCGTGGTCCACAAGCGGTACTGCGAGCCGGGCGTCGCCGAGTCGGTGGAGCGGACAACGACATGGCCGGAAAACGGGTCTTGGTCAAACAAAAAGCTGAACGCGGCGTCGAGCTTGTCTGCCGGAACCTGCCAGGCCACTAAAGACCCCTGGGCAAGATTGGTCGCCATCAGTGTTTGGCGCACCCGGCGAATAGTACCGGCCCGCAGCATGGCCTCGATGCGCTCAATGACAGCAGACACGGGAACGCCGGATCTGCCGGCGATTTCGCCGAATGGGTCCGGCGTAAAGCCTTGAATAGTGTCTTCAGAAACGGCCAAAATCGCGGCATTCATGGGGTCGTCAATCTCGGCTGGGGTGACTGTCAATGGCGCTGGGGCAAGTGCAATACTCATGCCGTTATTGTACCCGAAACAGCCCTGACGGGTACAATGAACCCATGAATATGCCTGTGTTGGCCTTAAGCCAGTTCCGTGAATACCAGGAAGCGCTGGAAGCTGAAACGCTTTCGCCCCATGCTGTGCAGTCAGCTAACACGCGCGGGCGGCAAAAATCCGAAGACCTCGACCCGGTCCGCACTGAGTTTCAGCGGGACCGCGATAGAATTCTCCACTCCAAAGCGTTCCGGCGGCTAAAGCATAAGACGCAGGTGTTTATTGATCCGGAAGAAGACCACTACCGGACGCGCCTAACGCACACGCTGGAAGTCGCGCAGATTGCTCGCACGCTGGCCCGCGCCCTGCGCCTCAATGAAGACCTTACCGAAGCCATCACCCTGGCGCACGATCTCGGCCACACGCCGTTTGGACACGGCGGCGAGGAAGCGCTCGGCGAAGTGCTGCGCGAGTATGTTCCTCATGCAGAGTTCAAGCACTACGACCAGAGCCTGCGGATTGTGGACGTGCTGGAAAAGCATGGGCAGGGGCTGAACCTCACCTGGGAAGTGCGTGACGGCATCTTGGGCCACTCCAAAGGCAGCAAAGATTTGGGGATTGTGGAAGGGACGAATCTGCCGACTTCGCTTGAAGGCATGTGCGTCCGCATTGCGGACAGAATAGCCTACATCAACCACGACATTGACGACAGTATCCGGGCCGGAGTGCTGACTTTAGAAGAACTGCCTCAGGATACGCTGGATGTTTTGGGCCGCTCCCATTCCAAACGCATTGGCACCATGGTAATGAACGTACTCCAAAGCAGCGTCGGACAAGGCGAAGTCAAGATGACCGGCGAAGTGTTAGAAGCCACCAACGCGCTCAAAGACTACATGTACGCGAACGTCTACACCATGGACACGCGCGGCAATGTCGAGCTGCACAAAGCCCAGTTCATGCTCAAAGAATTGTTTCGATTGTACATGGGATCGTCCCAAATGCTGCTGCCGATGGAAGATGTCAGCCCGGCCCAGTTTGAGGGGGAAGGAGTCGAAGACCGCGCCCGGCGGGTGACGGACTTCATCGCCGGCATGACCGACCGCTACGCAGCGATGAAGTTCCGGCAGCATTTCTTCCCGGCAGCTTGGAATGTCGCCGATTAAACAATGTCGCCGATTAGACGCGGGCATCTTAGAATGTATTTCAAAACTCCGAAAGAGTCCCCCTAGCCCCCAATCATGGGGGAACCGGACGAAAAAAACTGCTTCATGCTCCCCCATTATTGGGGGCCGGGGGCGTTTTGAAGTAGGTTCTTATGTCATAGCTTCGGCCACTGCGGCCCGCACACCAGCCATCATCAGCGAAAGCGGGAGCGACGGCAGGTGCAGCTTGTGTTCGGCGATGGCCTGCTCCGACGACAGCGGCAGGTGAATAAACCCGGCTTTATACGGCAGCCTCTGCTCCGCCGCGTAGTGCAGCGCTCGATAGAAGATATGGTTGCAGGCATACGACCCGGCGTAGCCGTGCGCCCGCGCCGGAGTGCCGGCTTCCCGGCAAGCCGCCGCCATTGCCTCGGCATCCAGAGACGGAAACAGCGCGGGCGGGCCGCCGGGGACAATCACCGACTGCGTCGGGTTCGGGGGCAGCGGCTTGGCAGGATCGTCCGCTTCGGCGATTTGCAGATTGACCGCAAACCGCTCCACATCCAAACAAGGCGTACCGGACGCCAGCCCCAGCGACAGCACCAAAACGGGCTGATGCGTGTCAATCGCGCCTCGCAGAATGTCCCAGTCGCGGGACATCACCACCGGCAGCGTCAGGCCCACCACCTGCGCCCCGCCAATGGTTTCCCCATGCAGGCGTTCTACAATTTGCTGCGACGGGTTGCTTTTGCTGTCCCCGAACGGCGCAAAGCCGGTTAAAAGTATGGTTGGCATAATGTCTAGACCATCTGTGTCGCGGGGCCTGTCCATATGCGGACATAGGTAAGGATGGCAATTCCCTCCGCCGCAAGCTCGTCTTCCAGTTGGCGTAGAAACATCTTTACGTCACCAACTAAGGCTGCCTTCGTTAAAAAAACCTTTACCGCGTCGTAATCACCTCGGCGAGCAACGGCAACATCAAGCAGAAGGTCTGGGTTGTCCGGGCTGAACTTTGCTGTAATCTGCTGCTCAACGTAAGTGCGGAGTTCTTCCATATGCGCCTCTCGGACGGCCGCATTATCAGTCGGTATGCGTGTGATGGGATAAGGCATTAGATGGTTCCTGCTTACCTCAGTTTATCCGCCCAAAGCTCCTGCCGGTAGCTCCGCTGGTATTTTTCAATCAACGGGATCACCTTCGTTCTGATGTCTTTCTCATCTGACGGACTATAAACCAGCCAATGAACGTAATGAGAAGCCGGCAACACAGTTAGCTTCAAGGCTAAGAGGTCATGCCATTCTGCCTGTTCAAAACCAGTGACCTCCGTTTTTGCCCATGCGATCTCTCTCAGGTTGGCAAGGCGTGTCTTCGGAGTGATCACAAACAGCTTAATTGACCGCTTAGAATGTATTTCAAAACTCCGAAAGAGTCCCCCTAGCCCCCAATCATGGGGGAACCGGACGAAAAAAACTGCTTCATGCTCCCCCATTATTGGGGGCCGGGGGGCGTTTTGAAATAGGTTCTTATTGATCTCGTACCGCCAGGGATTTTTTGCTTCTATCATATAGGCAACTAACCCAAGCAGCGGCAAAACCATATCGCCCTGAAAGTGCAGCTTCCATGTCCAGTGAAAAGCCAGGCAAAGCAGATAATAAACAAGGTTTGCCCCGCCGAGAGCAACCGGAATTACAATCCAGAACCAACCGTATTGGCGACGGACAACGAAATCCTTATACCGCTGCGACACAACGATTTCTACGCTTTTCGGGAAAGTGTCTGTTCCCATAGTATCATTCCAATCCTGCTTCGGCCCATTCGACGGCGCGGGTTAAGGCACGCATTTTTGCCAGCGTTTCGCGGTACTCGTAGTCGGGAACGGAGTCGGCGACGACGCCGCCTGATGCCTGCACATAGATAGTATTGTCTTTGACAAGGGCTGTGCGGAGCGTCAGGGCCAAATCCATTGCGCCGCTGAACGAGAAGTAGCCGACGCCGCCGGCGTAAGGGCCGCGCCGGGTCGGTTCCAGCGACTCGATAATCTCCATCGTGCGGACTTTGGGCGCACCCGTGGCCGTGCCGTGCGGGAATGCCGCCCGCAGTGCATCAAATTGGTCCAGGCCGCCGCGCAGAGTGCCGGAAACCTCGGAAACAATGTGCATGACGTGGGAGTATTTCTCAATCACCATCAGCTCGTCCACGCTCACCGTGCCGTACTCGGCGACGCGCCCGATGTCGTTTCGGGCCAAGTCCACCAGCATGATATGTTCGGCGCGTTCTTTTTCGTCTGCTAACAAATCCTGCGCGATGGCCTCATCTTCCGCCGGGGTCGCGCCGCGTCCGTGCCGCGACCCGGCAATTGGACGAATGGTAATCTTGCGATTTTTCTCGCCGACCAGCAGCTCCGGGGACGCGCCCACCAGTTTTGTGCCGCCGAAGTTCAGATAGAACATATACGGTGACGGGTTAATGGAGCGCAGGGCGCGGTACACGTCAAACGGGTCCGCGTAAAGCGTCTTAGACAGTCTTTGCCCAATCTGGGCTTGGAACGTATCCCCGGCGGCGATATGGTCTTTGGCTGTTAGGACTGCCGCTTTGTAATCGGCTTCCGTGCGGTTCGACACAAAGGCGTTATCCGTAATGCCAGCCGGGACAGCCGGGGGCGCGGGCAGAGTCGCCGGCTGCTGAAGCCGGGCGAGTAGGGCATTGACGCTCTCGGCGGCGGCATCGTAGGCCGCGCCAGGGTCCGTGCCGGGGGCAATGCGGGCGTTGCACAGGGCCAAGACTTTATGCTTGGCGTTGTCAAACACTAAAATTGTGTCCGTGAACAAAAAAATGCAGTCGTCCACGCCAAGATCATCTACGGTCAGCGTCGGCAGCTTTTCCAAAAAGCGCACGACATCGTAGCTCATCATGCCCACCGCGCCGCCGACAAACGGCGGCAGCTCCGGCGACGGCACATAAATATAACGCGCCAGCAGTTCTTGAAGCAGATGCAGCGGGTCGCGCTTGCCGGCAGACAGCGTCACTGTCTCTGTGTGTTCGCCTTCCGTAATTGTCGCCGAGTCTTCTTTAGAGTGAAAGATCAAAAACGGGTCGGTACCGAGGAACGAATACCGGGCCACCCGCTCGCCGCCTTCGACGCTTTCCAGCAAAAACGAATTGGGCCGGTCTCCGGCGATCTTGCGGTACGCCGACACCGGCGTTTCCATGTCCGCCAGCACTTCGCGCCAAACAGGGATTAAGTTTCCCAAAGCCGATTTCTCAATAAAATCCTCGCGGGTCGGCGCAGTCATAGGGTGTTTCATAGTTGCCGTAAAGTATACCCTGTATCGCCAGCAGAGGCAAAAAAAGCCGGCACTGAAAGTGCCGGGCTATTGAAGTATACAAAGTCCCTCCGGGACTGAATGCCGGTAGCGGACGGCTATTCTTCAGTTACGAAGTGATTTTCTCCGGGTAGCCCGGCACTTCCAGTGCCGGGTTCTTGTTCAAAGCGCTACTTGTCAAGCGGCTTCTCTTCGACGGGAATGCTGATAATAATTCGGTTCCCAGTTTGCCAAACCCGGTATGGGCCGACCGTGGTAAACTCGCCCATTGCTTTGACCGAGGCAACGGCTTGGTCTACTTTTGCCCTGCGCTGTCCGTCTGCAACATCGCCCGGCTTGATGGCGATATGCTTCAAGATGTCGGCGGTCGGGACGCGGTAATTGCCCGTGATGCGAATGTCCTCAAAGTACAGCGGAGACGCAACGGCGGGGATGGTTGTCAGTTTTTCCGTGACGGGAATAGTAACAATGACTTTGCTTCCCAGAGTAGACGCCGAGGCAGGAGTCGCCGGCAGCAGTATGTTTGCGCTGGACTGCGCGGCCCTAGGGCGGCTCTCCACTGCGGAAATCTCGAAGGGTCCGACAAGATCAAATCCGCCCATCTTAAAAATTGGCGTTGTTGCACTCCTCGAAAGCCTGCGGAGGTCTAGCACGTCACCCGGCTTTGCTTGAACGTGACTCAAGATGTCGGCTGTGCTGACTGTGTGGTTTCCAGTAATGCGAATCTCCTGAATTGTTGGTGACTGAGACCAATCCGCAGCGGTCATCGCTCGCTCTGCTGTTGTGCCGGCGGAAGGTGCGGCGCTGGTCTTGAGCGCGGCGACTCCCGCGCCGACGGCGGCAAGACCGAGACAGAGAACGCCTGCGGTCAATCCTGCTTTTGTGATCCACATTGCTTGTAATACTCCTTGTGCGATTTGCTGGGGGAGAGTGTTTGCAGTCATACCGCCTGCTGAGAAATTCGGCGGGCCACTGCTGGGAGGCGGGACCGGCTCGGTGCGGCTGCCTTCCGCTTCAAGCAGCCCAGCCAGCGCCGTGACCGTGAGTGTCAGGTCGCGCCGCGCAAACTGTGTCCGCATCTTGTCAAGCGCCCGTGAGACCCGCTTTTGGGCGGTGTCTTCCGAGACATCTAAAACAGACCCGATCTCGCGGAAGTTCAGCTCCTCAAAGAAGCGCAGAAGGACCGCTTCACGTTCAGATGCTTTCAGCGCGGCCAAAGCGTCGTTCAGCATCTCCCCATGCAGCGTTTTCTCCTGCGGCATCCGTGCTTCCTCGTCCGCAGTCAGCGCGGCCTCCTGCTCCCGGCGCTGGCGACGCCGTTCCCGCTTTAGGGCATCCTGCGTGGTTAAGCGGGCGGTCTGGAACAGCCACCCGGCCAGCGACGCTCTGCCGCTCAGGGCCGACGCTTTTCGCGCCAGTATCAGAAAGACGGCTTGGGTCGCATCTTCCGCAAATTGGGCGTCTCCTGACTCGCGCAGGCAGGTAAAGTAGACCAGCCTGCGGTAACGCTGCACAATCTCAGCGAACGCGGCTTGTGACTTCTCGCGGACATAACGCCGTATCAGCAGCGCATCTTGCATTTCACTTGCTCCCATACGGTAATGGCCGCTCTCCGCAGAAATCCGACAATCGCGCAAAAAATTGAGGAAAAAAGCGAGCTTAGAGGTTGTGTAGAAAGTGGGAACAGGCGACTGAAGTCGCGGCAGCTGAAGCGCAAAGTCCACCTTCGTGGACTCATACCGAACTTCTTAAGCTCTTCTCCTAACCTGCAAAGGCAGGTTTCGCGCGTGTGTTGCCGCGACTTCAGTCGCCCGTCAGACTTGCTACACAACCTTTAAGGAACACGGTAGGTGCCGCGCAGCCGGGCATACCAATCATGCCGGTACGAGGCAGGCCGGGCTGTGTAGACTTCGCCCGACGGCAGAGCGACGGCGCTGAGAGGCCCGCCCATGCTGCATCCGGTGTCGACGCCAATGTAGTGCTTGGTGCGGGCGAACATGACTTTGGGGAACGGCGTATGGCCGCGCACGATGGTCTGCTGCCACCAGGGCTGATTTTCGCCTTTGACTTTGCCCCAGCGCAATGCCCCGGTGGACTGCATCGGCAGCGGCAAAGCTAAATCCCAGCCGGCGTGGGTGAAGATGTAATCATCAGTGATGTAGAACGGCAGCGTCCAGGGTTCCATCTGAGCGTAGAAGCGCAGGTGGGGCAGGGGAAGTGAATTGGGGTCGCCGGGGGTCAGCGCATAGCCGCGCCTAGCATACGAGTCTAACGTGGATTGGGCGTCTAAACCCGCCAGAACGCTAATTTCGCCGTCTTCTAAAAACAGCAGCAGGGCTTCCTCATGGTTACCCTGAATAAAGACTTTGTTGCAGCGGTCAAATGCGAGTATCTGCTCGATGCAGTCAAATGGGTCCGGGCCGCGATTGATGGCGTCGCCCAGAAAAATTACTAAATCAGACGGCGTCACGGGCAGCTTGGCAAGCAGCTCGCGCAAGGCTTCATTTTCGCCGTGAACATCGCCGACCGCATAAATCACGACGCCTGGCCTACATACGGCAGTGCCGCGTCGCGCATCTGGTCGAGCGAGGCCCATTCGTCGCCGGGGTCGCTGAAAATAAGAATATGTGGCCCGGCAAAATCAGCATCCCGGCAGAGGTCCAGGCAGCGCGTGAAGTCGGCGGCGTCCATTTGGCCCGGCGCGGAAAAGTGGGCTTTGGCATGGGTGCATTCGGCCAAATCGGCAATGAGCGGCAGGTCGTTGTGCTTGCGGTCATCAGGCCAGTTGCCGAAGTCCAGCTTCAGGCCGACCCGCCCGTCCAGCCGTTCCAGCAGGGTCCGCACGGCGGAGGGGCTGTCCAATAAACGGTGCCAGTTTTCGGTGACGACGCCCATGTCGTAATCTTCGGCATGGCGCAGAATACTCCGAAAGCCGGCTTCGCTCAGGTGCAGCGCGGACTCGCTCGGCTCGGCATAGCCGCCGATGACCCGCACCCGCTTTGCGGCAAGCTCGGCAGCGACTTCCACCCAGTCATTGACCATTGCCAGGGCTTTCTTGCGCTCGGTCGGATCGGGATGCGTGATGTCGCCTTCGTCAATCAGCAGCGTGAACAGCTCAACGCCCGTGCTGTCCAAAGCGCCGCGCAGATGCTCTAAATACTCTGTGTCAGTGCTGGGCAAGTGAAAATGGCAGATTTCCAGTTTGCCCAGCCCATGCGCGGCCACCTGCGCCGGAATGTCCAGCAGCGGTGTTCCGGCAGTGATTGACTTGTTCAGGCTCCAAGTGGAGACGCCGAGGCGGGGGTTTATGTTTTGCATAGAAGTTGAACCCGGCACAACACCCGGCACTGGAAGTGCCGGGCTACTACGAAGTGAAAGTCCCTGCGGGACTAAATGCCGATGACAGTTAGCTGTTCCTCAGTGTTGGAGACACTTTCATTCACTAGTAGACCGGCACTTCCAGTGCCGGTCTACTTCTTGCTTTCGGCGAACTCGCGCACGGACGCAAGCTGGCCTTCGGAGCCTAAGTATTTGGAGCGGCTGACAATGAACTTGGCGTACTCGGCAATGAAGACTTTGCCGGGGGAGCGCAGGTCAAAGTCTTCCGGCTTGCTCTCAAAAAACTCGCGGTGGACACGGGTCCAGACTAAGCGCCCGTCAGTGTCAATGTTGACTTTGCAGACGCCGAGCTTCGCGGCGGGCAGGTACTGGTCGGCGTCCACGCCTTTTGCGCCTTCCTTCAGCTTGCCGCCGGCGGCGTTGATGCGGGCAACTTCGTCCTGCGGCACCGACGACGACCCGTGCATGACCAGCGGGAAGCCGGGCAACTGCTCCTGAATGGCGGCGATGCGCTCAAAATGCAGACCCTGACCGCCGGAGAACTTGTACGCGCCGTGGGACGTGCCGATGGCGCAGGCCAGTGAATCGCAGCCGGATTGTGCAACAAACTCTTTGGCTTCGATGGGGTCGGTGAGAAGCGCATTCTTTTCGTCCACGGCGATGTCCTCTTCCACGCCGCCGAGCATTCCAAGCTCCGCTTCGACTGAGACGCCTTTGGCATGGGCGGCGGTGACGACGCGCTTGGTGATGGCGACGTTCTCGTCAAACGGGTCATGGGAAGCGTCAATCATGACGCTGGAATAAAAGCCGCTGTCAATGCACTCCATACAGGTTTTTTCGTCGCCGTGGTCGAGATGGACGGCAAAGACCGCTTCCGGGAAAATCTCGTCGCAGGCCCGGATAATGGCTTCCAGCATCCGCTTGTCGGTGTAGCCGCGTGCGCCTTTGGAAATCTGAATGATAAACGGGGACTGGGAGTCAATGCTGCCCCGAAACAGGCCCATCGCCTGCTCGGCGTTGTTGATGTTGTAAGCGCCGACGGCGTACTTGCCGTAGGCATGTTCAAACAAAGTTTTCGTGGTGACGATCATAGCCGTGTGGATGCTCCTCAGAAAAAGTCTCGTAAGACGAAGTCAGTCAATAAAGTTCAATGGCCCGATTATACCCGGCAGACACGAATTTCAGAGCAGACAAGGAATTCATGTTCCCGGTGCCGAATACAAGAAGCCACGGCAGCGCCGCCCCAACCCTTAATCCAGTGTTAACCCAAATACGCCACGGAATAAATTCCGTGGCTGCCAAGTTCCCAGCGTCCAGGGGACGCAATAACAAGAGCGGCAAGTGTATCCTCTCTGGTCTTGTGTCGCCGCGACACTGGGCGCTTCCGAGCCTCGGAATTCATTCCGTGGCAAATTCTCATTCCTAAGATCGGAACCCATCTATCATGCCTTTTGCTTCCATGCCTCCTCTTTTGCGGCGCTTGCTGCCTGCCGCCTGCTTCTTCTTCCTCGTGTTAGGAGTCATCTGCGCGGCCCACGCGCAGGGGCCGACTCTTGCCGTCAATGCCGCTCCGCTTGGCCCGCCGTTTACTTCGGAAGCGTCGGCGCGGGCGGCGGAAAGCGGCTCGTGGCTGCTGCGGATGCGCTCGCTGCTGGGCTTGTTTGTGTTCGCTGCCGTGGCGTTTGGAGTGGGGCAGATACGAAGCCGGGGGCAGAGGACGCCGCTTCGGCTGGTGCTGTGGGGGTTTGCAATCCAGTTTGTGTTTGCATTCCTGCTTCTGGACACGGCTCCCGGCCGGCTCGGCTTTGCGGCTGTCTCGAAAGGCGTCGCCGCGCTGCTGGACTTTTCGCAGCAGGGCGGCAAGTTCGTGTTCGGCAATTTAGCGCTCGGCAACAACATTCCGGTGGGAACGCCGGCGGGCGACCCGGCCATGGGGCCGATCCTGCACCCAACTTCATATGCCGCCGCCGGCGGCTACTTCGCGTTTTATGTGCTGCCCACGATTGTATTCTTTTGTGCGCTGACTGCCCTGTTCTACTACTCCGGCGTCATGCAGAAGCTCATTCAGGGCATCGCCTGGGTCATGCAGCGGTCGATGGGAACATCGGGGGCTGAGACGCTTGCGGCAGCCACTAACATCTTTGTCGGGCAGACCGAAGCGCCGCTGATGGTCAAGCCGTTTTTGGCAAACGCCACCAACTCCGAGCTGATGGCGATTATGACCGCCGGGTTTGCCAACATCGCATCGGGCGTCCTTGCGGCCTACGCCGCCATGCTTTCCGGCTTCTTCCCCGACGCTGCCGGGCATCTGCTGGCGGCGTCTTTGCTGTCCGCGCCGTCGTCTCTCGTGGTCGCCAAGCTGATCTTCCCGGAAACCAAAATCCCGCAGACGGCGGGGACCGTTAATATCACCGTGGACCGAACGGACGTGAACGCGATTGACGCCCTGACGCGCGGCGCTTTAGAAGGCTTGCAGCTTGCGCTCAATGTCGGCGCGGTGCTGATCGTTTTCATTGCCATGATTGCCCTGCTGAACGCCCTGATTGGCTGGATCGGCCACTTTTTTGGTCAGCCCGCGCTGTCGTTCCAGCAGATTTTAGGCTGGATTGCGACGCCGTTCGCCTGGATGACGGGGATGCCGTGGCACGACGCCCAGCAGATTGGGCCGCTGCTCGGCATCAAAACTGCCGTCAACGAGTTCGTCGCCTACTTGCAGATGTCCCAGATGCTCGGCGCGAACCCGCATTTTGTGACGCCCCGCTCCGCCGTCATTGCCATCTACGCGCTGTGCGGGTTCGCCAACTTTTCCTCCGTCGCCATGCAGGTTGGCGGCATCAGCGGCATGGCCCCGCATCGCCGCTCCGATTTAGCAAGGCTTGGCCTCATCGCCATGTTCGGCGGGGCTTTATCGTCCCTCATGGCCGGCTGCGTCGTCGGGATTTTGCTGTAACCGTCCAAAATAATTCACGAGAATCTCTGTTAAAGTAATCGGCAGAGGCGGATTTTCCAGGCTCGGACTTCGGGAGACAATTGTTGCAAAGCAGACAAGACCCGATGAGCCGTCTGAAAGTGCTTTTGGCTGTTCGCCGCAGAGTAGTAGCTCTCCGGCGTATACAGTTGAAGGGTAGCGGTTGGCGGATTTCCAGTCAGGAATGCAAAAAACGGATACTCTGTGTTCGCGGCTTGACTTATCTCCAGCTTCTTGATGTCGGGCTTGAAAGGGATGAGTTGTTCCAAAAGTTCTATGTCGGAGGGGAGCTGCGCGTCTTGGTTTGAAAGGGCATCCAGGAGACTTTGGGTGAGCAGAGGCGTTTTATTCAGTTCAGCGAAGACATTGTGCGTCTGTAGCGCTGGGTCTAGCCAGCCGCGTGCCCCATGCAAGAAAAGCAGCGATTTTAGTCCTAGTTCTACAGCTTTCATTGCTGAGGTAATAGAACCAGGATGCCGCTTGTTGCGCTGTAGTATTCGGGCGTCCTGCAAGTGACGGGCCGCCTCCCGAAAGAAAGCCTCCGCCATTTCTGATTCTCTAGGAAAGGGGAGCAACATCAAAAAGCCTCTTATCGGATGAAGTCAACGTGTGAGAGGTCTGCGCGGATCAGGAAAACGCTCATCATTAGCAAGATTTTCTTCAGTTCCGAAGGCGTGCATTAAGACATGACGTGCATAACCTGCTGGCACTTCATAGATGATTTTGTAGCCCTCGCGGAGAATGTGCACTAAATCTTGCGAGTCGCGCTGCACAAGATTTTCGAAGTCGCCGGTTGACAAAAAATGTAGGACCAACCTGCCTCGAAGCGGCAGACTGTTTGTGCTGCCGAACGGCAAAAAGTCAGGTCCTTCCCACTGATTAACGACTTCAAGCAACTCAATATCAAAAGTATCCTGCCCGGTCACGAGGGGGCCAAAAGCGACAATGGCCCGAAGGGCAGTGCCGAATTCTTCGACATGGGAATGCATCAGTTCATTGATAACATTGTATTCAAAGTACGAAATGCTGCTGTCAACCAGTTCAATCGCCATGACTTTTCCTTTCGCCCGGTTCCACTCTGCCATTGTACCATGCATCGTCGTGGTTAGGGCTGATTGCCATGTTCGGCGGGGCGCTGTCGTCTCTGATGGCCGGCGTCGTCGTCGGGATTTCGCTTTGAGAAGTTTAGCACTCTCTTGACACGAGTGCTAAAATCAAAGTATAATACTGCTCGGAACTCGATTCCCTAGATAAAACTAAACAGACACCCACTGAAGGAGGTCAGATCATGTTGAAACCATTAGGCGACCGAATCGTCATTAAGGCCCTGGAGGCTGAAACCCAGACCAGCGGCGGAATTATCCTGCCGGAAACCGCTCAGGAAAAGCCCCAGCAGGGCGAAGTGCTGGCTGTTGGACCGGGCAAGCTGCTCGACAGCGGCAAACTCAGCACAGTTGATGTCAGCGTCGGCGATAAGATCGTCTACGCCAAATATCGCGGCACGGAAATCAAAGTCGGCGGCGAGGATGTGATTATCTTAACAGCCGCTGATGTCATGGGCATCTTGAACTAAGTTCTTGAACTAATTTACGAGGAGAATAGATCACAATGGCAGCCAAAGAATTATTGTTTGATGAGCAGGCACGCCGGGCGCTGGAGCGCGGCGTCAACACCCTAGCCGACGCGGTCAAAGTCACGCTCGGACCACGCGGCCGCTACGTTGTTTTAGAGAAGAAGTTCGGTTCTCCTTCGCTCGTAGACGACGGCGTTACGATTGCCAAAGAAATTGAAGTCGAAGACAAATTCGAAAACATGGGCGCACAGCTTGTCCGCGAAGTCGCGTCCAAGACAAACGATGTGGCGGGTGACGGCACTACGACCGCAACGGTGCTGGCCCAGGCAATTGTCCGCGAAGGCTTGAAGAATGTCGCCGCAGGTTCAAACCCGCTGGCGGTCAAGCGCGGCATTGACAAGGCTGTCGAAGCCGCTGTCGCCGAAATCAAGAATCTCGCCGTGCAGGTGCAGGGCAAAGAGTCTATCACCCAGGTCGCGACAAACTCCGCCAAGATTTCCCTCATCGGCGAGCTGATCGCCGATGCGATGGACAAAGTCGGCAAAGACGGCGTCATCACCGTCGAAGAGTCCAAAGGCACACAAACAACGCTTGAGCTTGTCGAAGGAATGCAGTTTGATAAGGGCTACATCTCGCCCTACTTCGTCACCGACGCCGAGCGGCTGGAAGCGGTCTTAGACGACCCGTATATCCTGATCTTCGAGAAGAAAATCTCCAATATCCAGGATATGCTGCCGGTGCTGGAAAGCGTTGTCCGCTCAGGTCGCCCGCTGCTGATTATTGCGGAAGATGTCGACGGTGAAGCGCTGGCAACCCTGGTTGTCAACAAGCTGCGCGGCACGTTCAATGTCGTCGCGGTCAAAGCGCCGGGCTTCGGCGACCGCCGCAAGGCCATGCTGGAAGACATCGCTGTCCTGACCGATGGCCGCTTCATCACCGAAGACTTGGGCATCCAGCTTAAGAACGTGGACGAAACCTACCTAGGCTCCGCCAAGCGTGTCACCGTCACCAAAGACGACACCACGATTGTCGAAGGCAAGGGCTCTGCGGCGTCCATTCAGGGCCGCATCGCCCAGATCAAGGCCCAGATTGACAAGTCCGATAGCGACTACGACAAAGAAAAGCTGCAGGAGCGGCTTGCCAAGCTGTCGGGCGGCGTCGCCGTTATTCAGGTCGGCGCGGCCACCGAGACCGAGCTGAAGGAAAAGAAGCACCGCATCGAAGACGCCCTTTCGGCCACCCGTGCGGCAGTCGAAGAAGGCATTGTCCCCGGCGGCGGCACCACGCTGATCAAGATCATCAGCGCCTTGGACAGCTTGAAGCTGGAAGGTGACGAGCAGGTCGGCGTCAACATCATCCGGCGTGCGCTGGAAGAGCCGGCCCGCCAGATTGCCAACAACGCAGGCGTCGAAGGCTCGGTCATCGTTGAGAAGATCAAGAACACCGGCATGGGCTACAACGCCGCCACCGGCGAGTTCGGCGATTTAGTGGCCCAGGGCATCGTCGACCCGGCGAAAGTCACCCGCTCTGCGTTGCAGAACGCGGCCTCCATTGCCGGCCTGATCCTGTCCACCGAAGCCCTCGTCGCCGAGCGCCCCGAAAAAGCCTCTGCGGCCCCTGCGGGCGGCGGCGGCATGGGCGGCGGAATGCCCGGCATGGGAGGAATGGGCGGCTTCTAGTCCCCCGTTCCGACTTTGCAGACACAACAAGAACCGCCGGAGGCCAATTGGCCTCCGGCTTTTCTAGTTACTCCATTTCAACCCTTTTACGCCTAATAGATGGTAAACTCTAGACAACTATGCCTGTCGATATCATACTATGTAAGGAGATATTATGACTTTTCGTCATCAGTGGAGTAATCTCCTAAACTCGGAGAGAGAACGAACTAGCAGCACGACGGATGAACACCGCACTGAGTACGATCGGGATTACGATAGGGCCGTGTTTTCGACCCCTGTGAGGCGCCTGCAAGATAAAGCTCAAGTTTTTCCACTGGAGCCGTCAGACTCTGTCCGAACTAGACTTACGCACTCATTAGAAGTCTCCACAGTTGCCAGAGATCTAGCCCGATCAGCAGCACGTTGGATTGTTGAAAAGGAAGATACAGGCGTGGATAATCCAGTAGAAGCAATTGCAACTATTGCTTCTACTTGTGGGTTGATTCACGACTTAGGAAATCCGCCGTTTGGTCATGCTGGTGAAGCAGCAATCAGCTCTTGGTTTGAGGCTTACAGTAGAAATAGTAGTACAAAGAAGCTGGGGAACTTTGCTCCCGATAGTCAAGAGGCACTAGATTTTTTGCACTTTGAGGGTAATGCACAAACTTTTAGATTGCTTTCCAAGCTACAAGTTTTAGCTGATAGGAATGGGCTGAATTTAACGTATGCAACCTTGTCAGCGGCCCGGAAATACCTTGCACCATCTCATCAGGTCGGCCGCAATGGAGACCATGCTTGGTCCAAAACAGGCTATTTCTTGTCTGAGACAAGGCTTGTCGAAAATATCGACGATGCCACGAAGACCGAGGGCAAAAGAAATCCCATCACCTTTTTAGTGGAAGCTTCTGACGACATTGTTTATGCAACAGTAGACCTCGAAGATGCGGTGAGGAAAAAAGTTTTGACTTGGAGGGCTGTGCAGGATGGACTAGAAAAGGATTGTGAGCCTGCGATCTATAAAGAATGCATGGAAAGAACCAAGAGGATAGCGCACGACTACACGACCGGATTAGATACCTCCGTCCCCGATGATCAAATAGTTCAGGCATTCCGCATTGCAGCTATCGGGATGATGGTACCGTCTGTGCTAGATCATTTCAAGCGTAGGTACGAAGACATAATGAAGGGAAACTACACGTCTGAATTGATCACGGAGTGCGGAATGGGTTCTTTAAGGAAGGCAGCAAAAAACATAGCAAAAAGAAGTGTTTATAATGATCCAGAAATCCTCGCACTAGAACTAATGGGAAGAAACGTTATCCACGACTTACTTACGTTCTTCTGGGAGTCTGCATCAGTTGCTGGAAAAGTTGAACCATCTGGCGCATTCAGCAAGCGAATATACTCTTTGTTTTCGGATAACTACCGTCATGCGTTTATAGACGCTCTGACTAGTTCGGGGCTTCCTCTTGAGTACTGTCGTATGCAATTAATTACCGATTATATTTGCGGTATGACGGACACATTTGCCTGCACATTACACAGAAAACTGCACAATGTCTGATCCAAAAATTGAATACCAGACTTTGTTGCTTCGCAATAGGGTGGACAAATTGTTATGTGATCCTTCTCCTTCTTGGCATGTGTTTACAGAAACGATGTCTAGGCTGGACGGTCACGGCTGGAACTTAACTTTGTTTGGTGGTATACTACGTGGCCTTATGCTGGCGAATACCGGTCAGAAGCCTAGGGACGTTGATGTTGTAGTTGAAAATGCCAGTGTTGACTCCCTATTTGCGGCCTTATCCTCACATACAAAGCGCAAGACAAGGTTTGGTGGACTTCATTTAATGATTGATGATTGGTATTTCGACGTATGGCCTCTTTGTGAAACTTGGGCGTTCCAGCGTTCCTTGGTACATAATTGCAGTCCAGCTAATCTACCAAAGACTACATTTTTAAACATTGAAGCAGTTGCCGCAACAGTGCCTTCCAAAAGGTCCAAATCAGAAGTGTTTTCACATGGTTTTTTTGAGGCACTTTTGGACAGACGTATAGAAATAAACCTAGAAGCCAATCCTTTTCCCGCTTTATGTGTGGCTAGGTCATTGGTTATGGCATCAAATCTGGAGTTCGAGGTGGGTCCTCTTCTCGCTAAATACATGGTACATTATTCACAAGTCTTAGAATTAGAGGACATACACGCGGCACATTTGAGCCACTATGGCAAAAATGTCTGCAGCTTGCAACAGATGGATGTATGGCTTAAAATCATCAAGCAAGCGCAAAGGCACTCGAGTTCTGCAGCGGTTCGCTTGCCTAGACCTATCCAGGTAGATGGTAATTCGTAAAGAAATCTTTACTTGGCTTCAAGTCGGAGCGGCTGCGGCAGGATACGGAGTTTGCTGTTGCGTGAGAAGCCGCTGACAAAACGAGACCGCCGGGGCTAAATGCCCCGGCGGTTTTCTGTTAGCGGATCACAATCTGGAGGCTGTCGTCGTTCCGGTCCCGGTAGCCGTCGTGGCGAAAATCCCGGTGGTCGCGGAGCCACTCTTCATGGCGGCGCTCCTCTTCCCGACGGATTTCCTGCTGGCGGCGGAACTCGGCCTGCCGGATTTGCTCCTGCCGGAACTCTTCCCGGCGGCGGTCATCCCGGCGGAAGTCGCCGTTGTAGTTCCGGCCACCATCGTAGTTCCAGTCGCCGTCATGGTCGGCGATGACCGTCTTTTGGCCGAGCTGCAGCGCGGGCATCAGGCCGGACGCGGCGGCGGGCTTCGTTGCGCCCAGCAGCCCGGCGGCGAGAACCGCGCCGGCGGCAAGTATTCCAAAGGCTTTATGTTGAATCTTCATTTGCTTTGCTCCGTGTTAGGTTTATCTCCCTCGTTGCAGAGGGATACCTAGTGACAGAGCGAACTCCAAAAAGGTTCCATGTCAATTTGAGAGGAATGTTAAGATGCAATTAGGACTGGAAGGCAAGACGGCGCTGGTGACCGGATCTACGGCGGGCATCGGCTACGCGGCGGCGCTGGGATTGGCGCGGGAAGGCGCATCGGTCGTGGTCAACGGGCGCACGGCGGCGCGAATCGAAGAAGCCGTGAGCAAGATTAAAAGCGAGACCGGCAGCGAGAAAGTGTCCGGCGTGGCGGCGGACTTAGGCACGGCGGACGGCTGCGCGGAGGCAATTATGCAGGTTCCAAGCGTGGACATCCTGGTCAACAATATGGGCATTTTTGAGCCGAAAGAGTTTGCTGACATCGACGATGCCGATTGGATGCGCTTTTTTGAAACCAATGTGCTCAGCGGCGTTCGGCTGTCGCGCCACTACTTCCCGTTGATGAAAGACAAGAACTGGGGGCGCATCGTGTTCGTGTCCAGCGAGTCTGCCGTCAATATCCCCGCCGAGATGATCCATTACGGCATGACCAAGACCGCCCAGCTTGCCGTGGCGCGGGGGCTGGCCGAGCTGACCGTCGGCACGGGCGTCACCGTGAACTCCGTGCTGCCCGGCCCGACCAAATCCGAGGGCGTCGGCACGATGCTCACGCAGATGGCGAAAGAGAAAGGCGGGGATGAGAAAGCTGTGGAAGAAGAGTTCTTCAAGGACGTGCGTCCATCATCGCTGATCCACCGGTTTGAGACGCCGGATGAAGTGGCCGCCATGATTACGTTTGTGTGCAGCGAGGCGGCATCTGCCGTCAATGGCGCGTCCCTGCGCGTCGAAGGCGGCGTCGTGCGCTCGGTAGTTTAGGATGGGAGTCCCCCTAGCCCCCAATCATGGGGGAACCAGACTAAATAAAGAGCAATCTCTCCGTGTTCTTCTCATGTTCCCCCATGATTGGGGGCTAGGGGGAATCTCTTAGTATGCTACAATGGGGCAGGGGGATAAATCAATGGCCTATGCAATGAAACTGAACAAGCCGCAGAAAATCAAGCTCAGTGATTTTGACCCGGATGACACGGGGAAAGCCAAGAAAAGCGACTCCGACAGTGAGCTGCTCTCATTGGGCGAGATAATGGCAAAGCAGCAGGAGCTTTTGTATGCCGCGCAGACGCACAGCGTCTTGATCGTTTTGCAAGGCTTAGACACGTCGGGAAAAGACGGCACCATCTCGCACGTCATGTCCCATGTCAACCCGCAGGGCTGCGCCGTGGCGTCGTTCAAAGTGCCGACGCCTGAAGAGGCCACGCACGACTTTTTGTGGCGCATCCACAAGCAGACGCCGGGCAAAGGCAGCATTGCGATCTTTAACCGCTCGCATTATGAAGACGTGCTGGTAGCGCGGGTTCACCATCTCGTTGACGATACCGAAATCACGCGCCGCTACGCGCTCATCAACAATTTCGAGCAGCTGCTGTCGGACGAGAAAACGATTATTCTGAAGTTCTTCCTGCATATCACGAAAGACGAGCAAAAGAAGCGCCTTCTGGCCCGTGAAGAAGACCCGGCGAAAGCCTGGAAGCTGTCCGCTGCCGACTGGCATGAGCGCGAGTTCTGGGACAGTTACACCTCCGCCTACGAAGCCGCCCTCGGCGCAACGGCAGCGAAAAACGCCCCGTGGTATGTGGTCCCGGCCAATCATAAATGGTTCCGCAACCTCGCCATTGCCGAGACGCTGACCAAGACGCTGCACCCTTACGAGAAGAGCTGGCAGGACGCGCTGAAAAAGATCGGCGAGCAGCGCAAAGCGGATCTGGCGCAGATGCGATCAGGCGGCCCTGCTGGAAAGTAAATCTTCATCGTAGGGGCAGGGTTTACCCCTGCCCTTTTCTTTTTGCCCTGCCCTTTTCTTTTTGCCCGCCTGAAAGCCCGAAAAGAAGAAGAGGGTAGGGGCAAGCCCTACCCCTACAAATCGCGCGTTTTGACACATGGTTTACCGTTTGATTGGTGGGGGCGGCCAGACGCTAGGATCAACCACTGCCGTCATCTGTTCTTCCTCTGCTGCCGGGTTTGCCCGCAATCGTGCCGCCCGCCGGTTCCAGAAATAGAAGCGCGGCAAGTAAAGAACATAGTTAAACACGAACAGGAACACAATCTCGATGGGAACCCAATAAAAGCCATCCTGAGAAAGCTTGTGTACAAAGAACCTCTGGAACTGTGAGTTCGAGAAAAGCTGTGGGTAGAGTAGCCAAAAGCAAGCAAAGGGAACAGCGATGGCAAGAACTATGATAAGCACTGAACTCATGCCGGAAACAGTCGTCTCATATAAGTAGGCTTGGCGAGTGAACTTCTCATCTGGCTTGAGGGTCAAAGAGGGACGCAGTACCGGAAGCCGACTAGGCGGCGGCTTGTTTTGCCAGCGTTTTGCTGTCTTCGTGAAGAATGGCTCCAGCTTGTTCAAAAACGCTTCTGACACAAATGCCATGATGGCCTCGGTTACTCCCCAGCGAGTTTGTAGCCGAAGCCGCGCACGGTGAGGATGCAGGTGGGATTGTCTTCATCGGCTTCGATTTTGCGGCGGAGGCGGCGGACGTAGACGGCGAGGGCTTTGATGCCTTCTTCGGGGGCGTTGCCCCAGACCTGCTGGAAAAGCCAGGTCTTGTCGAGTGCCGTGCCGCGCTGCCGGGCCAGCAGCAGCAAAACTTCGTACTCGCGGTCGGTCAGATGTGCCGGCTGACCGCTAATCAGCGCGTCCCGGCTGCGGAGGTCCAGCACACGGTCTGGGCCGAGCGGCAGTTCGATGGCTTCCTCATCAGGGACGGCATATTCGCGAGCGCGGCGCAGATGGGCCTGAACGCGGGCCAGCAGCTCATTAGGGTCAAAGGGCTTGGTAATGTAGTCGTCCGCGCCTGCATGGAGGCCATTGATCTTGTCGCTGGGGCTGGAACGGCCAGTCAGCATCAGAACCGGCTTGCGCCAGCCAAGTTGACGCAGGGCGCGGCAGCAGGCGAAGCCGTCCATGCCCGGCAAAGCCACGTCCAGCAGCGCGAGGTCGTAGGTGGGGTCTTCGCGCAGGTGCGAAACCGCGTCCTCACCAGTTAAGACAGCGTGGAGGTAGTAGCCGTCGCGGGACAGCAGGCGCAGCAGCGACTGGACAATGGCCCGGTCATCTTCAACAATCAGAACTTTTCCGGCGATGGCGATCCTTCTTGTCTAAGCACGCTCCAACTGGCAGCCGGAGCGTAAACTGCGTCGCGCCGGGACGGCTGCGAACGGTGATGGCGCCGCCGTGGGCCTCAGCGATCCGGCGGCAGGAGAACAGGCCGAGGCCGGCCCCATCAGGCCGGGTGGTAAAGAACGGGTCAAACAAGCGCCTTCGGTTCTGCGCCGTGATGCCGGGGCCGGTATCCGCAATCCGTACTCGTGCGCCACCTTTATACCGATCCAGCGTCAATGTCAGCGTCCCGCCGCCGGTGGCCCGCATGGCCTGCACGGCGTTCAAAATCAAGTTTACCAAAACCTGCTCGATTTGCACGGCATCGGCGGAAACCATCGGCAAGTGCGGCGAAACAGTGCAGATGATCCCGACGTTTTCTAAGTTCGCTTGAGGCCGAGCCAGGTGCAGGATACGAGAAATTAATTCTGCCAGATCGGCAGGAGCGCGTTCCTGCGTCTCTGGGCGGGCTAATGCCAGCAGGCGATGGGTCAAAAGCGCCAAGCCGTCAATCTGCTGACGCATGGCGGCAAGCGCCTCCGCCCGCAGCGCCGGGTTGTCTTGGTCTGCCAGCGACACTTCAATGGACAGCGGCGTCAGCAGGTTCCGAATGTCATGGGCCACAGACGCCGCCAATAACCCGACTGCCGACAGTTTTTCGGTCTCAAATAGCTGCTGCTGGGTCAAGGACAGCGTGTTTTCGGCCTTGTCCAGCCGGCCGGTGACGCTTTTCAGCGCTGCCGCAAGCTGCCGGGACTGCTCTTTGAGCTGCGCGGCCTGCGCCCGGATTTTATCTTCCATGTGGCGGGCGCGGGTGATGTCCAAGAACGTCCACACCCGCCCGATAATCTGCCCGCCGTCATCAAAGACCGGTGCGGTATAACGGCGCAAAAGGCGCGGCTTCGGCGCAACCAGCTCAACCTCGTCTTCCAGCACGCGCTTCGGGTCGGCATAGATCGCGTCCAATGTCTGCACGAAGCCTTCGGCGTCTTTGAGGCGCGGGGCCAGCTCGGCGCGGACCCAATCCGGCTGGGAGCGCAGGGTTTCCAGGCTGTCCAGCCCGAACATGTCGCAGAACCGCTGGTTGCAAATCCGGTCTCGCCGCGCCGAGTCGGACATCAGGACGCCGTAGTCCGACGCCCGCAGCATGGCCCGCAGCAGCAAAAGCTCATCGTTCTCGGTCATATAGGCTGATTATAGCACAAAGAGGCCGAAGTCCTCCCAGCCCCCAACAATGGGGGAGATCGGAAGGGCGAACACAAGGTTCGCCCCTACGGGTTCTTCTCCTATCATGCTCCCCCATTGTTGGGGGCTAGGGGGTCTCTCTACTTCACGCCCATTTGCCGGCCCAAGTCGGCGGGATTAAAATAAGCCGATGACCGGGTGACTTTGCCATCTTCAATCTCTAAGATCGTGACGCCGGAATAAGAGAGCGGCGAGCCGTTGAAGCTGGTGCCTTCCGTGGTCCATTCCAGCGCGGCGCTGCCGTCGCCGGCGATGACATTGCGGAACTTAGATTTGGCCGCATCAAACGAGCCGCGATACTCGGTCCAAAAGGTCCGTGCGCCGTCCGGCCCCGAATATTGGTCAGGCGCAATCAGATTGCCGACAAGTGCGTCTTTGGCGTATAGCCCGACCAGCGGCTCGACATCTTTAGTTTCTTCCAGCGTCCAAAGTGCCTGGATAAACTCATTTGCAACTTGTTCCGACATAGTTAGCTCCTGCGTTGAAATTCTGAGAGATGCCCCCCAGCCCCCAATAATGGGGGAGATCGGAAGGACGAACACAAGGTTCGCCCCTACGGGTTCTTCCCCTATCATGCTCCCCCTTCCGATCTCCCCCATTATTGGGGGCTGGGGGGCGTTCTGAAACAGATTATCGGCTATTATGCGTCTAAAGGGCGTGTGTTGAAACAAAAACGCCCGGCTTGTCTTTTTGGAGACAAGCCGGGCGACATGGCTGGGGTCAGCCTAACGCTGCGAGGGTCAGCGGCGGGGCCGGGCCAATGTCGCTTGCTGAGTCGCTGCAAAGGTGAACCCGGCCGGGCCGGTGATGATTGGGGTTTTGCCGCCAAGAGCGGGAGGCAGCAGGCCGGGAGCAACCATTCCGCCGGAGTTCAGAATTGCATCGGCGGTGAGCGGCATGTCGGCACCGTTGATGCCGATCACATTCTTGTCCGTTGCCAGCGGCGCTGTCTGGAGAACCGCGGAGCCGTTGAGCTGGTTGTAGGCATACGCCAGACCGGCGGCGTGGCGGGCTTCAACGCCCAGGAACGAGGCAGAGGGCGCAAGGAAGGGAGACGTGATGGACAGCAGGCCAGCACCGCCCAGGTACGCGGCGACGCCAACAGTCTCGGCGACAGATAGGTTTGCGACGATGTCGCCACGCTGAAGGCTGTTGATGCCGAAGTCATACGCAAAGCCAAACGAGTTTGAGGATGTGCTGAGGAACGGGTTCAAGTTGGGAGCGCCGTACAGTGTGGTGGCGATGATGTCCCGCTGCTGCATTTCCGTCTGCGCGAAGCCGTTGACCAGCAGGATATCCAGGTTTGCGCCGGTATCGCCGCTGCCGAGGCCCAGGCCGGTAATCGGGTTACCGAAATTGTCGGTTCCGCCGCTGCCGAGGCGGAGAATGCTCTGGCGGTAGCGCTCGGCTTCCTGGGTTTCCACAAACAGCGCGAAGTTCAGGATTTGAACATCAGTGCTAGCCGTCGGAAAGTTCGTGGACGTGTTGGGAATCAGGAACGGAGCGGGACCGATTGTTGGGGTAGCAGGCGGCGTGGAGAAGTACAGCGTCACATGCGTTGTGGGTCCGGGCAGCGCCTGGGCGTCGGCGCTGCGGGCGGACAGCAGGCTGGCGGCGGCAATGCCGGCCGCAGCCAGCGCAGCGCCGGAAAGAAGTTTATCACTCATGGAATAGAGAGCCTTTCATTAAAAATCAATTACGAGACGAAGAACGGCTGGATCTTCGCCAGAACCTGCTTCGGTGTCAGCGCAAACTCAGCGGTTCCCGGATACACGGCAGTCGAGCCGTTCAGGAAGGTCGCTGGGATTTTGGCGTTTGCTTCCGGCTGGACGCCGCCGGTAAAGTTATACGGGCCGGGCGCGGCGGTTGCCAGGGGTGAGCCTGTGATGTTGCCAAGCACCAAATTGATGACCGACGAATGCCGGGACTCGGTGGAATAAATGGACGAAGCCGCCTCCACCAGTGTCTGGTTCGTCAGAAAGCCCGCCGCGCCGAGGTACGCCGAAACGCCGGTCTCTTCCGCCGTCAGAATGACCGTCAAAATCGTGGACAGGGTCGCGCCGGCGACAAGGCCCGCCGCTGCGGCGCTGTAGCCTTTCGGGTTCGCCGGGACCGGCGTGCCGCCCAGGGTCGGAATAAATGCCTTCAAGAAGGCCCCGTGCGCCGCTTCAATGTAAGCGAACTGCTGCAAGTAGGCAAAGCCTGCTGCCGCCTGCTGGGCATTCAGCGTGCCGGGGGAAACGGCCAGGGAGTATCCGCTGGCATTGCCCGCCGGCAGGGGTGCGGTGATGGGCTGACCGGCGGCGATGTTCAGTGCCTGCCGGTACAAGTCCCCTTCCAAAAGCTCCAGGGTCAGCGCGAAGTTCAGAACGACGACATTTTCGTTCTGGCCGGGGATGCCGGGAAAGTTCGCCGGGTCGGCAAAACTGCCCAGAGGGTTAGAGGTTGTCTGGCCGCTGGTGCTGTTCTGGTTGTTGCCGCCGCCGCTGCATCCGGCGAGAAGCGCCGCTGCCGCCGTGCCGAGTCCTGCCGCGGTCATGCGGGCGAGGAAAACACGCCGACTGACCGCGTCGTGCAGAAGGTCATTGGACATGAGATAAGTTCCTTTTCTACTAAACTGAGTGCGTCGCGCTCCGATGCCGGGGCTGTGCCGTGTCAAAGGAAGCGCAAGGGGATGGCCGGAGAGATCACGAAAGAGAGAGCATCTAAAGACAGCATCTAAAGCAAGTTCACAGAGCGCCAATCGCAATCGCCCCTTGAGGCTGTTTGATTATACAGCAAAAATACAAGAATAGCGCGATTTTAAAATGAGTTCTTGGTATACGTTTCACGGGTGATTTGAGAGTAAATTCACCTTTCATATCCCAATAAAGGGCGAAATCTCCTATTTCCAGGCAGCATCTCTAAGGCGAGGCCAGTCCAAACATAAAAACGCCCGGCCTGCTTCCAAAGAAGAAGGTCGGGCGTTTTTGATGTGCGTTGCCGCGATGCGAACTAGCCCCCAGTGCTGGGCAGGAAGACAAAGCCGTTAGGGCCGGAAATCGGGTTGATTTTGCCGGTTCCGCTGACAGTCGTATCGGGGGCAACCTGGCCGCCCAGATACAGGATATCGTCGGGAGCAAGAGCCATGTCAAGGCCGGGGCCGCCGCCGGTGCCGAGGTCTTTCGTGGGATAAACCAGAGGTGCAGTGGCAAGCTTTGGTGCTTCGTTGAAAAGCGGGCCGTTCAGCAGAATGGCGACCGCTGCCGTGTGGCGGGCTTCCGTGCCGAGGATGGAAGCGGCAATGCCGAGGTAAGGTCCGCCGGGGGTCAGTCCGCCGGGGCCTGCGCCGCCAAGATACGCCGAAACGCCGGTCTGCTCGGCGGCGTAGACAAGCTGGATGGTTTGAAGACGGGTCAGGGGCGCAGTACCGAAGCTGTTGGTATCGGCAAAGCCGAAGTCAAACGTCACGCCGGCGGTCAGCGCCCAGTTGCCGCCAAGCGCGGTGGTCAGGAACGCCTGATGCGAGGCTTCAATCGTGCCAAACTCGGTCAGGTAATTGACATCCGCGCCGGTGACATTCAGGCCGGTGATAGTTTGGCCCATGCTGTCGGTCCCGCCGGTAGTTAAGCGGGCGAGGGCATCTTTGTAAAGCTGGGCTTCCAGGGTTTCCAGCGCCAGGGCAAAGTTCAGGACTTTGATGTCTGGGCTGGGTGTGGATGTCAGTGCGGAGAACGGCCCAGTCGGAATGGCGACATTGGTAGTTCCGGCGGTATTTGGGTTTGCGGTAAAATACAGGGTCACATGCGTTGGCATGGGGTGAGGTTCCTTTCGTCGGGTTCGGCGCAAAAATACTACATAATAAAGAACGGCTTGACGGCGGCCAGCACTGTGGTTGGGGAATTTGCGTACTCAAATTCATTGATAGCGCCGGGCGACGGCTGCGTGCCGCCGACGGCTTTGGACGGGCCGGTGTCCAGGCCAAGAATGTAGTTGATGCCTGCCGAATGCCGCGCTTCGGTGGAATAGATGCTGGCCGCGATCTGGACTAGGGTAGGATCGGTGAGGAAGCCCGCCGCGCCGAGATATGCGGTGACGCCGGTTTCTTCGACGGTGCGAATTAGCGTCAGAAGCGTTCCCAAGTCGGTGCCGGCCCCATAGCCGATATTGTAGCCTTTTGCATTGGCGGGAACCGGGGTTGCACCGGCGGCAGTGATGGCAGCCCGCAGGAAGTCGCGGTGGGCGGCTTCCACAGCGGCATACTGCTGCAAGTACAGGAAGCCGATGGCCGCGTTAGATGCGCTTAAAGAACCGCTGCTGACCGCCTGCGTGTAGGACGCGCCGCCGTTGGCGGGCAGAGGCGTCGCGATGGGCTGGCCCGCCGCAATGTTCAGCACTTGGCGGTAGATGTCGGCTTCCAGCGTCTCTAATGTCAGTGCGTAGTTCAGAACGACAACATTCTCGCTTGAGCCGGGGATGCCGGGGAAGTTCTTGGGGTCGGCAAAGCTGCCCAGAGGATTAGAAGTTGTCTGGCCGCTGGTGCTGTTCTGGTTGTTACCGCCGCCGCTGCATCCGGCGATCAAAGCGGCTGCCGCCGTGCCGAGTCCTGCCGCCGCCATGCGGGAAAGGAATGTGCGCCGGCTGACGGCATCACGCAAGAAGTCCGGGGAATCGATCATGAGGAATACCCTTTCTGCAATCATGCCACAATGGGCAAAATCCGTGCTGCAAACTTTCGCAACGTCTTAGTATACAGCGTGCTTGGCAGTTTTTCCTCTATTTGTATTGACTTCTGGTTACAATTGTTTCCTAAGATGCTGTTTTTTGGTGTTTCCCAAGAATTTCGGAGAGAAAGCTTGATGAAAGCGAGTGAGTTCACTCACTTGTCCCTTGCTGACTGGTTCTTTGCTGACTACTCAATCTTGCGCCGGTCCGATACTGAACGCCGTCAGCAACAGGAACTTTGCCGTGTAATCATTTGCCGGCTCGTTGGTGACATAATCTTCTACGACATCATGGTAAACGCCGACGGTGTGAGACAGGTCCGCTTGGAGCGGCGGCGGGCTGGGGGACTGGGTGCTGAACTCCACATCGGAGGCGCTGATATGCTGGTCCTGGTAGGTTTTGAAGTCGCACGGGCCGCCGATAATCGCCCCAGTCAGCTCGATGTTCTTGATGTTGGCGACCTGGTGATGTGGAAACAGCGGGTAGCGCGTCCCCGCCCCGATCAAGCAGCAGAGGCCAAACGGGTTACAGCCAAGAATGAAGTCCCGCTGACGTCGGGCGATTTCGGCATACTCCAGACGCCCGGAAAACCGGGCGTAAATCAGGCTGGTGATTGCCGCGCCCGCCGCCGCTTCCGCTGTTCCCCACAGATAAGGCGTGCCGAGGCCGTAGGGGTTGGCATTGGCGTGCTGGCGGGCATATTCGGCATCCACGCGCAGATGCTCCAGCAGGCGGGCCTGAACCCTCGCTGGGGCGTGAGGGTAAAGCGTCGCGTGCGCCATCGCATGAACATTATAGACGCTGGTGTAGGTGTGAGCCGGCCCGGCCAATTTCGCAAACTCTATTGCCTGCGTCAAGTAGCCCGCATCGCCCGTGGCGCGGTAGAGGTTGACCGCGCCCCATTCCATGTCGTCCTGCCAGGTCGTTTCCGGGTAAAAATCATACGGCTTCGTCGTAACAACAAACTTATTCTTTAGCCCAAGCGCATACACGGACCGGGCTGAGGCGAGGCAGCGAGTGGCAAACGCCGGATCAAAGGGCCGGTACAGGCGGGACGCATCGGCAAAAGCAGCGGCGGTGCGTCCGGCAAGGTTTGCGCCGCTGCCGAAAAAGACCGGGCGCGGCTTCCAGTTTTTCTTGGTCTGCGGTGTGTCGGCTTCGGGCAGCCGCCAGGAGTCGTGGTCGGTATCGTCGCCGACCTGATAGTAGAACTCGTCCGGGGCGGGGTGCATTTTCAGCAGCCAGTCCAGTCCGACTTTGGCATAGGCCAGCGGCAGCGGCAGGCCGCTGGGACTATTCGACCCCGCCAGCGCCCGGTCAAGATGCTCGCGGTAATGGTCGTAGGCAAACAGCATCACGGCGGCGACATAGCTGGTGGTCTCTACAAACTTCAAGTAGTCCCCGGCATCGTGCCAGCCCCCGGACACATCTATTCTGGCCCCATGGCGCGGCCCGCCGGAAATGATGCCGTCATCCTCGTGGCACGGCCCCCGATGCGCGGAATGCTGCGGCCCGCACCGCTGGACATCAAAATAGCGCAGCACCAGCGGGACAAGCTGCTCGTAGATGTCGCTGCCGATGGTAAATGGAACCGACAGATGACCGTCGGAAAGCCGCAAACGGTAGCGTCCGGGGCGCGTGAAGCTGTCGAAATCCGCAAAGAAATGCCGCCCGTAATGCCCCGACTGGTTCTGCCCCTGATACTCGGTCAGCGTCCCCGTGTAGCGCGTCACCGGAACCACAGCGTCATCCACAATCACAAAGCCGTTCCCTAAAATTGCACCGGTCGCCGGAATGACGGCCCGCTTCGGCTCGGAGGGGCGAAATCCTACCTGGTTGAGATGAACGCGGGCGTCCACGCGCTTTTTCGCCGGCGGCGCAGGAACCAGATCGCCTTCCCGGACGTCTGCTGCGGCGCTTCCGGCCGCATGTTTCGCCGCCGTCGCTTGAGGACTCGCCGCCGCTTTTTCCAGGGTGCTGCTTTGCGTGATCAGTCCGACGCTTCCGGCGACAATGCCGTGCAGGAACCGCCGCCGCGACTCCTGACTAGGTTCCATTAGGTCTTGCATAATACTCTTTTTACCGGCAGCGCGGCAGTCTTGGTTCCTGGATTGCGGCGATAGGGTATTCTAAAGAGCAGAGGATACCAGCCATGATTACCGTTGCTAATCGGATCTATGTCAAGCCGGAATATGGAGAGGCGTTTGAGACCGCATTCCGGGACCGCGCCGGCCTTGTGGACGGAATGCCGGGTTTCATTTCCAATCAAGTTCTGCGTCCGGCCAACGACGGCGATCCGTATGTGGTCTTCACGATTTGGAACAGCCGGGAGGACTTCTTAAACTGGGTGCGCTCCGATGCGTTCACTAAAGGCCATGCTCAGTCGGGAACGCTGCCCCGCGACGCTTACCCCAAGCCTAACGTGTTAGAGATGCACGAAGTCGTCTCAGATTCAACTCGGCCTGAAATGGAGCCGGAGCCGCACGGTGGCCCATTCAAGATGCATTAACCTTTCGGCCAGCTCTTTCTTAAATTCCGCTTTAGTACGGCCCAAAGCTGAACTGGCTGAAGACGCCCGTAACATTGTCCAAGTTCCATAAGGAGGCCTGGCCGCTTGTGTTGTTCCAGAGCAGGGCTGTTCCTCCATCGGAGCCATCCGCGAGAGCGTTGGACGACCAATTTGGATATGGCCCATAGTTCTGAGATACGAAAGAGCCGCTGGCAGGAGAGTAGTTCCACAAAGAAGCGCGTCCATCGGTGTTCGTCCACAAGACGTGCGTTGTGGCCGCCGAGACTGAGACTGCTTTCGCCGTCCATCCAGGGTAGGGGCCGAAAGAGAACTGGGTGAAGGTGCCTGACGCGCTGCTGAGGCTCCAAATAGAGGCCGTGC
>CAXTER010000046.1:0-43125 GCA_964243345.1 uncultured Armatimonadales bacterium
GGGTGATTAACGTCGTTGACTTGATGAAGCTGCAGTCGGCGAGCGAGCATCCGCATGGGCTGAGCGAACAAGACTACGACTCGCTCTTCACGAATGATAAGCACATCATCTTCGGTTTTCACGGATACTCGCCCCTCGTTCACCGGCTGACTTACCGCCGGACCAATCACAACCTGCACGTCCGCGGCTACAAAGAAGAAGGCACCATTACGACGGCCTTTGATATGCGGGTGCAGAACGACCTGGACCGCTTCCACCTTGTACAAGATGTGGTAGATCGTCTGCCGCACTTAGGATCGCCCGGCGCTTACCTCAAGCAGCAGATGCAGGACAAGCTCATTGAGCACAAGCACTACATTGACAAACACGGCGAAGACCTGCCGGAGATCCGCAACTGGAAGTGGGGCAATCCGACATGAACATCCAAGTGCTGACTGACACCGCGCAGGCACTGGTTGCGGGTAACAAGGGCCTGCTGGCGATGGATGAAAGTAATCCTACCTGCGACAAGCGATTTGCTGCCGTGGGTATTCCCCAAACCGTGGAAGCCCGGCGTGCTTACCGGGAATTGATCGTGACTACGCCCGGCCTCAGCGAGTGCATCAGCGGTGCGATCCTTTACGATGAAACAATCCGCCAGGGGACAAAAGACGGCACGCCTTTTACTCAGGTTCTCATTGGTGCCGGGATCATTCCCGGCATCAAAGTGGATACTGGAGCTAAGGACATGGCTGGGCATCCCGGCGAGAAGATCACGGAAGGTTTGGATGGGCTGCGGGATCGGCTTCATGAATACTCGCGGATGGGCGCTCGTTTTGCCAAGTGGCGCGGCGTAATCACGATAGGCGACGGCCTTCCGAGCCGGGGCTGCATCGAAGCCAACGCGCAGGCACTGGCCCGCTACGCCGTGCTGTGTCAGGAAGTCAGCTTGGTTCCCATCGTTGAGCCGGAAGTGCTGATGGACGGCGACCACACTCTGGAGCGATGCCGCGAGGTCACGTCGGAAGTCCTTCTGGTCGTTTTCTCCCAGCTTGAGACGCAGGGTGTGATGCTCGAAGGGATGCTCTTGAAGCCGAACATGGTGATTCCGGGGATGAACTGCCCTATGCAGGAAACGGTGAAGGAAGTGGCCGAAGCCACGGTGACGTGTCTCCTGCGAACCGTTCCCGCCGCCGTTCCGGGGATTGCGTTCCTTTCAGGGGGTCAATCGCCTGAACTGGCCTCGGCCCGCCTGAATGCCATGAACTCAGGTGCCATGAACACCCACTTCAGATCACATCGGCCCTGGGCGCTGGCGTTCTCCTTCGCCCGCGCTATCCAGCAGCCGGCGCTGGAGCTTTGGCGCGGCGAGGTAGCCAATGTCCAAGCGGCGCAGCGAGCATTGCTTCACCGTGCAGAGTGCAGCCGTGCGGCACGCCGCGGCGAATACACGGCGGCGATGGAGGGAACATGAGCATGGCACTCCCTTTGCAGATTTATTTCATCCGGCATGGAGAAACGGAGTGGACGCTTTCGCAGCGGCACACCGGGCGCACGGATCTGCCGCTGACGGCGCATGGGGAAGACGAAGCGCGGGAACTGGGTCGCCATCTCACGAACATTACCTTCAGCCATGTGCTGGCCAGTCCCATGAAGCGTGCACAGCAAACGTGTTAACTGGTCGGGATAGATCAGACGCTGGAAATTGAGCCGGACCTTGCGGAGTGGGACTATGGCGACTACGAAGGAAAGCGGTCTTCAGACATCCGTGAAAGCCGGCTAGGCTGGAATGTCTTCCAGGACGGCTGCCCTGGCGGCGAAACCCCCACCCAGGTTACGGACCGGGCGGACCAGCTCATCCAGCGTCTTCGCGGGCTACACGGAAACGTCGCACTCTTTTCGCACGGTCAGTTTGGGGCGGCACTCGGCGTGCGGTGGATCGGGCTGCCAGTGGTCAATGGGCAGCATTTCTCTCTCGGCGAAGCGTCGCTCAGTATCCTTAGCGATAACCCCCATCATCCCGAAGTGCCTGTCATCGCGCTCTGGAACGGCGGACGTTGATCTGAAAGTTGGATGCATTTATGAAAAAACTCATTGTATTTGATTTGGACGGGACGCTTGCCGAAAGCAAGTCATCTTTAGACGCCGAGATGGCGGCGCTGCTGCATGACCTTCTCGGAGTCGCCCAAGTATCTGTGATCTCCGGCGGCGACTGGCCGCAGTTCGAGAAACAACTGCTTTCGCATCTTCCAAAAGACGAGCGTCTGGCGAAGCTCTCCCTTCTGCCGACCTGCGGCACAAAGTTCTACCAATACGCCGGGGACTGGAAGAAACTTTATTCTGAGGACTTCACCCCGGAGGAAAAAGAGAAAATCACCAGCTCGCTTCACACGGCGCTGGGCGAGTCGGGCTATCAATCCGCGCGGGTCTGGGGCGAGGTCATCGAAGACCGGGGAAGCCAGATCACATTCTCCGCGCTCGGCCAGCAGGCTCCTTTGGATGAGAAAACCAAGTGGGACCCAGATTTCGCCAAGCGCAAAAAGATTACGGCGGTCCTGGACACACTGATTCCTGAATTCTCCGTGCGGATGGGCGGCGCGACTTCCATTGATGTGACCAAGCCCGGCATTGACAAAGCCTATGGCATCAGAAAGCTGCGCGACATTCTCGGCATCTCCCTTAGCGAGATGCTCTTTCTTGGAGATGCTTTGTTCCCCGGTGGTAACGACTACCCGGCCAAAGAAGTGGGCGTCGTGTCCCTGCCGGTCCATGGCCCCAGCGAGACGAAGCTGATGGTTACGGCCATTATCGCCTGTCTGGGTGGCAATCCATGACGCCTTTTCATCTCAAACGCCTCGGAATGCTGATGGAGCCGGAGCCGGGCAACCCGAACGAAGTCGAAGGCGTCCTGAACCCGGCGGCGGTGCGTGGCCCGGATGGGTATCTGTACCTATTCCCGCGACTGGTCGGCAAAGGGAACTACTCGCGCATCGGCATCGCCCGTGTCCGGTTCAATGCCGACGGCGACCCGGTCGGTGTCGAGCGGCTCGGCATTGCGCTTGAGCCGGAAGCAGACTACGAGTTGCGGCCCGGCGGGGGCGGATGCGAGGACCCACGTATCACGTTCGTGGAGCCGCTTGGGCTTTATCTCATAACGTACACTGCCCTCTCCCCTCTCGGCCCCCGGATCGCCGTGGCCGTCTCCAAAGACCTATTCCACTGGGAACGGCTGGGCCTATTGGCCTTTGCTCCCTACCGCGGCATTGATTTTGTCCATGTGGACGATAAAGACGCCAGTCTATTTCCCGTCGCCATCCCGAACCATCGCGGAAAAATGCAGATGGCCCTGCTCCATCGTCCCCTTTTCGCTGGCACCCACCCGGAGGAAACCGCCTGTGAGGCCGCATCGCGTGTGATGAACCGCGACCACGAAAGCATCTGGATTTCCTACTGTCCGATGCCCTTAAAGAGCAACAATCCTCAGCCTCTGGGCCTGTTCAACTCGCATCATCGTCTCGCGGCTCCGGCGGCGGCGTGGGAGCGCCTCAAGATAGGCGGCGGCACTCCACCTATTTTGACCCGGCACGGCTGGCTGATTGTTTACCACGGCGTGCATGAAGTGCCGGAGAATGAGGTGCCGGAGCCGGGCAGCGGCGGACACCACTTTTGTTACTCGGCAGGAGTGATGATACTCTCGAAGGAGCATCCACAAACGATTCGCTACCGTTCCCCGGAGCCGGTGCTGACACCCACGCTGCCGCAAGAACGCATCGGGACAATCGCAGATGTCGTCTTTCCCTCTGGCATTGACCGCCGAGATGATCTCGGCACGCCGGACCGCTTCGATGTCTACTATGGAATGGCCGACAACCGGATCGGGGTGGCGCGTCTTGACCTGCCGGAACGGCTGCCAGTGGAACATATCGCCTTGAACTCACGATGAGGAAAGTGTCAGTCAGCAAAACTGCCTCGACTTAAGGCTAGTCTGTACCTGTCCATTTGTCCTGCTGAAAGCTGAACCGAAGATGGGCGACAAAGCAGTCTTTGCCCTCCATACTCAATGTACAGCCGCAGTCAGGATATAGATCGGCTTTCACTATGACAAAAGCGCACAAGCCCTCTTTAAACGGGTCTAATTTGAACGGAACTGATCGCGAAAACTCCGGGATAACAGCGCTCGCAACAGGCGCTTCCCCAAACCCTGGCACGGTCGTCTCCGTGCGCGGAAGCGTGGTGGACATTCGGTTTGAGAAACATCTTCCGCCTATCTATTCCCTGCTGCGAGCGGGAACCGAGGGGAAAATCGCCATTGAAGTCAAGTCTCAGCTTGATGAGTGCCATGTGCGCGGCATCGGACTGACGCCTACCGATGGCCTCGCTCGCGGAATGACTGTGGAAGATACCGGCGGGCCGCTGAAAGCGCCGGTCGGCAGAGGGACTCTGTCGCGGATGTTCGACGTGTTCGGGAACGTCATTGACCGGGAGGCTGCGCCGACTGATGTGCAGTGGCGCACGGTCCATCATGCCCCGCCGCCGCTTTCCCAGCGGTCTACGAAATCGGAAGTCTTCGAGACCGGCATCAAGGCCATTGATGTCCTGGTGCCGCTGGAGCGCGGGGGCAAGGCCGGTCTCTTTGGCGGGGCGGGCGTCGGCAAAACCGTGCTGCTCACCGAAATGATTCATAACACGGCCCAGCAGCAGCATGGCGTCAGCTTGTTCTGCGGCATCGGCGAGCGCTGCCGCGAAGGGCAGGAGCTGTACAGTGACATGAAAGCCGCCGGGACTTTGCCGAACATGGTAATGGTATTCGGCCAGATGAACGAGCCGCCCGGTGCGCGGTTCCGCGTGGCCCACGCCGCGCTGACGATGGCGGAGTATTTCCGCGACGATGAGCACCGCGACGTTCTGCTGCTGATCGACAACATTTTCCGGTTCATTCAGGCCGGCATGGAAGTGTCCGGTCTGATGGGGCAGATGCCGGCACGTTTGGGCTACCAGCCGACGATGGACACGGAGCTGGCACAGGTGGAGGAGCGCATCGCGAACACGGCGAACGGCGCGATTACGTCCATTCAGGCCGTGTATGTCCCGGCAGATGATTTGACCGATCCGGCAGCGGTCGATGTCTTCGGGCACCTATCCGCTTCCATCTCTCTTTCCCGTGACCGGGCGAGCCAGGGGCTGTTTCCCGCCATTGACCTGTTGCAATCAAGCTCGTCACTCGCAACGCCTTCCGTCGTCGGCGAGCGCCACTACCGGATCGCGCAGGAGATACGCAAAACTCTCGCCCAGTACGCCGGACTGAAGGACATCATCGCCATGCTGGGCTTAGAGCAGCTTTCGCCGGAAGACCGCAAGGTCGTAGATCGCTCCCGGCGGCTGGAGCGGTTTCTCACCCAGCCGTTTTTCACGACCGAGCAGTTCACTGGACTGCCCGGCAAGAGCGTCAGCCTCAAAGATGCCCTGGACGGCTGCGAGCAGCTTTTGCAGGACGGTTTTGCGGATTATCCCGAAAGCGCCTTTTACATGATCGGCGCGATCAGTGAAGCGAAAAAACCGGCGGCTCCGGCAGAAAACAAGAAGACTTAAGATGACGATGACACTGAAAATCCTTCTGCCTTCGGAGGTCTTTCTGGATCAAGCGGGCGTCATACGCATTGTCGCGGAATCGCGGCGGGGATCGTTTGGCCTGCTGCCGGGCCGGCTGGACTGCGTTGCCGCGCTTGCACCGGGGATACTGACTTACCAGGCGGCGCACGGCGAAATTTCCATCGCCGTGGACGCGGGAGTGCTGGTCAAGGCGGGGCCTCACGTGCTTGTTTCGGTGCGCCGCGCAACCGGCGGAAGCGACCTCAGTAAGCTGCACGAGGCCGTCGAACAGCAGTTTCTGGCGCTTGGTGCACAGGAAAAAAGCGTCCGCTTGGCGCTGGAGAAAACAGAAAGCGACCTTCTGCGCCGCCTCGCCGAATTTGAGCAGGGGCGTTGAAATTAGCAGGGGCATAGGAACTGATTATGCGCGATAATTTCAGCCGGCAGGTCGAACTGAAAGCCGAGCGCAAGATCAGGGCGCAGCGTACACCTGCCCAGAGCGCTTGGCTCGGCTATGGGATGACCGGCGCTGTCGGCTGGGTCGTCACCCTGCCGGCGCTTCTCGGAGCGTTGCTCGGATACTGGCTCGACGGGCGATACCCAAGCGCCCATTCCTGGACATTCGCGCTGCTGATGGCCGGCCTGTGCCTCGGCTGCTTCCAGGCGTGGATGTGGGTCGCGCGGGAAGACAAAGCCATGCACGAGCCGCAAGACGGACTGCAAAGTGAGCCGCAAGAAGCACAGAAGGACGAGACGGAAAATGCTTGAACTACTGATTCTGATCCTCACCGCCGCCGTAGGAGGCATTTTGGGTGCGTTTTTCTTTGCCGGCTTGTGGTGGACGACCCTGCGCGGTCTGGCGTCTCCGTCGCCCGCAGCCTGGTTTATGGGAAGCCTTCTGCTGCGAACGGCTGTCACCCTCACGGGCTTTGCGCTGGTAGCGCATGGTCATTGGGACCGGATGCTGGCGTGCCTTTTCGGCTTCTTTCTCGCACGGTTCGCGGTCACATGGCTGACGCGGCCTCTCGGACTCCAAGTTCCTGAAGCGCCGCTTGCCGGTTTGTCGAAAGAGGCAGGTCATGCGCCTTAGCCCGGACACGCTCATCTTCTGGCAGCACGGATTTTTCAAGCTCAACGATACCATTGTTACGACCTGGGCGCTGATGCTCCTGGTGTGTGTCGGCTCGTGGCTGGTCACGCGCCGCCTTGTCAGTGAAGGTCCCGTTTCGCGCTGGCAGAGCTTCCTGGAGATCATCGTGACCGGCATCCAGGCACAGATCAAAGAAGTCGGCATGGCGCAGCCGGAAAAATATCTGGGTTTTCTCGGTACGCTGTTTTTGTTTGTCGCCGCTGCCAGCATTTGTACGATCATTCCCGGCTATGATCCGCCGACGGCGTCGCTCTCGACCACCGTCGCGCTTGCCCTTTGCGTCTTCGTTGCCGTGCCGCTGTTCGGGATCCAGGCAGAGGGCTTCGGCACTTACCTCCGGTCCTATATTGAGCCGACGCCGATCATGCTGCCGTTTAACATCATCAGTGAGCTTTCCCGAACGCTGGCCCTGTCTGTTCGCTTGTTCGGCAATATGATGAGCGGGGCGATGATCGTCGGCATTCTGCTGACCATCACGCCGTTCTTCTTTCCGATTGTTATGAGCGTGCTTGGCCTGCTCACCGGCCTGGTGCAGGCATACATCTTCAGCATTCTTGCGGCGGTTTATATCGCGGCTGCCACCGAAGCCGCCTCACAGGCGAAATCCGGGCCAAAACCGAAGCCGAAATTGGCCGTTCCCGAAAGGACAACACATGGATAGCGCGACTTACATTGCGATGGCATCAATTATTACTGCCGGTTTCACCATCAGCATCGGCTGCATCGGCCCTGCGCTCGGTGAAGGCAAATCTGTCTCGTCGGCGCTCAGCTCGATGGCCCAGCAGCCGGACGCGGCTCCGACGATCACCCGAACCCTCTTTGTCGGCTTGGCAATGATCGAGTCCACGGCGATTTATTCGTTCGTGGTTTCAATGATTTTGATCTTCGCGAACCCTTTCTGGACCCATGCCACCGCCCACCTGGCAGGCAAATAAATCATGGAGGCAAGAAAGTCATGCTGATTGACTGGTTTACCGTCATTGCTCAGGGAGTGAATTTCCTGGTTCTGGTCTGGCTGCTGAGACGGTTTCTGTATGCCCCGATCCTCAGCGCGATTGACGCGCGGGAAAAGGGCATCGCCGCAAGACTGGCGGAGGCCGAAGCAAAGCAGACCGAAGCACAGGCGGCACGCGATGATTTCCAGCAGAAAGACAAAGCGCTGGAAGAGCAGCAGGCCGCTCTTCTTCAAAAAGCCGTCGATGATGCCGGTGCCGAGCACAAACGTCTGCTGGACGCCGCACAAACGGATGCCATTGCGGCACGCTCCAAATGGCAGGAGGCGCTGCGGTCGGAGCAGGGTGCGCTGGGAGACGAAATCATCAAGCAAACACAAGCAGGCGTCTTCGGCATTGCACGGAAGACGCTGGCTGAGCTCGCGTCGGCTTCTCTGGAAGAGTGCATGAGCGGCGTATTCATCACCCAGCTTCATGGCCTGAGCAGTGCGGCGCATGACCAGTTAGCAGGATCGCTTCAGGCCGCGACCCAGCCGGTTCTGGTCCGCAGTGCGTTCGACTTGCCGCCGGCGCAGCGTGCGGCGATCACCGCCGCGGTCAGCGATACTTTTGCCGTCCAAGCCCCGATCCAGTTTGAGACCGCGCCGAACTTGGTCAGCGGGATTGAACTGACGGCGAATGGACAGAAGGTCGCTTGGAGCATCTCAGACTTCCTAGCGTCGCTGGAAAAAGCCGTTGCCGGCCTTCTGGAAGAAAAGGCTGCGCCGGTAGCCTCGCCTACTGCGTCCCAATCAGGACCCCATCTGCACCGCAAGGTGCGTGCGCCGGCCCCGCCCCCGGTTGTCCCGCCTCCTGCGGTTCCGGTGCCAAGCCGATGACAAAAACAAATGACACTCCACAGGACGCGCTGGACCGTGTGTTCGCCGGTATCAGTCAGGCCCTGGCAGCAGGAGCGCAGCCGCTCACGCCACGCGAAGTTGGAACGGTCACCAGCGTCTCAATGGGCATCGCGAAGGTTTCCGGCCTGCCGAATGTCGGCTCCGAAGAGCTAGTGACGTTTCCTAATGGCCTGCTCGGCACTGCGTTCAATGTGGATGAGCAGGAGATTGGCGTCATGCTCCTCTGCGACTACGAGCGCTTGAATGCAGGCGACGAGGTCGAGCGCACAGGGCGCGTCATGGACGTGCCGGTGGGTGACACGCTGATTGGGCGCGTTATGAGTCCGCTGGGGCTTCCGCTCGACGGCGGCGGGCCTATCGAGGCCAGTACGCGCCTACCCATTGAGCGGCCCGCCGCTCCAATCATGGACCGAGACCCTGTGAGCGTGCCTTTGCAGACCGGCATCGTCGTCATTGACGCCCTTGTTCCGATTGGGCGCGGCCAGCGCGAGCTGATTTTGGGAGACCGGCAGACCGGCAAGTCCAGCATTGCCGTGGATACGATCCTCAACCAGCGCGGCCAGAATGTGCTGTGTGTCTACTGCGCCATCGGCCAGCGTGCGTCTGCCGTTGCGAAGGTCGTCGCCACCCTGCGTGAGCATGGGGCGATGGATTACACCGTTGTCGTCGTGACTGAGGGCGACGCGCCGCCTGGCCTTGCTTATGTCGCTCCTTATGCGGCGACCAGCATCGCGGAACACTTTATGGAGGCGGGCCGTGATGTTCTCATCGTTTATGACGACTTGACCAGCCATGCCCGCGCCTACCGCGAGCTTTCGCTTCTGCTGCGTCGTCCGCCGGGCCGCGAGGCGTTTCCAGGCGACATTTTCTACATCCATTCGCGCCTTTTAGAGCGTTCGACTCATCTCCGCGCGGGCCTCGGCGGCGGCTCTCTCACAGCGCTTCCGATTATCCAGACCGAGGCGCAGGACATCTCCGCCTACATCCCGACCAATCTGATCTCCATCACGGACGGCCAGCTCTACCTTTCGCCGACATTGTTCGAGCTGGGAGTCATGCCTGCCGTGGATGTCGGCAAGTCCGTCTCCCGCGTCGGCGGCAAGGCGCAGCGGGCGAGTTACCGCGCCGTCACGGGAGACCTGAAGCTGGCCTATGCACAGTTCACGGAGCTTGAGACCTTCGCCCGGTTCGGCACCCATCTCGATGAGGGAACGCGCAAGACATTGGCTCACGGTGAGCGAATTCGTGCGTGCCTGAAGCAGCCGGTGTCCGCGCCGGTGCCTCTGCCGGAACAAATTTTAGTGCTGGCGGCCTTGACCGGCGGCCTTTTTGACAGTATGCCACTCGAAAAGATGCCGGACGCTGAACACGCCCTGCGCGTGGCGGCCTCCGGGGTCCCGGCAGACGTAAGCGACAGGTTTTCCTCCGACGACAAGCTGAGCGGCGCAGACCGAGCGCTGCTTCTCCAGATCAGCACGGCGGCGCTCGCACCGTTTCAAACTCCGCCCGACACCGGCGCTGAAGCGAAAGCCACGCCATGAGCGATACATTATGAGCGATACATTGGAAGCGTTGCGGGGCAAAATCGGCAGTGCCAACGACCTGGAATCTGTGGTGCGCTCGATGAAATCCCTCGCGGCGGCAAGCATCGGGCAATATGAGAAATCGGTCCTGGCCGTGGGAGACTACTTCCATACTGTGGAGCTTGGCCTCTGTGTCTGCCTGCGGCAGCAGGGCCGGGAGGCCGCCGGGGCGGGAGAACGAACGGAGATAGGCACGACCAGCGCGGTTGTTTTCGGCTCAGATCAGGGGCTGGTCGGCCAGTTCAATGACGTTGTGACGGACTTCGCCGCGCAGGCGCTGGCGGCTCTGCCAGGCAAGAAGACAGTCTGGGCTGTTGGTGAGCGCGTTCACGCCCGTTTAGCGGACGCCGGACTTGCGCCGGAGGGCTTATTTCTGGTTCCAGCCTCCGTAGATGCCATTACGCCTCTCGTTGGGAAAATCCTGATTGAAGCGGAAGCGCGTCGTGCGACCGAGGGAACCAGTCCTCTGTACCTCTTTTACAACCGTCCAAAGACCGGGTCGCTTTATGAGCCGCAGAGCCAGCGCCTGCTGCCGCTGGACCTTCTGTGGCAGCAACGGCTGCGCGGCATCCCCTGGCCGACCACCAATCTACCAGAAGTTGTGGGGGACCGAGAAGAGACTTTGCGGATGCTCGTTGACGAGTACCTGTTCGTGTCGCTGTTCCGAGCGTGTGCCGAATCCCTTGCCAGCGAGAATGCAAGCCGCCTCGCAGCGATGCAGCGGGCCGAGAAGAACATAAACGACTCGCTGCAAGGGCTGCATCAAACATTTAACCGCCAGCGCCAGAGTTCCATTGATGAGGAAATGTTCGATGTCATCGCCGGCTTCGAGGCACAGACAGATTCTGAGGCACAAGCCGGGACTGCCCCATGATCTCGCCACCGCCATGCTCTTCGGCCAAAGCACTCCGAACTGAGACGTTGACATTCTAAAACATTGCTGCCGTGCTTTTCTTGATTTGGGGCAGCGATTTTGTCCGGTGCGCTGCATTTTTGTCTGGTGCGCTGCATTCTGGCCGCATTGAAAATAGCGTCCAAAAGCTATCCCTTTGTCTAGGTGAGAACTGGACTGCAGACGGGCGACAAAGCAGGCGCAGTTCTTCATACTGAGTTTACATCAATCAATAAGCTGCAGTTTAACTTACAGTACTTGAACCCAGAGAACTTGAACTCACAGGAGTAACCGAGTATGTCCAGCGCTACAATGGCCCCGAAAATCAACGAGATGACTGATCCCATGCTGCTTTCTGATCCCATGCTGCTTTCTGATCCCATGCCGCTTTCTCTCGACCAGACAGTGGTGGCAGGGTATCGCAGTCACCCCGATGCCGAGGATGCCGTCCGGCGACTTGGCAAAGAGGGTCTGCCGATGGACAAGATTTCCATCATCGGGCGCAACTTTGAGACACGCGAAGATGTGCAGGGCTTCTATCGCCCGGCGGATGCAGCCATGGACGGTGCCACAACGGGCGCATGGTTCGGCGGCCTCTTCGGCTTGCTGCTTGGGATGGGGTTTTTCATCGTCCCCGTCGTCGGGGCTGTGTTTGTTCTTGGACCTCTTGCCGGACTTATCGCAGGCGCGATTGGCGGTGCCGGCGTCGGCGCACTCTTCAGCACGCTGGTTTCCCTCGGCATTCCCCAGGACGAAGCAATCAAATACCAGGCACGTCTCAAGGCTGGTGAGTTCCTCGTCGTCGTTCATGGGGCCACAGCCGCAGAAACTGAACAAGCCTGTGCGCTTCTTCAAGGCACACGTCAGACGACACTTCAAACGCATTCGATATTTTACGGCGGCGTGGTCTAAGTATCATCGCAAGGCAAAAAGAAAGCAAGGAAACATTTGACAACAATTTCTCTCCTCTCGGCGGGCGCTCTCGCCCCGGAATTCTGTCTTCCGGTCACATCCGACCAGAAGCTCTCGCTGAGCGAGCTGCGCGGAAAGCCGATCATCCTGGCGTTCTACCCCGCAGACTGGAGTCCTGTCTGCGGCGACCAGATGGCTCTGTATAACGAAGTCCGGGGGGAGTTCCAAAAGTACGGGGCGCAGCTTGTCGGCATTTCCGTGGACGGCGTGTGGTGCCATGAAGCGTTTGCCGCCGCCCGCCATCTGCACTTTCCGCTGGCCGCCGACTTTGAGCCGAAAGGTGCCGTGGCAAAGTCCTACGGGGCATATCGGCAGCAGGATGGCACCTGCGAACGGGCGCTGTTTGTCCTGGACAAAAACGGCATCATCGCATGGAGCTACTGCTCGCCCGTCGCCGTCAATCCCGGCGCGGACGGAATTTTACAGGCACTGGCCGCGCTGCCTCAAGAGTAGACGAACTAGGAAACAAATCATGAGCGAACTGACTATTCCAGTTACTACTGACGATCACACTGAGGGCAAAGCCGATGCAAAATGCACACTAGTCGAGTACGGCGACTTCCAGTGCCCCGCCTGCGGGCAGGCCGCCCCGATTGTCAAGCGGCTGCAGGACCACTTCGGAGTCGACTTGCGGTTCGTGTTCCGCAATTTCCCGCTCCGCGAGATTCATCCAAATGCCGAACACGCGGCGGAAGCGGCTGAGTTTGCGGGAGACAACGGTGGGTTTTGGCAGATGCACGACCTTCTGTACCAGAACCAGACGGCTTTAGAAGATGAGCATCTTTTGGCGTTCGCGAGCCGTCTGCGCCTGTCTGCGGACGAACTTCGTGAGGCGCTTCACGATGAGACCTACCAGCCCTGGGTCAGCGCGGACTTTCGCGGCGGTGTCCACAGCGGCGTCAACGGCACACCGACGTTCTTCCTGAATGGTCGGCGTCATGACAACGCCTTCGATTTTGAGACGCTGGCGGATGCCATACGGCAGCAGATAAAAACAGCAGAAAGAAGCAAGCAATGACACCCATTCCTGCCGCAATCATCACGCCGGAGGCGCTGGAACAAGCCTGGCTTAAAGACAAAGAAGAACACTGTCGCTTGGAAGCGGAACTGCGAAAACTGGAGATGCAAAGGGAGGTGCCAGATTATGACTCACGTCTTCGCCACGATGCGCGTTTTCCTGACAGTACCACAGAAGATGTGGGAGGCAGCACCCGTAATGATCGGCTTTCCCTCGACGGCGATGAGCCGCCTGTCCGCTGATTCTATTTGTTAATCCCCGCAGTCAATCCTGCGCCCCAAAACAGAAGGAGTACCCGATGCAGACAACCGCAGCTTCCACCGCAAAACCGCCAACCCAGTTCGCGGCTGACGACAGCCGCCTCTTCCTGGCTGGGCATAAAGCGCCCGCCGGTCAGTACCGTCTCGTCGGGACGGAGCGGGAAGTGCGTCTCGATCAGGAAGACGACCTGCCTGCCACCTGCGATGGCCGCGTCGCCATCTATGAGCGCTGCATCCCAACCTGGGCTGAAAGGCTGAGCGATCAGAAAAACGACAGCCACTAATTATGGACCCAACCGCTATTGCCGACCGCGTGCATTTTGCCGCGCTGATTATGTTCCACTACTTGTTCCCGCCCGTGACGATTGGGCTGGGCGTGCTGATCTCTGTCCTCAAAATCCAGCAGCTTCGCGCTCAAGAGGGCTACGACGGCGTCCATGCGCGGGCGGCACGGTTCTGGGGCAAGCTGTTCCTCTTGAACTACGGGGCAGGAGTCGCCACCGGGGTGCCAATGGAGTTCCAGTTCGGCACCAACTGGTCCCGCTTCTCTGCGATCTCCGGCGGCATTATCGGCCAGGGACTGATGATGGAAGGGCTGTTCGCGTTCTTCTTAGAGTCTGCGTTTCTGGCTGTCTTTTTGTTCGGGGAGAAGCGTGTCTCGGTCCGGGCGCATACCGTTTCGGCCATCTTGGTCGCGACCGGCTCGATTGTCTCGGCCTATTTTATCACGGCAACTGATGCCTGGATGCAGCACCCGGTCGGCTTCGCGCCGGGGCCGGGCGGCATTCTGCGCCTCACCAGCCTTTCCGCCGTGCTGACCAACCCGTTTGAGGTCTGGGAGTATCTGCATACGGTCAGCGGGGCGTTTGTCAACGGGGCGCTTGTCATGGCCGCGCTTGCCGCCTACTACTTGCTGGCCCGCAAGCACATCCAGTTCGCCCGGATCACGCTTTCGCTCAGCCTCATCGTCGGCCTTGTTTTCTCGCTCACTCAGGTCTTCCCGACCGGCTCTAAGAACGGCGAGATGATTGTGAAGTACCAGCCGACCACGCTTGCGGCGATGGAAGGCCAGTTCAAGAGTGAGCCGGGAGCGCCGCTTGCGATTATCGGAATGCCGGACACGAAGAAGGGCAATCTGCTCGACCCGGTCGAAGTGCCGGGCCTCCTGTCTTACCTCGCGTATGGCAACGCTCATGCGGCGGTGAAGGGCTTGAACGACATTCCGCGTGATTTATGGCCGCCGGTCGAGATTGTTTACTACGCCTACCATATCATGATTACGCTGGGTGGATACTTTATCGCCCTGACCGCGCTTGGCGTGTTTTTGCTTTGGCGGCGCAAGCTGGACACGGCCCGCTGGTACTTGTGGGCGCTCTTGCTGTCCCTGCCGCTGCCGTACATCGCAAACGAAGCTGGCTGGGTAGTGACCTGCGTAGGCCGTCAGCCCTGGATCATCTACGGCGTCCTGCGGACAACGCAGGGGTACTCGCCGAACGTCTCCACCGGCGAAGTGATTTTCACCCTGCTCGGCTTCACCGGCATCTATATTGTTTTGGGTCTTCTGTTCGTGTTCCTGCTGTTCAAGCATATCGCGCAGGGGCCGGAAGAGTCAAGAGACTTAGATGTGCCGCCGTTTCCCTTAGATGCGCCCACGGAGCAGGAGGTCTTAGTATGAATCCTACGGCTAACTTAAGTCACGACTGGCTGAACACGGCCTGGTTTATCGCTCTCGGCGGCCTGCTGATCGGCTACGCCATCTTGGACGGATTTGATTTAGGCATCGGAGCCATGCACTTTGCGCTGGGCCGCAACGACACCGAGAGGCGTACCAATCTGAAAGTCATCGGCCCGTTCTGGTTTGGCTATGAGGTGTGGCTTCTCGTGGCAGGCGGCGCGATGGTCGCGGCCTTTCCCCGGCTGTATGCGGCGTCATTCAGCGGCTTCTACTTGGTGCTGATGCTGGTCTTGTGGCTTTTGATTGGGCGCGGCGCGGCGATTGAGTTCCGCTCCCAAGTGGCGGACCCGCTGTGGCGCAGCTTCTGGGACTTTGCGTTCTGCGGGGCAAGCGCCCTCCTGGCCGTGCTGTTCGGCGCGGCGGTCGGCAACGTCGTTCGGGGCGTACCGCTCGACGCTACGGGGAATTTTCAAGGCTCGCTGTCTCTGGCGCTGAACCCGTTCGCCATTGTCGTCGGCCTGCTGAGCCTCGCGCTGCTCGCGATGCAGGGAACGAGCTATCTTGCGCTCAAGACGGAAGGCGGCCAGCAGGCACACGCCCGGCTTTGGGCGCGGCGACTCTTTCCCGTGGTCGCGGGCCTCGCCGCCGCGACAACCGTATTTGCGGTCTTTGTCCGGCCTGATCTCGGCGCAAACTTCGCCCGGCATCCGCTGCTGCTGACCCTGCCGGCGCTTGTTCTCGTATCGCTTGCCGCCGTCTTTATGGCGCAGCACCGTTTGGAAGATAGCCGTGCTGTGCTCGCCGGGTCGGTGTTTCTCGCGGCGCTGATGGGCTGCGCTGGCACAGGCATTTACCCGCTGCTGCTGCCGACGCTCGGCCACCCAGGAGAAGGCTTGTCCATCTTCAACGCGGCCTCTCCCCGGCATACATTGGAAACAGCGCTTGCGGTCAACGTCGTGATGATGGGCATCGTGATCGCCTACAACGTCTATATCCACCGCGTCTTTCGCGGCCCGGTACAAGCCGGGCTGAGCGAGAGCGGACATTAGTGCCACCTGTGACGCCTTCAGACAGCCGTGACGACTTACTATATCTGCGGTTAGAGAGACTTACTTTATGTCGGACCCCTCGTATCATGTCACCGCTATTGCTTTACAGACCGCGCAGGCCGCCCTGGCCTCGGCAGAGCAAGTCGCGGATGCCCTGGAAAAGTCCGAGCAGCGGTATCGCCGCCTCTTTGAGACGGCCCGCGACGGCATTCTGATCCTCGACAGCGTCAAATGCACAATCACCGACGCCAACCCGTTTATGACCGAGCTTCTGGATTACTCCCATGACGAGCTGCTGGGCCGAGAGCTGTGGGAGATTGGGCTGCTTGAAGATAAGGCTGCCAGCCAGGAAGCCTTCCGGAGGCTGGAGCGGGAAGGTTCCATCCGCTACGAAAATCTGCCGCTCAGAAGCAGAAGCGGCGAGCCGCGTGACGTAGAATTCGTCAGCAACCTCTACCGTGAAAAAGGGGAAACGGTCATCCAGTGCAACATCAGGGACATCACCGAGCGCAAGAAGATTGACTTCTCTCTGACTGAAAGCGAGGCCCGTTTCCGCACGCTCTATGACACCATGCCTCGGGGCATCCTCTACCAGAATGCGGCGGGGACACTGACCTCGGCCAATCCTGCCGCCCAGCAGATTTTGGGGTTGACTCTCGACAAAATGGAGGGACGCCTCTCCGCTGACCCGCGCTGGGAGGCAGTGCATGAGGACGGCACCGCCTATCCGGGCGATCAGCACCCTCCGATGCAGGCACTGAGAACGGGCCAGCCTGTGCTGGGCGTTGTGATGGGCATCTTCAACCCGGTACTCCGCGAGACGCGCTGGCTGCGTGTGAATAGTGTGCCGCAGTTCCGTCCTGGCGAGGACCGTCCGTATGAGGTGTATTCCACATTTGAGGACATCACCGAGCGCAGGCAAGCGGAGGAGCAGCTAAGGCTGCTGGCGGCGGCGGTCGAGAACGCCAACGATGTGATCCTGATTATCGAGGCCGAGCCGATAAACCAGCCCGGACCTGCTGTCGTTTACGTCAACGATGCCTTTACGCGCATGACAGGCTACACGCGGGAAGAGATACTGGGCAAGACGCCGCGTATTCTCCAAGGACCGGGGACAAACCTTGAGACGCGGGCCTTACTGCGACGCAAACTGGCGGCTTGGAATCCGGTCGAGGTCGAGATTCTCAACTACCGCAAGGACGGAACCCCGCTCTGGGTCCAGCTAAACATCCATCCGGTGGCCGATGCAAACGGCTGGTACACCCACTGGGTCGCGATCCAGCGCGACATCACCGACCGGCGGCGCATTGAAGTGGCGCTGGCCGCCGCCGCCGCTAAGAACGAGCGCATTGCGGAAACGCTGCAACGGTCTATGCTGCAAGCGGTCTCGGCAGGAAAGTTCTCAGGGATCGAGGTGAAGACCCTCTATAAGGCGGCGCTGAACGAGGCCGACGTGGGCGGCGATTTCTTCGATGCCTTCGCACTGAACGAGGATCAGGTCGCCCTCGTCGTTGGAGATGTTTCGGGAAAAGGACTTGTCGCCGCAGGGCGCACGGCGGAGGTCAAGTACGCGCTCAGGGCGTTTCTCCACGAATACCAGTCCACTGAGATTGCCCTCAGCCGCCTCAACGACTTCATCTGCGAGACTCATCGTCTGGACACGGACAACACGGAGACGTTCATTATCCTAGCGTTGGCCGTCGTGAACACGGTCACGGGGGAAGCCAGTTTCTCGGCGGCAGGCGCGGAGCCGACCATGATCCTTCGGGCAGGCGGCGTAGTAGAAAAAGTCGAGGTCTTCGGCAGTCCACTCGGCATCCTGCCCGATACGGCATATATGGCGAAAACTGTGCGGCTGGCTTTTGGGGAGACGGTTCTCATGGCGACGGATGGGATCACCGAAGCGCGGCGCGGTCAAGTGCTCTTAGGGATAAAGGGCATGGCGTCTCTCGCGGAAAAAGCCGGGCCGTCCGCCTCACTGCGGGAACTTACTGAGGCAATTTATGGGGGGGCGCAAGAGTTCGCCGGCGGAAGGCTGCGCGACGATGTCTGCCTGCTGCTCGCCCGCCGTCAATAACTGAAAGCAAAGATTTTATGAAAGCAAAAAGTTTATGAAAGCAATGGTTCTATCGCAGCCCGGCCCGATTGAAAGCGCCCCGTTGCGGATGACGGAGATGCCGATCCCAGAGCCGGGCCTCATGGAAATCCTGATTAAAGTGGAAGTCTGCGGCGTCTGCCGCACCGACCTGCACGTCTCCGAAGGCGACCTGCCGCCGCATCAGCCGACGATCATTCCCGGCCATGAGATTGTCGGGCGTGTCGTCAAGAACGGCTCCATTTCGCAGCGGTTCAAGGTGGGGGACCGGGTCGGCGTCGCCTGGCTTGGCGGCACCGACGGCACCTGTGCGTACTGCCGCCGGGGCGACGAAAACCTGTGCGACGCGCCGGAGTTCACCGGCTATGACCGGAACGGCGGCTACGCGGAATACACCGTCGCCCGTGAAGACTTTGCCTATCCGCTACCCGGCAGTGTTTCATCACGGGAAGCCGCGCCGTTTCTGTGCGCGGGCATTATCGGCTACCGCTCCCTGGAACGAGCTGACCTGCCTGCTGGGGCACCACTGGGATTGTACGGCTTCGGCGCTTCCGCCCATATTCTGATCCAGATCGCGCGGCACCGGGGTAGCGACGTGTATGTCTGCACCCGCGAGGAGCGGCATCAGGCCCTGGCGCGTGACCTGGGCGCAGTCTGGGCGGGCGGGGCGGATGCCATACCGCCGGTGCCTTTGCGGAGCAGTATTTTATTTGCGCCTGCCGGCCCGCTGGTTCTGCCGGCGCTTTTGGCGCTGGACAAAGGCGGAACCCTGTCGCTGGCAGGTATCTACATGACGCCGATCCCGCAAATGGATTATATGCAGTATCTGTTCCAGGAGCATACGCTGCGAAGCGTCACGGCCAACACGCGCCGGGACGGGCAGGAGCTTCTGACACTGGCTGCCGAAATCCCGCTGCACACGCAGACGACTGAGTTTCCTTTAGAACAGGCAAACGAAGCTTTGCAGGCTCTGAAGCACGACGGGATCAATGGAGCCGCCGTACTTCGTGTTTCCGCCGGATGACCTGCCGGTAACCGTGCGTGGCGGCAAGATCAGGCAGGATGGTCCCGTGAAAGACGCCGGACCCAGAAATAAGAAAACGCAAATGGTAGAAGCAGAAAAAGCAAGCACTACCCCCGTGCGGCCCAAATTGACCCGGCGGCAGTTTGTCGTGGCGGCTGCCGCCGTCGGCACGACCGCCGTGCTTGGCGACGTCCTCCTGACATATCCGCCCTGGCTGGACTACGCTGCACAGGAGCGGCGGACGTGGAACACGCCATTTCAGAAGTCTGCGGCCTTGCCGATACAAATCCGCGAGATCATCCGTTATGCGACTCTCGCTCCGAGCGGCCACAACACGCAGCCCTGGAAGTTTGCCGTCTCAGGGAACACGATCCGCCTATTGCCCGACTACTCCCGGCGTCTGCCGGCAGTGGACCCCCAGGATCGTGAGTTTTGGATCAGTCTCGGCTGTGCTCTTGAGAACATGACGCTTGCCGTGCAGTCTGCAGGATACGGCATGGAGATCACTTACCCGGCACCGGGTGAAGACTCAATAGCAGTGCGGCTGACGCCGTCATTAAATGCCGCAGCCACCCTTCCCCTTCATTCTTCTCTCTTTGAGGCGATCCCGCACCGGCAGAACAACCGCTCCCTGTATGACGGGCGCTCTATATTACTGCCCGACCTGAAGCGCATCGCGGCGGTCCACTCCAGCGCAGACGTCTCCACGCTGGTTCTGACGGATACTGTCCACAAAGAAGCAGTCATCGAATATGTCAGAGCAGGAGACAAGATACAGTTCGGCACGCCTGCATTTGTCGCCGAGCTTGTGTCGTGGATGCGGTTCAACCAGCCGGAAGCACTGCACAGTTTGGACGGCTTGTACACTCGCGCTGGCGGGAACCCGGACGTTCCACGCTGGCTGGGCCGGGAGTTTTTGACCAGTGCAAGCGCCGGGCAGCAGAGCGATACGGATGCCAAGAAAGCCCGCAGCTCGTCCGGACTCATCGTGGTTGCGTCTGCTTCAGACGACAAGCGGCACTGGATCGAAACCGGGCGCTTCTACGAACGATTGGCGCTGACTCTCACAATAGCGGGCATTCAGACGGCCTTCTTGAACCAGCCGGCGGAAGTGCCTGCGCTGCGCTCCCAGCTCCAAAGCTATCTCGGTCTTGGCACAGCCCTGCCGCAGCTTCTTCTGCGGTTTGGGTACGCGCCTGCGCTGCCACGCTCCCTGCGGCGTCCAGTCGAGCAGGTCCTTGTCACGTAACATCCTTGTCACGCAGTTATACTTATGCCAAACAAACCGATGCCGCCGAACCCAATCGCGCTTGCCTTTTGGAGCCTCTCCCCGCCTGATCTGCTGACGCAGCTTAAGACGACGACGCTTGGACTGACCCAGGCGGAGGCAGAGAGCCGCCTTGCAGGCGGGGCTGGGATCACACAGCCGCACCCGCTCTGGAAGATGCTTACCCTGCTGCTGTCTCAGTTCAAAAACCCGATTATCCTCATTCTGATTTCCGCCGCGCTTTTGTCCGTGTTCCTGAAAGACGCCGTTGACGCCGGCATCATTCTTGCCATCGTGCTGGTCAGCGGTCTTCTCGGCTTCTGGCAGGAGCGCGGGGCCGCCGGCGCGGTCGAGAAGCTGCTGGCCGTGGTCCAGATCAAGGCGACATGCCAGCGCGACGGCAAACCCGTTGAGGTCCGCACCGATGAAGTCGTGCCGGGCGACATTGTCGTGCTTCAGGCCGGGGACATCGTCCCTGCCGATTGCCTGATTTTAGAATCGAAAGACCTTTTCGTCAACGAAGCCGCGCTGACTGGCGAGACGTTCCCGGCGGAAAAGTCCGCTGCCGTTCTGCCCTCGAACACGCCGCTCGCCAAGCGTACCAACAGCCTGTTTCTCGGCACAAGTGTCGCCAGCGGCACGGCTCAGGCCGTCGCGGTCCTGGTTGGCAAGTCTACGGAGTTCGGCAAAGTGTCCCTGACGCTGACCAAGAGGCCGCCGGAAACGGAGTTTGAGCGCGGCATCCGGGAGTTCGGCTACCTGCTGATGGAAGTCACCCTGCTGCTGGTGCTGGGCATCTTCGCGGCCAACGTCTACTTCCACCGGCCTGTTTTAGAGTCCCTGCTGTTCTCGCTCGCGCTTGCGGTCGGTCTGACCCCCCAGCTTTTGCCCGCCATCATCTCGATCAATCTCGCCCACGGCGCAAAGCGGATGGCCGAACAGAAAGTGATCGTCAAACGGCTGGCGGCCATCGAGAACTTCGGCAGTATGGATGTTCTCTGCACGGACAAGACCGGCACACTGACCGAGGGAACTGTTCAGGTGCATTCGGCAGTGGACGTCTGCGGCGTGGGCAGCGACAGAGTCCTGCGGCTGGCGTTTCTGAACGCGCATTTCCAAAGCGGCTACACGAACCCCATTGACGATGCCATTGCCCATTTCAAGCCGCTGGATGTCTCTGGCGACACGAAGCTCGATGAAGAGCCGTATGATTTTGTCCGCAAGCGCCTGAGCATTCTTGTCCAGAGCGGCGGCAGGCATCTGATGGTGACCAAAGGAGCATTGTCGAACGTGCTGGAAGTCTGTCAAACGGCGGACACGGCACCAGGACAGGCGGCTCCTCTTGACCCGCTTCGGGCGCAAATCCAGGCTCAGTATGCCGCGTTCAGCTCTCAGGGCTACCGGACACTCGGCATTGCCTACCGGGATCTAGGCACGGAAGCCAAGATCGGCAAGAGCGATGAAACGCAGATGACGTTCGCCGGCTTCATCACTTTGTTCGATCCACTTCAATCCAATGTCGTCCAGTCGCTGCAAGCCTTGAAAGACTTGGGCGTCTCGCTGAAGCTGATCACCGGCGACAACGCGCTTGTCGCCGCGACCGTTAGCAAACAGGCGGGAATGACCGACCCGCAGATCACGATGGGAAGTGATCTGCGGCAAATGAGCCAGGAGGCGCTGATTAAGCGTGCCCCGGCGGTGGACGTGTTTGCGGAGGTGGAGCCGAACCAGAAAGAGCGGATCATTCTGGCACTCAAGAAAGCGGGCCACGTCGTCGGCTACATGGGCGACGGCATCAACGATGCGTCGGCGCTTCACGCCGCCGATGTCGGCATCTCGGTGGCAAATGCGGTTGACGTCGCGAAAGAAGCGGCGGACATCGTGCTGCTGGAAAAAGACTTGAACGTCCTGGCGGCAGGGGTGCGGGAGGGCCGCATCACATTTGCCAACACGATCAAGTACGTCTTCATGGCAACCAGTGCGAACTTCGGCAATATGTTCAGCATGGCCGGGGCCTCCCTGTTTTTGCCCTTTCTGCCGCTGCTGCCCAAGCAGATACTCCTGACTAATCTGATGACGGACTTCCCGGAAACAACGATTGCGACCGACAGCGTGGACCCGGAGCAGGTGTCTCGCCCGCGCCGCTGGGACATGAAGTTCATCCGGCGGTTCATGGTGGTGTTCGGGCTGGTAAGCTCTGTTTGCGACTACCTAACGTTCGGCGTGCTGCTCTGGCTGCTGCACGCGACGACAGCGCAGTTTCGGACCGGCTGGTTTGTCGAAAGTGTCGTGACGGCGTCCTTGATTGTGCTGGTCATCCGCACCCGCAAGCGGTTCTACCAGAGCCGGCCTTCGCGCCCTCTGCTGCTGGCGACCCTTGCGGTTGCCGCTTTGACTTTGATCCTGCCGTACACGCTGCTGGCACATCCCTTCGGCTTCGTGCCTTTGCCATGGGTGTTCCTGCCAGTGCTTGCTGGCATCATGGTCTTCTATGTCCTGGCCGCCGAGACCGCGAAGACATTCTTCTACCGCTACGCCGCGCTGCCACCAGCTTAGGCTGTCACAGTGTCGTTTTCTGGAGACACCTACTAAACTCTCCAGCCTGCTCTCGCGGTCAAGCAGCCCTCATCGATAAGAGGCCAATACTCGTCGTTATCCTCTCCGCATCTGCTCCCCCAAGCTGACCAGGATAGCCAGAACGTCAAGTCAGGGTAGGTACGGGATACAGCAAGGATCATGTCATCATCTACATAATCAGACATCTCCATGCGGATCATCGTATCGTCCGCCTGCGCCTGATCGGCGTCGATGCCGATTTCTTCGAGGTATTCGAGCAACTCATAATGCGCGAAGCCCTTTTCAAGGCCGGGCGTCGTCTTATGCCTCGAAATGCTGAAGCCGAAGCGGTGCAGGCTGTGACCAACGAAGGAGCCAATCTCGGCTGGTTGGCCCCAGATGACTATCCTGCTATTATAATCGATATTGCTCATGTAAGTGCTCCCCTCCGAAAACTTGTCGATCCGAACGCTATTAGCTTTTGCCCGGAGTCAGGCCGCCTTTGAGGCGACTTGACCCTCCGCTTCCAGTCTCCTGAACAGAGATGCCGAGAGAACGGCGGCAAAAAGAAAGTCGGGTGCCAGCCGAAGTGAATGCAGGGCTACTGCAAAAAAGTGAAAGTTATTTCAACGGCCAGTTTGTTCCGGCAATAACTGCACACGTCGCCGGACGCCAGCAGCCTGAAACTGGGGTGATGTGGAATAAAAAGAAGGGATGACGTGAGGGCATCTCTGGGTGGTGAATGCACTCTTGCTTGGCTGTCCCGCTGCCGCGCTATTTTGGTGCGCTATGATTTGCAGTAATGACCGCAGGGCATACAAACTTGCGGATCACTACCTAGCGACGGTAAAACTGGCGACGTTTCTTTGGTTCCGACGCTGACACACGCGATATTAGATTCTCTGCGTGGCACTTCGCTGGGGGCAGGCTGCCCCCAGCGGCTGGTCGAGGGTCCTTCACGATCTCCCGCGAGCAGTTTTGAAGGTTTGACCGCGTTAAGCTGGATGCTGCACACCCTTCAACCCCTGGTTAGGACGAGCCGGCATCTGGAAGCCCGGTCCCGCTCAAAACTGATTGCACAAGGGAAAGAGGGACAACAAGGCCAGCCCCCTCAAAATCGGAGCCGCCAAGGTGCAGTTCGATGACATCAGCCTTTGTCTTCCGAAATCGAATGATCAGCTTTGTAGCATCGCCTACATCCAACGCAATGTCCCCATCCTGTGATAGCGCCACCATCTCCTTGATGTCTTGGAGGAGGCCCGAAGTTGAATAGATAGAGTCGTGCCTAATGCAGTTGTCCGCATCATCTTGACTTATCACAAGACGCACAGTCTCATCTGTGATGAAGGCAAGAAGGCAGTGGTCCCGGCGGTCGCTAAGAATGAATGTCGTAGGAAATCTTCTATCAGAGGCGGGTGATGCAGAGGTTCGAACTAAATCGTCGCTTAGAACTGCGCGGACCACAGAGAGGGGAACGCAGAAGTCGGCACCCAGGCCAAGGGGTCCTTCAACATGAAGGCTGACCATATCTTCTAGAGGGCTGCAGACTTCGCTAAACTCAATCAGGGATATGCCCATCTGCGCGTCGCAGGACATCGCCAGTTCAATGGATTCGCCTGGCTGACCCGCCAAGTCTTCGATGCACTCAAGCAACATCGTGGCATCATGCAATGCAAATCCCTCCCCACGGTTTTTAACACCGGCATGATGAGTGGCGTTGAACCGAACTATGTCGTGATTGATGGTAATGCGTGCGCTGTGCTCAGCACGATCAGTAAGAATGAATTCCATTGGCGTCTTTCCACCGGATTGCTCCCGGCAAGTTGTTTTTGTAGATTGCCGTCGCTAAAGCAGCGGCGGCAAAAACAATGTCGGGGCCGAGTCAAAACGAATGCAGGGCGACTTCAAAGAAAATGAAAGTTATTTCTGAAGCCAAATTTGTTGCGGCAGTTATCGCACAAGTCGGCTGAGGACAGCAGCCTGAAGCTCATGGTCAAGAGGTGACATGGAATAAATAGAAGGGATGATGCGAGGGCGAGGCGAGCCGATGTTGCGGAGGCACCAAATGAGGCAGAATGAAATGAGCTTTATTTCGGCTCTTCTTGCCGTTCCTGATGTTCTGAGGCGAGTTGCCTGAGGAAAACGGATGCTCCTCCCGGCTGACTGCGGCAGTAGGCCCAAAGTTCGTCATTCATGTAAACCACATGACCGTGAGCTTTGTCCGCGCCTTTGCGAGGACGACCTCCTTTACGAGCATTCGCATCCGGGTCTGAGGTTTCATCATGGTTTTCTGACAAATTGTTTGACATTCTGCTTACCCATCATACCATCACTGCTTATTTCCAGCGACCGGCTGACGTAAAAAAATCTCCTGAACCCTTGACAAGAGGTTTTGCAATAGTGCAAAATGTGTTTAGCGATATTGCTAAACTGTTAGCCAAGTATGAGGAAGCAGCATGAGCGTGACCAACTCTTTTGTGAGCGAAGAATTCACAGCGATCAATGGGATGTTAGATTTGCTGTCACCTCCGGCAGCCAAGTTGTTGTCCCCCCTTCCAATAGCTTATCACCCACACGACCCGTTCACGGCGGCAAGCCTTGAAGATGGCGCTGATGCCTCGGAAGCAACACAAGAGGATTTTGGTTGTATTGCCGCTAACACTGGGGAACGGACCAGGGCGGACCTTGATGCCGGTGGTTTCGCCCCGCCGCGCAGCTTTCGGGCAGATCAATCCGTACCGGTGCTGGCCTGCGATTGTGGCATGGCAAGACTCGGTGAGACTGCGACGGGAACGCTTATTGCCCTGCGTGCCGCGCTGACTCAAGATACAGTACAAGATACGCGGGTGCGCCTGTACCGAACCGGACCAATCCATTTAGAGGCTGAACGCAAAACGGATGTGCTTCATCGAATGGGCGCGGATATGGGTGACGAAGAATTTTTCGTGCGGTGGGAAGGCGAGGGAAGCCTAGCCCGTCTTGTGCCCAAGTCGGGAGCGGCGGCTGATCGGCACTTTTATGCTGACCGGACGCGGAATTATCTGGAGCGCATGGTGCAGAAACTGGCGCTCACGTCCGTCCCGCCACGCGGATCAATTCTGCTCATTGACGGCAGCTTGACGACCCGCTCTTACGACACGGCTCCGGCTTGGTGGCAGGAACTTAGCAGTCTCGCGGACACGCATGGTATCCACCTAGTTGGAGTCAGCAAAAAATCCATTCTCGCGATTGGCGACCGCCCGGTCGCATTTTGGCTCGACGATGCACCAGCACAGATATGCCGCCGGGACCTCACGCCGGTCCTGCGGGCAGAGAGTCCGGCCCGCGCAGACCGCATTCTCGGAAGGATTTTCGCCGCCCGGTTCAGCGCCTGCGGCCCGACCCTACGAGTAGACGTTCGCGCAGCATCCGAGACGGACGCCGAAGCTGTGCTGGACTCACTTGTCGCGTCCTGTGATTTTCGCGGCGGCCTACCTGAACCACTTGTGCGTGCTCATGCCCACAGTTATTTTACCTCCTCGGCTGTCCGGGTGCTTCAGGCTCAAGCGTCAGTCGCGTATAACCTAGTTTCAACCCGCGCTTCGGCAGACGGAGCAGCCGTCTATGGCTTCGCGGCAGGCCGGTACAAGTAAACCTTCTCGCTGTGCCAGGAAAAACTCATGCAACTACTTTCGATCAAAGGCCAAGATGTGACTTTACTTTTCCATCCCCAAGAGTGCGACATGACCGTGGGCCAGTTTTATTCTGTTCTGGATTTGCCTGCTCGCGCTGAAGGCTGCATCGCTCAGGTGATCGCCATTCAAACCCTGGATGTTGACGGGATGCAGGGCGAGGCAATTCAGCGTACGCTGGAAGAGCATTTGACGATAACGGAAATGGCAATCAACCGCGAGCGCGGCATGAACGCGCTCCGGTGCCTTAAAGTGGCCCACGCTAAAATTCGGCGGGCTGTTTGTGAAGGGCGTTGGGAACCCTGGCAAGGACAAATACCCAGCCGCCAGGCAGCGGTTCAGCTTGTGCCTGATAGGGAACTCTGCCAGCGGGTTTCTCCCATGAAACCGCGCTGTCCTCTCAATTCGTTTGCCCGCATGGGGCAAACATCTATCGTCTGGGACGGAGTGCAGACAGAGGGCACGACGGTAATCACTGGAAACCGCGGGTCGGGGAAATCGCACACGGCAAAACAAATGGTCTTGTCGCTCTGCAAAGCGGGCATCCCGGTGTTCGTCTACGATTTTAATGCCGAGTTCACGCTACTTCCTGGCGCTCAGGTATGCCGATGGAAGGACAATTTTCGCCTGCACCTAGGTGAAGTCGGCCACGGCGTCCTGCGAACTGTGGTGCGCTCCCTCTGCCCGCTCCCTGCAAGTGGGCCAAGCGAGGCGATCTTCGACAACACCTTGCCTACCATCTTTCGCCGCCGCCGCGCCGAGTGTCAGCAGGACGGCAAATCGTTTACCATTGATGTGGAATACCTGCGAGACCAAGTGGTCTGGTCGCGGCAGGCGCTGGTGCAGGATGCGATTCGCCAGCGCCTGGACTTAATTGCCGACCTCGGGCTGTTCGCTCAGGTGGACGAACTGGGCAGCTCGTCTATGAATGAACTTTGGGAAAGTGCCTGTGCCGGCAAACCTGTCATTTTCGATCTGTCTTCGCTGAGCGACACGTTGCGCGAAACCCTTGTAAAAGCAGTCGGTAGTGCGCTGGAACGACAGTGTGACCTCGAAGCACGGCGGGGAACACGGCGTTTCCCGTACTTGGTGGCCGATGAAGCTCATTTCTACATTAAAGAGGATGCTATCTTGGGCCTGATTACTCGCGGGCGGCACATCGGCATTTCCACGATTTTTGTTACCAACACCCCGGACAAGCTGCCTGCGCCGGTCTTCCGGGACCTCGACTCACTTATTCTGCTCACGCTGCCGCATCGCTCTGACCACCGGGCGGTCGGCATGACGGCGGTTCTCGACGAAGATACGGTGCAGGCTATGGGGCCGCGTCTGCGTCCGCGCACAGCCCTTGTTTCGGGCCGCATGACCAACGGTCTGCCGGTGCTTGTCAGCATTGACCCTATGCCGCCTCATGTGCCGGTGACTGGGCAGACCCGCTCGCCGTGGGGCCGATTCGTCGAAGCCGAAGCGCATCCGTGAGTGCCGTGTTCTCCCGTTGACCCGAGGGCGAAGACTTGCTATAATAGATTGTCTGTCCGCCGCGCCCCCGGAGAAAATATGCCGCAACCCGCTTCTTTTGATGAATTCCTGTCCGCGTTTTTCGCGCTTTTCACCCAAACGGGCTTTCGCGGCGCGAACTTTGTTGCGTACCTCTCCCGTGCGGCAAACCAGCGGTCAGGGGATGAGGCTTCTGTCGTGGATACGGCCCTCGTCGGCCCGCTGCTGGGCCTGCTTGGTTTTGCCCCCGCCGAGCGTGTCTACAACCTCCAAAAAGGCGCGGACCGCCCTGACTTCGCTCCTGAAGATGCCGCCTATGGGACGTGTTTTATGGCGGAAGACAAAAGCACGTCTTTGGCACTCACCTTCGACACCGCCGACCCGGAGAGCCACCTGTCGCAGCTTTCCCGCTATGTCCGGTCCAAAGGCTTACTGCTCGGCTGGCTGACCAATGGACGCCGCTTTACTGCCTGGAAGTTCGACAACCCGGACGCGCCGACGCAGATCATTGACATTGATGTTCCGGCTGCCGTTCAGGAATGGAGTGGCGGACCTGACGCTCTTGCCCCGGACAATCTCCGCGCCCTCCACGACTTGTGGGACTTGTTCCGCAAAGACGCATTCGTAGGGGTGACGCGGCTCATTGAAGAGATCGCCATCGGGCTGGATGAGTGGCGGCAGCGTGCCCTGCCGCTCGGCACGGGGAGCGGCCACGAGAAAGTTTTGGCCGATACCCTGCGGCTGCTGGTGCAGGAGTTGCAGCACGAGGCCCGCCGCATCCTGACAGGCCATCTGACCCGGTATGCCGAGTTCAGCGAGAAGGCCCGCCGCGTTGCCGATGCGGACACAGAAACTGCGGAAGCGCAGCTTCAGGCCGTCAGAGCCGCTGTCATGGCTGCGCTGGAACAGGCACGGACTCCGCTTGGCCTTAACCCGCCGGACATGGATGCTGTGGAGACGAGCCTACTCCGTTTGGAACAAGACCCTCGCGCTTTTCCGAGCCTCGGCGCACTGATAGCGGATGTTCTCGCCATCATCAATGCCGCACGGTTGCGGAAACATGGCGCTGGGTCCAGGCACAGCAGGCCCTGGAAAGACTTGAACGAACTGACGGCACTTGAGGCGGCGCTGAAAGTGTACGGGGAACGGGCCTTTGCCTGGCACCATCGCTGCGCCGCTCTGCGGCAGACCTACCGGGCAGACATTGCGGTCCACGAAGATTATGCCGTCTGGGAGTCGCTGGTTCAAGAGACGATGCTCGGCGGCATGAACGAGGGGCAGCGGCATGACGAGTTTGCACTGCAAGCGGCCTACGTCGTTTTTATTCGCCTCCTGCTCATCCGGGTCTGCGAAGACAAGGGCATTTTCCCGCACCGCTTCTTGTCGGACGGCGGCCTTCAGCACTGGCGCGAAGATATTGAACGCTACCTTAAGTTCGCGTCGGGCAACCCGTATACGCCGCTGCTGGACATGGCTTACGCGAATGCCCAGAATATCTATGCCCACTTCTTCACCGGGCGTGAACTCTTCAACTGGTTTGTTTTGGACGAGGCGCACTTGCTGATGGCGCTGCACCGGCTGGTACGCTTCAATTTTGCGGGCGTCGACTCCGACATTGTCGGCACGGTTTATAACACCTATGTTGACCGCGAGGAGAAGCAAAACAAAGGCCAGTATTACACGCCGACGCCCATTGTAGACTACATCTTGGATACCGTTGGATACACGGTGGGGCCAGCCATCATCGGCAGTGGTAAGCGCCTGATTGATCCTGCCTGCGGCAGCGGCACGTTTCTCGTCCGAGCGGCGAAGCGCCTGGTTGCGGCATACCAGGGCACCGGAGCGCAAGTGCAGGACCCGGTGGCCGTGTTGGACCGCGTACAGAACACCCTGTATGGCTTTGATCTCAACCCATTTGCCTGCTACCTGGCCGAGACAAACCTGCTGATCCAGGTGCTTGATCTCGTCAAAGCCGCACACGATGTCGGGCACCGCCCGACCCTGCGCCCGTTCCATGTCTACAATGTGGACGCGCTGACCCGCTCGTCCGGGCTGTATCAATATGTGCAGTACGGCACGTTGCAGGCCGAAGAAAACGACGAGGTAGACCAAATCAAGCGCCGCGCTCCCGGATCGCCCTATGCCAATGGCTTTGCCTTTGTGGTCGCGAACCCGCCTTATGGTGCGAAGCTGAGTCCACCGTACCGGGAAACGCTTCGGGAAGCCTACCCGGACGTGTTCCGCGGCCAGCCGGATACCTACGTTTTTTTCCTGAAACTCGGCTTGGAACTTCTGGCCGCCAATGGGAAGATGGGCTTCATCACGCCCAATACGTACTTAATGGGAGTCAACACGGCACCGCTCCGTTCGGTCCTGCTCGGCGCAGGGCGCGTCGAAGAGATTGTAGACCTGCCGCAGAACATCTGGGTCGATGCGACTGTAGATTGTACTCTTCTGTTCTTGGCGGCGGACACGGACGCGGCGCGTCGAAACGCGCAGGAGGTCCGGGTAAACCTGATGGGCCTGAGCGACGACATCGCGAAGCTGACCGCTCGTGAGTGGGCTGAGACGCTGATTCAGCCGCAGTCGGCATGGACACCGCCTGCTTATGAGATTAACATCCGCCATGACACGCTGCTTCAGCAGATCGAAGATGCTTGTCTGACCACGGTTGGTGGCAGCATGGGAACCTCGGTGCTACGTCTGAGCATGGTCACGGACAGTACCGTCGGCATTGACCCCTATGCGACCGAGGCTGAAAGCCGCCTCAGTCCCTACATCAAGCCGCAACGGGAAGTCCCGGCTGGTGAAATAGAGTGGAAGCCACTGCTGGACAAAACGGCGCAGGTTGGACGGTATCAACTGAGATGGGGGCCAAACCATCCTTTCGTGAAGTATGGCGACTGGCTGTGTCGCCCGCGTGAGACTCGTTTTTTCAACTCTCCGAAGCTGCTTGTACAAGATATGCAGAACCGCTCAATTAAACGAAGATTGGTCGCCGCATATGATAGCGCCGGTTTCTACAATCGGAAAAACTTCAATAACATCATCGCGAACAGTCCCGACTATGACCTAAAGTACGTCCTGGCACTGTTTAACTCATCGCTTCTGAACTTCTGGTTCACGAGGCGTATTGATAATCTTCACATCACTCCAACTCATTTTCGACGGCTGCCGATCTTTCCCGCTGACGCGAACATCCAGGCGGAACTGGTGACGCTGGTGGACCTGCTTTTAGAAAAGCAAGCCGCCCTGAATGTCCACCGGGAGCAGGGATACGGCATCAAGCGGCGGGCAGGAGCAGCCGTCGTTACTGTGCCTTACGACCTGCTCCTGGCAGAACTCCAGCAAGATGACCCATCTTTTGCGACCCTCTCGCTGTTCGACGCTCAGTATGCGGCGAAACTTCGCATCCCGGAACAATTTGACCCGTCGGTAACGGTGAGCCGCAACGTCTTCATCCCTGCACGGCACCCGGAAACAGTCGTGCTGCGCCACCGCCCCTCGCTCTATCTGGAAGTCCCGGACGACCGTCTGCGCCGCTTTCTGGTCGGATACCTCAGTGCCACGCGCTGGCGGGACCGAAACTGGAATTATTTGAAGGATCATGCCTTTGTTCCCGAAGACGACGCGGCGCTTGATGCCTTCTTCGCGAAAGAAGGCCAGCGGATCGCTGAAATCCAACAGTTAATGAGTGAAGTCGAAACGATTGATGCCGACATTGATAACCGGGTCCTGAATCTATACAGGATCATGGACACGGCAGACCGGGCACGAATCCTCGGAAGCGCCCCCCGCACCGACGAGGAGTTGGAGGCAAGCGACAATGCCGACAGCGAAACCGCTGCCGAGGCAGACCCCGCTCCTGCCGATGAACCCGAGTAGGGGGGGCATCTAATTTTTCGCAATATGGGAACCCGCTTTGGGTAATTCCCAAAAGAGACGTTAATGGTCAAGGGTTGGCCTCGTAAAATTTTATAAATTTTTTGGGAGTAATGTGTCTGTTTTCTACGCCGCCTGAAGATGTAATACACATAAGTGTGTTCCTAGGAAAGCTCAGAGCGTGGGAAAGGCAGACTATAAAATGAAGCTGACAATGTGTAGGCGATGGCCTCAAACCAAGAGGCAGGCATTTCCGCAATGTCCACTGCGTGGTAGAGGCACTTCGGAGTTAGCGTGATCCACTCCATCTGCCGGGAGACATCCATTGCATGGGTGGCATCGTCAGGCCAACGAGAGCCAATTTCGGCGGCAAGCGTCCGGTAGGACATATGGGAGGTTCGGGCATCAAGTATCTTATCCGTTTACCACCCCGCGAGAGCCTGCCATTGTGCGTCTTGCAGTGCCGCCGCCGCTTTGTCGGCGATCTGATTGTGCTCCCGTGCCGCACGGGATGCGAGCGCCTCCGTTATCTCTTTCCGCCGCCGATTTGCGGTAGTCGGAAATTCTTGATACTGCCGGGAAGCATCGGCCAGTTGTTCCCAATACTCTTGAAATCGCTTTCCTGCGCTTACCCGGTCTGCCTCCAGGTCACGCAGCCGGTCACCATCTTGTGTGACAAAATTATCCAAATCGTGATACATAAAATCCCTCCAAATATAGTCTGTTTATCCGCATACTCTGGAATCGCGGTGAGCGGCTGTCTGGCTTATCCACCGTTTCAGGGTGCGCTAAGAACTTTTATACAAGAGTCTGCAAAAGCCTCGCCCGCGAGCGGAAAAGCTCTATGGGAGCCGGTGTGTGACCTTTGGTGCAATTAAAGTAGGGAATAAAAAAGGAGACTGGAAAACTTTACCGCCGGGGTTGTGGGAAACAAAAAGAGCGGCAGAAAGCTAAGAATAAAAAAGGCTGGGCGAAATGCCCAGCCTTGGTCGAGATGCGGTGACGATCAGACCTGCCGTTTTCGGGCAGATTTTTGCTGAGCGAGCACCGATTTCAGCGTCGCAGTCTGCTCGGAGACCTGCCGCACATACTCCGGGTCGCGTTTGAGGTAGCCCTGAGTAACCTTCAAGTCCCTCTGGCCTGCCTTCTGCATCGCGGCGAAAAGGTCTTTGCGGGCCATCTCCGTAATGGAGAAATGGCGTATTGAATGAAGCGTGATGTTCTTGTCGATGCCTGCGCCTTGAACGAGGCGGCGGAACGTCTGAGAGAACGAATTGACCTGAATTGGCGTTGCGTATTCTGTCAGGAACAGGTGCGCTGTCTTGCTCTCGGGACGAACGCGAAGATACTCCTGGATCGCTTCCACAGTTTCAGGGCTGATCGGCACCGTCCGAGAGGTATAAGTTTTGGTGTCCAGTAGGGTGATCTGCCGCCGCACGAGGTCCACTTGCGGCATTTCGAGACGCAAAATCTCACCGATCCGAGCCAGGGAATCAACAAGGACAATAATGAGTGCTCGGTTTCGAAGCTCGTGAAACCGCAGTTCACTCTTGTCTTTGTAGACCAACTGGCGATTTCGTTTCGGGTTGCTACGCTGCCGGAGATGGTCCAAAACCTGAGCCAACTCTAAACCACTCGGAACGTAAACATGAGCCTCGTCGACTTTCGGAAGTTTGAACCCTTCCAGGACGTTCTGCTTCAGGAGCTTTCGCTCTTTTCCAAATGCGAGCAGGCCGCGCATGGCGAACGTCTCGCGTCGCCGGGTGCATCCTGCTCGGCCTTGGTCGACCCGGAAAGAGAGATACGCCTCGTGGTCCTCGACGGTCATGGAGCCGGGCGTCACACCGTGCTCCATCAGCCACCGCGCCTCATGGCTCATAATGATGCCCTCAATGTGCAATGAGGACGGTCTAAGCTGGCACTTTCGTGCCGCCAGCCTCCTGTCGATGAGCACCGGCCAGGTGACCGGATGCCGAGAGTCTGTCATAACTACACCTCCTAATTTACTCTAAAGACAACTTTATTCCCAATTTTCACTTTAAGTAAAACATAGCGGCAATAAAAAAAGCCAGGACGCATCCTGGTATCGGTGTTGTGAGTTAAACGCAGTTGATGCGTTCAGAATTTTCTTGGGAAGGGAGGACAAAAAAGGCTGGCGTGGATACGACCTGAACGTAGCGTGTATACCATTTCACCACTTCGGCACGGGTTCCATTATTATACCGAGGCCAAAGCCTGTTGTCAAGAGGCTTGGCCTGCCGAAAAAAAGTCCGCGCAAACAAAAGTTTGTGCTTGACAAACGAAATCCTGTGCCTTATACTAGGCAGAGAACTTCCCCGGCAGCCGCGCTGGGTCGGCATCGCCGCCGAATGAAGTCTTCTAAAAAAGTCTTCAAAAGTCTTCAAAAGTCTTTAAAAGCCGACATTTAGAAATTATCTCTCTAGTTTCGGGCGATTTCCACCAATACTCTCCCTGTACGCCCTCGCCGTAATTGATGAGGAGGACTCTGTTTTGATCCGACCCGCCGCTTTGCTGGCCGCCTGCACGTTTTTTTGCACTACTTTCGCCTCTTTGCCCTGCGCCGCCGACCCGTCTTCTGCTCCGGCCGTTTCCGCTGACAGTGAAGCGTCTCAGGCTGCGCCGGACAGCCCGGCATCAAGTGTTTCAGCCTCTGGGCAGCGGCATTTTCACCGCTCGCATCGCGTGACCCGCCACGCTTCAGTCTTCCGCAGCCTGCCGTCACGCGGCATTGTTTCGCCGTCCGAAGCGGCGGCAAGCGTCGTAGGCCGACTGGCGCTGGTGACGAGCGACAAGGCTGTGATTGTGGCCGGACGCGAGGCGTTAGGCCGGGTGCTGTCGGTCTGCCCGAAAGGCCAGTACCTTGCTCTGAGCGGCCAAACCCCAACCCAGTACGCCGTGCTGATGGTGGATCATTCCACCGGCTTTGTGGCAAAGTCTGATGTCCAGCTTCTCGATTATCAGGTCGTCAACAGCGATCCGAACGCGCCGGCCCTCACCGGTAACGCACCGGACACGGCCCCTATGGGGCAAACGGGCGGACCGCTTGGCCTAGCCCTGGTGTCCACCGCCTTCAACTATTTAGGCGTCCACTACGTTTGGGGCGGGACTACTGCCGCGGGGATTGACTGCTCCGGCTTTGTCCGGGCCGTCTATGCCGCGCACGGGATCGGCCTGCCGCGCGTCTCCGGCGATCAGGCGACTGTCGGCTACGACGTTCCCAAAAACGACTGGTCTAAATGGGTCCCCGGCGACCGGATGTATTTCGCTTGCCACCACGACCGGATTGACCATACCGGCATGTATATCGGCGAAGGCCGCTTCATTCACTCGTCGATGGGCCACGGCCAGCAGGTCGCGGTGGACCGCGTGGACACGGCCTACTACGCCCAGCACCTCGTTTGTGTCCGCCGCTCCCGCGAGCTGCTCGGCGACGCGCCCGCCCCCGGCCCGGCCCAAACCGCGTCCTCCGCCCCCGCATCAAACGGCGACGCCGAGTCCAGCCAGTTTTAGCACCGAAGTTGGAACCGGCACTGGAAGTGCCGGTCTACTCGTGAATGAAAGTCGCTCCGCGACTGGGTATCAGCAGTTGTTAGCTGTTTTTCAGTGTCGAAGACACTTTCATGCGAGAATAGACCGGCACTTCCAGTGCCGGTTTCTCTCTCCTAAAGTCTTGACAAACTCTTCTTTCGCCCGGTATACTGCCCTCACTATGAACCTTTCTGCTGTGACAACACTGTCGCTGCGTCGCCGCGTGCGTGCTTTGGGAAGTGCGTCCGCGACACGCTCTGCGTGATGCTTGCGAATTAAACTGCAAGCCGTGGGCCGCTTCCCTCCCCGACCCTGGGGCTACGGGACTGGCGGCGCACGGCTTTTTGTGTTTTCAGCCGCCCGCCCCTTTTCCGATGAAACATACGGAAAAAGAGCGAGCGGCATTTTTTGTTTGAGTGCTGCGGGCGACTGAAGTCGCGGCAACAAAAGTACAAAGTCCACCTTCGTGGACTGGGACTAAATTTTAACCTGCGAAGGCAGGTTTTGTGAACTTGTTGCCGCGGCTTCAGTCGCCCGCAGCGGAAACTAGCCTGGACATGAATGGTGAAGCGGTGCGGGAAAATCTGTGCGCTTGGGTAGATGTGCCGGACGCAGGGGCAGTCTTGGATGCCGGCTGCGGCGACGGCGCAGATTTGCGGCGCATCAGCCGCCGGCTGGGGCCGGATGCGCGTCTTGTCGGTGCAGAGGCCACGAAATCGGCCCTGGAAAAGGCGCGGGCGGCAGCAGATGATGACACCCGGTTTTTGTTTTTGGAGGCCGACTTGTCCCGGCCCTGGCCGCTGAACGACGCGGCGTTTGACTGCGTGGTATCGAATAACGTGCTGGAATGCGTTACAGATAAGCAGGCGTTTCTTGCCGAAACTGCCCGTGTCCTGCGCCCCGCCGGGCAGGTTGTCTGCGCCCACTGGGATCACGACACGCATCTTTTCGATGGTGCAAACAAGGCGCTGGTACGGCGGCTGGTGGCGGCATATAGCGACTGGCAGCAGGGGTGGATGACCGACAGCGACGGCTGGATGGGCCGGAGATTGTGGAAGACATTTCAGGCTTCCGGCCTGTTCACGGGCCAAATCGAGACACTGACGCTGACTGAGACCGAGTTTGTGCCCGGCAGCTATGGCTATCAACAAGTGCAGGCAATAGGCGCAATGGTCAAGCGCGGCCTCGTTACTGCAGACGATTACGCGTGTTTCTTGGAAGAAATCACGGCGCAGGCCGGGCGCGGCGAACACTTTTACAGTCTTACTCTTTTTGTTTATCTCGGAAACAAGCTATGACAGAAAAACTCAAAATCGGCATTGTCGGCGTTTCGGGTTACGGCGGCGGGGAGCTGGCGCGTCTGCTGGCCGCGCACCCGGACATTGAACTTACCTATGTCACGTCGGAAACCTATGCAGGGAAACTAATCCAAGCCGCCCTGCCCGGCCTTGCGCCGAGCGTAGACCTCACCTGCGAAAGCTTTGACCCTGCGGCCTGCGCGAAGGCGTGCGCGTTTGTGTTTCTCGCAGGCGAAGCGGGCCTTGCCATGCGGGCCGCGCCGGAGCTATTGGAAGCAGGCGTGAAAATTATCGATTTAAGCGCGGACTTCCGGCTGGAAGACCCTGATGTCTATGAGGCTTGGTATAAAGCCAAGCATACGGCTCCGCACCTTTTGGACGAAGCCGTGTACGGGCTGCCGGAAGTCAACAGAATCGCCATTGAAACGGCGCGTTTGGTGGCAAACCCCGGCTGCCATGTCACCGCCGCCGTGCTGGCGCTTGCCCCGCTGCTTGGCACGAGCATGATCGCCCCCGAAACCATTATCATTGACAGCCTCAGCGGCGTTTCCGGCGCAGGCCGGTCCAAGTTCGGCTTGGATTACCATTTTTCCGAGCTGAACGAGAGTATGCGCCCTTACGGGGTCGGCGGCATCCACCGGCACACGCCGGAAATCGAGCAGACCCTGAGCTTTCTCGCCGATGCGCCGGTCATCGTCACATTCACGCCGCATTTGGTTCCGATCACGCGCGGCATTTTGACCACAGTGTATGCGTCCACGGGAGAAACTGAGTTTGATCTGCGGTCGGCGTTTGAAGAGTTCTACGGAGATGCCCCTTTCGTTCAATTCTTGGACGCAGGCCAGTTCCCGGCCACCAAGCACGTTTACGGAACAAACTACTGCCATATCGGGCTGGCGTTTGACCCGCGCACCAGCCGCGTCATTGTTGTCGCAGCCATTGATAATTTGGTGAAAGGCGCGGCGGGGCAGGCGATCCAGAACATGAACCTGATGTGCGGCTTTTCCGAAGCGGCGGGATTAGGAGCAAGCGCGGTTTGGCCGTAGCTTTCGGGGATGGAACGAACGGGGCGCGAGGGCCGCAGGCGCGAGCCATCGGCGAGAATAGGCCGCAGGCGCGAGAATAGGCCGCAGGCGCGAGAATAGGCCGCAGGCGCGAGAATAGGCCGCAGGCGCGAGGATAGGAAGCGAGGGAATAAATTCCTCTCGCTGAATAGCATCCTTCGGATGAAGAAATGCCATCGCCTGCTTATCTGTCGTCCGAAGGACGTTATTCAGCGAGAGGAATTTATTCCCTCGCTCTTTTGAGACAAATCATCATGACTACTTCTTCCAACGGCTTTGAAATGCCCGGCATGACCATTATCGGCGGCGGCATTGTCGCCCCGCTCGGCTTCAAAACGGCGGGCGTCTACAGCGGCGTCAAGCGCAAGCGCAATGATCTCGCGCTGATTGTGTCCGACGTGGACGCCGTCGCAGCAGGCGTCTTTACGACCAACATTGTGCAGGCCCCGTGCGTTGCCAGCAACCAGGCCCATTTGTCGGACGGCCTGGCGCGGGCGATTGTCGTCAATTCCGGCAACGCCAACGCCTGCAACGGCGAGCAGGGCTACACCGACGCCGTCGCGATGGTCAACCATGCCGCCCAAGCGCTGGGCCTGCCCGTGCGCCGGGTGCTGTCCGCGTCTACGGGGGTGATTGGAACTAAGCTGCCGATTGAAAAAGTCATCGCCGGCATTGAAATGGCCGTGCCGAAGCTGCACCGAGACACCTGCGACGATTCCGCGCAGGCGATTATGACCACGGACACGTTCCTGAAACAAGTTGCCGTCGAGTTTCCCTTGTCTAATGGCAAGACTGCACGATTAGGCGCAATTGCCAAAGGCTCCGGCATGATCGCGCCGAACATGGCAACTATGCTCGGCTTTCTGACTACTGATGCCGCTATTGAACAGCCCGTACTTCAGGAAATGCTGAAGCGAGTCTGCTGGTACACGTTCAACTCTATCACCGTAGACGGCGATACAAGCACAAACGACATGGTGCTGGCCCTCGCCAATGGCCTCTGCGGCAACGCCCCGATTGACAGCCTAGAAAGCGCCGATGCCCGCGAATTCGAAAAAGCTTTGTACTCGGTCTGCCTCTATTTAGCCAAAGAAATCGCCCGCGACGGCGAAGGCGCAACAAAGCTAGTCGAAGTCACTGTCCAAAACGTCGCTGTCCCCGAAAGACTAGCCCAAACCTACGCTGCCAACGGCATGACGCTGACCCCGGAGCAGCGGGCCGCCTTCCCCCGCTCCGTCGCCAAAACCATCGCCAATTCGCCTTTGGTGAAGACCGCGCTGTTCGGCAACGACCCCAACTGGGGCCGTATCCTTGCTGCCACCGGCCGCGCCGGGGTCTCGTTCGACCCGGAGCGCGTCGAGATTGCGCTGGCCGGCACGACCGTCTACAGAAGTGGAATGCCCACCGACTTCAACGGCTACGTCGTGTCTGAGGCCATGAAGTCCAAAGAAGTCCAAATTTTAGTGGATTTCCATCAGCCAAATGGAGAGACTGCCACCGTCTGGACCTGCGATTTTTCCTACGACTACGTCAAAATCAACGCCGAATACCACACTTAAAAAATGGCAGACCAACTCCTGAACACACTTGCTGTAACTGCGAAAGTCGAGGCGGAATTGAGCAAATCGCGGTTCGTCAGAATCGTCATGCCTTTTGTCACGCTTGGCGGAGTAGGGGTGCTGTTAGAGAGGATAAAACGGCAGCCGCCAAAGGCTGCTTTCTGTCTGGAGTTGTTGACACGCTTTGATGCTGAAAGTATTCTCGCCGGGATCTGTGAACTAGAAGCGTTGCGATCACTGATGAAATGTCAAAGCCTTTCCACTGCTATAGAGATCAGGCGGCTTGACCATCTTCACGCAAAATGCTTCATTTTTGATAAACGTTCACTGATTGTTGGGTCTTCCAACCTGACTCTCGCAGGGCAGACAAGCAATATAGAACTCGGTTCTTTCTCTTCAAATCGCGCTTCCATTGACAGTGCGTTGTTGGAGTTCGATACCTACTGGCAAAAATCTTTGCCGATCAGTACGCATTGGATTGACGACCAAGAGAGGATTTTGTCACCGTTTTTGAAACGCTACCAAGCGCTGCGCTCAGAGATGAGCGGCCTGATGGTTCTGCAAAGTATCAGAATGCCGAATGCCGAAAATGATTTTCTCGCAAGCTTGAAGAGCATATTGAAAAAAGCCGGTTCAGCGAAAGGCGCGAGTAGAGCATGGCTGGAAGAGGAAATGCTGCGGGCAAGAAGAAGCAAAGCAACGGAAGATGCGGAACTCGCCGAGGATGAGCCGAAACTAAACGTCCGTAAACGCATCATCTTCTTAGAGCTTCTTGGGTTGATTAGATGTGACAGTGACGTAATCTTTTTGACGGATTTCGGGCGAGAATGCGCTTCGGATGAAAAGATACTGCTGAAGAGAATGGCTGCTACGTTCCCAATCCTAGTCAAAACTTACCAAGCTACATTTACGGGCGGGTTGCACATCTTTAAAGACATTGCCCATGTTGACCCCGATCCGAGAAGACCTGCTGACCCAAGCCAGACTCTGAGGAATGCGGTGCATTGGCTGACCGCCTTCGGTCTTCTCCAGGAAGAAAAGGTAGGAAGTACCTATCAATTCCGGCGCAGGAAAGGCACACGCGCAAATCTGCTGCTTCCTTATATGAATTGAGATGCACATGGTTCTTGCTTGCCAGGTAATTTATGAGAATGGGGTGTTCCGGCCGCTCGAACCCTTGCCGCTAGGCTTGTTGAAAGAAGGCCAGCGTATGCGAGGCATTTTCGACCCAGAAACCAATACTCTGACGCCCTATCCTGTGTCTGAAAACGTAGAGGAAAGCCCCGACTTTAAGGAGGGTAACAATGGCGACTGTTCTTGAAAAGTATAAACTCCAACTGCCCCCGCAGACGATGACCTACGAAGAGTTTTTGGACTGGGCGGACGAAGACACCTACGCCGAATGGGTGGACGGAAAAGTGGAAATGATGAGTCCGGCAAGCGTCAAACATCAGGATATTTTAGGCTTCCTTGCGTCGCTTCTGCGCTTTTACGCCGAAGACAACGCTGCCGGGCAGGTTTTCGCGGCTCCATTCCAAATGCGCCTATCAAACGTGAAGCGCGGGCGCGAGCCGGACCTGTTGTTTGTCTTGCAGCAGAACGCGGGCCGCTTACGAAACAGCTACTTAGACGGTCCCGCCGATTTAGCGATTGAGATTGTCTCGCCGGAAAGCGTTCTGCGCGATAGAGGAGCGAAGTACGCGGAATACGAAGCGGGCGGAGTGCGCGAATACTGGATCATCGACGCAGAGGCGCAGCGGGCGGACTTTTTCGTGTTGGACGGCGAAGGCCGGTATCAGCGAGCGACGCCTGATGCGAACGGCAAATATGTTAGCGCAGCGTTGCCGGACCTTTGGATCAATGTCGGCTGGCTGTGGCAAACGCCGCTGCCGCCGGTGCGTCAAGTTCTCGGAGAATGGGAGGCGGAATTATCACACTGACAGCAGCAAAGCAGGAAGCAGGCGGGCCGGACGCGAAATCGGACCGGGTGGGAGTCGGACTGGCCCTGGCGGCGATCTATGTGGTCTGGGGGTCTACCTACCTGGGGATGCGGATTGGGCTGGAAGCCTTTCCGCCGTTTCTCATGGCCGGCGTGCGCTTTCTGCTTGCGGGCGGCGGGCTGATGCTGGCGCTGCGGGGGCGGGGTGAGCCGGCTCCCTCGCGGGCGCAGTGGGGCGGGGCGGCGCTGGTGGGCGCTTTGCTGCTGGGTCTCGGCAACGGCGGGGTGATGTTTGCCGAGTACAAAGGCGTCACTTCCGGGCTGGCCGCGCTGGGAATTGCGACCGTGCCACTGTGGGCGTCGCTGTTTGGGGGCTTGTGGGGGCAGTGGCCGACCCGGCGTGAGTGGCTAGGCCTTGCGGTTGGCTTTTGCGGGATACTCTGCCTCAATTTGGAAGGCGGCTTGCGGGGAAGTCCGGTTGGCGCGGCGTCGCTGGCCGTGTCTGCGATCGGCTGGGCCTTTGGCTCGGTTTGGAGCCGCCGGCTGACACTTCCCGCCGGCGCAATGGCTCCTGCCGCGCAGATGCTGTGCGGCGGGGCTTTGCTGCTAATCGTCAGCGCAGTGCGGGGTGAGCATCCGCATGGTCTGCCGCTGCGCCCGCTGCTGGCGTTTGTCTATTTGGTCTTCGCCGCTGTGGTCGGTTACAGCGCGTATGCGTATTTATTGGTCCATGTCCGGCCCGCGCTGGCGACAAGTTATGCGTATGTCAACCCGGTCATTGCCGTGGGGCTTGGAGCGCTTTTAGCTGGGGAACGCCTCAGCCCCGCCGGGTTTGCCGCCCTGGCGCTGATCGTGCTGGGCGTCTGCCTGACAGCGTTCGCCAAAACGCCGAAGGTAAAACAAGAGTAAGGAGGGACAGGATGTTAAAAACAAGCTGTGCGTGGCGGTGCATTTTGTTTGGGCGACGTGGGACCGGCAGCCACTGATTATGGAAGAAATTGAGCAGCGTTTGTGGCGGTGCATCGGAGCGGTTTGTGCGGATGACAAATGCGAGGTTCTGGCAATCGGCGGGATGCAGATTGACACCGTCGTAAGTTATATCGCCAGCCAAAAACAGCATCACGCTGGCGGTACGCTCTGGCCCGACGCCGAAGAACCCGGCCAATCTTATCTGTAACACCCGTGTCCACGAAAGATATGTGTCCACGAAAGATATGTGTCCACGAAGGTGGACAATCGGCGTCTGCGCCCACAGCGTAGAACTTCAGTTCCACGCTTTTCCTCGAAAGAAAGACAAAATGACCCTGCAAACAACCGAGGTGCCGGGTGCGTATTTGGAAGCGTCAGCGCTGATTGATTGGGAGCATCCGGCAATTGCCGCATGGGATGCCGGAAGCAGCTCGGAAGAAGACCGTGTGCGCCGGACATTTCATTTTGTCCGAGACGAAATCGCGCACTCCTGGGACATTCAGAGCCGCCGGGTGACGGCAAAAGCGTCAGAGGTCTTGGAACACGGCGAAGGCATCTGCTACGCCAAGTCGCACCTGCTGGCGGCGCTGCTGCGCCGCCAGAACATTGCGTCGGGCTTGTGCTATCAGCGTCTGACGCTTGGCGATACGCCGGACACAGGCTACTGCATTCATGCGCTAAACACAGTCTACTTGCACAGCTTAGGCCGCTGGATACGGCTGGATGCACGGGGCAA
>CAXTER010000047.1:0-42522 GCA_964243345.1 uncultured Armatimonadales bacterium
CGATGAAGGGCGTCTGCCGCATTGGGCTAAAGATGCCGCCAAGTCAGCGTCCGCGATTTTTACCCCGTCTGAGTTTGCCAAATCAGAGCTGGTAACGCTGCTTGATCTGCCGCCCGAACGGGTGTATGTGGTCCCGAACGGCTATGAGCGTGACGTGTTCTATCCCGGAGTCACGGCGGCAGACCCGGCGGCGCTTGCGGCCTATGGCATTTGCGGCCCGTTTCTGCTGTATGTCGGCGGCTTTACGCGCCGCAAGAATATCCGCGCCCTGCTGGCGGCTTGGGAGCAGGCCGCGCCGCGTTTTCCTGATCTGTCGCTGGTTCTCGCTGGGCCGACCGAACCATTGGCGGCCCTTGCCGCCGAATCGACTGCGCCGCGCGTTGTTGCCGCCGGCTACATGGACCGCGCGGCGCTGCCGGGGGTCCTTAAAGCAGCGACAGCGCTGGTCTACCCGTCCATTTATGAAGGCTTCGGCCTGCCGCCGCTGGAAGCGATGGCGCTGGGCGTCCCGGTTGTTGCCGTTCGTGCGGGCGCAGTGCCGGAAGTGACGGGCGAGTGCGCGGTTCTGGCGGGAGACGGCTCGGCGGACAGCCTCGCTGAAGCAATGACAGCGCTGCTGGAAAACCCGGCCCTTGCGGCTGCTTTGCGCCACAACGGACCCGCCCAGGCAAACCGTTTTTCCTGGGCCGCTCACGCAGCTCAAGTGCTTGATGTTTATCGCCGCGTCGCCGCAAAATAATCCCAAAGTTGTTTCCTAAGCCGGTTGGCACGAAATTTGCATTTTGCCCTTCCTAGGGGAAGCTTTGAAAGAATATAACGAAACACCGGAAAAACCAGTGCCGCTTTTTTCAGACATGGCGGCGCTGTCGGGAATTGTGCTGCTGGGCCTGGTGGCCTGGCTGCTGCTGACGGTGACTTACAGCGGGGCGGTCAGCCCGAACTCAGGCATTACCGGCATGGACTTTAAGGTGTTCTATCCGGCTGCCGTGCGTCTTAACCAGGGAGGGCCGCTGTATCAGCCCAATCTCCCGCTGAGTATGCAGCATGCGCTTTACTGCTACACGCCGCTGCCGGCGGAGATGCTGCGCCCGCTGGGGCGGCTGTCATTTGACCATGCCCTGAAGCTCTGGTTCTTTGTCAACGCCGGCGGCCTCATTCTTGCCATCGGACTGTATGGCGCGGCGGCGCGGCTGGGCCGGCAGAGCCTTTGGCTGCTTGGGATTTTGCTTTTGGCCTCGTTTCGGTTCTGGGACAACACGCTGAACTTTGGGATAGGGCAATCCAATGATCTGCTGCTGGGGCTTGTCGGAGGAATGCTCTGGGCGGACAGCCGGGGGCGGTGGGGCCTGATGGGAGCGCTGATTGTCGCGGCGGCTTTGATCAAGCTGTGGCTGATTGGCCTGCTGCTGTACCTGCTTCTGCGCCGGAAATGGGCAGCGTTTTTGTGGAGCGCGGGCGGCTTCGGTGCGGCCCTTGTTTTGTCGTTCGGGCTGGTTGGTTTCAATCAAATGGCTGCTTTTCTGCGCGTCCTGCAAGAGTCAAAAGCGGCGCAGGAAGGGCAGGAAGTCCAAAGCTCGATTATTGGGTTTGCCAATGTCTCGCTTCATCCCAATCTGTTCGTGACACCGTTCAGCAGCAGCAGCGGCGTGTATTTTGGCTTTATCGCGCTCGGCACAGCGGCAGTCATCATGGGCTTGGTATTTTTGTGGCGCAGGCTTGATGCTCCGACGCCGCTGGAAGCGCGTCTGTCTTTCGGCGTGACGCTGGCGTCTATTTTGCTGCTGCTGCCGACGTATGAAAACGGCTACTTTGTGTACTGTTTTCCGCTGCTTTGGACACTGCTGGCGTCGCCTGATGCCGCGAATCAGCGTCAGGGTCGCTTCGCGCCGGCACGGCTGATGCTGGTTGGCGGGATTATAATCTACCTCATCTTCAGCCGGCCCTGGCCGTTCTTCACGCCGTTTGCACCGTCGTACCAGCATGGTCTCAAATCGCTTCTCGTGTCCATGAAGTTCTTCGGCACAGTTTCGCTGTGGGGCCTGGGACTGTACGTTTTGCACGGCCTGCGCGGCGCGGAAAGTGTGTCTGCCGCGTCTGCTGCCCCGGCGGTGCGGGCGCAGGTGCAGTCGTGATCCAAGCTCAAATCTCGCCAACTCGGCGTCAGCGCTTCCGGCTGCTGGGTTTGGCGGGTGTCCTGCCGTACTTGTTTCTGCTGGGCACAGCCTATTCGGTGTTCGCGGAAACCGTAGATGACCCGTATATCACGTTCCGCTACGCGGCAAACCTGCTGGCGGGACACGGGGCGGTCTTCAATACCGGCGAGCGGGTGGAAGGGTTCACCAGTCCCCTGCATTTGCTGCTGTCGGCGCTGCTGCTGTCGGCGCTGCCGTCGGTAGACATTTTATTCAAGGCGAAATGCGCTTCTGTTGTTTTCGCGTTTGTCATGCTGGCTCAGACCAGTATCCTCGCCCGGCGCAGCGGATTGAACGCCTGGGAAGCTGTTCTCACGCAGTTGCTTGTCGCGCTGAACATCAATTTTGCGCTGGCCGGTGTAAACGCTTTAGAAACAACCCTGTACGGCGCTGTCCTGCTGGCCTCGCTGCTGGCGTTCCACCGCGAAGTTCAGCGCGGGCGCGGCCTGCTGTCGGGGGCGCTGCTGTTTCTGGCGACTTTGGCCCGCCCGGAAGCGTTTCTGGTTGTCGCGGCGCTCGCCGTGCTGCGCGGGTACTGGATGCGTCGCAGGGGTCTTTCCCTGCCCTTCTTTGCCGTTTGGCTGGGGGTGCTGCTTCTTCCAGCATTTGCTGTTGAGGCAATACGCTTCGGTTACTACGGACAGCTTTTGCCTAATACTTACTTCGCCAAGTCGCAGCCGGTTCTGGTCAGCCTCTTGCACGGCGCGGCGTATTTGACGCGGGCGACTTCGCCGCTCACCGCCAGCCCTGCCGCGCTTTCTTTAGAGTTCCGGCAGGTTTTCCCAAGCCATCTGCTGGCTTTTCGCAGCCTCGCCCAAAAGAACCTGCGCTCAGATTTGTTTTCCTGTGGGATGCCCCTGCTGTTCTGGGCGCTGGCTTTGGCAGGACTTTGGCGGATCAAGCGCCGCATTTTCGGCGGCATTGCCCTGGCGGCCGTGGCGGCCGTGGGGTTGTTTGTTCTCAAGTCCGGTGGCGACTGGATGTACGGATGGCGTTTCGTGGCTCCCATCGTGCCGCTGCTGGCCGTCTGCCAGTGCCATGCCCTTCGCGCCTTTGCCTCTCGCCTGGTCCGGCGAAACTTTCAGGCAGTCCCCGCACAGCGTGTCTTTGTCCTTTGCGGCAGCCTGGTCGTTCTGCTGTGGCTGGTGAGCTGCACCAAGACCGAGCATTGCTCTTGGAAAAACGCGCAGTTTACGACGCGGGGCGCTGGTCTGCTTGATGCCAGTGAAGGCTTTGGGCCGTTGTGGGTAAAAGGAGCGGAGTACATGAGGAGTCTGCCGCCTGGCGCGTCCGTCGCATATTCCGAGATGGGGTACGCCGGCTACGTGAACTTAGACAAATATCTGCTGGACACGCGGGGGCTGACCGACCGGCAGATCGCGCATCTGCCGGCGCAGTTTAAGTACAGCACAGGGGTTGCCGACGAGAACTGGTACAAGCCGGGCGATCCGCTCAATGCGATCCTGGAGCAGCGTAAGCCAGGCGTGATTATTTCGTTTAACGCCGCCCCGCCTCATGCGGTCCCTGCTGGGTACGAGCGCCGAGAGACGCTCCACCTGCCGGTTCAAGGGGAACCCGCGCTGTCGGCTTATGTGTTCCAGCGCGTTCCGCCCGGCAGTCCTACTGAGACATCCGCTGCAGTTCGCTGAGAAGCATCTTGGCATACTTTTTGCATATCATCTTTTGTTCTCGCGCGTGGCGAAGAAAAGAGATGTTATAAAGATGCTCAGGAAATCTGCGCCGATAAAAGCAGCAGGCATGAGACTGGCAGGGTTGCGAAATGTGCTCTATTCGCGGAATGTACTCTTTTTGGGGCTGCTGACCTGGCTTTTGATCGCTTCAGCTTATCGCGGCGCGGTCAGCACGACGGCGGGCATTACCGGAGTGGATTTTCGTGTCTTCTACGAGGCGGCTGGGCGGCTGAACAAAGGGCTGCCGCTGTATCAAACCGACCACAGCCTGTATGTGTATTCGCCGCTGCTCGCCCTGCTGCTGCGCCCGCTGGCGCGGCTGCCGTATGAGCAGGCGCTGCATCTCTGGTTTTTCTTCGGGGCCGCCTGCCTCGTGCTGAGTGTTGGGCTGTATGCGCGGGCTGCCCGCATGACCCAGGACACTGTCGCGCTTGGGCTAATGCTGCTGATTGGGTTTCGGTTTTGGCCGACAACGATGAACTTTGGCCTCGGCCAAGTAAATTTCGTGCTGCTGGTGCTGCTGGCGGGAATGTACTGGGCCGACAGCGCCCGGAAACCGATGGTGCTTGCTGTGCTGATTGTCGCAGGGGCGCTGGTCAAGGTCTGGATGATCGGTCTGCTGCTGTATCTGCTGCTGAACCGTCAGTGGAAATCGGCAGGATTGGGCGTGGCCGGCTTTGCCGCCGCGCTGCTTCTGCTTTTCAGCCTGGTCGGCCGGCAGGAATGGCCGCTGTTTTTGCAGGCAGCCGCAGCATCGGCGCAGCAAATTGCTGCCCACCGGGTGCGGCAGTCTATTTTTGGTTTTGCAGACCTGCATTTCCATGCCAACACGCTGGTTCAGCCTCTGGTCAGCAGCCGCCTTTGGTACGGCCTGTTCGTCCTGGCCGGCATTGCCGCTGTCGGCTGGGGGCTGGCGCTCCTGTGGCGAACCGCGCCGGGCCGCTCCCTGGGCCAGGGCCGGATGCGCTTTGGCCTTGTCATTGTTTCGGTACTTCTTCTTCTGCCGACGTTTGAGGATGAATACATTGTTCTGTGCCTGCCTCTGCTGTGGACTCTGCTGCTGGGTTTCGGCTCTGAGAAGAACGGCTCCGAGGAGAACGACCGGCTGCCGTGGCTCCTGCCGGGCGCTGCACTGGTCTATCTCGCTCTCAGCCGGGGCTGGCCGGTTTATCCGCCTATCGCCTCCATGTACCAGCATGGACTGCGCTCACTGCTGGTTTCAATGGATTTCTTCGGAGTTGCTGCGCTTTGGCTGATGATTTCTCTGGCTCTTTGCATCCTGGGCCGAGTACGCCTGCCGCCGGCGCTGGCCAGCGCCGAAGAAGCAGTACCGGTCGCTGTTGTCTCCGGCTAATTCAGAGCCATATCAGAGCCATGCCAGTATCGGGTAAACTGTGCAAAGACATTATGAACATTGCGATAACATCTTTGTACCTGCCGAGCGGCAGCAAAATCGGTGTCGGCTATCAGGTTCATGCGCTGGCGAACTCGCTGGTGCGCCGGGGCCATGCAGTCACGGTCTTCAGCCAGACCGGCGCGTCCCCGGATACAAATCATGAAGTGGTTGTCGTGCCTTCAAGGCTGCGGCTGAAAACATTCGGGTTCGCCTGGGATTTGCGGCGCTTTAACTTCCGGCAGTTTGATGTTCTGAACGCCCACGGCGACGACTGGTTTTTGTGGGGCAAATCTCGTCCGCGCCACGTCCATACATTTCACGGCTCCTGCCTCGCCGAGATGCTCCATGCCTGTGGACTGCCGGCAAAAACCCGCATGGCGGCTCTTGCGCTGTGCGAGTACAGCGCGGCGTCGCTGGCAGATGAGCTGGTGACGGTCTCCGCGAACACGCAGCGCTACCTGCCGTTCGTCAGAAAAGTCATTCCGTGCGGCGTGGATTTGGACACGTTCTCGCCCGGTGGCGAAAAGTCCGATGTCCCCTCGCTTTTGTTCGTCGGCACGATGCACGGGCGCAAGCGGGGGGCAATGCTGCTGGATTTGTTTCAGCGGGTCGTCCGTCCGCAGGTGCCTCATGCCGAGTTCTGGGCGGTCTGCGAGAACCCCGTGGAAGGCCCCGGCGTGCGCTGGTTCGGGCGTGTTCCCGCGGAAACGCTGACCGATCTGTACCGCCGCGCCTGGGCCTTCTGCCTGCCCAGCACCTATGAAGGCTTCGGCGTGCCGTACATTGAAGCGATGGCGTCCGGCGTTCCCGTGGTCGCCTCGCCGAATGTCGGGGCCTGTGAAGTCTTGCAGGACGGCAAAAGCGGCTTGATTGCCCGCGACGAGGATCTGGGGGCAGCCCTCGTCCGCGTGCTGACCGACGAAACGCTGCGCTCCGAGATGCGCTCTGCGGGTCTTATTCGCGCTCAGGATTTTGGCTGGGACCGCATCTGCGCCCAGTACGAGAGTGTTTATAAGTGGCCTTCCACGCCTGCTTCCCAGGTCGCCGCGTAAGAACTTAATTTATGAACATCGCCATTTTTGCCAGCGCGTTTTATCCGCATTTCGGCGGCGTCGAGGAAGCCTGCCGGCATCTGGCGCTGGAGTATTTGGGGCGCGGCCACGGCGTTTCAATTATTACAACCCGGCATCCGAGCAATCTGCCCGCGCATGAAACGGTGCAGGGCGTGGATGTTTGGCGGTTCCCGTTCGAGATGCCCCGCGCCCGGCCTGCCGGACTGGCCCGGTTTGCGCGAAGTTTTCCCGCCGAGCGCCGCGCCGTCGCGGGTTTGCTGGGGACACTCAAAGCAGACATTATTCATGTGCAGTGCGTCGGCCCCAACGGCTTTTACGCGCTGTGGGCCGCCCAGGATACCGGTCTGCCGCTGGTAGTCACGACGCAGGGCGAGCGGACAATGGACGCAGGCCAGCTTTATCAAAAAAGCGCGGCGGCAAACTGGACCTTGAAGCAGCTTTTGAGACGCGCTGATTTCGTGACGGCCTGTTCACTGCAGACGCTGGACGATGCCAAGCAGTTCGTCGGCATCCCAATCGAGGCGAAAAGCCGGGCCGTTTATAACGGCATTGATCTGCGTGAGTTTGAGGGCAATTTGACGCCGTTTTCGCACTCGAAGCCGTATATTCTAGGAATTGGGCGCGTCGTGCCGCAAAAAGGCTTCGACATCCTTATTGACGCTTACGCGCGGCTGATTTACCGCCAGCCTGATGCGCCGGATTTAATTCTTGCCGGGGATGGGCCGGAACGAGAGCGCTTGCAGGCGCAGGTGCATGGCCTGGGTCTCACGGAGCGCATTCATTTGATTGGCCGCGCTGACCGGATGCAGGCCGTCCGGCTTTTTCACGGCTGCGCGTTTTTCGTGCTGCCGTCACGGCTGGAGCCGCAGGGAATTGTGAGTTTGGAAGCGATGGCCTGCGCCAAAGCCGTTGTCGCTGCGCGGGTGGGCGGCGTCCCGGAAATCGTGCAGGACGGCGAGACCGGCCTGCTGTTCCGGGGCGGCGACGCAGTCGCTTTGAGTGCGGCCCTGGAAAAGATGCTGGCGGACCCGGATCAAGCCGCCGCGATGGGCCGGGCCGGACGGGAGCGGGCCGGGGCGCATTTCACCTGGGAGCGCATCGCAGACGAGTATTTTGAGATTTATCAGCAGGTGAGCAAATCTAGGACCATGCGTTGAAACACACGGTTCTTTACGAAATCATATTCTTATGCACGACCTGATTTTTGTGTCTATGGAAAACTGGGACGATGTGTGGCGTCGCAACCAGTTTTTGTGCGCTGGACTCGCCCGACGCTTTCCAGATCAGAAGATATTGTTTGTCGGCCTGCCAATCAACGTCACGAACGACATTCGGCGCGGACGGCCGCCGTCTCTGAAGTCCGCCGACAGCATCGTGCCGGGGTTTTCCAATATTACGCTGACGCGCCCGCTGAAGCTGCTGCCGGACACGCTGGGGTGGGGGCGACGGCTCAACGAAGCCCTGTTCCGCCGTCATGTTCGCGCTGCCGCCCGGCGTCTTGGAATGCAGTCGCCGGTTTTGTGGCTAAATCCGCATTCGGCGGTTCACATGGCCGGGCAGATGGGCGAGTGTCAGGTGATTTACGACATCACCGACGACTGGACAACGCTGACCCAATCGCCCGCGCTGACTGCGCTGACAACCGCGCAGGATGCCGCGCTGTGCCGGCGTGCCGACGCCGTCTTGGTCTGCTCGGAGCGGCTGTTTGCAATGAAGCAGGGTCTCACATCTCACCTGCACCTAGTCCCAAACGGCGTGGATGCCGACCATTACAAGAGCGTTCTGGACGGTGCCGGGCCGCTGCCGCCGCCGTCCGACCAGTGGGCGAAGCCGGTGCTTGGCTACACGGGAACCATTCACCCGGATCGCGTGGACGTGCTGCTGGTGGAGGCATTAGCAAAACGCTTCTCATCAGGCACAATCGCCCTGGTCGGACCGAACATGCTGGGCGAAGCGGATCGGCAGCGGCTGGCTGCCTGCGGAAATGTCGTGCTGACCGGTCCGGTTCCTTACGCCCAGATTCCCGAAACGATGCGGGCGTTTGATGTCTGCATCACGCCGCACCGGGTTACGCCGTTCACGGAAAGCCTGAATCCAATCAAGCTGTGGGAGTATTTAGCCGCAGGCAAGCCGATAGTCGCAACCAATGTCGCTGGATTTCGGGACTACCCGCAGTTTGTGCGTTTGGCGTCCGATGCCGACGCCTTTGCACAGGCCGTAGACGCAGCGCTGATGGAAGACCCGTCTGCCGGAGAAGCCCGGCGCTCGGAAGCCCGCCGCCATTCGTGGAACAGCCGCCTCGACCAAATCGCAGATGTGCTGGACGGCAAGAAAGAGTTTGCGCGTGCCTCCTAAAGATTTAGCTCCTGAGATTTCGGTAATCATCGTCAGCTATAACACGCGCCAAATGACGCTGGACTGCCTGCACGCGCTTTCTGCCGGCCTCGCTGGGCTGAACGCGGAAGTCTGGGTCGTGGACAACGCTTCGGCAGACGGCAGCGCGGAGGCCATTCGGGCTGCATTTCCCGAAGTCCATGTGATTGACAATCCAATGAATGCCGGCTTTGGTGCGGCGAACAATCTGGCCCTCAAGCAGGCTACGGGTGAGTTCCTGCTGCTGCTCAACACGGATGCGTTTGCCGCGCCGGGCGCAGTCGCGGCGCTGGTAGAGTATCTGAAGGCGCACCCGAAGGCCGGCATTGCCGGACCGCGCCTGTTAAATGCCGACGGCTCGCTTCAGCGCTCGTGCTACCGCTACCCGTCGCCGGCTCGCGCCTGGCTGGAAAATACTGGATTGTCGGGCTTGCTCGCCCGGCATCCCATTCTCGGTGATTACTCAGCCTGGGCGCATGACCAGGAGCAGGCAGTGGAATGGGTGATCGGGGCGTGCCTGTTGGTGCGGCGCGAGGCGTATGTGCAGGCGGGCGGCTTTGACGAAGCGTTTTTCATGTACCAGGAAGAAACCGATTGGCAAAAGCGGGTGCAAAGCTGCGGCTGGGAGATTATCTTTACGCCGTCAGCGGTCGTGACCCATCTTGGCGGGGCCAGCGGGGCATCGGCGCAGGCAAAAATTAATGCTCACTTTTTTGACAGCCTAGACTACTTTATTCGCAAGCATTACGGCCTGACCGGGCTAATCTCGCTGCGGCTTGCCATGGTTTTGGGCGCGGCGGTGCGGACACTGGCTTGGGGCGGCATTGCTGCGGCATTGCCGAGGCGGCGCGTGGCGGCGGCGGCAAAAACCCGCCTGCAAGCCTGGCTGCTTGTCCGGCAGGCGACGCAGTGGCGCGGGGCGGGAAAAGGAGCGAGAGCATGAGCTTCTTGACGCTGCTCACGGCGCGGCGCGTGCCGGCTGTTTTACTTTGCCTCCTGGCGGCAGTTCTTTTAACAAAGCTGGCGTTCATCAGCCTGCTGATCCCATTGGTAATTCTTTACGTCGTCGCCTTTGGGCTGGCGTCGTATTACTATCCGGGCGCGGCGCTCATGCTGATTTTTGCCTCGGCTCCATTTCAGAATGACTTGTCGGGCGGCGGCGGCCCGAAGTTTTCCATCGCCGAGATCAACTTGATGCTGATTCTGCCGGTTCTGTACCTGCGCTGCCTTACCCAAAAGCTGCGGCTGCATGTCGGTCCAATTCTTGTCCCGGTTTTGCTGTACTTCACGGTCTGCGTGTATTCGTCCGCCATCCACTGGCTTGGCCCGGTGGCGCTGGTTTCACTAATCCAGATGTTCTTGTACTTAATTGTAGTCGTCTGCGTGTTCTGCGTTTTCCCCACCGATCTCCGGCAGTATTGGCCGGGCTTCTATTGCTTGGTTTGTATTGGCGTTTTTCTGGCGATTGCCGGCATGGCGACAAATTACTGGTTTATCGGTCTCAACAAAAACGGCATCGCCGACTCGCTGGCCTGCTGCTTTTTGGTGACGACAGAGCTGATTTTGTCGGCAAGAACAGCGCGTGCCAGGGGCCGGCTGCTGGCGGCGCTCGGCGTCATCGCGCTGGGCCTGCTGTTCTCGCTGTCGCGCGGCGCGTGGCTGGGAACGCTTTTCGGTGTCATACTCATTTTCACGCTGCGGGGACGTCTGCTGCTGCTGCTGAAGATCACCTTATGCCTGCTGCCGCTGCTTGCGGCGTTCTGGTTCACGCTCCCGCAGACTTCCCGCGACTATGCGATGGGCTTTGGGACAGACCATTATAACATCAAGCTGCGCTACGAATCGGTAGACATCGCTGAAAACTACTTTGCCCAAAGCCCGGTGTTTGGCATGGGAGTCGGTCTGCGTAAGAATTATGATGCGACCAATCTGCTGCTGGTGACTCTCGCGGAAACAGGAGTTCTCGGCGCGGCGGCGCTTCTGTTCATCCATCTGGCATTTTTTCGGATGGTCTGGCGGACGCATTACCAGATTGCCCGTTCAGACGCGCTCTTCTCGCTGCTGTGCATCGGTGGTGCTTTGGTGCTGAACAAGTTTGTGCATGGCATGGTGGACCAATACTGGAGCCGGGGAGCGATCATGGCGGCTTGGGCAGGTGCCGGCATGGCGACACGCGCTTATTACGCGGCGGCTGTACGCAGCTCTGCCCAAACAGTGAGCGGCTGGCAGGACTTAGTGATGCCTGAAGAATCAGCGCCGCGAGAGCTGGCAGTGCCGGAGATGGCGGCGCGGAAAGATGGCGGCGCATGAAAATTGCCTTGTCATTTCCCGGCTGTCACCGCCGAGGCGGCGTTGAGCGCGTTCTCTTTGAGTGCGCCCATTTCCTATCGGGGCGCGGGCATGACGTGACAGTCTTTGCCAATGAATGGGAAGACAGCGATGCTCCTATCCACTATGAATATGTGCCGATTCAAAAGCGTCCGGCGTTTCTAAAGCCACTCTCCTACTTTCGGCAGGCCACGCGCCAAATCAAGACTTCTGAGTTTGACGTTCTGAACACGCACGGCGTCGTCTGCCCGACCGGCGGCGTCCAGCTTGTCCACAGCCTGCACCGGGCGTGGCTGGAGCGCAGCCGGACAATGCGCGGGCCGCTTTCCGCTGCCCGCTGGAAACAAAACCTGAACCCGATCCACCCGATCCTGCTTCATCTGGAATCGCTGCATTTCGCGCAGCGCCGCTACCGCAAGCTGATTGCACTGACGCCGCAGGTTAAGTCCGATCTGCACCGACTGTACGGTGTCCCGCCGGATGATGTCATTGTCAACCCTAATGGATTCTCGCCCGCAGAGTTCAGCCCGGAAAAGCGGGCCGCGCGGCGAAATGAAATGCGGGCGCGGTTCGGCCTGACACCGAATCAAACCGTGCTGCTTTTTGTGGCGAACGAGCTGGAGCGCAAAGGGTACACGGCTTTGCTGGAAGCGTTGCGCCAACTCAGCGATCCTCATGTGCGGCTGCTCGTCGTGGGGCGCTCTGATGCCGCCGCCGCACAGCGTCTGGCGGAACTCAAAGGCGTCTCAAAGCAGGTGATAATCTGCGGGCCGACTCAGGACGTTGGCGGGTTCCATGCCGCCGCCGACTTGTTTGTCCTGCCGACGCAGTATGAGGCGTTCTGCCTGGCGATCTTGGAAGCGCTGGGGAGCGGCCTGCCGGTTGTAACGTCCCGTATTCCCGGCGCGGAAGACGCGATCCTGCCGGGCATCAACGGGGAGCTGGTAGACGATCCCAAAAACGCGGAAATGCTGGCCGCCGCGCTTGCGCCGCTGCTTGACCCGGACCGCCGCGCGGCCCTGTCCGCCGCCGCGCCGGAAAGCGTCCGGGCGTACCAATGGCCGTCGGTCCTTGCCCGATACGAGCAGATTTTATACGACTATGCAAGATAATTACTTATGCAAGATAATCACTCGGCACAAGTGCCTCTGCGCGTTGTTTTGCTGACGGACTCAGACGAGTTCGCCGGCACGGAGCGGCACATGCTTGATCTTGCGCGGGGACTGTCCGCGCTGGGCGTCGGCATCACCCTTGCCTGCCCGTCTCCGGCCAAGCTGGAAAACGCAGCGCGGCGCGAGAGCCTGCCGACTCTCACGATTCCTAAGCACGGATTAGTAGACTGGGGCGCAGCGCGAACACTCGCGCGGCGCTTGAAGTCAGGCCAAACCAACATTGTTCACGCCCATAATGGCCGGACGGCGCTGGCCGCCGCGCTGGCCGTCCGGCTGGCGGGCCGGGGCCGGTGTGTGATGACCCAGCATTTTCTGACGCCGAACCACGCAACTCAGCAAGGGCCGAAAGCCGCGCTTTCCAGCGCGGCGCACCACTGGGTTGTGGGCCGGATGGGCCGCATTCTGGCGATCTCGGAAGCGGTTCGGGAAGCAATGCTGGCGCGGGGGGAAGCGCCAAGCAGCAAGATCACAGTTGTTCCCAACGGAATTGCCATGCCGAATGGGGGCAACCCGGTGGAAACGCGCCTGTCGCTGGGAATAACGGCAGACACGCCGCTTATCGTCTGCGCGGCGCGGCTGGAACCGGAGAAAGACGTGGCTTCTCTTCTGAGCGCCATCAAGACGACAGGGGAAGCTGTTCCAAATGTTCGGTGCCTTGTTGCAGGGGAGGGGACAGAACGAAGTGCGCTGGAAGCGCAGATCAAGGCGCTGGGGCTGGAACAGTGCGTGTCGCTTTTGGGCTTCCGCGCTGATGCCACGGCGCTGATAGCGGCGGCGGACGTATTTGCCCTGCCAAGCCTGGCGGAGCCGTTTGGGCTGGTGCTTCTGGAAGCGATGGCCCTGGCCCGGCCTGTTGTCGCCACCCGCGCCGGCGGGCCGCTGGAAATCGTGATGGACGGCGAAACCGGGTTTCTTGTCCCGCCGCTGTCGCCGGACGCACTGGCAGAAGCCTTGACGCGCCTGCTGTCCAGCCCGCCGCTGCGACGCCGCTTAGGCGAAGCAGGACAAGCCCGTTTTCAGTCGCACTTCACGGCTTCACGTATGGCGGACGCAACCCTTAGCGTCTACCGCTCAGTGTGCGCGGCGTAGGCTGCGGTGGCAGAACTTCATTGTAAATCTCCCACATTCGCTGCGCGACACGCTCCCAGGTATAATGCTCTTCGGCCTGACGCCGGCCAATCTGCCCCAACTCCCGCGCCTTTTGCGGGTCTGCCTGTAGGGCTGTGATCGCCGATGCCAGCGCGGTGGTATCACCTTCCGGGAAGATCAGGCCGCCTGGCCCGACGACATCTGGAATTGCGCCGGAACTTGAGCCGATTACCGGCGTTTCGCACGCCTGCGCTTCAATAATGACCCGTCCGAACTGCTCTTTCCAGCGCGGCGTGGTTCGGGACGGCAGCACAAGCGCGTCCAGTGCGTTCATGACCTGCGGCAGTTCGTCTTGAGGCCGGGCCGGCAGGAAGTGGACCCGGCCGCTGACCCCAAGTGCGTCGGCCATATGCTGAAGCGCCGGCCTAAACGGGCCGGAACCGGCAAAAACTAGATTTACTTCCGGCGGGCAATGCGGCAGGGCCGCAACTAAATCCGCCAGCCCTTTTTCTTCCACAAGCCGCCCGACATACCCCACCACAAATCCGCTGAAGTCTAACGCGAGGCGGCATTCCGCCCGGTTCAAAGGCCGGAACAAATCGGCGTCCACGGCATTTGGAACCGAGACCGCCGGGCCACTATAACCTTTGGCGCGGATGTTTTCAATTGCTTCCGTGCTGCGCCCCACCACAAAGTCCGCGTTTCTGAGCGTGTAGGTCCGAAACCATTCAAAGGGCGGCGGCAGCGTTTTGGCGATATTCTGCTCGGTTTCGGAGATAAGTTTGGCATAGGGCGCGAGATGATTGCGGAGCCAGACTGCGTGTGCGCTGACCAGCCCCCAGGGTTCTTCCCACAAATCTATGATGTCCGGCTGAAACTCTTTAATAGTCTTTGCAAGCTCAGGATACCAATGCAGGTACCACTGAGCCGGTCCAGCCCAGGGCCATAACACCCGCCCAACCTCAAACTCGTAGCCGCTTTCTGCCGGCGTCTGCGCTTCGCGCCACCGACTGTACTCAAACCAGCGGTCAGGAACAAAGACGCGCAGGTCTACTTCCGGCAGTCGACTCAAAAATGCCGCTTTCGGCTGTCCTTCACGCCGAGACTGGCAGGTATGCGAGATCAATAACACGCGCATGGGTCTTACACTTACAACTTTCCATCGTGCTTAGAACAGGGCTTCCCATAGGTCGGCGTTTGCCGCCCAGGAGGCGTGGGAAGCGCAGGCGACAGAGCGCTGTTTTTGCTCCCTGAGCGCGTCGGGATCCGAGGCCATGCGGCGCAGGTGGCCGGTGACGGCCTCAAAGTCGTCGGGGTCAACCAGCATTCCCGCTTCGCCGAAAGCGTCCGGGATGCCGCCCCGGTCCGCGCCGATGACGGCGCAGCCTGACGCCATGCTTTCTAAACAAACCAGCGGGTTCGGGTCATGGGTGCGGGATAGGACGCAGGAAACGTCCATGCTTCGCACCAGCGCCGGGACATTTGGGCGGGTGACATGGCCTTTATAGTCGGCATGGGCGGTGTCCATCTTTTCTTTCAGCTCTCGAAAGAACGGATCGGCCATTTCGTTGCCGTGACCGTAAAACCACAGGCCGCCGGCCACCGTCAAATGCACCGGCAGGCCCTCACGCTGCAAGACAGCGACGGCGTCGACGGCAATGTCCGGCCCTTTGTTGCGGTCAATGCGCCCGATAAACAGGACTTCCAGGCCGGGCCGAGGCTCTAAGTAATCCGGGCGCGGATGGAACGCTTCCAGGTCGATGCCGTTGTTGATCATCGCCATTTTTGAGTCGGGAACGCTGTACTTGCTTTGGGTCCACCTTTGGATATGCCGGCTGCACGCAACAATCTTATCCACCGCCGCAATGGTTTCCGACAAATCGGTTTGGCATGTTCCCTGCTCGTTCTGCAAGTCAACAAAGACTTTGGCATTCGGTAGGACTTCTTTGATATACTTAGGCGAAACAAGATCGTTAAAGCAGATCACAGCATCGGGCGCAGGCGAAAGCTTTTGAAGGGCATTCTGGAACGACGCCAAGTAATACTCGTAATAAGCATAATCCCAAAGGTTTGTTTTGCTGCGAAGCCTCGAAACCGCCCGCTGCGGCAGAGACAACTGATGGCGCTCTTTGGCTCGGATCGGGCGCACGTCGCCGACGGCATAAACCGGGTCGGTGTTCAGCGGCGTCAGGACAGTTACCTGATGCCCCCGCGCCAGCATCTCTGTCGCTGTCTGCATGATAATGGTCGAGATTGCCCCGCCGGAAATCGGCGAGTAATACTCGATCGGCATGTTCAAAAAGCAAATGTTCAAGTCTTAACTTCCTGCAAACTAGACGCCCACCAAAGGCCGCAGGCGCTCCCAGGCGCGGTCCCAGGTGAACTCGCGCACCCGCTCCCGCGCCTGCCGCCCGTAATCCTGCCGCAGTGCCTCGTCGCCGACCAGCCGCTCTAAATGCGCGGCAAGGCCGTCCGCATCGCCCCGCTCAAACAGCAGGCCGGCGTCAGCAATAATTTCCGGAGTCCCGCCGGTGCGCGAGGCGACTGTCGCCAGCCCCGTCGCCATGCCTTCCGGCGTGACCAGCCCAAACGGCTCATCCCAGCGTGACGGCACGACATTAATGTGCGCTTTTCGCAGCTCGTCCGGCAGCGCGTAGCGGTCAATAAACCCAGGGCGGCGGACTGAAATCCCCGCCGCTTCCAGCTCTGCCGACAAGTCATCCAGCTTTTGCTCGAACTCATCTCTGACCGAGTAGCCATAGTGGTTTGAGCCTAAGACTTGCAGCCGAAACTGCTTGGTCTTTCGGGCAAGCTGCAAGGCCGCAATGAGCAGCAGATCCGTCCCTTTGGAATGATCGGTGCGCCCGACAAAGTTAATCAGCGGCGGGCCGGCGGGCGGCACAGACGCCGGATGGTACTGCTCAATGTCCACCCCGGAGTACAGCGTTGAGATTTTGTCCAGGCCATAGTATTCTTTGTTCCATCGCCCACAGTCATCGCTCACAGCGGTCGGCACATCGACAGACTGCTTGAACTGCCGCCGGAACTTCTCACTGCACGGGTTCCGGTTGTGGGCCTGATGGAACAACGTCGCCTTCGGAAATTTATGCCGGAGAAAAACCGTCAGCTCAATGTCATTGTTCAAGAGCAGCGGTCTGTCCAAAAGTTTATGCTTGATGAGAGCCGAGGCGACGCGCAAATTGTACGCTTTCTGGCGCACATGCCCCCAGCCGGTCAAGTCGCGCTGAACGTAAAACAGCTTGCTGAGGACCCGGTTCTTCGGCATGTGTGGGTAGTCAATCAGCACGGTTTTGGGCCACGGGTACGGCTCCGCCGGGCTGGTTTTTGTGATGACCCAGGGTTCAATGCCGTCTTTTTGAGCGACGCCGCAGAGTCCCCAGACCCACGAGCAGATGCCGCCGCTTCGGGTCGGCGTAAAAGTTTCGGCGGTGCAGTTGATGAATACAAAGCTCATAGTTACAAATCAAGCAGGGCAGGACTTCAGTCCCACGCGCCCCCATGCTTCCCTCACGCAATCAGCTCCGTCAGACGCCCCCAGGTACGCTCCCAGGAAAACTCTCCCGCGCGGCGTCTTGCCCGCCGCCCGTAGTCTAAACGCAGGGACGCATCGCAGACCAGGCGCTCTAACTGGCCTGCAAGCGCATCGGCGTTGTCGCGCTCAAACAAAAAGCCATCATCGCCAATAATTTCCGGCGTTCCTCCGGTGTCGGAGGCGGCAACGGCAAGGCCGGACGCCATGCCCTCTACGGTGGTCAGGCCGAACGGCTCGTCCCAGCGGGATGGCACGACATGGATTTGGGCTTGACGCAGCACGCCAGGCAGATCTGGGCGTCCAACATGGCCGGGACGCTCAACGGCGACGCCTCGCGCTTCCAGTTGTCCTGCCAATCCGGCCAGCTTGCGCTGGTAATCGTCCATCTCTAAGCGCCCCCAGTGATTGGAGCCAATCATCAAAACGCGAAATTCTTTGGTCTTTTCCGAAAGCGTCAGTGCCGCCCGAAGCAGCAAATCCGGCGCTTTTTCAATGCCGGTGCGCCCGACAAAGCTAATTGCCGGCAGTCCGCCCGGCGGCATCGGCGCGGGCGAGAACTGCTCCGCATCAACGCCGTTGTAAATTGTCGGCACTTTGCTTAGGCCATAATAGTCCCCAATCCAGCGGCTTGTGAAGTCGCTGACGCCCGCGGTCACGTTTGCCGCCTGCGGGTACATAGCCCGGAAGCGCGGCGACGCTTCAAGCTGGTTTTGGAACCAGTGCAGAATAGCCGCTTTGGGGAAATGGCGGCGCAGATAGACGACCATTTCCGGGTCATTGATAAGGACCAAAGGCCGATTTGTTAAATCGTTCCGGCGCAGGGCGGACATTACCTGGAACGCATACGCCCGGTGGCTTAGGTGCCGCCAGCCGGTCAGCTTGCGCTCGGCTCGAAGCACTTTGACTGCCAGTGGATGCGTCGGCAATGGCGGCGGGTCCAAAACGAGCGTCTGCGCCCACGGGAACCGGGCAGCTTCACTGCCGCGCGTGATGACCCAGGGCAGCTCCGATGCGCCTGACTTTTGTGCTTCCCGGCAGCACTGCCAGATAATGGTTGCCAGTGCGCCGCTGGCTGTCGGAGTCCACGTTTCCAGCGGGTGATTAATGAAAACGACGCTCATTTAGATTTTCGCCAGCTCCAGCCCGACTTCAGCGGGATAGGGTGCATCTGCCGGCACATCCCGCCAGTCAAAGTCGGCGAACATCAGGCCGTCGGTGATGGCGTGCGGATGGCTGGGGTCGGGGTAGGGCAGGACCGGGATAACATCAAAAAAACAGGCTTCTTCCCAGCGGTCAATAATGTTTGCGCCGCACAGGAACATCTCTAGGCGATAACGGCCCGGCTTCAGCCAGGGCGTTTTCAGAATGAACTCGCCTTCATAAGACTCAGACGCTTCCAGCCAGTGTCCCAAAAGGCGCGAGTCGCAGGTTACTAAACCGACGCCGGACTCGTTAAAGACATGGCAGGAGATAAAATACTTGCCCCGGATCGGCTTGTGCTGGGCGATCCGAAACCGGACCCGCTTTTCTTCCGCCGCTTCGTAATAGGCTTTAGAAGGCGTCGCGTCCATAATCCGGAGTTCACCGGAGCCGGGGCGGCGCGAGGCATCGCTTTCAGTTTGGGCGTCCTGCGCGTTGAAGCTGTCCAAGTAATGCCGGATGGCCTCCTGAACGCCGCCGTAATAGGTCATACGCCCGCGCGTCAGGTACATGGCGCGGGTGCAAAGGGCGGCGACGCTTTGCATATGATGTGACACAAACAAAACGGTGCGCCCACTTTCGGCCACGTCCTGCATCTTACCGAGGCACCGGCGCTGGAACTCGGCATCGCCGACGGCCAGCACTTCGTCCACAATTAATATCTCCGAGCTGAGGTGCGCGGCAACGGCAAACGCCAGGCGCACGTACATGCCTGACGAGTAGCGCTTGACCGGCGTGTCCAAAAACTGCTGGACACCCGAAAAGTCCACAATCGCGTCAAACTGCTTGGAAATCTCGCGGCGGCTCATGCCTAAGATCGAGCCGTTGAGATAGATGTTCTCGCGGCCTGTCAGCTCATGGTGGAAGCCGGTTCCGACTTCCAGCAAGCTGCCGACGCGCCCGTACAAATCAATCTCGCCGCGCGTCGGCTCGGTAATCTCGCTTAACACTTTCAGCAGGGTGCTTTTGCCAGCACCGTTGCGGCCCACGACGCCGACCACGTCGCCCCGATTGATCTCAAACGACAAGTCCGAGAGCGCCCAGAACGTCTCTTTTTCCGTTTTCTGCCGCGGGTTTTTCAGGCGGGCGACCAGCGCTTCCGACGCCGTCGTGTGAACTTCGGCATTGTGGGAAATCGTATACGCTTTGGAGACGCCCCGCGCCGCAATCATCACGTCATTCTGTGAGCCTGCGCTGGGTGATACTGGACTAGATGACATCGGCGAACTTTCTTTCCATTTTCTTGAACGAGTAGGCCCCGCCGACAAAGACCAAAACGCTGACCACGGCGGCATAAACCACCGGCGCGACCGGCAGGGTTTCATGCCCCAGCAGCGACCACCGGAAGGCTTCCAAGAGTCCGGCCATCGGGTTCAGGAAGTAAAACGGACGAAACGCGATTGGTATTTTCGTCAGCGCATACGACAGCATGTACGCGACGGGCGAGGCATACAAAAAGAACTGCATCAGCACGGGAATGACATACTGCACATCCCGGTAGGTCACTGCTAAGGCTGACGTGAACATGCCGACTCCCAGCGCCAGCATGAGTATCAGCACGAACCACACCGGCAAAGTCAGCAGGCTGACACCCGGAACAACGTGAGCCACGAGCATCAGCACAGGCAAGAGAGCCGCCGCAACGCAAAAATCAATCAGCGTTGAGAACATCATGGACAGCGGCAAAATCAATCTCGGAAAGTAAACTTTAGAAATAAGATTCGAGTTCTGCACCAGCGACGCGCTGACTTTGACCACGGTTCCCGCGAAGACGTTCCAGCCAAGCAGCCCGGCATACGAAAACACAAAGTACGGGACGCCTTTGGGGGCGGGCAGGTTGGCGACCCGGCCAAAGACAAACGAAAAGATGCCTGCCGCCAGGAGCGGCTGCAAGACAACCCAGAGCGCACCCACGGCTGTCTGCCGGTAGCGCAGCTTGACATCGCGCTGGGCGAGTGTCAGCAGCAAGTCACGGAACAGCCACAGCTCTTTGACATTGATTGTCTGCCAGCCCGGCTTGGACTTTAACGTCCGCAGCGGCCTGCGCGGCGTGTCTTGAATAATAATGCTCATAAAGTTTTGAAGCCCAATTTGCTGCGGAGAACTGTCAGGAACCATGCCGCCGGGTGCAGTGGCTCCATAGATGGCACGGCTATACGGCGTAGACGCTGCAAAACACCGCTTTGCGGAGTTAAGATTTAGCCCTGTTCTCAGTCCCGCGAAGCGGTACTTCGTGGCGTCCGCGCCGTATAGCCGGCATGGTCCTTATGGCTTAATGCCCGCCTACGCTTCGCACTCCGACGCCGAGACCTACTACACCGGCCAGCGCTTGGATAACATTGACGTTTGATCCCTTGATAGGAACATAAATGGCATCGTCAGGCCGGAGCGGCAGGTTGACTTGACCGTCGCCACGCTGCAAGAACTTCCCATAATCTACAGTCTGGGCAGTGTAAGTGTTTGCAGCCTTGTTTTGATGAACCACCGTCACCTTCATCAGATCAGATGTGCCGGCTAAAGTGCCGCCGCTGCCGTTAATGGCGTCTACCAAATGGTCGCCTGGCTTAAACGCATAGTAGCCGGGATTCCGAACCGCGCCATCTACATAGATGCGGTTGTGCAGCACAGGAATATAGATGCTGTCACCGGGCGCGAGCGTGACATCATTAGTAGTCTCCCCGCGCCTGAGCAGGGCATCCAAATTCAATGGGCTTGTCGTGCCGTCGTGGCGCAGCGTTGCGTCTGCCAAATCCGCCGTCGGTAGATTGACATTATCGGCATCTTTGAGGGCATCCAGCACAGTCATTTTATCTTTGTACTCATACGAGCCGGGCTTCGCGACTTCGCCGAGAACGCTGACCTGCTGATGGCCTTCCGGCACAAAAACCGTGTCATCCGGCGCAAGCGCGATGTCCTGCGCCGTGCCGCCGCTGGCTGCCCCGCTGCTGACGTTTGCTGTTTGAACCGTGCCGTCTTTGTGAGTCACGGACACCTGGCTGAGATCGCCGGTTTCCGCTGCGCCGCCGGCCGCGGCGAGGGCTTCCACAAGGCGCAGGCCAGGCTGATACTCCACAGACTGCGGGTGTGTCACCGAGCCATAAATTTGGATGCTTTGATGCCGCCGCTGGGTCAGCGTCACCGACACGAACGCGCCGTTATAATAGTTTGCGTACTTCGCTTGCAGCGCTTTCGCAACCTGCTGTGTCGTTTTGCCGGCGACAGTCACCGAGCCAAGCACAGGAACCGTAATCTGACCGTCGGACGGGACAGTGACCGCCGGAACGCATAGCTCCGGGAAATTGATCACCTGGATGCTGAGGACATCGTCGGTTCCCAGCAGGTACGGCGCGGCAGGCGACGGTGCAGAGCGTGGCGGCGGAGGGTTTTGTGCTCCTGCCGGCAGGCCGATCCCGACGGCAAGCGCGGCGGCAAGGATAAAAAGCGAAATCTGCATCTTACTTTCCTAAGCTCACTTGTTGGTTACTCATAGCGAAACTGGCTGATGCCAAGCTCCAAAATGTCGCCGACTTCCAGAACGTGGCGAGACACAGGCTCGCCGTTTACCCGCGTCCCATTGGTGGAGGAAACATCGTAGATCACGAACTGTCCGTCTTCCGGCGCAATATGGGCGTGAGCCTGCGAGATGGTTTCATCCCGCGCCAGCACGATGTCGCAGTCGGGGCGTGCGCCGAGCGTCAGGGATTTGCTGGGTGACAGCACGAAGCTCTGGCCGACATATGGGCCTGCAATCGGGGTCAGCCCTGATCCGGCACGCGGCATGACCCGAAGCACCGGGCGTACTGCGTTCGCGCCGTTGTTTCCATTGACTCCGTTGTTCCCATTGACTCCGTTGTTCCCATTGACGCTGCTGGGGACGCCGCTATCCGCGACCGGCGCGGCGGAATGGGACGAGGCAGCGTCGCCGGAAGCGAAGCCGTTTCCGCTGAAGTCAGCCGGGAGCTGCCGCTCCAAAATCACGGTGCGCGTGGATTGATACTCGGCCCCGCCGTCTGCGGGCGCAGGCGGCGGGGCGAAAGTGGTGCGTCCGTACCCGGCATACGAGTAGCTTGATGGATCACCGAGGAGGCGCGGAACCCGGTTCACAAAGTAGGCCAGCATCTTCGGCGCAGCGGCGGCAAGTGCGCCGGCGGTGTTTCGCATACTTTCACTGTCCACAATGCCGATGCCGACCACATACAAGATGCAGTCTACATGAGGGGCAATCAGCAGAGCGTCCGCGACGACCGCCGCCGGGGGCGAGTCGACAATGACCACATCGGCGGCTGTCCGCAAATGCTGAAGCGTCTCCGCAAGGCGCGGCTGCGAAATAAGGTCAATGGGGTTGTGCCCGGCGTTTCCTCCGTGCAAAACAGACAAATTGGCGGTCTCAGTCGGCATCAGGGCATCTTCCACTGCCGCGTCCCCAGCCAGAACTTCAGCAAGGCCGGGCTTGGAAGTTTGGTCGGCCTGCATGAGCGGGGAGGGCCGGCGCATGTCGGCGTTGACTAAAACGACGCGCCGCCCTGCACGGGCATAGGACTGGGCAAGCTCGGATGATGTCAGCGATTTGCCTTCGCCGGGCAGGGCGCTGGTAACAAGAATGACCTGATGATCGTCCAGGCCGATTCCGGTGCGCTGTCGCATAGCAAGGCCCAAATTCGCGCGGGCCGCGTTGTAAGCTTCAATAAGATGCGGGGGCTGGTCTCCCGAAGCAAACCGGCTGCGCTCCGAGCGGCTCATTTGAGGCAGGACCGCCACGACCGGGCCGTCTACGAGGCGGCGGACATCGGCGGCGGTTCTCACAGAAGCATCCATTTGTTCCAGCAGAAGCACGGCCAGCAGCGCCAGTACCAGGCCGATGCCGAACCCGACTGCCATATCCCGCTTCGGCTCAGGGCGAAATGGCGCTTCCGGGGCATAGGCGGGCTGGACGATCTGAACATTGCCGCTGGCTGTGTCCAGGGCAAGCTGAGCGGCCTGCACGGCACTAGAAGCATCAGTAAAAAGCTTATGCGCCTGGCTGTCGGCCTCAACTAAATTCTGCGCGTCCTGGCTGATGCGCGGCAAGTCTGCTGTCTCCTGCTGAAGCTTTGCGCCTTCGGCAATGGCAGTGTTCAGCTTGATCTCAGCGGAGTGGGCAGTCGTGTCGGCAGTGTTAGCAGCATCCTGAGTCGCTTCTTCCGCTTCCAAAGAAGGCTGGTTCTGCGACGCCTGAAACGCGGCGTTAAGCTGAGTCTGCACAAGCGCGATTTGACCATCGATTTGCGAAAGTGCGAAGCCGCCGGGGGTGCCGGGAATTGGCTTGTCTAGCTTTGCCGCCTGCTCTCGTTTTTGCTGAAGCTGACCAAGCTGGGCTTGAAGTGTTCTCACCGCGCTATCATCTCGGACCGTGTGCGAGGCGGCAATGACGGCTTTTGTCCGCTCAAGCTGCTGGTGCAGGTTGACGGCATTCGCCTGGGCGGCATCGTTGTCGTTGCGAAGGCCGGCGACAATAGCCTGCTGGGCAATGACGGCGTTCAGGGCTGCTGTTTTCTGCTGCTGCGGGTCTAGGATGGGGATGCCGTCGAGGTGGTGCCGGTCTTGAAATCTGCGAAGCTTCTCATCGGCGGCGGCGGCCTGCTTTTGCGCCGACGCGGCTTGGATGGAAAGCAGGTGTAAATCCTGCCGGCTGCTGTTCTGGGCAAGGGCCGTCTTGTACTCAATAAACGTCTCGCAAAGCGCGTTTGCCCATGCGACGGCGTCATGACGGCTCCCGGCTTCTACGGTGACGTCAATGACATTGTCGCCGTCTTTGCGCGGCGTGATCGCAGACGCGCCTTGCAGAGCCTCAGCGGAGATGCCGACTTTTTTGGCGGCATCGTGTGCAAGCTGGGGGGTTTGGAGCAGCGTAATCTGCGTATCAATGGACTCTACCATCGGCGCATTTGCGGCGTCCTGGGCCGTCGCGGCCATGACCGGGTTTCGCTGCTCCAAAAGCACCTGAGCGCTGGCCCGCCAGGTTGGCGGGGTGCGCCGGGACAAGAACGCGGCAGTGAGGGTTGAAACAGCCACGATCAGCACAATCAGCCAAAGCCGCCGCCAAGCGACAAGCGCCAAATCATGGGCGGTTGCTGCCGGCGGAGCCGGCAGCGGGCTTGCAGGCTGGGAAGCAAAAGTTCGAGGCTGAAGTTCGTTCATCGCTAAGTTTAATGGTTTCGTGTCTGGTCGTATTTTCTTGGTCGTATTTTCTTGATTTAGGTTCCGGAGTTACGATGCAGGGCGGCGTGATGCTCCGCGCTGAAAGTCTCAGTAAGAGATTTCGGCAGAAACGGTGCCGACGGTTTCTTGTCGTGGTCCAGGCTTCGGCGATTGATGTAAGCTTGGCTGTTATTGTTGTGATGCTCTTCCATCGCTTCGCTGATCAGCGCCAGGAGCTGCCTCTCAAAAACGGATTTGTCAAAACAGGCCGCCTGCGCTTGAAGCTTTTCAGGGTTGAACACATGAGAATCGATCTCTTTTAAAGCGCAGACGAGAGAACTGACGGTTTGTTCCGAGAAAAACAGCCCAGTTTCCTTGTCAATCACCGTTTCGAGCGCCCCCCCGGCACCATAAGCGATGACCGGTCTGCCGCTTGCCATACATTCTACAGGAGTGATGCCGAAATCTTCTTCGCCCGGAAAAATGAGTGCCTTGCAGCGAGCCAGCTCATGCGCGACCTTTTCATCGGACAATCGGCCCAGAAACTGGATAGTCGGCCCGGCAATTCGCTTTAAATTGGCAAGGTCCGGCCCGATGCCGACAACCCGCAGCGGCAGGCTCAGGCGCGTACAGGCTGCGATTGCCAGATCAATGCGCTTATAGTTCAAGAGGCGCGAGACAACCAGAAAATGGCTTCCTACCTCAGACGGAGCAGGCTGGAATTTGGATGTTTCCACCGGCGGGTAGATGACCGCCGCCACGTCGCGGCGGTAGTATTTGCGGATGCGCCGGGCGACGTTATACGAATTTGCGACAAAATAATCCACGCGCTGGGCGCTTTCGACATCCCACGAGCGCATGGAATTGACGACGGCGCTGATTAAAGAAGACGCAGCGCGGGCAGATCGGGTTTGGGCCAGATATTCCTGCTGCCGCCAGACAAAGCGCGACGGCGTATGGCAGTAGCAAATATGACAAGTTTCCGGGGGCGTGATAATGCCTTTCGCGAATGAACTGGAAGAACTCAGAACTAAATCAAAGCCACTGAAGTTGAAACGCTCAAACGCCGACGGGTAATAGGGCAGAGCCAGCTTGTGAAAGCGCCGCGAGGAAAACGGCCAGCGCTGCAAGAACGAGGTCCGAATGTCCATCTCCGCAAAAGTAGCAAGGGTCTCGTCCGGGTCATAAACCGACGTGTACAGGGGGGCGTCTGGGAACAAGTCATGGAACGCTGCCGCGACCCGCTCTGCGCCTCCCGCTTGGGCCAAATAATCGTGAACCAGTGCAGTTTTCATGGTATTCCGTGCTATTGATTGTGCTAATAAAAAAGCAAGCGTGATCATCAACTTGCTATTGCAAAATCTATGCCAACTTGAGATATTTTCATATTATACTTTTCTTACCCAGTGTTCCTGCCTAAATACCGCAGAGCCGCTTTTTTGTAACCGCGATGTAACAATTTTTACCGTCACTGAGCATACCGGCACGAGTTCGGGTATGCTTGCTGGCAATGGAACACGATGCATCGCGCAAACTGACAGACACACTGAAGTCCGCTTTGTCTAGACCGCTGGGGGAAGGGGGCGACCTGCGAATGACCGCCGCGCTGCAAGGCCGCCATCCCGCCGAGATTGTGGAAGCGCTGGATGGCCTGTCCCGCGCGGAAGCGCTTGCCGTTTTCAACTGGCTGGATAACGCCCGCGCCGCTGAGGTGCTGGACGAGCTGCCGCCGGACATGGTGCGGTTTCTGACCGACAACGCTCCCCTCAGCCGGATTACCGATCTGCTGGACCATCTGCCGATGGACGATGCCGCTGAAGTCGTCTCGGAAGCAAATCCGCAGATTGCCGGCTCACTGCTGGCGGATTTAGAAGCCCGCGCTCCAGTGGATGCCGCCGAAGTGCGCTCCCTGCTGGCTTACCCTGATGACTCTGCCGGGCGGCTGATGACTGACAAGTTCGCCCGCGCCGCGCTGCATCAGACGGCCGGTGAAGTTCTGGCGTACTTAAGCCGCGCTGTAGCAGAGCTGGAAACGATTAACGAAATCTACGTCGTCCATCCTGACGGGGTTTTACTTGGTGTCTTTCCAATCAGCGCCGCGCTGTCCGCCGAAACCGGCCAGTTTGTTGAAGCGTTTATGACCTATGAGCCAATCTCCATTTCGCCGCAGACCGACCAGAAAGATGCGGCGCGTCTGATCTCGCGCTACGATTTGCTGACTTTGCCGGTAACTGACGGCAGCGGAAAAATACTGGGAATTATCACCATTGATGACGTGATTGACGTGCTGGTGGAAGAGTTCAACGAAGAGTATCTGCGAACAGTCGGCTCCGACGCCGAAGAGCTTGAGCGAAAATCACCGCTTCAAATTGCCCGTCTGCGTCTGCCCTGGATTATGGCGACGCTGCTGATTGAGCTGTTCGCAGGCATAGTGATCCATGTGTTTGATAAAACGCTGACAAAGTTTATCCTGCTGGCAAGCTTCATGCCGATTATTTCGGCCATCAGCGGCAACACCGGCCTGCAATCGGCGGCGATTATCATTCGCGGCCTGTCATCGGGCCAGGTGAAGCTGTCCCACTGGCGTCACGCGCTGGGCCGGCAGGTGGCGACAACCATGATGCTGGGCGGGGCGTGTGCGATGACTCTAGGAGTCATTGCTGGGGTTTGGGACCGGCACTGGGTGTTTGGCCTCGTGGTTTTTCTGGGCATGTTCCTGTCGGTCAACATCGCCGGCGTTATCGGCACCTGCATTCCACTGCTGTCCAAGCGGGCGGGCTTCGACCCGGCTTTGACCGCCGGGCCGTTTGAGACGGCATTTCAGGATGTGGTCGGCATCTCCATTTTCCTGAGCCTGGCGACTTTGCTGCTGAACTGGCTGCAATAGAAGTTGACAAAGCCCTGCGCCGCCTGCTATACTAACCGGACTACACAAAGCGAAATCGTAACCTTTAATTCCGTCCTGCGAGGCGGGGAAGGCAGCGTCTCCTTTCAGGCTTTTCTTGCGACTGCCTGCACGCCCGCGCCTCCTCCTTCTGCCTGCCGGCTTACTCTTTGAGGCCAACTCATGCCCGCTCCGACCGACCTGAACACAGCAGTCATTATGGACGCCGACGAAATGCGGCGGGCCTGGACACGCATTGCCCACGAGGTTTTAGAAAAGAACCGGGGCGTTCAAAACCTGGCCGTGGTCGGCATTCTCCGCAAAGGGGCGCCGCTTGCTCGGCGGCTGGCCGACGCGATGGAGCGCATCGAGGGCAGCCGGGTTCCCTGCGGCGAACTTGACATTTCCTTGTATCGCGATGATTTCCGCACTTATCAGCCGCATGTCGGCACCACGCAAATTCCTTTTGACATTGAAGGCAAGCGGCTTGTCTTGGTAGACGACGTGGCATTCACGGGCCGCACCGTTCGGGCTGCGCTCGGCGCATTAGTGGATTTAGGCCGCCCCGCCGTCACGCAGCTTGCCGTTTTAGTAGACCGGGGCCACCGCGAGCTTCCCATCCGCCCGGACTATGTTGGCAAGAACCTCCCGACAGGCCGCCGCGAGTTTGTCAAAGTGTTCCTCAGCGAGCTGGACGGCGAAGATAAAGTGGTCATCCACAAAGAGGCAGGCCAGTGATAGTAAACCGGAACAGGGAACGTGCTGAGGCGACGGCATGAGACGAAAAGACTTGTTGGACCTCCAAAGCTTGAGCGCGGACGAGATCACTTATCTTTTGGATACAGCCCAGTCATTCCGGGAGATCGTGACGCGGCCCGTCAAGAAAGTGCCGACTCTGCGCGGCAAGTCAGTCGCAACTCTCTTTTTTGAGCCAAGCACTCGCACCCGGACTTCGTTTGAGGCGGCGGCAAAGATCATGTCCGCCGATACTTACAGCCTCACGGGAACCACCAGCAGCGCAGTTAAAGGCGAGTCTCTGAAAGACACGATGCTGACACTGGACGCGATGGGCATTGATGCATTTGTAATCCGGCACGCGCACAGCGGCGCGGCCCACCTTGCTGCCGAATATGTTCCGACGAAACCCGTCATCAACGCGGGCGACGGGACACACGAGCATCCGACCCAGGGTCTTTTAGATTTGCTGACAATCCGGCAGGTGAAAGGCCGCATTGAGGGCCTGACCGTAGCGATTGTCGGCGACATTCTGCACTCGCGGGTGGCCCGCTCGAACATCTGGGGTCTGGCGGCGATGGGCGCACAGGTCCGGCTGATTGCGCCGCCGACGCTTTTGCCTGCCGACGCCGCGCTTCTTCCCGTCACGGTCTACACGGATCTGGAAGCAGGGCTGGAAGGCGCGGACGTGGTCAACATTCTGCGGATTCAACTGGAGCGCCAAGACTCGGCGTTTTTCCCGTCCGTGCGCGAATATGCCCGGCTTTTTGGGGTCAGCCGCGCCAAGCTGCGCGGGGCCGCGCCGGATGTGACCGTGCTGCATCCCGGCCCGATGAACCGGGGCATTGAAATCGCGTCAGCGCTGGCCGACGACAAAGAAATCGCCGTCATCACCGACCAGGTGACAAACGGCGTCGCTGTCCGAATGGCCGTTTTGTTTTGGCTGATGTCTTATTCCGGCTAAGGAGTTTTCTGCATGAGCCTCAACCGTGTGTTCCGGTATCTGGGCGGTTTAGTGATCGCAACAATTCTTTTGATGGTGGGCTTGCCGCTGCTGGGTATACCATCATCTAAGTTTCTGCCGCCGAGCGTGCCTTATGCGAACGCCAACGGCAGTGCGATTGGGGTCATCACAAAGAAAGAAGTGTTGCCGACCGCGAACCCTTTCAAAGTCGGCGACCATGTGTACCTGCTGGATTACAAGTTCAAGGCCCCCGACCCACCGGGGCGCGGCCAGATCCAGCCGGGACCGAAGCAAGTCCATCTGGGTCAAATCCGCGTGGATGAGGCGACTTGGGGCGATGCCGACCATCCCGACAAAAGCGGCATTCAGCCGGGCCAGTTAATCCGCGTCAAGTACGAAGCGACCTACCCGGACATCAACGGGATCAGCCAGCCGGACTTGGGGCGCGGCTGTGGCCCCGGTTCAAATATTCTGAGCGGCTGGCTTTTGTTTGTCGTTTTAGACTTGGTGCTGGGCTACCTGCTGATGATACTGGTGCTGGAACGGTTCGGCGCGAAAGAAGACATATGACCTATCTGCTTCAAAATGGCCGGGTGGTTGACCCGGCAAACGGGCGCGACGCCTTGTGCGATGTGCTGATTGGCACGAATGGCCTTATTGCCGAAGTCGGTGCGAATCTTTCTGCCGAGGGCGCAGAAGTGATGGATTGCGCCGGGATGGTCGTCACGCCGGGGCTGATTGACATGCACGTTCACCTGCGCGTTCCGGGGCAGGAATACAAGGAAGATGTCCAGTCGGGAACGGCGGCGGCGGCTCACGGCGGCTTTACGGCGATTGCCTGCCAGCCGAACACTGTCCCGCCCATTGACACGGCGCAGAGCGTTCAGGACATCCACCGGCAGGCCGAAGGCGCTCCGGCGCGGGTTTATGTCGTTGCGGCGGTCTCCAAAAACCTGCACAACACAGAGCTGACCGAGATGGCCGATCTCAAAGACGCCGGCATTGTTGGGATTGGAGACGATGCCTACCCGGTGCAGAGTAGCCGTTTTTTAAGACGTGCCATGGAATACTGCTCCATGCTCGGTCTGACTTACATCGCGCACTGCGAGGACAAAGACCTCACGGGCGACGGCGTCATGAACGAAGGCTATGTGTCTACTGTACTGGGTCTCAAAGGCATCCCGCGTGAAGCTGAAAACATTGGCACGGCCCGGAACATCATGCTGGCTGAGGCTACCGGCTGCCGCCTGCACATTCTGCACGTCAGCACCAAAGAAAGCGTCGAGATTGTCCGCCACGCCAAGTCTCTCGGCGCACCCATCACTGCTGAAACCTGCCCGCAGTATGTCGCCCTGACCGACGAAGCCTGCTACGGCTATAACACGAACGCCAAAATGTCGCCGTCGCTCCGCACGCAGGCCGACCAACTGGCAGTCATAGAAGGCTTAAAAGACGGCACATTAGATGCCATTGCCACTGACCACGCGCCCCATGCGCCGCATGAAAAAGAGCAGGAGTTTGCCCTGGCCCCATTTGGAATGCTGGGTCTGGAAACCTCACTTGGCCTTGTTGTGACGCATCTGGTCAAGCCCGGCCACTTGACGCTTTCCCAGATGGTCGAAAAGATGTCCGTCGCGCCTGCAAAGATACTTGGCGTCCCCGGCGGCACGTTAAGCGTCGGCGCACCCGCCGACGTCACGGTTTTCGATCCCGATGCCGAATGGACCGTAGACGTGACCAAGTTCAAGTCCAAGTCCCGCAACTCGGTCTTAAACGGCGTCACACTGACCGGCAAGCCGGTAATGACTTTTGTTGGCGGGCGGCGGATTGGGTTGGAGTGAAAGCATTAAGCGAGGGAATGAATTCCTCTCGCTAAACAACGTCCTTCGGACGACAGATTAGCAAATGTGGGGCTTCTTCTCATCCGAAGGATGTAATTCAGCAAGAGGAATTCATTCACTCGCGCATTAGTTCCATTAGCATCAGCACAGGCTTTTCTGACCTTGCAGGCTATTTATTTTGGATGATCAAACGCCGCTGGAAGCCTTGATTGCCAACTATCGATGGCACATGGACTTTGCCGAACTTGATCTGAGCGACATCAACCAGCAGTCTTATCCTGATGATGACGCGCTGATCCATTTGATCGCAAGAACAGGCAGCCCAGACGAACTTGACCTGCTTGTGCGATCCGGCGCAAAGGTGAACGCGATAGGGGACATTGGATTTACCGCTTTACATTATGCAGCAATGGCAGGCCATTCTAAGATGGTACAAAAGCTGCTTGATCTTGGCGCGAACCCCAGCATCCAAAACGGATGGGGGCAGACGGCGGAGGTTGTCGCCTTGACTGGCGGACACGCGGAAGCGGCAAAGCTCCTGCGCCACAACAAATATCGCAATATGAAGCGTAACAAGTAACGACACACATGACACAAGCCCATCTCGTCCTCGCGGACGGTACAATTTATACGGGAACGGCGTTCGGCGCAAGTGGGACCACGGTGGGTGAGGTCGTGTTCAACACGGGCATGACCGGCTACCAGGAGATACTCACAGACCCCTCCTACGCCGGGCAGCTCGTTTCGCTGACGTACCCGATTATCGGCAACTATGGGGTCAACCCGGACGACTTTGAGTCAAAGCGCGTCCAAGTGTCGGGCTTTATCGTCAAAGAGCTGGCCGATGCGCCGTCCAACTGGCGCTCGACCGAGACGCTGGATGCGTTTCTGAAGACGCACGGCGTTGTTGGGATTGCGGGCCTCGACACGCGGGCGCTGACCCAAAAGCTGCGCTCGGCGGGCGTGATGATGGGCGCGATTTCGTCGGACGAAGCGCCCGATGCGCTGATGCAGAGGCTGACGGAGTCGGCAGGCTACGCCGACGTGAACTATATGGCCCAGGTGACGACCGATGCGCCGTATGTTTGGCCGTCGGCGACAAGCGAAACGAACTACAAGATCGCGCTGCTGGACTGCGGGGTCAAGTTCAATATCCTGCGCTCGCTGGCATCGCTTGGGGCGGAAGTGACGGTCTTTCCCGCGTACACGCCTGCCGAGACAATTTTGGCGACTAACCCCGACGGCATCTTTTTGTCGCCCGGCCCCGGTGACCCGGCGCTGCTCGGCGATATTGTCCAAACAGTCCGGGTGCTGTCTCAGGCCAAGCCGACAATGGGGATTTGTCTCGGCAATCAGCTTGTCGGCTGCGCGTTCGGCGGCCATACGTTCAAGCTGCCGTTCGGGCATCGAGGCGCAAACCATCCGGTGAAAGATTTGGAGTCGGGCCGGGTGATTATCACGTCTCAAAATCATGGTTACGCGCTGGCCGCCGATGGCTTTGATGACCCGGATATTGAAGTCTGGCAGATCAATTTGAACGACGGCACGGTGGAGGGCCTGCGGCACCGAACGCTGCCGATTTTCACGATCCAGTACCACCCGGAAGCGTCTCCCGGTCCTGCCGACAGCCGGGGCTATTTTGCGCGTTTCTTGCAGATGATTGATGAGCATCACCTAGAAAATGAGCATCGGTAATCCGCGCCTCTGGGCGCGGATTGGCCTGCTGTTCTTGTGTGTGCTGGTTCGCCTCGCCGCGCTGGACGCTGACCCGCCGCCGTGGCTGTCATGGAGTACGGGGCTGTATACCGACGAGGGCTACTACACGCTGGATGCCCGGCATGAAGCGCAGTTTGAAACACTTGCGCCCGGCAATTTTCACGACCGGCTGCTGTCGCCGCTTTTGAGCCTAATGCAGCAGGGCGTGTTTGAGGTCTTCGGAGCCGGCCTGCTCCAAGCCCGCCTGCTGGCTGTTTGCTTCGGCCTGCTGACGGTGTGCGTCTTTTGGCTGGCTCTGAACCGGGCGTATGACAGCCGCACAGCCGACTTCGGAGCCTTGTTTCTCGGTCTCGCGCCGCCATTTGCCTTGTACAACCGCTTGGCGCTGCAGGAAACACCGACGGTTTTCTGGCTCACATTAGGGTTCATGCTGTGGGCCTACGGCATCAGATGGGCCGCCGGCGCTGCCATTAGCCTTGCCGTTGTCTTTAAGGGCCTAGCGATTATTACCCTGCCGGCGCTGCTGGTAAGAGTCCCCCCAGCCCCCAATAATGGGGGAGCAAGAAAGGAGCCAGGAGAGGCATCCTACTCCACTCTGACCCACCCATTATTGGGGGCTGGGGGGACTCTGCTCCTCTACGTTCTGTTTTGGTACTGGCCGCATCATTCCGAGCTGGCCCGGATGGCGACTTTCTACCGGGTGCATCAGATGCAGCCGCATTCTGCTGTGAGCCTGTGGCTAAATATGAGGCGGGGCCTAGTTGGCGGCGAGCGTGGAGTTGTCCCGTACTTGCTGGCGCTGCTGCCTGTGCCATGCTTGTTCATGGGGATCAAACTCCGCAAGTGGCAAAACTGCACGGAGGCCGACAAGTTTCTGGCGGCGTGGCTTGGGTGCGGTTTGCTGTTTTGCCTGGCGTCGTCGTATGCGCCAAGCCGGTACTATGTGCTGTTCCTGCCGCCGCTGGCTGGGCTTGCGGCGCGGGGTCTAGCGGGCTGCACACGGGGCGTGCAAATAGCCGCCGCGCTGTTTCTGCTGACAAGCGGCCTCTGGTACGGTGCGGCATGGACAGGACGAACCCACACGCGGCGGGAGGCAAGCCGGGAACTGGTGCGGCTCCTGCCGCCGGGCAGCGTTGTTTTTGGCGAGTTCGCGCCAACGCTGTGCTTAGATACGCCGTTTGCTGCTGCGCCGGTGCAGCCGGGCCTCTCGAATGACGACCATCCTGTCGAGCGGCTTCATGCCACGGCAGTTGTGGTGACACGGACGGCGTTCTGGCAAGGATGGTGGGCTGCGCGGTATCCGGGCATCATTCAGCCGACGCACAAAATTGCGACGTTCACGCTGGGTGGCTCGCGGCATTATGTGGAAGATGTCTACCGCGTCAGCGGCGTTACAAAGTGAAGCAGTAGGCGTTCTATGTGGAAAACAATCTTTCGATACCTGCTGTCGGCAACAATGGTGGCAGCCGGCGCTCTGCATTTTGTGTCGCCGGACAAGTATGTGAAAATCGTGCCGGAGTGGCTGCCTGCGCCGCGCATTTTAGTCTTTGTCAGCGGCTTTTTTGAGATTGCTGGGGGCCTCGGACTTTTGCTGGAGAAAACGCGCCGGGCGGCGGCATGGGGCCTGATTGCGCTTTATGCGGCTGTGTTTCCGGCGAACGTCAACATGGCGATCCACAAAATCTACACGGACAACCCGTGGATACTTTGGGGGCGGCTGCCGTTCCAGGGTGTTCTCATCGCCTGGGCGTACTGGTTTACGCGGCCCGATACGAAAGACGCAGAAGAAATAGACACGCGATGACACTGGATGAACTATATCCTTACTGGGACGATTCGCATCAGGAGTTCGTAGACACCGTGGAAGGGCTGCGCGAGTGGCAGCTTGAGTCGGTGCCGGGGCCGAGCGGCCGCTCTCTGCATCAGATTTTGCTGGATTTCATTCGGGCCGAGCGCTACTGGGTCGGCCACCTGGTCAACGGCTTCCCGGAGTATCGCCCGCAGGCTGCCGACTTTCCCGACGGCCCGGCGCTGGCCGAAGCCTTGAAAGCCACCCGCGCCGTCACTGCCCAGGTGCTGGAACCGCTAGGGCCGGACGGCCTTCGTGCCGTGCGAACAGTCCCCGGCGACCCGGCGACGAACCGTTACGAAACCAACCGGCCCATTGGCTGGCTGTTCTGGCAGGTGCTGGAGCTTGAGCTGATCTGCCGAGGCCAAATAGCGCAGCGCTTAGAAGACGAAAAAGCGCGAGGATAGATGCCATGTGGACCAAGCCGATTGAAGTCGTTGACTACAACCCACAGTGGCCTTTTACATTCGCTGAAATCGCTGCGTCCGTCCAGGCTGCGTTCACGAACGGCCCGCAAATTGAAGTGGAACACGTCGGCAGCACGTCCGTAATCGGCCTGCCTGCCAAGCCGATTGTGGACATGGACGTTGTCATTCCAAGCCGCGCCGACCTGCCGGACGCCGTTATGCGGCTGGCGACACTGGGATATGTGCATCAAGGCGACGGCGGCATTCCCGGCCGAGAATCATTTCGCAGCCCGCCGAATTCGCCGCGCCACTCTCTTTACATCTGCGCTCAGGACAGCGCCGAGCGGCGGCGTCACCTGGCCTTCCGCGATTACCTGCGGGCGCATCCCGGCGATGCCCGCCAATATGGCGAACTCAAGCGCGAACTTGCCGCTTGTCATGTCACTGACATCGACGCTTACAGCAGCGGCAAGACAGAGTTTGCCCAGAAAGTGCTGGCCGATGCGCTTGCAAAATGCTCGTCCAGGTGAAGTCGTCATTTCCGAGTATAATTCGCGCTGGCCTGAACTTTTTCTGCTGGAAGTCGATGGTCTGCGCTCGGCGTTCGGCACATCGCTGATTACTTTGGAGCATATCGGGAGCACGTCCGTGCCAGGACTGCCTGCAAAGCCTGTCATTGACATTCAGGCTATCGTGCGGGTACTTGCTGAAGCGCAGGCCGCTGCACCGGCTTTGGCGAGAATCGGCTGGGAGCAGGGAGTGTTTGACCTTGACCCGGAGCGGCGGTTGTATTTCAAGAAGAACACGGCGGAAGGAGTGCGGACCCATCAGCTTCATGTCTACGAAGCAAGCCTCCCGGCGGCAGGCGACCATGTGCTGTTCCGTGACTACCTGCGGGCGCACCCGGAGGAAGCCGTGCAGTACGCCGCCTTGAAGCTTAAGCTGGCCGAGCGTTTCCATGCTGACCGCATTGCGTACAGCGCTGCGCAGGATGAATATGTGGCGGCGGTTCTTGTGAAAGCAAGGAGCAATTAGATGGACGAAGTTGTCATTACCGCTTATGACCCTTCCTGGCCGGACATATTTGCCGGCGAAGCCCAGGCCATTCGGCAGGCGCTCGGCAGCACGCTTGCTGAGGTTGAACATGTTGGCAGCACGGCTATACCCGGCCTGTCCGCAAAGCCTATCATTGATATTTTAGCGGGTGTCACAGCGCTTGTGGAGGCCGAAGCAAAATCTCCGACTTTGGAAGCGCTAGGTTATGACTGCCGGGGAGAAAACGGCATTCCGGGACGCCTCTTCTTTCGCAAAGGGGCGATTGAGTTCAAGCGGACACACCATCTGCATTTGGTCGAAGTGGGACATGAGCAGTGGGCTTCCATGCTTGCCTTTCGGGATTACCTGCGGTCTCATCCGGGCGACGCGCAGCGGTATGAAGCGCTCAAACGCGCTCTTGCAGTGAAGTTCCGGGACAACCGCAGGGCTTACACCAATGGCAAAGCAGACTTCGTTCAATCCATTTTAGAGAAGGCAGGGGCTGAACATGGAGCCGGTTGAGGTGCTGGAATATGACCTGCGCTGGCCGGCTCTGTACGCTGAAGAAGCCGAGATGCTGCGCCGGGCATTTGGGGTGTCGCTCATCACGCTGGAGCATGTCGGCAGCACTGCCGTACCCGGCCTTGCGGCGAGACCTGTCATAGACATTCAGGCCGTCGTGCGGGCTATTGCCGAAGCGCAGGAGGCTGCGCCGGCGCTGGAAAAGCTTGGCTATGAACAAGGCGTGTTTGTCCGTGACCCGGTGCGGCGTCTGTTATTCAAGAAGTTTAATGCTGAGAGACTTTTGACCCACCATTTGCACGTCTACGAGCCGGACCATCCGGCGGCATCGGAGCATCTGCTGTTCCGGGATTATCTGCGCCGCTGTCCCGAAGAAGCCAGACGCTATCGAGACTTAAAGCGGGAACTGGCGTATCTGTATAGGCACAACAGAGTTGCTTACAGCCAGGCTAAGACAGACTATGTGGAGGCGGTTCTAATCAAAGCGAGAGGCTCATAATGGACAAGATCGCAATCGCAGAATACGATCTGCGGTGGCCGGAACAGTTTGCCGAAGAAGCGGTGCGGGTGCAGACCGCACTCGGCGACACCGTTGCTGCCATAGAGCATTTCGGCAGCACGGCGGTTCCAGGGCTGGCCGCGAAGCCGATTATCGATCTACTGGTTGCGGTGCGCTCACTGCCGGATGCGCGGGCGCAGGCGATCCCGGCGCTGGAAGCGCTCGGCTATGCGTACTGGGCGGATGACCCGTCGCCGGACCGGCTGTTCTTTGTGAAAGGTCTGCCTCCAAACGGGCCGAGGACGCATCATGTCCATGTCGTAGATTTATCTGTTTCGCGCGACCCGCGTTTGGGTGAGTTCACGTTCGCCGACCGGCTTTTGTTCCGCGACTACCTGCGGACGCACCCGGAAGAGGCAGAACGCTATGCGGCACTGAAGCGCAATTTGTCGGCGCAATTTACCGAAGACCGCGAAGCCTACACGCAGGGCAAAACGGATTATGTTTACAGCGTCATGCAGAAGGCGCGGAAGGCCAAAGCGCAAGAGTAACCATGCCTAAAAACAGCAGCATCAAAAAAGTTCTGGTCATCGGCAGCGGGCCGATTGTCATTGGGCAGGCGGCCGAGTTCGACTATGCCGGGACGCAGGCGTGCCAGTCATTGCGCGAGGAAGGCGTCTCAGTGGTGCTGGTCAACTCGAACCCCGCGACGATTATGACCGACCCGGAGACCGCCGACGCGGTCTATATTGAGCCGCTGAATGTCGAGTTTGTCGAGCGCATCATTGCTAAAGAACGGCCTGACGGCCTGCTGCCGACTTTGGGCGGACAGACAGGACTCAACTTGGCGACGGAGCTTGCGGAAGCGGGCATCCTCGAAAAATATAGCGTCACGCTACTGGGGACGCCGCTAGCAGCCATTCAGAAGGCCGAAGATCGGGAAATCTTTCGGGCGCTGATGCAGGAAATCGGCGAGCCGGTGCCGGAGTCTTGGATTATTGAAGATGATAATGCTTTGGAAGAGCTGTCGCGCAACGAGCAGGCACCCTGGCCGCTGATTGTCCGGCCTGCTTACACGCTCGGCGGAACGGGCGGCGGCATTGCGTACACGCCGGAGCAGCTTAATGAAATCGGGCGGCGCGGCCTCAAGCTCTCGCCCCGGCATCAGGTGATGGTAGAGCGGTATTTAGCAGGCTGGAAAGAAATTGAATATGAAGTCATGCGGGACAGCGCCGATACCTGCATTACGGTCTGCAACATGGAAAACTTTGACCCCATGGGAATGCACACCGGCGACTCCATTGTGGTTGCACCGTCGCAGACGCTTTCGGACAAAGAGTATCAAATGCTGCGCTCGGCGGCCCTTAAAATTATCCGAGCGCTAGGCATTGAAGGCGGCTGCAATGTCCAGATGGCGCTGGACCCTAAATCGTTCGGATATTACATTATTGAAGTCAATCCGCGCGTTTCCCGGTCGTCGGCCCTGGCAAGTAAAGCGACGGGCTATCCGATTGCCCGCGTCGCCGCGAAAATCGCTGTGGGCCTGCATTTGGACGAAATCCCAAATGCCGTCACTCAGAAAACTCTGGCTTGTTTTGAGCCGGCACTGGACTATATTATCGTCAAAATCCCGCGCTGGCCGTTCGACAAGTTCACGGCGGCAGACCGCAGGATTACAACCCAGATGAAGGCGACCGGCGAGGTCATGGCGATCAGCCGCTCTTTTGAGGCGGGTCTCCTGAAAGCCATTCGCAGCCTGGAAATCGGCCAAATCGGCCTGCGGCCTAAAAACGCGGATCGCTTGACCGAAATGGAGATCGAGACAGGACTGGCAAACGCGACGGACCAGCGCCTGTTTTTAATTGCCGAAGCCTTCCACCGGGGAATGCTAGTGCGCGAGGTCGCCGATTTATCGGGTGTTGACCCGTGGTTTCTAGTCAAAATCCAGAAGCTGGTCCAGTTTGAGGAGCATCTGCGCTTAAACTGGCCTAAGTTCCGCCCGTTTGAGCCGCTCTCGGAGGATGCCCGCGTCCTGCTGACGCGGGCCAAGACGCTTGGCTTTGCCGACCGGCATTTAGCGGCTATTCTGGCAGTTCAGGAAATCCATGTCCGAAGCTGGGTCAAGGAAATCGGCCTCAAGCCCGCGTACAAGATGGTGGACACCTGCGCCGCCGAGTTTGAGGCCGCGACCCCTTACTTTTATTCCTGCTACGAGGCCGAGAGCGGGTAGGGGCAAAGAACCCGGCACTTCCAGTGCCGGGTTCTAAACAGGATGCCTAACGATTACGCCGCCTGCGCGTAAACCGGGGCGTCATCTTCCAGGGCTTCCGCAATGCGGTGCATGTGGGCGACACGGTTTCGGCCATCACCTTTGGCATGAGACAGAGCGCGTTCCGCCTGCGCGACAAACTCCCTCGCGCTAAAGACCATCGGCGTAAGCGTGGTAATGCCGATGCTGGCGGTCAAAGGCCGCTGCAAGCCGTCTGCCGAGGCAACAGCCTGGCGCAGACGCTCGCCGAGAACAACCGCGCCCATCATGTCGGTTTCAGTCAGGATGATCGCAAACTCTTTGCCGCCGTACCGGGCAGGAATGTCGCTGGCCCGCGCCGTATCTCCAAGCAGGCCGGAAATCAGCGTCAAGGCGCGGTCGCCTTCAGTATGGCCGTAGCTGTCGTTGTAGGACTTGAACTGGTCCACATCCAGCAGCAGCAGGGAAAGCGGCTGGTTGTGGCGCAGGGCGCGTCCGAGCTCCCGGTCAAGCTGCTCCTGGAACGCCCGGTGGTTGCTGAGGCCGGTCAGAGCATCCACCGTGGACAGGTTTTCCAGCGTTTGGCGCATCTGCGCGATCTGCCGGTCGGCTTCACTGAGAGCGGCATCCATCTCGCCTATCTTTTCTTCGGCGGCGTCAAGTTCTGTGATGGTCTGACCGATCCTTCCCTTGAGCGTGGCTGCCGGAAGGCCAAGCGCTGCGAGCGCGAGAAGCGTCAGCAGGCAAAGGCCAGCCTGCATCCCGCGAAGCGCGGCTTGATGCGCCTCGGCTTCCCGGCTGTACTCAGCGGCAGCCGCGTCCATGCTTGTGTCATAAGGCTTTTGCTGCTGGAACAGCGGAGTAAGGTAGCGTGAGAGGTCAGACTTCTGGCGGCTGCCGTCCGGCGGCAGCGCGGCCAGCAGATTGCCGGCGGCGGCCAGCATGATCTGCTGGTGCGGCGCGGCGTCGCCAAGCCTCGCAGCCGCTGCCGGGCTGGCCTGCGGCAGCGCCAACTCTGCCTGCTTCCACAGCGCCGCCGTTTCGCGCAGGTCGGTTTCCCAGCCGACGCGCTGGGCTGGAGTTTCCGAGGCTTGAAGCGCGAGAGCGCTTAACACAAGATGCTGGCCGAGCGCTTCCTGCTGCGCGGCCTGGGCGGCGGCGGGAGACGGCGGCGCGTGCAGCGCCGACTGCACAGCGACTTGACCGACGACCGAAAAAGCAGCCAGCAGGCCAAGCACGGTGAGGTGCCAGCGAACAAGCCGCCGCGTGCCGGACAACGGGATTTCAGCCGCCGCCTTTGCTGAGACTGGTTTTACCGAAGCTGATTTTGCTGGGACGGCTCTATTTTTGGGTGCATGGACTGCATCAAGCATGATATTCTTCCTTGGGTTTATCCTGATTACCGTAATGACTGCTGTTCAGGAACTGGTTTTATTGTCGGCACGTCGGGCAAAGCAGTTCCCTGTACACAATACCGGAAGGACATCGCCAGCCCAGCCGCGAATAAATACCTGCCATGCCTGACTCGACTTCCGCTGAAACTCAATCAAATCCTCTAGTGTCTGTGATTATGGGCAGCAAATCCGACTGGGAAACTATGCGCCATGCCGATGCCGTTCTGACCCAATTCGACATCGCACATGAATGCAGAATTGTTTCGGCCCATCGAACGCCGGCGCTTATGGCACAGTTTGCCGCTTCTGCGGAGGAACGCGGCCTGGAAGTCATTATCGCAGGCGCAGGCGGCGCGGCCCATCTGCCCGGCATGGTGGCGGCCCAAACTTTAGTGCCGGTGCTGGGTGTTCCCGTGCAAAGCCGCGCCCTAAGCGGCCAGGATTCACTGCTTTCCATTGTCCAAATGCCAGCCGGCATTCCTGTTGGCACGCTTGCCATCGGCCCTGCCGGCGCGACAAATGCTGCCCTGCTCGCCGCTGCTATTCTGGCGAATACGCGGCCCGACCTGCGCGAGAAGCTGCGTCAATTCCGCGCCGAGCAGACCGCCCGCGTTTTGGGGGACACTTTGGAATGAGCGACGCAATTCTACCCGGCGCGACTTTAGGCGTTCTCGGCAGCGGCCAGCTTGGACGCATGTTTGCCCTCTCAGCCCGCAGTTTAGGCTACCAAGTGCAGGCATTCTCGCCTGAGACAAATACGCCGGCAGGCCAGGTGTCTGACCGAGAGTGGATCGCAGCCTATGATGATCTGGACGCCGTGCGTGATTTTGCTCGGACGGTGGATGTGGTCACATTTGAATTCGAGAATGTCCCTGCGGAAACTGCTGCCGCTGCCGCGGAAATTATCCCGGTTCGGCCAAATGGGGACGTTCTGCACATCGCGCAGAACCGCAGGCGTGAAAAGGAGTTTTTATCGCGTCATGGGTTTCCCTGCGCCCCGTTCCGTCTGGTGACTAGCCTGGACGAGCTTCAAGCGGCTTTAGCCGCAATTGGTGTCCCGGCCATTCTGAAGACCGCCGGATTTGGATATGACGGCAAAGGTCAGGTGCGTCTCAAAGACATAACGGAGGCCGCTGCTGCCTGGGACGTGCTTGGCGGCAGCGAGTGTGTTCTGGAAGGCTTCGTTCATTTCGAGCGTGAAGTCTCGGTTGTCGCCGTACGAGGCTTCAGCGGCAGCGCCTATTACGGCCCGATTGAAAACGCACACAAAGACGGCATTTTAGATGTTTCCATTTGCCCTGCACCTGGCGTCAGCGCCAAAACTGCCGTTGAAGCCGTTCAAATCACGCAGGCGATTTGCGAGACGCTTGAAGTGGTCGGCGTTCTGTGTGTTGAGTTCTTTGTGACGGCAGGCGGCGGCCTCATTGTCAACGAAATGGCTCCGCGCCCGCACAACTCCGGGCATCTCACTATGGAAGCCCACGCGACAAGCCAGTTTGAGCAGCAGGTCCGTTCGGTCTGCGGCCTGCCGCTTGGCTCGGCAGAACTGCTGCGTCCGGCGGCGATGGCAAATCTGTTAGGCGACTTATGGGAGGCAGGAACGCCAGAATGGGCCGCCGCGCTGGCACTGCCGAATGTCTCGCTGCACTTGTACGGCAAAGCCGAGGCGCGTCCGGGCCGCAAGATGGGCCATCTGACCGCGCTTGCCGGGACGCCGCAAGCCGCGTCTGAACTGGTTCGCGCAGCCCGCGCGGCGTTGGGAGACGCGAGCGAATGACCCCGCAAAAAACGGCCTTAGTCACGGGTGCCTCACGCGGCATTGGCCGGGCCATTGCCGTTGAGCTGGCAAAAAGCGGATTCCAAGTTGCGGTGCATTATCAATCCAACCGCACGGCGGCGGAAGAAACACTGCGTCTGATGCCGGGCAGGGACCATGTTTTGCTGGCTGCCGACCTTGCCGAGCCGAATGCGTCTGAGGCGCTGGCGCAGGAGGCGCGTCATGCGCTCGGCGGGCGGGTGGATGTGCTGGTGCATAACGCCGGCATTTATGAGCCGACGCCGCTGCTGACAGGCTGTGATTTCCTGGTGTGGCAGGAATCCATGCGGCGGCAGATGCAGGTCAATTTTTGGGCTGGGGCTGACCTCGCGTACCAGCTCGCTCCGGCAATGGCAGACGCAGGGTGG
>CAXTER010000048.1:0-1187 GCA_964243345.1 uncultured Armatimonadales bacterium
CCACTAAGCAGCGAATCAGCGTCGTTTTGCCGATACCGTTCGGGCCGATGATCGCAATCTTCTCGCCCCGTGTCACTTCCAAGCTCAGATCACACAGAACATGCTGCGGGCCAAACGATTTTTCCAAATTGGCGACGGTGACGACTTCGCGGCCCGACGGCTTTTTTTGGTCAAAGCGGATAAACGGACGCTGGATATTGGATTTCTTCATCTCCGTCGGCGCGAGGCGGGTCATTTCCTTGCGGCGGGACTGCACCTGCGACGACCGCTGGCCGGCGGCGAAGCGGGACACAAACTCCTGCAACTGAGCGATCTTCTTGGCTTTGTCTTTGTTGTCGTTCTCGACGCGGGTTCGGGCCTGCATCTTATGCTCCACCATGTCGTCATACGAGCCGGGATAGTTGATAATCGTGTCGTAGTCAATGTCGGCGATATGGGTGCAGACGGCATTTAGAAAATGCCGGTCATGGGAAATGACAATGAGCGTGCCTTTGTAATCTAGCAGGAACTCTTCCAGCCAATGGATTGTCTCCAAATCCATGTAGTTGGTCGGCTCATCGAGTAGCAGCGCATCGGAGCCGCCGAACAGGGCCTGGGCCAAAAGCACCCGGAACTTGTAGTCGTTCGGCAGGGTGGACATTAAATCCGTGTGCTTTTCATCGGGAATGCCGATGCCGCGCAAAATCTCGGCGGCCTCGATTTCGGCTTCGTAGCCGTTTTCGTCGGCAATCAGCGACTCCAAATCGCCCAGGCGGTTCATCATGGCGTCGGTGAACTCTTCCGCTTCGCACAGCACGTTGCGCTCCGACAGGGCGTTCCACAGGGTCATGTTGCCCATCATAACCGTGTCAATAATGCGCTTGTCGTCAAACGCATTCTGATTTTGACTTAAAACGCCGACTTTGCGCGGCTTTGAGACCGTGCCTCGGTTGGACGGCTCAATGTCGCCGGTGAGTATCTTCATAAACGTAGACTTGCCCGCGCCGTTTGGCCCGGTCAGGCCGTAGCGGTTGCCCGGCGTGAACTTGACCGAAACCTGGTCAAAGAGCGTGCGCGTCCCATACGACTTGCTGACATCTTGAACTGTAATCATAACAAAGTAACCTTTGAGAAGTACGGAGACCTCACCCCGCCGCAAGCGGCGACCCTCTCCTTGTTAAGGAGAGGATAGAATAATAAAGACAAAA
>CAXTER010000048.1:1287-41165 GCA_964243345.1 uncultured Armatimonadales bacterium
CAGCAAGCGCCCGCAGATGCCCGTGTTTTCTCACCCTCTCCTTGTTAAGGAGAGGATAGAATAATAAAGACAAAACAGCAAGCGCCCGCAGATGCCCGTGTTTTCTCACCCTCTCCTTGTTAAGGAGAGGGTCGCCGCTTGCGGCGGGGTGAGGTCGTCTAAATCGAAATACGCCGTTATTATACCCTAGACAGAGAAGCCCGAAGGCGTTACAGAATGGGCAAGCCGTGATATAATACAGGAAATGACACTTACGACAGCAGACCCTCTTGAAATTGCGACTGCCGCATACCGGCTGACTTCCGACGGCGTGCTGGCGTCTGCTTATCCCTGGCAGGCGGCGCTGTATGCCCGGCTGTCCGAGCCGGAGGGCGACATCGGCGGCCTGCTGCTGGCAGAAACGGGGGCAGGCAAGATGGAGTCGGTGCTGATTCCAGCGCTCGGCCTGCGCCGGGGCGGCGCACCTCGCCGCTTGTTTCTGATCGGCGCGGACGGCTCGCCACTTGACGATTATCTTTATCGGGCCGTGCCGTACCTCAAGGCGTCGGTGCAGGCCGATGAGACGCCGCGCACCGTCTGCCTGGACATTGCCGATGAAGAGTCAACGGGCAATCTGTGCCGCCGATTTTTCCCGGACGGTACGGAAGACCCGCAGTTTATCACCAATCCGCTGGAAGCCGATGTGGATTTAATCCTTACGACGTTCAGCCGGTTTCGAGAATTGTTTTTCGGCAGCGGCGGGGTCCATGCCCTGCCCGCAGCCCTAGTTGGAGCGCAAGGTGACACGCCGCGCCGGGACTTGTTCTTTTTTGACGAAGCGCATTCTTACACAGATGATGCGTTTTCCCGGTTCCACCGCCTGGTCGAGTTCTTGTTCGCCGAAGACATGGACGTTGTCGTCGCGTCCAGCACCATGCCGACGCCGTTTGCTGAAGAACTCAGCTTTTTAGAGACCCTGCCCGGCCCCGGCATCCAAACTCAGCCGCCGCGCACGCTGGCCTACAAGCCTGCCGCCGATCCACTGGCGCTGATTGAGTCGGAAATACGCCGGGCCTACTTCCAAAACTCCCGCGTCTTCGGCGTCACTGAAACCGAAGCCGAGGCCGAAGCCTTGTTTTCGCGCCTGGCGTCGGCCTACCCGCACAACGTCTATTTGTATTACACAAGCCAGCCCGCGGAAAGCCGCCGCCGCACTTATGCCCAGCTCAGAGAACTAGAAAAAGAAGGCGAAGGCTATTTGTTACTCACTACCGGCGACGCCTTAGAAGCCAGCGATTTAGATGCTACCGTGCTGCTGTCCACCCTCTGCCCCCCCGAAAACCTCATCCGCCGCGCCGGACGTTGCAACCGCCGGGGCGACCTGCCTTCCGGCCAAATGGTCTTGGTCGGCGACACCCTTTCCCCCGCCGCACGCCCGCTCAATGCCGCCCAGACCGCTGACTACCTCACCAGCCTCCAAGCCCAAACCGATCTGCCCTTCGACCCGGAGTTCTGGAAAGCGTTCATCTGAAACGCTTACGTCTACAGTGGGATTGTAAACTGATCGTAGGACTTTTGCAGTGCTGGCTTAGGTCAGAAGCAAACGAAGTTTCGGTAAGGATCAAGCAGGACAAAGATACGAGTGAGTTTACTCACTCGTATCTTTGTCCTGCTCTTGCACACCACTTCCTGCCAGCTTTTTGTAGGCTTCTTTGATCGTTGGATTGGCTCGCAGTTCTGGAACTGAAGCGCATAAGTCATCCACTACGGCTTGAGCAAATTCTTCGACTGACGCTTCTAACTGCTGATATGGAAGCTGACACTGCCATTCTGAGAAGTCAGTCGTGATTAAGACCATCTCCTCCAAGCGGAGGAATGTAACTACGTCAGCGCTCTCCGTGAACTGGAAAAGAGTTGAGTCTTCAGTTTGCAATTTCTTCACAATATGCAACAGACACCAAGCAAAGTCAAAAACAGGGACATGGAGTTCAAGAGACTCGTCTTCATAGCATAGCTTGACAATCCCTTGTGTATAATGATACAGAAGACGCATCTGACTTAAAGCGCCAGGATTAGCGGCGGCTAGTTTGTCTTTCGCGGCTTGTGTCAGGATGTAGTTGATTTGCATGGCAGATGCCATTGATTGTACCACGCGCCGCTGTTTCGGGTATAACCGCGTTAGAAAGCGGGGGCGGGGAATGCGGTTTGGGTTTGCGGTGAAGGTGATTGGGCATGGGGGCAATTTGGCGACGATCCCGGCGGAGGCGGGGATGCCGTCGAACGATGCACGGAAATGGCAGACGGGGCCGCATGTGCGGAAGTCTATTGAGTATGTGACAGAAGTTTTCCACTACCTGCACAAAGCGGATATTCATATGTACCGGATGTCGTCGGACTTTGTGCCGTACCTCACCCACCCCGACATGCCGCAGTTCCATAATCAGTTGGAAGAAGCTGAAGAAGAACTGAAAGAGCTGGGAGCGCTGGCGCGGCAGTATGACATTCGCCTGAGTTTGCACCCGTCGCAGTATATTTTGCTGAACGCTTTAGACGAAGAAGTGGCCCGAAAAAGCATCACGGATTTGAACGCGCAGGCGAAGCTCTTGGACGTCATGGGCTGCGGGCCGGAGGCTGTCGTGGTCACTCATGTCGGCGGCGTCTACGGCGACCGGGACGAGAGTAAGGCGCGGTTCGTGCGCCGCTACAAAGACCTGCCGGAGCATACTAAGCGTCGGCTGGTGCTGGAAAACGATGACGTTTCATTCAGCGCCACGGAAGTGCTGGAAATCAGCGAGGCGACGGGCATTTCGGTGGTCTTCGACAATCTGCACCACTTCTGCTTTAACCCGGAAGCCCTGCCGATAGCGGAAGCCTTAAAGCGGGCGCTGGCGACTTGGCCGGAAGCCGTGACGCCTAAAATCCACTATTCGTCGCCGTCCACGGATTTTACCCAGACTGTTGAAAAGGAGCTGGGCGCGTCCGGGCGTGAGCGTACAGTGGCGAAGCTGCATTCGCCGCGCCTGAAAGCCCACGCGGACTTTATCAACCCGCTGGAGTTTGTGCTGTTTTGGAATGCAGTCGGCGCGGACACGCTTCGCCCGTTTGACATCATGCTGGAAGCCAAAGCTAAAGATGTGGCCCTGCTGCGCCTGCGCCGGGAACTTGCCAAGCAGTGCGAGCGTCCGATAGAAGCCCAATAAATCGACATCAAATCAGTGCAGGAATTGGCACAGTCTGCCATAATAGAAAGTGCCGGGATTTTGGAACTATTGTGATATAATAGGGAGATAATGCAGTACGCGCAAAGTGCCTCCAATTTCGCGCCGATTTTTCTTTATTTTGTTTCATTGTCCTGCGCCTGCATTTTTGTCGAAACACCATCCGGGAGGTAGCTACTATGAGTCATATGCGGACATCAATTAAGTGCAACTGCGGCCAGCGCGTTATCGCAAAGGACGTTGTTCAGCACGGATACTATCTGCGCCTCTTCGGGCCGAGTTTTGTATACGTCAAGTTTCGCTGCTCCCGCTGCAAGAAGCTGGGCGAGCAGTTCATCAAGCAGGAAGAATGGGAAGAAGGGATTCTTAAAGACACGGCAGTCGAAGTCTCGCACACCGAGAAAGAGCAGTTCGCCGCCAAAGGCGCGATTGACATCAGCGAAGTGATTGATTTTCACTTTGAGCTGGAAACTATGAGCGATCTGAAGTCGCTGGAAGCACTGATGCCGCCTAAGAAGAAGTCACGCTCGACGCCGCACTCTTAAACAATGTAATAGTTTTTTTGCTGTGGTCGGAGCGGGAGAATTTCCTGCTCCGGCTTTTTTGGTTCTGATTGTGCCGCGGACGGCAGGAATTTAGGCGTATTGGAACGAAATCACACCTTATGGCTGAACAACTCACATTAGACGAAGTCGCCCGCGTGGCGTTTTTGGCACGGCTGGAGCTGTCCGAGACTGAAAAACAGCGCCTGACCACCGAGCTGAACGGCATTCTCAGCCAGTTTGAGCGTCTGCAAGAACTAGACACAAACGGCATTGCGCCGACCTCCCATTCTCTGCCGCTGCAAAATGTGTTCCGGGAAGACGAAATCCGCCCTTCCCTCCCCCGCGAGGCTGTCACGGCCAATGCCCCGGAAAAGCGCGACGGCAACTTTATCGTGCCGCAGATCATGGAAGATTAAATGAGCAGCACGGAAATAATAGGCAGCAAGGAAATAATAGGCAGCACGGAAATATTTGGGGGCGCTGAGAAACGGCGCATTGAAATCTGCGATTACGACCCAGCCTGGCCCGCACAGTTTGAGACGCACCGGAAGCGTATTGCCCGCGCTTTAGGCAGCGCGGCACAACAAATCGAGCATATCGGCTCAACGTCGGTTCCGGGACTGGGCGCAAAGCCTATCATTGACATACTGCTTGTCGTGGAAGACTCACGCGATGAAGCCTCCTACCTGCCATACTTAGAGAGCGCGGGCTACATTCTGCGAGTGCGCGAGCCGGAATGGCAGGAGCATCGGATGCTGCGAACGCCGGAGAAAGACATTCATCTTCATGTCTTTTCAGACGGGTCCTCAGAAATTGACCGCTACCTGATTTTTCGCAATCACCTGCGGGAAAACCGCGATGAACGCGAGCTTTACGAAGGAACAAAAAGAAAACTAGCCGGCCAAGACTGGCCGAGCATGAACGACTACGCTGAAGCAAAGACCGAGGTTATCCAGCAAATTATGGCAAGAGCACAGGACAGAAGCAGCTAATTACTATGGAACTTTATGAACTGACGGCGCATGAACTCGCCGCAAAACTAACAGCCCGCGAAGTCTCCGCCCGCGAAGTGACCGATGCGGTGCTGGACCGCATCGGCGATGTGGAAGGCCATGTCAAAGCGTATGTCACGGTGACGGAAGGGGTCGCGCAGGCGCAGGCGGACGCCGTAGACGCCGCACGGATGCGGGGCGAAACGCTGTCGCCGCTGGCAGGCATTCCACTGGCCCTCAAAGACAACCTTTGCACCCTCGGCACGGAAACAACTTGCTCGTCCAAGATGCTGCGCGGCTTCCTGCCGCCCTATAATGCGACTGTGGTGGAGAAGCTCCTGGTGGCGGGGAGCGTCTTTGTCGGCAAAGCGAACTTGGATGAGTTTGCGATGGGGTCCAGCACCGAAAATTCGGCGTTCGGCACGTCGCATAACCCGTGGGACTTGGGAACTGTGCCGGGCGGGTCGTCGGGCGGGTCCACGGCGGCAGTCGCAGCGGGCGAGGCGATTTGGGCGCTCGGCTCGGACACCGGCGGCTCCATCCGCCAGCCGGCGGCCTTCTGCGGCGTCGTTGGCCTGAAGCCGACTTATGGCCGGGTCAGCCGGTACGGGCTAATCGCGTTCGCGTCGTCGCTCGACCAAATCGGCCCCATCACGAAAGACGTGCGCGATGCCGCGCTTTTAATGAATGTTCTGAGCGGGCATGATTCTCTGGACAGCACCAGCATTGACCAGGCTGTGCCGGACTACACCCAAGCTTTGACACGCGATGTCAAGGGCCTGAAAATCGGCGTTCCCAAAGAGTATTTCGCGCAGGGCGTCGCCCCTGCCGTTGCCGATGCCGTCCGCGCCGCCATTGCCCAAATGGTCTCGCTCGGCGCGGTTGCCGAGGAAATCAGCCTGCCGCACACCGAATATGCCCTGCCGACGTACTACATTCTCGCCCCCGCCGAAGCGTCTTCCAACTTGGCCCGCTATGACGGCGTCCGCTACGGCCACCGCACGGCGCGGGCAACCAATGCCGTAGACTTATTCGAAAAGTCCCGCGAAGAAGGCTTTGGACCGGAAGTCAAGCAGCGCATTATGATCGGCACGTATGCGCTCTCGGCGGGCTACTATGATGCGTTTTACTTGAAGGCGCAAAAAGTGCGGACGCTCATTAAGCGCGACTTTGATGAAGCCTTTGCCAAGTACGACATCATCATCGCTCCGACGGCCCCCACAGTCGCGTTCAAGATTGGGGCTGTCTCCGACCCTTTGGAAATGAAATTGAACGACATCTTGACCATTCCCGCCAACATGGCCGGCATCCCCGCGATTTCCCTGCCCTGCGGCTTTTCGAATGGCCTGCCCATTGGCCTGCAGCTCATGGCCCCGGCCTTCGGCGAAGAGACGCTCTTCCGCGCTGCCCACGCCTACGAGCAGGCGACAGAGTGGCATCATCAGCGGGCTACCATCGAACGCTCCAGCCATATTCACGTTGAGTAGATTTATCATGCCAGGGCCATCCACGCAGAACCTTTCTGGTCTGCCGGATATTGCGAGTTTAAAGCGGCTGTGTCAGTCGCTGGCAATGTTAGATGCCATCATTTGTCCTGATTGGCAGGGACGCTGCTACTCGTTTAATGACTGCTGGGATAAAGATGCTTCTCTTGCCTCGATGCGGAACGCTGAGGGCGATGACTATTTCATTTTGCTTGTTTCTGCGGGGGCTGTTATCAAAGGCTTTGCTCACGAGGCCGCAATGAGTCCGTACCGAACAAACCCGCCTTCTATTTGGCCTGGCATGTACGACGGCATCCTGAAGGAATTAGGTGCGGCATTATCCGCCCCGGCATTCTCAAGAGAAGAGGTGACATTCTGTATCTGGCGCACCAGAGAGGACGACGGCTGGACGCGCGGTGGCATCACCTTTTCAGATTCTAAAGACGCAGACGGCTCTAGCGATCTGCTTTTCTTGCTGGCCGGCAATCCTCATTCTTATCAAGCATGGGCAGAGGAGTATTATGAGCGGGAGATTGCTTTGAGTGCAGTTAAGCATATTTATAGCCATAAGCCACTCACAAACAGCATCATAAAGTTACTGAACGCAGAAAACAGATTAGAAGATTTAGTGGATGACATTAAAGAAACTGGTTACGCGAGTTAACCAAAAGCGGCCCCAAAGAAAGTGGCGTGGCTGACGTGCTTCTTTCTTTCAATGCAGACACGCCGGTTCCAGGCGAACCTTCTTGGCGGGGACAGTGGCGCCAACATCCTGTCACGCAGATACTTGTCTTTGCCGGTATCTCCGCGGCGATCCTTTTGGCAATCGGCCTGCCGCTACTGGCGATCTTTCGGCTGACGCATGTGCAGATTGACCCAAACAACGAGCGCGGCGGCTTGACGGTCGAGTTTTGCTTTGCGGTCGCGGCGGTGCTGGGATACATAGTCGTCACCCGATGGATTAACCGGCGCACATTTTCGGACGCCGGATTTGCGCCGCAGGGATTCTTTTCGGAAACAGCGATTGGGCTGATGATCGGCGGCGGCGTCTTTTCCGCGATTATCGGCATGATGGGTGCGTTTGGCTTGTACCATACCGGCAGCATCAACGCCCACTTCCGCCCGGTGCTGCCGCTGGAATTGTTTTTGTGCATCGCCGTCTTTCAGGAAGTCGCCGTGCGCGGCTGCATTTTCCAGACTTTGGAGCGGCGCTACGGCTCCGGCATTGCGCTAATTGCCTCGTCGCTGTTTTTCGGCTTGCTGCATCTCGCGAGTCCGGTCAACGGCCTATCAACCGGGCAGTGGCTGGTCGGACCGCTGTTTTTGTCACTGGAAACCGGCCTGCTCTTTTCCGCCGCGTACCTGCTGACACGCCGCTTGTGGCTGCCGATTGGCCTGCATTGGGGCTGGAACTTCTTTGAGACCTCTATCTACGGCACGGCAAACTCCGGGGCGTGGGAAAACGACCCAAACACGCTGTTTGCCGGACACGTTCACGGCGCATTTCTCGCGACCGGCGGTTCTTTCGGCCCAGAAGCCAGCCTTGTTGGCCTTCTTGTCGGCTCTTACGCGGGAATCTTGCTGCTGCGCCTCGCCATCCGCAAGGGCCAGTGGCGCGAAATGCCTTCGTCGCCCTAAACTTTCTTCAGCGCATACTGCACCGCTTCATCAAGCGTCATCGCCCGTCCGGCGTCCCAGGCTTCCGTGAAGCCGGGATTGCATAGCGCGGCGCGGACGGCGTCGAGTGCATGCGTGTAGGTCTCTTTCTGCTCCGGCAGAAGGGCTGCCGCGCCTCCCTCCTGTGCTGCTGACACGGCCCCAAGAAGACAGGCCGCGCCAAGAGCATTCCCGTCCGTCAGCGCCAGAGCTGCCCGCTCCACCAGCGTGTTGAGCGTGATTTGGGAATTATTAAACTTTCCGTGCAGCGCCAAACTTTGAGCCAGAAGCGCCCGCGCTATCGCCGGTGCTTTCTGGGCGCGGGCCGCTTCCGCCAGACGGTTGAGGCACAGCGCTTCCCTTTCCAGGTCTCCGGTTTCGCGGGAAATTGTCAGCGCTTCCTTGCTCAGCAAGCGCGATTTCTCCCAGTCGCCCAGCGAGCAGGCCAGCGATGCCAGGCAAAAGAGATCACCGCCCTCCCCTTTTCGGTCGCCAAGCCGGTGGTGGATCGCCCGCACCTGCTCGTACAACGGGACGGCGGCCTCCCAATCTCCCTGAGCGCGTGCTAAACCCGCGAGGCTATAGAGACTGCTTATCTCGCCCATCGGGTTGCCCATTTCGCAGTGGATTGCCATCGCCTGCTCGTGGAAAGAACGGGCCACGCTTAAATCCCCTTGTGCACGTTTCGTATCGGCAAGCAATCCATAACTATAAGCCACGCCGTCGCGCCAGCCAATTTCGCGGCGGATCGCCAGCGCTTGCTCGAAATGGGAATAGGCGGCCTCAAGATTACCTTGCTCGCGTTCTATAAGCCCGAACCCATTGTAGATTCTCGACTCAGTGGCCCGGTGCTTGTGCTTGCGGGCAACTACCAGCGACTGCGTGTAGTAAGAAGAGGCGGCCTCCAGATCGCCCTGTCCGAGTTTCATCATGCCTATGTTAGTAAGACCTTGCGCCTCACCGGCATGGTATCCAATCTCACGGGAGACCGCAAGCAGCTGTTCGGCAAGCGAGTATTCTGTTTCAGTATCTTCCTGGAAATCTGCCAACCGCATCAAAGCAATTATGACTTTGGCGCGTGCCACCGTGCTGGCTTCCGCGCCTTCCCGCGCCAGTGCCGCCATCAAACGCCGCTGTTCCTCAGCCCATTCGCCCCGCAGAAACCAAAAAAAACCCAGCGGACCCGCTAGACGCAAGGTTTGTTCCGCGCCCGCCGGGGACGCCTCACCCCAGGCCAGCCCCGCCCGCAAGTTGTCATGTTCCGTTTCCAAACGCGCCAGCAGCGCCACTTGTTCCGGTCCTATCATGTATGGCTCCACGTCTTCCGCCAGCGCTACGCACCACGACAGGTGCCGGTTCCGCATGGTATCAGCCTCCCCGCTTTCCGTCAGGCGTTCCTCAGCGTATTGGCGTACTATCTCCAAAAAGCGGTAGCGCGTTTCTTTTCCTAACGGAACCGCCACCACCAGGCTTTTGTCCACCAGACCTGCCAGCATGTCTAAAACTTGCACGGCGGCAATCTTGCCACCCGCGCAGACACGCTCTGAGGCTTCTAAAGTCCACCCGCCCGCGAACACGGACAGCCGCGCCAGCAAAAGGCGCGACGGCAGGCTGAGGAGGTCGTAGGACCAGTCCAGCGTCGCCCGCAGCGTCTGCTGCCGGGGCAAAGCGGCGCGGCTTCCGCCGGTTAAAAGGCTTAAGTGATCATCCAGTCGCACCGCGACCTGCTCGGCGGTCAGCACGCGCACCCGCGCCGCCGCCAGCTCAATCGCGAGAGGAATGCCTTCCAGCCGGGCGCAGACCTGCGCCACTGCCGGGGCATTGTTTTCGGTCAGCGCAAAGCTCCTGTTTACGGCTTGGGCACGCTCCACGAAAAGCTGAACACTTTCGCAATTGGCGAGACCCGGCACGGCCCAGGCCGCCTCGCCGGTAATTCCCAGCGCTTCCCGACTGGTAGCCAAAATCCGCACGGCGGCGCAGCCGCCCAGCAGTTGCCCAGCGATTTCGGCGCTCGCTTCCAGCAGATGCTCGCAGTTGTCCAGCACCAGCAGCAGACGCTTTTGCCGCAGGTAGTCGGTCAAAGTCTGCGCGGCAGTGCGCTCCGGCTCTTCTTTGAGGCCCAGCGCCAGGAGAATTTGCCGCTCTACCTGTCTGCCTTCAGCCAGCGAATCCAGGCTGACCAGCCACACGCCGTCAGCGTACTCGGAAGCGGCTTCAGCCGCCACCGACAGGGCCAGCCGGGTCTTGCCGATTCCTCCCGGCCCGGTCAGCGTCACCAGCCGGAACCGTCGCAGCCGCGCCATAACGGACACGCACTCTTCTGCGCGTCCGATCAAGTCCGTCAGCGCATGAGGCACATATCCGGTGACAGCCGGCGCGGAGTCGGTCTCAGGAGCGGTTGGGGATTCGGCGGCTAACCGATGCGGCAGGGACGCACGCCGACGCGCTTCCGCACGCAGGAAGGAGTAAAGAGCCGTCGTCTTTTGATCCGGGGACGCTCGCGGATTGTCTTTTTGCAGGAGGCGCGTTAAGACATGGTAGACATTCAAGGCGGCATTGCTGTCTCCGCTTTCGGAAAGTGCCTGCATCAGTCCGCGCTGCGCGGACTCCCGCCAGGGGTTCAGCCCCACAGCATGGCGAAAGTACCCAGTGGCCGTCTCAAAATCTCCGTCGGCGCGGGCAGCGTCTGCCAATGTTTGCAGCGCCCGCAGGCAGTCTTGTTCACGCGCAAGACGCTCCTGCGTCACCCATTCTTCGGTGCAGCCTTCCAAAAGCGGGCCTTGATATAATGCCACAGCCTGCTTCAGCACTGCCGCCTCGCGGCTGCTTTTTGCTGCGTCGAACTCAAGCAGGTCTACAAACATACCACCCAGTTCTAGGCAAAGAGAGTGGCGGTTCGGAGACTGTACTCGTCTGCCTTCGCGGCCCAGTGCCTGCCGCAGCTCGCACAGGACCGTGCGGAGGCTGGTCAGCGACTGGTCAGTGCCGGCGTCCGGCCAGAGAGTTTCAGCCAGCCATTCGCGCTCGACCGGCCGGCCCTGACGCAGCGCCAGCAGTGCCAGCAGCCACAGAGATTTGCGGGAGCGCGGATGAGCCAGCGGCTGCCCGCCCACAGAGACTTGCATTGGACCAAACAAAGTAACAGCAAGAGGAGCGATGGCTTGAGATTTAGTCATCATCTACGATGTCCCTTCCCGAATGCAATCCTTCCCATCAGCAGCTTCTTTAGCAGTGCACTCAGCAGCAGAGGAAAAACGGCCCGTCCCGCGCCGTGCGTGTGTTATACCGGAACAGGCCAAGAAATACAAGAGAACTCAATTAAAATCCAGTCAGGAAGCAGAGGGCATACATCCCATAGACCGCGCTGGCAAGCATGAACGTGACAACGGCAATCATGTCCCACTTCAGGAGCAGGGTGCGAATCAGGGCTTTTCCCGGTGCAGCCGTGCGGGGTTTAACGATCTGCACGGCTGGGAGCGTGTCCGGCGGGAAGACGACGGAGTCGAAGATAATAGTTTCAGAAGCGATGATAATTTCAGAGGCGGCGCTTTGCATGGGTTTCTCCTAGGTACGCCGGTTCAATTATTTTTTTGGCGTCCTGGTATTATTATCCGGGTCCAGCGTGAGCCTAACGCTCCGGTTTAAGAGAAAAAACGCTCCGCAAAAACATTTTTTGACACTGCTCGGCTGGCGGCTTTTATGTTTCTCTATTGACAATGGTCAGAAGCGAAGCGCATTTAGGAACAGCGCATTTAGAAATTACTGTTGTTCATCAGGTAAAATAGCACCATGACGACTTATCAACCTGTGATCGGGATGGAATGCCATGCCGAGCTTTTGACTGCAAGCAAGATGTTCTGCGGCTGCGCCAATGAGTTTGGCGGTGCACCAAACACGCGCACCTGCCCGGTCTGTTTGGGCCTGCCCGGCTCCCTGCCGGTGATGAACCGGCAGGCGGTTCAGCTTGTGCTGCGAACGGCTTTGGCGCTGCACTGCGAGGTGTCGCGGGACTGCGTGTTCGCCCGAAAGAACTACTTCTACCCTGACCTGCCCAAAGGCTACCAGATTTCTCAGTACGAGAACCCTATCGGTGTCGGCGGATATTTAGACATTGACTTAGAGGACGGCACTTCCAAGCGCATTCACATTCGCCGCGTTCACTTGGAAGAAGACACGGGCAAGCTGATCCATGCCGGCGGCAACGAAAGCGAAGTGGATTACAACCGCTCCGGCGTGCCGCTGATGGAGATTGTCACCGAGTTCCCGCCCGACCTGACATCCGCCGATGAGGCCCGCGCGTATTTGGAAAAGCTGCGCTCAATCCTGGTCTATCTCGGCGTGTCCGACGGCAAAATGGAAGAAGGGCATCTGCGGGCCGAGCCGAACCTGAGCATCCGGCCCGCCGGCACAAACGGCGTCGGGGTCAAGACCGAGATCAAGAACTTAAACTCGTTCAAGTCGGTCTACAAAGGCGTCTTGTACGAAGTCGAGCGCCAGTCTGAGCTGCTGAATGACGGCGAAGCCGTGCGCCAGGAAACTCTGGGCTGGAACGACCTGCGCGGCGAAACCTACCATATGCGCTTCAAGGAAGAAGAGCAGGAATATCGCTATTTTCCTGAGCCGGACCTGGTCGCTCTGCACTTTGACGATGCCGTCGTAGACGCCGCCCGTGCCGCCCTGCCGGAGCTGCCGGACGCCAAGCGCGAGCGGTTTGTTATCCAATACGGCCTGCGTCCCTATGACGCCGCCATTCTGACCGCGTCCCGCCCGCTCGCTGCCTACTTCGAAGATGCGGCTGATGGAGCCGACGCCAAAGCCATTGCCAATTATGTCACCGGCGATTTGGCAAAGCTCTTGAACGCTTCCAATCAAGACATCACCGAAACGAAAGTCACGCCTGCTCACTTACGCGGCTTAATCGCCCTGCGCGACGGCGGCGGCATTACCAACGCCAGCGCCAAGACTGTTTTGGCCGAGATGTTCGAGACCGGCGCATCCCCGCAGTCCATCATAGACGCTCGCGGCCTCGCCGCCGTCTCCGACGACAGCGCCATCGCCGCCGAAGTTGACCGCGTGGTGTCTGCCAACCCGGACGTTGTCGCCAAAATTAAAGCCGGCAACGACAAAAGCAAAGGCTTTTTGACGGGTCAAGTGATGAAAGCCATGAAAGGCCAAGCCAAGCCCGACATCGTCAACCGCCTCTTGGACGAGCGGCTAGCGGCGTTGTAGATCTCCTAAGATGAAATGGCGTTAGACGTTTATATTGTCGGCCTTGTATATTACTGGCCTATAAAGGACTCGTATACGTCCTTCGGGTTTGAAGACGAACACGAAGGGATATTGCAGCTCGCAGAAACACATCTTGGTTCAGACTCTCAAGTCGCCAAAATGAAAGATTACTACAACGACACGCTCTATACCAATGATGATCTGCTTAATCTAATTATTGAACTCGATCAACTCATAGCGGCGCATCAAGAGGCGGACAATTTGCATGTTGTGCTGGAGAAGTAGCGAAAGATATGTGTGCAAGCGGCGCAAGAAAACAAAGGAGTTTATTTGCTCCCGGATTAAGTTGCGTCTGTGGGGTTAGAAGAGTCTCATAACGCCCTATGCAGGCTCACGCTCTTCTCAAATACCTTCACGAGACACCATGAAACTGTTCTGATATTTATGGCAATTACGCTGGGCTGCTGGCAGTTCTGACGGATATAGATCTGCATCAATGTGACCATATCTCGTACTTAGGCGGTTTGGTGTCAGTGGCACTTTATGACAGACAAGTCAGCAATCGCTGCTAAATTACGTTGGTCTCTCCTGGCTCCCGAAGACCGTGTACTAGTCGCGGTGTCCGGCGGGCCGGATTCGCTGTGTTTGCTGCATGTGCTGTGGACGGAGCGGGAGGCGCGGGGGCTTGGGAGGGTCACGGCTGCCCATCTGGATCATGGACTGCGGGGGGAAGAGTCGGCGGCGGAGGCGGACTGGTTGGCGGCGTGGTGCCAGGAGCGCAGGATTGCCTGCCATGTCGGGCGGGTGGATTTGGGAGCGAGGCGCGGCCAAAGCGTGCAGGAAGCGGCGCGGACGGCACGGTACAAGTTTCTAGAAGAGGCGGCGGCGCGGGTCGGTGCGAACAAGATTGCGACGGGGCATACACGCGATGACCAGGCGGAAACAGTGCTGGGAAACATTCTGCGCGGAACGGGATTAGATGGACTGCGCGGCATCCCGGAGCAGCGGGGCAAAATTGTTCGTCCGCTGCTCGGCGTAACGCGGCGGGAAGTGGAAGCGTATAATCAGGCGCACGGCTTGTCGCCCCGGCAGGACTCGTCTAATTTGTCGGCGGAGCATTACACGCGCAACCGTATTCGGCTGGAGCTTTTGCCGGCGCTGCGGCGAGATTACAATGCGCGGGTTGACGATGCACTCGTGCGGCTGTCGGAGATTTCTAGGCGGGACAGCGATTACCTAGACGCGCAGGCGCAGGCGGCACTCACGGAAGCAACATGGGACAGCCACGTTTTCCGTGTCGAATTGGACCGAGCGGCTCTAGCGGCCCTGCATCCGGCCCTGCTGCGCCGCGTTCTGCGGCTGGCAATTGCAAATCTGCGCGGCACCGGAGAAGGCGTCACCCACGAACACTTAGAACAAGCCTGCCGCATGATGGCGCACTCAAGCCCGGCGGCGTCGGTCCTGACGCTTCCCTCTCCAGTCTGCACCCTTCGCGTTGCAGGAGATACTCTGGCGCTGACGCTTGCGAGTGTTCCTATCTCGCCCGGCTATTTTTCTGTTCCCCTGCCCGTGCCGGGCGCAGCGGCTTTGGAAGAGATTGGCTGGCGCGTTTCAGTAGGCTGGGAGGATGAGGCTGGAGCCGCTATGCTGGACGCAGACACCGTAAAAAGTGCGTCGCTTGTGCTGCGAAACTGGCGGCATGGGGATCGCCTTGATCCTTTGGGCATGAGTGGGCGTCACAAGAAAGTCTCAGACATCTTCACGGATGCGAAAGTGCCGCGCTTCCAGCGCGAACGGATTCCAATCGTGGCCGATGCACAGGGTATTATTTGGGTGGTCGGCCACGCGATTGCCGAGCGGGCAAAAGTGACGCCTGCCACGGTGCGGCGGCTTTTTCTGTCGGCGCAGCGCACGACGCCGGTAGAAACGCCGGCAGGAAACAGCGGAAGCAGTGTGGAATAATGCAATTATAGGCGCGAAGCAAGGAAGCGTCTGCGGAGTCTGTCATGTTTGCTTCCAGCCGCCGAAGAAGCGCTGTTAGTCAAAAAGCGTTCACGCTGATTGAGCTTTTAGTTGTGATCGCCATTGTCGCGCTGCTGGGAGCGCTGCTGTTCCCAGTGTTCCAAAAAGTGCGGGAAAACGCCCGCCGCGTGTCCTGCGCGTCCAACTTAAAGCAGATCAGCCTTGCCCTGACTGAGTATTCCGGCGACAATGACGAGGCGCTGCCGTCCGCGGCGTACTCCAGCACAAGCGGAATGACTGTCACCTGGCGGCAGCTTACTTTTCTTTACACCCGCACTGTGGATGTTTTCCGCTGCCCGTCCAACCCCTACAACGATGTGTATACAGACGTTGACAACAGCACGTTTTTTGTTTCTTACGGCGCAAATGCCAGCGTTCTGCAAACCGGCGGCGCGGCCACGCGCCTGTCGGGCATCCAGAATCCATCCACGCTTTTCTTGATCGGCGAGTCCGACAGCGTCGGCTACACACTGCACAACCCGCCCAATCCTCCCCTGCTTTCGCCGGACTGCGGCATGTGCGACTTTGCCGCCGCAGGGTCGCACACGGATCTGTTCGCGGGCCATTTTACCCACAGCAACTGGCTGTTCGCCGACGGTCATGTCCGTGCCTTGCGTCCGACGCAGACCTGTCAAGGCGCAGACATCTGGGACCTGAGCAGTAACAATGCCGGTCAGCCCTGCACCGGGACGCTGGCCGCCGCGCTTCAGGACAATGAAGCCTACTGGAACCAAACAAATGCGCCTTAGCCGATACGTCAGGACATATGCATGATTAGGGAGTACGTATGATTAGGGAGTACGCATGATTTACGAGTGTCCCAACTGCCGGACGCCGCAGGAGGCAGGCCAAACCGTCTGCCCGAACTGCCACGCGGAGTTTGACGGCCCGGTTCCCAGCGATGCGGTCGTCCCACCGCCTGCGGAAGTGGAAGTCCTGTCTGAAGCCGACTCCGGCTCAATAGACGAAGCAGGACTCGAAGCCGACGCAGAAGTCGGGGCAGCGCCAATAAATGAAGTGGTAGCGGAGCCGGTTTCAGCGGCGGAAATCGAGGCGATGCGGCCGCAGGCCGAGGCAGTGACGCAGGCCGAGGCACCATCAGAAGCACCGCTGACAGAGATGCCGACGCCGGCTTCCAGCTCTCAGCCATACTTGACTGCGCCGAGCTTTTCTCCGCCGGTTTATTCTGCCCCAGATACGGACACAACGCCAAGCAGCCCGCCCTTTAGCAGGCTCTCGCGGGCGCTGCTGGTTGCGTTTCCAATTATTCTCGTGCTGGTGCTGGGCAGCGTCTTTTACGCCAATTCCCTGAATGCCGGATCGGATACCGTGCCTGCGCCGCCTTCCCCGCCGACGGTGCAGGCTTCAGTTCCGCTTCCTCCACCTTCCCCTGCCGCCCCCGATACTACGCCTACGGTGCTGCAAGGGGCAGGCAACGCCGACAGCGGCGCAGATGACCTTCGCGCCAAGATACTAGTCGGCCACTGGATTGCCGCGTCCGGCGACTTCTACGTGTTCAGCAGCGACGGCAGCGGCTCGCGCGGCAACCCGGTCAAACAGCAGAAAGAGCAGACATTTCTTTGGGGCCTGGTTCAAAACCGCCTCATGCTTTACCGGGACCAGAACGAGATGCTGCGCTTTAACGCCGGCCCAGACGACAACACTATCTTTTTGGCGGCGCAGACAGGCCACTATGTCCAATTCTCGCGCTCCAAAACTTAAGATTGGCTACCAGCCGTCCTGCCAGCGCTTCACGTCGTAGCCGCGGAAGCCGTAGCACCGGACAATCTGGATGGTCCTAATCGGCTGGGTATAAGGCGGGTCGCGCGACACCAGCAGCGGCGGCTGCGGCTCGACGCGGGTGAAGACGGCCCGCAGATCGTTGAAGTGATCCTGATTGTCCGTGTCGTTCAGAAAGACAGCATTTCGGCCTTCGAGTGCGGCAGGGTTTTCCCAAAAGAGATACTCACTGGCCTTGTAATTGAGAAACAAAGCGTAGGTTTGAGGCTGCTCCGGCAGGTAAAAAGCCGCTTCCGACGGCATTCTGTAGTTAATACCGAACACAAACGGATCGCCGCCCATTGCCGCTTGTTCCTGCGCCACTCTTCCCGCCATCTGCCGCCATCCGTACAACTCATTCGTCCGGTCGTCAGCCGCATGGGGAAACTTAATGCCGGCATCGTACAGCAAGCCCGGAAAAAGCGCGGCGACGGCTAAAATGAGGGCAAGCGCGACGCTTGCGCCGGCCCAAATTCGCTTGGCGGCATGGCGGCTTTCCCAGCCGCGCACCAGCACCGCCGCCGTGAGAATGAGGCCGGAGATATACGAATCAACGGCCCAGTTCCCTTCTACTTTGCTTTTGAGGGCAGTGATAACAATCGCGGCGAATGCAACCACCGTAGGGCACCACAAAAACAAGTAAGCCTCATTTCGCTCCTTTGTGCCTCTCCTCAAGCCGTCACCCAGCGCATACAAGTATGTCAGAAACACAAGCGGCGACATCAAAAGCGCTTGGTCGCCCAGAAAGCGCCCAACCCACTTGAGGCCGTCGTGGCCGCTGCCGCGCGAACTCATGGCGTGGGCATGGATCCAGAAAGCGTTTTGGTGCGTGTGGTTCCACCAAAGAAACGGGGCCAAAATCAAGAGTGCCGTTAAGCCCGCCAAGTACGGCTCCGGGCGGCGCAGCCAGCGCTCCCGCGCCGTTGCCGACAGCAGAATATACAGGAAGATGCTCGGCAGCAGCAGCAGCGCATTCAGCTTGGCCTGCGCCGCCAGCCCTGCCAAAGCACCCGCCCCGATCCACCATTTAGGCCGGTCCGTCAGCGCCCGCTGCGCCACATACAGCGCAGCGGCCCAAAAGGCAAGCTGGACGGGGTCCTGGGTCATAATGACGGAGCCTGCCGCAAACAGCGGCACGATATTCGCCAGCACGACCGAAGCCAGCGCGGCGGCCGGCCCCAGCAGGCGCTTTGCCAGCAGATAGATAAAGAGGCCGGCGATAAGAGAACAGACAGTTGCACCGGCCCGAACTCCCAGCTCATTGGTTCCAATCAGATTAGTGAAAAGCCGTATGACCGGGGCCATGAGCGGGGTATTATCATAGTATCCCCAGTCCAGATGGCGCGACCACTGCCAGTAATAAGCTTCGTCCTGCAAAAGCTCATGCTGGGCATCATACCAGAACCGGAACAGGGTGAGCAGAACGAGGATCATGCCGGCGGCTAAATCAAAGCGGCGGGTGGTTTGCGGGGAAGTTTCGTCGAAAAGAAAAGCGTTTTGCAGGGCCATAGGGTCATAGAATACCCGGCACTGGAAGTGCCGGTCTACTGGTGAATGAAAGTGTCTCCGACACTGAGGACAAAGATGAGTAAGGGACAAAGATGAGCAAGGTGTCCTCGGCATTTAGTCGCGGAGCGACTTTCATTCACCAATAGACTGGCACTTCCAGTGCCGGGTTTTGTGGCCGCCTTTGCTAAATCTTGAACAGCGACTCGCTGACAGGCTGGTTGACGCGGATGTCCTGGTACACTGTGGCACCGGCCAGCTTATTTTGCGTGTTATACAGCTCAACGCGGGTCGGGACATAGATGCCGGGCGCGACCTGCACCGGGTTGACATAGCGCAGAATCTTGGTCAGCTTGCCGTCACGCCCGTAATTATACCTCTGGGTGGTAATATGTGTCTTTGGGTCAATCCAGACCAAGTCTTTTTCGGTTTCCCCAGCTTGCTTGGGCTGGATTTGGAACACGAGCAGGCCGCTTTCGCGGCGCAGGAATGTCGCGTTGTAATCTGTCAAAAGCTCCGGCGGGATAAAGCCGAAGTCCATTAGTGTCTGGCGTTTGCCCGGTGCGCCGGTCGTGTCCTGGACTTTATGCACAAACGGGGCAACAGTCAGCTTCTGGTTGCCGTTCACGACATAGTACCCGGAAACAAAGTGCGGAATGCTGGCATCAATCCGCAGCTTGCCGGGCTGCTCGTAGACAACCGAGCCGCGATGCAGGCGATAAGCCAGAGCAATGTCACCGTCAATCGTTTTAAGCTGATCTTGGTTTTCAGTCACAATCTCGCTGCTCGCTTGCAGGGTCTTGATATTGGCTGAGGTGAGCGCGTTGATGTTCGGCGCGGCGTGCGCGGCGGCTGGCGCGAGGGCCAGAGCCGCCGCAAAAAAAGCAGTCGGGCGGTATGTCATGGGAGTTTTCTCCAAAGTTTTCGTGTTCTTTAAGTATAAGACTATGACACCTATGATTAGTTCCCGAACTACTTTTCAACGCAGGAGCAGAATACGCCATGCAGATGAGAAATGCGGCTGAAAGCAGTACGCGCGGCTTGATTTTCGGCACACTCACAGTGTTAGTGCTGGCTGTTCCGGCATTCGCGCAGAAGCCAGCGGCAATCGACCCAAAGGCGCTGGAACTGCTGAAGCAGAGTACGGCGACCTACGCGGCTCTGCATTCTTACTCGTGCCGGGCCGTAGCGGTGCTGAAAGTAGACGCGCTTCCCGGCAGCCGAATCATCAACATGACGTTGGCTTTCCAAAAGCCGGATCATGCCACTGTTGCCGTCACTAAGTATGAGGAAACGCAGCAGTTCTTGACAGACGGCAGAAGCTTGTATCTTTATGCCCCGGACAGAAAAGAGTATCTGCAAGAGGCGCTGCCTCCCGGCATCCCGGCTGCGGCTGCCGTTTTAACACAGGGAGAAAGTTTCATTGGGCTTACTTTGATGAAGCCGGACGGGATTCTTTCAGACAACGGCAACATCAAGTCTTTAACTTTGAGACCGCCGGAAACCCTGAATGGTGTGCCGGTGCAGACAGTCACGAAAGTAATGCGTGCCAAAAACGGAGGGACAATGACGTTCTTTATTACCATAGGCGTCGAAGATCACCTTTTGTACCGCTTCGCCGACACGATTTTGTCTCCAACGCCGCTACCGACCGGCGATACAGCCATCAAGGCAAGACGCATTGACAACACCGAAACCTATACAGACATAAAAGCTGACCCAGTATTGCCCGCCACGGATTTCCTGCCGCCGGCGGGCGCTAAAAAGATTTCAGAGACAAAATGATAGACACACACGCTTTGCGCGTTTTGGAATTTGAGGCGATCCGCAAGCAATTGGCGGCGCAGACAGCCTGTTCGCTTGGCCGCGAAAAGGCGGAGGCGGTGATGCCGTCCGACTGGCTGGCAGAAGTGCAGGCACGGCTGGATGAGACGACGGAGTGCAGGACACTCATCAGTGTCAAGGGCAACCTGCCGCTCGGCGGCGTCACGGACATTCGGCCTTTGGTGCGCTCGGCGGAGATTGGCGCGGCATTGGAGCCGCATGGGCTTTTAGACGTTGCCGAAGCGGCAGCGGCCTCTCGCTCTCTCAAGCTGTTTTTGCAGAAGCTGGCGACAGATTATCCAATAATGGCCGACAGGGCGGCGGCGCTGGGGCAGTTTCCCTCACTGGAGTCGGAAATCAATGCCAGCATCGCCATCAACGGCTCTGTGCTGGATTCGGCATCGCCTGATTTGGCGCGAATACGCTCGCAGCGCAAAACGGCGTCGTCGCGGATGATGGACCGGCTGAACGGCATTATTTCGGGGCCGCTGCGAACCATGCTGCAAGACCCGGTCATCGTGCAGCGCGGCGACCGTTACTGCGTCCCAGTGAAGGCCGACCACCGGGGCGCGTTCGGCGGCATTGTCCACGATACGTCGTCATCCGGCGCGACCCTGTTCATGGAGCCGCAGGTCGTAGTAGACTTGGGCAACGAGATCAAAGAGCTGACAATCAAAGAAGAGCAGGAAATCGCCCGTATCCTGCGCCGCCTGACTGACAGCGTCGCCCGCGTCGGGGCAAGTTTAGTCGTCACGATGGAAACGCTCGGCGAGATTGACTTTATCGCCGCCCGCGCCCGGCTTGCGGACGTGCATCACGCGGTCGAGCCATCTCTGAACACGAGCGGCCTAACCCGGCTGCTGTCGGCCCGGCACCCATTGATTGACCCGAAGAGCGTGGTGCCGATTGACATTGAGCTGGGGAGCAGCACAAACAAGATTTTGCTGATTACCGGCCCAAATACCGGTGGCAAGACGGTCAGCCTCAAAACGACGGGACTATTGACGCTGATGGCACAGTGCGGCCTCCATGTGCCGGCGTCGCGGGCTGAGATGAATGTCTTTGACCAGGTGTTCGCGGACATCGGCGACGAGCAGAGCTTGCAGCAGTCGCTGTCTACGTTTTCGGGGCATATCACAAACATCGTTCGCATTCTGAAAGACCTGCGCCGCAATGCCTTAGTGCTGCTGGATGAAGTTGGCGCGGGGACGGACCCCGGCGAAGGCGCATCTTTGGCCCGCGCCCTGCTGGATCATCTGCGTTCCAATGACGCCCGCGTGATTGCGACAAGCCATTACGGCGAATTAAAAACCTATGCGTTTGTGACCGATGGCGTTCAGAACGCCAGCGTCGAGTTTGACGAGCAGACACTCTCGCCGACCTATCGTCTGCTGCAAGGCATTCCCGGCTCGTCCAATGCGTTTGCCATTGCTGGGCGTTTAGGAATGCCGGAAGCTGTTTTAGACAATGCCCGCGTCGCGCTTACGGGTTCCGATGAGACGGCAGACCTTCTGCGGGAGCTTGAAGAAGGCCGACGCAAAGCAATCAGCGAGGGCCGCGCCGCCGAGCAGGCACGGGTCGAAGCCCAGATGCTCCGCCGCCGCTACGCCGATGAGCTGTCCAATTTGGAAGCCCTGCGCCGCGAAGCACGGCAGCGGGCGCAGGAAGAAGCGCGGGCGCTGATCAAGCGAGCGCAGGACAAAGTCGACAATACACTGGCCGAGCTGCGCCGCGCCCAAACCGAAGGCAAGCAAACCGAGCGCATCCGGCAGAAAATCAAAAACATCGGCAGCGATTTGCAGATCGCCATTCAGGACAAACTTTCTGCCGATCAGCCCGCCGCGCTGGAGCTTGTGCCGGACCGGCCCCTGCGCCGGGGCGACCAGGTGCGAATCATGACCCTCGGCATGGCCGGCGAGCTGCTGGAAGATGCCGACGGAGACTCGACTGTCCCGGTGCAGGTCGGCGCGATGCGTGTCAGCGTCCCACCGTCCACCTTGATGCTGCTGGGGAGTGAGAAAGCCCCCCCAGCCCCCAATAATGGGGGAGCCAGGAAAAGCAGGCCAGATGCGACGCCGCTGCCGAAGTCCGCCGAGAACCTGAACGTCAGCGCCAAAGACGGCGATGCGCCGCTGTCGTTCAACATGGAAAAGACCGTCGGCATCACGCCCCAGCTTACGCTTTTAGGCCAGCGTGCCGAAGAAGCTGTCCAGAACGTCGAGAAGTATTTGGATGACGCCTACGCCGCCGGCCTCAGCCGCGCCCGCCTCGTGCATGGCAAAGGCACCGGAGCGCTGCGCCGCGCCGTGCAGGAGTATGTCAGCGGCCATCCACTTGTCGCCGAGTACGCCACCGCCGACCCCGAAGAAGGCGGCGCCGGCGCAACCGTCGTCACGCTTCGGGCCACATAAGGGACGCTGTCCATGCAACCTAGCATGAAAATGAACAGTCTTTTCCATAATGGCAAACATGCGGCAATGGCCGTGCCTGGCTGCAATGCAATAAAAGCCAAGCAGGGCGCTGCACCGAACCTCACACAAGACCCGATTATAGGCCCCAAATGGGTGTCTACTGCCGGGTAGACAGCTTTCTTCTGGGCTGGATCTGGTATATCGTGGTGGTGATCGGCTCCGAACAGGTGCTTAAGATGAGTGCAAAGTCCAAAAAGAAACTTCAGTATCAAAAACGGAGTAAGCGGAGTGAAAGGCGTCTTGAACACGAACAGCAAAAACTCGCGGCCTATGAGCGAAAGGCGGCCGCCCATGAGCGAGAGCTTGCTGAACTCGAAGATAGCTTTGCGGCATGGGGTGAGCGCATGAATAGCCTCATGAGGGAAGCGGCTGCAAGCACGCATCCTCATCTACGCTTATTAATGGGGGCAAACCTGGCCGAGACTACGCGATTGGTTCGGGAGGCCGCAGCCGAGGAAGTTATCAAGCCAGCATGGAGAGAGATTTGCGGTCCAGAAATCCGACGAGAACTTAGCCGAACAGTAGAATAACGTCCGCTATGACTTTCGACCCCTTACTGGTAGACTCCGCAGTGTTTGCCCTAGACAAGAGGCGCGAATCAAAACAGGCGTTCCCGGCTGCGCCTGGGCGAAGCAGAGTGCAAGCCCAAGCGCGGCTGCGTAATGCTGGGAGCCACACGGCGATGCAGTCAGCGATACTGTCACCTCAATACCTTCTCGGCAGACTTGCTGCCCTGCTCACTGCCCTGTTAATCGTGGGGATTGGCTGCCTGCCCTCAGCGCCGCAGGCTGCTCCCGCTGTCACGCAGCTTCCAGCCGCCGCGAGCCATGCAAAACCGAAGCGCCTGCTGCTGGCACATTACATGCCGTGGTTTCAGGCGAGGCCCTTCAGCCCGCAGTGGGGCTGGCATTGGACCATGAACCATTACGACCCCAGCAAAAGCGTGAACGGCCTGCCGGAAATCGCGTCGCATTACTCGCCGCTGATTGGTCCCTATGATTCGGATGATCCCGATGTTCTGCGCTGCCAGGTCATGCTGATGAAGCTTGCCGGGATTGACGGCGTGGTAGTGGACTGGTATGGCAACGACAACTTCATGGACTACGGCGTCAACAACCGCAATACTGAAGCGCTCCTCCCAATTATTCAGCAGGCCGGAATGCGCTTTGCGATCTGCTACGAGGACCAGACGGTTCCCAAAGAAATCGCAGGCGGCGTGTTTTCAAAAGACGCCGCCGTCGCGCACGGACAGACGCTGATGCAGTGGATGCCGGCCCACTTTTTTTCGTCGCCGGCGTATGTAAAAATGGATGGCCGTCCGGTCCTGCTGTCGTTTGGGGACCCTTATTATTCTGACAGCCAGTGGAACCAGATTTTCTCCGTGCTGCCTCAAAAGCCCCTGTATTTCACCGAGTCCAGCCGCCGCGAGCTAACCGCCGCTGCCGGCGGCTTTGACTGGCCTCTGCCGCACGGCGGAACCCAAGATGCTTTTCAGCAGCAGGCGCTGTTTTATCAGCGGTTCCAGGCATCACCGCTCTTTATCGCCGCCGCATTCCCCCGGTTTGACGACATCTACCAGCAGGCCGGGGTTGCTCCTTCCTGGGGTCACATTGACGACCGGCAAGGGCAGACGTATGTGGACACGCTGACCAAAGCCCTGCAAAGCCAAGCCCCGATTGTGCAGCTCGTCACCTGGAACGACTGGGGCGAAGGAACCCAAATTGAACCATCCGTGCAGGTCGGCTACCGAGATTTGGCAGCGACCCAGCGCCTGCGCCGCCGGTATTTGGACCCTGCGTTCACTCCTACGGCGGCAGACTTGCCGCTGCCAATTCAATGGTTCCGGCTGCGAAAGAAATACGCCGAAAGACCAGCGGTTGAGGCAAAACTCGATACCGTTTTTCCGCTTGTCGTCACTGGACATTTAGACCAAGCGCGGACGGTGCTGGCAAAGTATCAATTAAGAACCGTGCGTTAGGAACCATGATTTGAAGGTCAAGGCTATTGGGCGCAGACGCCGAGAACTACCGCTTCGCGGGGTTAAGTGAAGATCAATCTGAGATAATCCCAGTGCCGCGCCTTCCAGGTCTGCCATTGCAGAAGTGGTGTTTTGCAGTGTCTTCGCTGATTACCCCACTAAAGCCTTAGCCGTGACCTTCAGGCCATGGTCCCTATTACTTCGTCCATGTCGTCATCGTCTACGGGGGTGACTTCCCACCAGTTTTGGCCGGATTTGACTTCGGCTTTCAGAGGAACATCCAGCGGGTAAGCGTTCTGCATGGCCTCTTTGACGAGGCCGGACAGGGCGCGGACTTCGCCTGCGGGACACTCAAACAAAAGCTCGTCGTGGACCTGCAAGACCATCTGCGCTCCGAGATTGCGCTTTGTCAGGGCAGCGTCCACATGCAGCATCGCTAGCTTGATGATGTCGGCGCTGGTTCCCTGAACGGGCATGTTGGCGGCTTCGCGCTCCGCCGACTGGCGGAACTGGAAGACGCGGGAATTGATGTCGGGAACGTAGCGGCGTCGGCCTGAAAGCGTCTGGACATAGCCCTTTTCGCGTGCGCCTTCTAAGACTGTTTCCAAATAGGCGCGGACACTGGGATAGAGATCTAGGTAGGCTTTGATCAGCTCGGCGGCGCGGGCGTAATCCACGCCCAGCTCAGCGGAGACGCGGAACGGGCTGGCCCCGTAAATCACGGCAAAGTTGATGGTTTTGGCCTGACGCCGCTGGTCGTTTGTCACCGGCTGATCGTCGGGAACTTCAAAAATGCGCCGGGCCGTCTGGGCGTGAACATCTGAATCTGTGCTGAAAGCCTGCACCAAGCCGGGGTCTTTGGTGATGTGGGCAAACAGCCGCAGCTCAATTTGCGAGTAGTCAGCAGAGACTAAAACTGAGCCGGGAGATGCCACAAATCCTTTTCGGATTTCGCGGCCTATCTCCGTGCGGATTGGAATGTTCTGCAAGTTAGGATTAGAGGACGATAAGCGCCCGGTGCTGGTGACGGTCTGGTTCAGGGACGTATGCACTTTGCCGGTCTGCGGGTTAATCAGCGCAGGCAGGGCATCGGCGTAAGTAGATTTGAGTTTAGAGACTTCGCGCCACTGGATAACTTTGCGGGCGATGTCGTGGCCTTTTGCCGCCAAGTCTTCCAGCACATCCGCTCCTGTGGAAAACCCAGTCTTGGTCTTTTTTCCCGCCGGCAGCTTCAGCTTATCAAACAGCACCTCCTGCAACTGCTTGGTGGAACCGACCGAGAACTTTTCGCCAGCCAACGCAAAGATGTCGGTTTCCAGCGACGCCACCTGCTCACCCAGCAGCTTGCCGACGCCGCGCAGCCAGTCCGCGTTGACTGAAACGCCGGCACGCTCCATGCCCGCCAATACAGACGCCAGCGGCAGCTCAATGTCATTTAGAATAGACAGAAGACTGTCGCGCACTAGCCGAGGCGTCAGCGCGGCTTCGAGAGATTGCACGGCGGCAGCCTCATCCATGACTGATGCGACTGGGTCTGCGGGGTCAGCGACTAACTCTAATCCCGCGCTGTCGGCGGCAAGGTCGGCGAGCGGGTAGCCTGCCCGGCCTGCGTTCAGCAAATAGGCTGCCAGCAGAACATCAAACGCCGCGCCGCGCAGAGTGACGCCATTTCGGCCTAGAACACCCGACACCAGCTTCAAATCATAGACCGACTTAGCACGGGCAGCATCTTCTAAATACGGCGTCAGCGCCCTGCCCCAGTCTGCCCAATTTGCGTAGAACGCCGCGCCGGGCAGGCCAAATGCGATGCCCTGCAGATCGGCGTTCATTAGTGTCATGGCAGCAGCCTTCACTCCTTCGGGCGGCGACAAATGAAGCTGCGTTCCCACCGGCGCGTCGGCCTCGGCAAGCCGCGCCAGCAGATTGTCAAGCTGAGGTTGTGACGCGATAACAGCCCCCCCCGCCTCGGAGACCTCATCCCGGAACTCCGTTCCGACCCTCTTCTTATCAAGAAAAGGGTGCGGAGTCTGCGACGTGGGTGAGGTCAGCTCAATCGCCTTCGCCCGCTGCTCCCGCTCCAAGTCCGGCAGGCGCTTTAGAAGGGTACGGAACTCCAGCTTGTCAAACAAAGCTTTGATGGCGTCATAGTCGGGGCCGACCGTCTGATAGTCAGCCTTCAACTCCACCCATTCGGGAAGCGGGACATCCCGAACAATTGTCGCAAGCCGCTTGCACTGAACGGCGCTATCCGTGTGTTCAATCAGCAGGTTCTTGGTCTTTTCGGGCAGCTCATCCACATGAAACAGTAGTTGTTCCAGAGTCCCATATTCTTTGAGCAGCTTGGATGCGCCTTTCTCGCCGATGCCGGGAACGCCGGGCAGGTTGTCGGAGGCATCACCCTTGATGCCCTTGAAGTCGGTAATCTGCGACGGCGACAGGCCGTATCTCGCACGGACGGCGGCTTCATCGTAAGTGACGGTATCCGTGACGCCTTTGACTGTGATCATCACCTGTACCGCGCCGCGCCCTTCCAGCGGACTGCCGTCATCCACAAGCTGCAAAGCATCGCCGTCGCCGGTCACAATCAGCACATTGTAGCCCTGATGCTTTCCAATTTCCGCCAGCGTTCCGCAGACATCGTCAGCCTCAAAGCCCGGCACTTCGACGTTTGGAACCCGGAACGCCGCCGCCGCTTCCCGCGCCAAAGCCCGCTGCGGCTTCAGGTCATCCGGCATTTTCAGGCGCGTGCCTTTGTAGGTCGCCAGCTCCTGATGCCGAAACGTCGCCACCGGCGGGTCAAACGCCGCAAAAATCGCATCCGGCTTTTCCCGCTCCAAGATCGTCAGCAGCATCAGCACAAACGAATACACGGCATTGGTCGGCAGTCTGTCGGACGTGGACAGCGCCCGCATCGCAAAAAAGCCCCGGTACAGCAGGCTGTTCCCATCCAAAATTACAAGCTTAGGCATAGAGAGAGTATACCCGGCAGCGAGTATGCTGCTTCTCAGTTCTTGGAGGTATCCCTCTTTGGAAAATTTGGAAGATGCAGGAGTTGGCGGCAAGCAGGAACTCCACCAGCAACTGCTGGAGATCACAACTGCACAGGAAGGTCGCCGGGATCGAAGTGCTTCCGTCGGTACTGGTGTTCAGCACTGCTGCCAGTTCCAACAGCTGCCGATGGAGTTCTTCCTCGGTCCCACTCTTTTCAGCCGCTTCAAAAGCGTTCATCGTCGGGCCGTAAAAGTTTCGGAATGCTTCCACAACGTCAGCCGGCCTTTTGTCAGGCGAGAGCAGATAGAGAGTATCATTGACCAGGGAAACCTGTTCCTCGGGCACGCCGGCGCGGGCAAAACGCTCAAGAATGTGCGTTTCCACGCCCCAAGTCATGGGACTGACAAAGCTCTCCGGCGGGGGAGGCATGAAGGCGGCGACGATCTTCAAGACTTGCGACACAAAAGACGTCGGATCATTCGGAATCCAGTTGCCCATCACAATGCGCCCTCCGGGCCGAGTGACCCGAACCATTTCAGCGGCCACATCGAACGGGCGGGGCGCAAACATCGCGCCGAACATAGAAACAGTCAGATCAAAGGCATGATCGTCGATCCCCTGCAAGTCGCAGGCATCTCCTTCTTGGAACTTCAGTCGGTCGAGATGATTTTCGGCAGCCCGCCTGTTCCCGGCGTCTACGAGGTTTGTGGCAATGTCAACTCCGAGAACGTCCGCTCCCAGCAGGGCAAGTGGCAGGGCGGTGGTGCCATCCCCGCAGCCGAGGTCCAGCACCTTTATTGGGGGCATGACCCCAAGCGACTTAGCGAATAATCCGCCGGATTGACGCATAAAGACGGCGATTTGGGTAAAGTCGCCTTTCTCCCACAGCATTTTGTTCGGGTTAAGATTCATGAGTGTCCCTTTCTGCTTTGGTCATGTGGTGTTTGCCACGTTGTAAGAACAACTTGCACGAGAATATATTTGTGTCTAAGCGCAGCGGCGGGGGGAAGTTCGGAACGCCGGTATTCTCATCAGTGCATAAATCATGCCAAGTTGGCAGGAGGATACCTCACCCGGTCTCTCCGAGCCCACCCTCTCCTTAACAAGGAGAGGGTCTCCATTTATGGCGGGGTGAGGTTCCTAAACTGCCTCGCGCTTCTTGTACTCTTTCAGAACATACCGGCCCAGCAGGAGCAGCGGGACCCAGATGGGGGCGTAGGCCAGCAGCCAGATGACGAGCGCGAGCAGTGCGCCCGCCGAGCCGACCAGAGACTGCAGGGCATCATGCGTTGTGGCTTTGAGCGTGCCGGTGAAGCCGTTCGTGACCGGCGGCGCTGGGACGGCTTTCGGGGTCTGGCTCAGGTCAATGGTCAAAGTTCCGAGCGCGGCCATGCGCTTCAGCAAAAGAAGGCGGGCGCGGGTTTGGGCAAGCTGCACCCGCAGGTCTTCGGCGTTTTGGGTGTCTTCCCATTTAGCGTGTGTTCCGAGCGCTTTTAGCCGGGCTTGGGCTTGCTGTAAATCGCTTTCCTCGACAGACTGCGCCTGGCTGGCGTCACTGGTCTTTTCGGTGATGTCCTCGCCGGTGATGTTCTTGGACTGGACGACGCCAAGTTTTGCGACATGGGCCAAAAACGTCTCAAATTGAGGCTCTGGGACTTTCACAATCAGCTCGCCGGATTTCAGGCCGTCATCCCCGGTGGTGAGGTTGTTCGCAGCGACGTAGCCGCCAGTCTCCTGCACCATTTGGTTGAGCTTGTCCCCAGTGGCTTCGGGGTTGGGGACTTGAATGCCGATACTGGCTTCTTTATGCACCTGCCGCAGCGAGTCTGGGTCGCCGTTGAGCGTGTCGGCAGTTACGGTGCCGCCAGGAGGCACAACGGACGGCGCTCCATTTGTTGTATAGGCTTGGGGGAGTGCTCTCTCAGGCAGAAGCGGAGCAGCCGCAGTGGACGCCGCTTTTGGGGCGGAGAGCGCATCCGGCGGCGCTGGTCGGTGCTTCGGCGGCGGGGGCAGTGTTGTAGGAGCTGAGGCGAAAGGTGAAGTACCAAGCCTGGAAGCTCTTTCTGCTGTCATTCGCGGGGCATCGTAAGGACTTGTCTGTTGAGCTGTGACAACCCGGTTAAAGTGTCCCGCTTTGATCAAGTTTCGCTGGTACACCGGGTAAATAATGAACCAGGCGACGAGGGCGAGGGCGGCGAAGGTCCAGGCGGGAATGCGACGGGAGGAAGCCCCCCCGCCCCCAATAATGGGGGAGCCAGAAGGTAACGGCTCCGTTCCTGTCCCCCCATTATTGGGGGTTAGGGGGACATCGGCCAGCAGCTTCTCGCGCAGGCTTGGCGGCAGCGCATCGCCGGGTTCAGCAGCGCGAAGGTCTTCGGTAATCTGGGTCATCGCAGTAATCTCCTCTCGGCAGGACGCGCAGTGCGTCAGGTGGCGGCGGACAGCGCGGCGGCGCAGCCAGGACAGCTCGCCGTCGGCGTAGGCTTTCAGGTCAGGTTCGTAATGGGCGCAGTCGGTCATGGGGCAGACTCCGGGAGCGTGTCGGCATGGACATAATTGCTCAAAGACAAGCGCAGGCGGCGGAACGCCGTGGATAGGCGGGATTTGACGGTCCCGACCGGCACCTCTAAGAGGACGGCGCACTCGGCGTAGGTCATTTCGTGCAGCTCGTGGAGAATGACCACCGTGCGGTGATCGGCGGACAAGTCTTCCAGCGCCGTATGCAGATGGCCGGACAGCTCGCGCTGTGCAGACTGGAAGACCGGCCCGCGCTCCGGCGGCTCTGCCTGTTCGCGGGCGTCGTCATAGGGAACAGTGGCTAGGCGTGCTTTCGTTGTGTGCTTCAAACAGTGATTCAGAGCAACACGGTAGGACCAAGTCGCAAGCGTTGACTCGCCCCGGTAGCCGTCCATGCTTTGGAACAGCGCGACAAAGATTTCTTGGGTCAGGTCCTCCGCATCGGCGTCGCAGGCGGCGTAGCGGCGGGCCAGCCGGTGCAGGCGCAGGCCGTAGGTGTCCACGAACGCTGTCCACGCGCCGGGAACGCCGCTCGTGATTTGACGTGCAAGTTGTCGGTCATGCTGCTGCAAGGAGATTTGGCTGCCTTTGTTTGCTTCTACTAAGTTTGTTCTGTTTGCGGCGCAAAAGGTTCAAACAGACGCCGAATAAATTTCTTAACTCATTTGACAGTTTCTTGCTTGCAATTGTAGACAATTATGGGTATTCTGTGAGGTATGAAGATCTTAAGGTTGTGGAGCCTGCTCTTGCTCGCCGTGTCAGTTGCGCTTGTCGGCTGCTCCTCGCACAGAACAGGCCAGCCGTCTGCGTCCGGCAGTAGTACGACACTGCTGAACGTATCGTATGACCCAACGCGGGAGTTTTATACGGACTACAACGCGGCATTCGAAACATACTGGCAGGGCAAGTCGGGGCAGACTGTGACAATCCAGCAGTCGCACGGCGGGTCCGGCAAGCAGGCTCAGGCTGTCCAGAACGGCCTGGCGGCGGATGTCGTCACGCTCGGCATTTCCTCTGACATTGACGCGCTGGCGCAGTCAGGACTAGTGGCGCAGAACTGGCAAAAACGGCTTCCCAACAGCAGCGTGCCGTACACGTCCACGGTTGTCTTTCTGGTGCGCCACGGCAACCCCAAGGGCATCAAAGACTGGCCCGATTTGGTCAAGCCTGGCGTCTCGGTTGTGACCCCCAACCCGAAGTCGTCGAGCGGCGGGCGCTGGAGCTACATGGCGGCTTATGGCTACGCATTAACTCAGCCCGGCGGAACCCCGGACACAGCGAAAGCTTATATCACGCAGCTTTACAAGAATGTCCCGATCTTAGATTCCGGCTCACGCGGCTCGACTGTGACATTTACTCAGCGCCATGTCGGGGATGTTCTGCTGGCCTGGGAAAATGAAGCCTATTTGGTGACAAATCAAATCGGCAAGGGGCAATACGACATTGTCTATCCCAGCGTCAGCATTGAAGCGGACCCGCCTGTCGCCGTGGTCGACAAGAATGTGGACGCGCACGGCACGCGCCCGATTGCCGAAGCGTATTTGAACTACTTGTACTCGCCGGAAGGCCAGGAAATTGCCGCCAAGCACTTCTACCGGCCCCGGCTGGCTGCCGTCGCGCAGAAATACGCCGGCCAGTTCCCGGCCATCAAGACGTTCACTGCCGACAAGATACTGGGCGGTGTTGGGGCGGCGCAAAAATCCCAGTTCGCCGACGGCGGCGTCTTTGATCAGATTTATGTGAAGAAGTGAAGAAGTAAAAGAAATATCGAAGAAGCGTGGAAGTAAAGTTCTGCGCTGTGGGGCGCGGTCGCCAAGTATCCGCCTGCGCGGGTACAGAAGAAAGATGGCAACTAAGGTTCTATTCCTTGTCCGCGAAGGCGGACATTCGGCGCTTCGCCCCACAGCGCAGAACTTTACTTCCACGCCTTTTCCAAAGTAAGAATATGGCAGTTGCAGTCCCCCAGCCTCCCATCAAGGCACAAACAAAAACGAACGCTGGCCGGCGCATTCTGCCGGGCTTTGGGCTATCTTTGGGTTACACTGTTTTTTATCTCTGCCTCATGGTGCTGATCCCGCTGTCTACGACGTTCTTCAAGGCGGCCTCACTCAACCCGGCAAAGTTCGCGCAGGTGATTGCCGACCCGCGCACTGTCGCCGCGTTTAAGCTGAGTTTTGGGACGTCAGCGCTGGCGGCGCTGTTCAATGCGTTTGCGGGCCTGCTGGTGGCCTGGACTTTGGTGCGCTATCCGTTTCCGGGGCGGCGCATTGCAGACGGGCTGGTAGACCTGCCGTTTGCCCTGCCAACTGCCGTGGCAGGCATCTGCTTGTCGGCGGTCTATGCCGAAAACGGCTGGATTGGGTCACATTTGTATCACCTGCATTTGACGCACGCGGCGTCCGGCTGGGCGGTCACGCGGGGCAGCCACTTTGACGTGTCTTATACGCCGCTTGGCATCTTTGTCGCGCTTGTCTTTATCGGCTTGCCGTTTGTGGTCCGCACAGTGCAGCCGGTCTTGCAGGATTTAGAAACGGATGTGGAAGAAGCGGCAGCGAGCTTAGGCGCGACGCGCGGCCAAATCTTTCTCCGCATTCTGCTCCCTACCCTCTTTCCAGCGGTCTTGACCGGCTTCACGCTGGCGTTTGCCCGCGCATTGGGCGAGTACGGCTCAGTGATTTTTATTTCCAATAACGTGCCGCTTCAAGGCGAGATTATCCCGAAGCTTATTATGGAAAAGCTGGATCAATATGATTACGCCGGGGCAAACGCAATTGCCGTGGTCATGCTGCTGGCGTCGTTTGCCCTGCTGCTGCTGATTAATCTGCTGCAAGCCTGGACCCGCAAGCGCTTAGGCGCGGCACAATAGGAACGAATATGGCGCCTCCTCCGGGACTTGATCTCGCGCCGACTTTGCCGAGCGCAAAGCGGCCTCCTTTGGCAACGGAACCCTGGCCCATCCGCGCGTTGTTCATTCTCGGAACGCTGGTGTTCTTGGGCCTGTTTCTTGGCCTGCCATTGGCGACTGTCTTTGCCTCAGCGCTGTCGGGCGGGCGCGGCGTTTACTTTGATGCGATTCGGGACCCGGATACGATCAGCGCGATCAAGCTGACTCTGCTGACGGCAGCAATTTCGGTCCCCTTAAACGTCGTCTTCGGCGTCGCCGCCGCATGGGCCATTGCCAAGTTTGAGTTCTGGGGAAAGAGCCTGCTGCTGACGCTGATTGACCTGCCGTTTGCCGTCTCGCCGGTCGTGTCTGGTCTAATTTTCGTGCTGCTGCTCGGCAAGTTCACGCCGCTGGGGGGCTGGCTGGAAGCGCATAACGTCAAAATCATCTTTGCGGTGCCAGGAATTATCTTGGCGACGACTTTTGTGACGTTTCCGTTTGTCGTGCGCGAGATCCTGCCGGTGATGCAGGCGCAGGGGATGGAAGAAGAACAAGCCGCACTGGTGCTGGGCGCGACTGGCTGGCAGACGTTCTGGCGGGTCTCGCTGCCGAATATCAAATGGGGGCTGTTGTACGGGGTCATCTTGTGCAACGCCCGCGCAATGGGCGAGTTCGGCGCAGTATCCGTGGTATCTGGCAAAATCGCCGGGCTGACCAACACGCTGCCGCTGCAAGTGGAAGCACTAAACGACGATTACAATTTCACCGGCGCATTCGCCGCCGCGTCTCTGCTGGCGATGCTTGGGCTGGTCACGCTAGTGATCAAGTCGTTTATTGAGTGGAAGACGGGGCGGCGTGGGGAGTGACCTCACCCCGCCGCAAGCGGCGACCCTCTCCTTACCAAGGAGAGGGTAAAGACAAGAGCGGAAAGCACAACAGGACCAGTCAGCGTACTTTCGTTTATTCCTACCCTCTCCTTATCAAGGAGAGGGTCGCCGCTTGCGGCGGGGTGAGGTTTTTCTTTGAGTATCGAAATCCGCGGCGTTTCTAAAACATTTGGCAGCTTTCAGGCGCTTTCGGACGTCAGCCTGACTGTGCAGACCGGCGAGCTGGTAGCCTTGCTGGGGCCGTCCGGGTCAGGCAAAACGACGCTGCTGCGGATCATCGCCGGGCTGGAATTCGCCTCGCAAGGCTCCATCTTGTTCGGCGGCGAAGATGCGTCCAAAAAAGACGCACGCTCCCGGCAGGTCGGGTTTGTGTTCCAGCACTATGCCCTGTTCCGGCACCTGAGCATATTCGAAAATGTCGCGTTCGGCCTGCGGGTGCGCCCACGCTCGACCCGGCCAAGCAAGGCCGAGATCAAAGACCGGGTGCTGGAGCTGCTGAAGCTGGTGCAATTGGAAGGTTTGGCCGAACGCTATCCATCGCAGCTTTCCGGCGGGCAGCGGCAGCGGGTCGCGCTGGCCCGCGCCCTGGCCGTCGAGCCGAGCGTCCTGCTTTTAGATGAGCCGTTTGGCGCTCTGGATGCCCGCGTCCGGCAGGAACTTCGGACCTGGCTGCGGCATCTGCATGACGACCTGCACATCACCAGCGTTTTCGTGACCCACGATCAGGAAGAAGCGCTGGAAGTCGCAGACCGGGTGGTCGTAATGAATCGCGGCAAGATTGAGCAGATCGGGACGCCGGATGATGTCTACGAGCATCCGGCAAACCCATTTGTGATGAACTTTCTCGGCAGCGTCAATGTGTTTCACGGGCGGACGCATGGCGAAGCACTGCCTGCGGCCTCGTCTAATCCAATCAGCTATGTCCGGCCCCATGAGCTGGACATCACGCGCCAGCCCGGCGGGGAGGCAGGCGTAGAAGCCGTCGTGCGCTACATCCACGCCGTCGGGCCGACGGTTCGGCTGGAACTAGATCAGGACAATGGTGTTCCGCTGGACGCCGAGCTGACCCGTGAGCGGTTTCAAGAGCTTGGGCTAAAAACGGGCGAGACGATCTTTGCCACCCCACGCAAGCTGCAAACATTCACCGATGATTACTCGATTTAACCCTGTAGTAGGGGTAGGGCTTGCCCCTACCCTCTTAATCTTGAAGGGCAGGTTCTTGAAGGGCAGGTTCTTGAAGGGCAGGTTCTTGAAGGGCAGGTTCTTGAAAGGCAGGTTCTTGAAGGGCAGGTTCTTGAAGGGCAGGTTCTTGAAAGGCAGGTTCTTGAAAGGCAGGTTCTTGAAGGGCAGGGGTAAACCCTGCCCCTACAAACCTAGCCTCCGTATCAAACGTCTTCGTAATCCCGCCAAAGCGCCTCAAACTGGTCTACCAATCCCGCCAGAACGTCAAAGCCACCCTGCCAGAAACTGGGATCGCTTAAGTTGATGTCAACCTGAGCCATTAGCTCCTGCGGGGTCAAGCTGCCGCCTGCTTCCAGCATTCGCAGATATTTGTCGGCGAATGCCGCCCCCTCGCGTTTGGCCTGCTGATATAAGGATAGTACGAGCAGCTCGCCCAACGAGTAAGCATAAACGTAGAACGGCGCAGCGACAAAGTGGCTGATGTACGACCACCACAGCTTATGCTCCTCGCCTAGTACGACAGAGTCGCCAAACATCAATTGCACTTCCCGCTGCCAGTATTCGCCGAACTCTTCCGGTGTCAGCTCCCCTTCTTCGCGCCGGTGCCGGTGGATTGCCAGCTCGAAGCGATACATCGCGGTCTGGCGCGGAATAGTGGCGAACGCGCCCTCGATCTTCTCAGCGTACAGGGCCAGTTTGTCTTTGAGCGATGCGTTCTGAATTGCCTGCTCGAAAACAAGCATCTCGCCGAACGTAGACGCCAGCTCGGCCAGCGGCAGCGTACCGTGGAAGTTTAAAAGAGACTGTGAACGCGACGAGGACGCATGGACGCCGTGGCCCAGTTCATGCGCGAGGGTCATCACGTCCTTCATGCGGCCCAAGTAGTTGACCAGCACATACGGGTGTGTGTCCGGGGTGACATACGAGCAGAACGCCCCGCTGGCTTTGCCTTTTGTCGCGGGTGCATCAATCCAGTTCTGGTCGAAGAAATCGGCGGCGCGGCGGCGCATTTCCGGCGAGAAGTCGCCGAACGCCGTCAGTACCATGTCCTGTGCCTGCGGATAGGAAATAACTTCTTCCGCCTCGAACAGCGGCGCGTAGCGGTCGTAATGGGTCAGCGTATCCACACCCAAAATCTCGCGCTTTAAGTGGTAATAGCGGGCGACGAGAGGATAGTTTCGGACAACGGTGTCTACGACGAGGCTGACTGTGGCTTCGTCCAGCTCGTTTGCCAGATGCCGCGCCTCCTGCGGCGTCGGGTAATGGCGCAGGCGGTCTTCGACATTCTTTTCCTGCAGAAGCGTGTTGAAGATATAGGTTAGAGTCTTCAAATGCGGCGTCAGCCCTGCCGTGAACGCGGCGGCAGCAGTGCGCCGGACTTCCCGGTCCGGGTCCATGAACATGGCCGTAATTTGCGCCAGGCCCAAATCCTCGCCATTCCAATGGAACACGGCGTTTGACGTGATTTCCTCAAACAGCCGCTCGAACGCCCGCCCGCCGGTATTCGCCAGCTCTTCCATCAGCCGCTCTTCCGTCTCGGACAGCATGTGAGGGCGGGACGCTCGGACAAGGCCCAAGTAGTGCTGGTACAGCGCGACTTCAGGCGCGTCTAGAAGCGGCGCAAGCACGGCGTCGGGAACGGCGGCAAGTTCCAACTCAAAGAACAGCAGCGGCAGGGCAAGCGCTGTCCCCTGCTCGCGCATCTTTTGCAGGAACGCGCCCCGCGCCGGATCACCGGTGTCAGTCGTGAACAGCAGAGACGCAAACGTCATCGGCTTTGCGGCTTCCTGGCCGATGGCTTCATACTCGCGCAGGGCTGCGCCAAGCAAGGCCGCCGTCAACTCGGCAGCATTGATTTTGCCTTTGTAGTCTGCCTCAAATGCTTCCGCGCGGGCGAAACACGATGCAAGCGCTTCCTCTATCTTTGGGTCGGTGATGCTTTCGTAGAGGTCGCAAAGGTTCCAGTGAACGTCTGCTTCTAAGTTATTGTCAATTGTTTCTGTGGACAATAGTTGGTCTCATTTCCTAAAAAGTTGCCCTAGTATACCCCGGCGGGCGACATTGTGAAAAAAGATGCAATGTCGCGGTTCGCGGGTACAATAAACGTAAAAGCAAAGGGAAAACAAGCATGGCGGCAGTAGATACGACAATTCAAAGAAACCCATTTGTGGCGGGCGCTCGGCAGACCAAGATCATTTTGGAAATGATCAAGTTTGAGCACACTATTTTTATGCTCCCGTTCGCGCTGATGGCGGCGGTTATTGCCGGGCATCGCGACTGGCTGCTGTTTTCCCACAAGCTGCCCTGGATACTGCTGGCAATGGCCGGCGCACGCTCGTCGGCGATGGCCTTCAATCGCATTGTGGACCGGGAGTATGATGCTCGGAACCCGCGAACGGCCATGCGGGCGATCCCGGCGGGCCTTTTGACCGTGCCGCAGGTGACGGCATTTACCGTGGTCGCCGCCGCGCTGTTGGTATTCGCGGCTTACATGCTGAACCCGCTGGCGTTTGCGCTGTCGCCCGTCGCGCTGCTGCTGGCGCTCGGCTATTCCTATACCAAGCGCTTTACGGCATTTTCGCATCTGTTTTTGGGCCTGGCAATGGCCGTCGCGCCGGTAGGCGCATGGATTGCGGTGACGGGCTGGATTGACGCGCCTGCGCTGTGGCTGGGCGGAGCAGTCGCCTGCTGGCTGTTCGGCTTCGACATTTTGTACGCGCTCCAAGATACGGAGTTCGACCAGGCAAATGGCCTTCACTCTATGCCTGCGCTGCTTGGAAATGCCGGGGCGCTTTGGGTATCGCGCCTGTCTCATCTGCTGATGCTTGGCCTGCTGGTGATGGTCGGCGTCTCGGCGCATTTGGGCGTCATCTATTTCATTGCTGTCGCGCTGGCATCAGGACTGATTGCTTGGGAGCAGTCGCTGGTCAAGCCAAGCGATCTATCGCGCCTGAACTTGGCGTTTTTCACGCTGAACGGCTATATCAGCGCCGGTTTATTTGTGCTGACGCTGGCTGATGTCCTGACTGGGAGGTAATCATGGCACTTTATGAGATTAGGCCGGAGCGGGCGGCGCTGCACGGGCATTTTTCGCGCGATCTGCCGCCTTGTTTGACAATTGAGCCGGGCGACACGGTGCGCTTTAGGACTCTGGAAGCAGGCTGGAGCCTGGCCCCGCGCCGCACTGCTGATAAAAACGAAGAACGTGTTATGTTTGAGCCGCGCGACCCAAAGACCGACAGCGGACACGCGCTCTGCGGCCCGATCTTTGTGCAGGGCGCGGAGCCGGGCATGACGCTGGAAGTGCGGATTGACACTGTCCAGCCTGATGCTTGGGGTTATGTTTATGCCGGAGGCTGGAAGACGCCGCTGAACGACCGGCTTGACGTCTCGTCCGGCTCAGGCGTTGTTCACAACTGGGCGCTGGACATAAGTACAATGACAGCACAAAGTTTGCAGGGCTTCACCATAGAAACGCACCCGTTCTTTGGCGTCATGGGGATGCCGGAAGATGTGCCGGGGGTGCAGTCTACCACTCCGCCGCGCCGAACCGGCGGCAATTTGGACTGCAAGGAGCTTGTTGCGGGCAGTTCTCTCTTTCTTCCCATTGCCGTCCCCGGCGGGCTGTTTTCGGCAGGCGATGGACACGCCGCGCAGGGCGACGGCGAAGTCAGCGGCCTTGCCATTGAATGTCCAATGGCACAAGCCGACTTGACGTTTTTCCTGCACCCAAACTTGTCTCTTGTCACGCCTCGCGCAGAGACGCCGGCGGGGAAGCTGACGCTTGGCTTCGGCGAAACCCTGGATGAAGCGATGGGTAACGCGCTTGACGCGATGGTAAGCTGGATGGGCGAGTTGTATACTTTGCCGCGCCCGGATGCACTAGCTCTCGCGAGCGTTGCCGTTGACCTGCGTGTTACGCAGGTTGTCAACGGCACTTTGGGCGTCCACGCCCTGCTGCCGCACGATGCGCTCGTCACTAAGAAACAGTAACGCCGCCTTCTGCCTGGTCTAACCGCTCTGCATCCTGTGCGTCCGAGAGCGACTTGTAATGCAGCGCTTTTTCGGCGAAAACTGTGGTTCCTTGGGGGTCCGAGCGGCGAAACTCGATGTGGTCGGCCATTTGGCGCACTAAGCCGAGGCCAAATCCGCCAAGGCGCTCGGAGCCGTCCCGGTCAGGCCGAGGAGAGCCGGCCTCGCGGACATCTTTAAAAGGCAACCCGACGCCTTTGTCTTCGACGACAATTACGACCTTGTCGGCGTGGTACTCTAGAATGACCATAAAGCGCCCGTGTTCTAGCGCCTGCGCGTGGCGGACGACATTGGTGCAAAGCTCGCCGACAATGAACTCAATATCGGCAATGTCCAAGTCAACAACGCCCATGTCTTCCAAAAGCGTGTGGCCGACGCGGCGGGCGATCCGCAGGTAGGTTCCGTCGCCCGGCAAGTCCAGCGAAACTTTGAGTATCATAATACAAAAGGTCTTCCCGAATTAGGAAGTATCCAACCATGAACATACGAATTGGCAGTGTTCCCTACCTCAACGAAAAGCCCCTGACCCGCTGGTTCTCGCACACGGATGCAGGCCGGGCATCGGGCATTGACGTTAATTACGCCGTGCCGTCCGAGCTTGCCCGGATGCTGGAAGCAGGCGAGATTGCAGCGGCATTAGTGTCCTCATTTGAGTATTTCCGAACGCCGGGCTACGCCATTGCCCCCGGCGTCTCGATCTCC
>CAXTER010000049.1:0-41146 GCA_964243345.1 uncultured Armatimonadales bacterium
TCTAAAGCCAGCCCGGCGGGCAGGGGCTTGGCGCTGTACGTCAGCGGCCCGTTGCTGGTGGCGGGGACCAAAAAGAGGAACGGCTTGCCGGGCGTCGCGCCGATGATGCGCGGCCCGTGGATGGCCGGACGCGGGTCCGAGGCCGGGATAGTAAGGCGCGGCGGCACCACCGGCGGCGCGAAGGCTTCAGGTTTCAGGGCGGCATCGGGAGCCAGCGTCAGCAATGCCCCAGCCCAGTCCGCATGGTCATAGGTGATGCCGTCGCCGCCGTCCATGACCCGCAGGGTCAGCCGCTGTGCGCCCGTCAAATCCACCGACAGCCGCTGCGGCGCATCGCCGCCATGCAGGACTTCCGTCTGTGCGGCGATTTTGCCGTCCACGCGCACAGAGAACGCCACCGAGCCTTGATGATTGGTCTCGTCGTCGACGCCCACCATTGCGTCAAAACGGGTCGCGCTGCCGTGCAGGTTTATCACAAACACGCTCTCGGCGTGCGTCCCGATGCCGTGCGGGTAGACGACGCCGCCAAGCGTCAAGGGATGCCCGTCAATAGACTGGCCGACATTGGGCGTCCCATACCCCACCGTCATCTTGGACAAATCCAGCGTTTCCGTCCAAAGCCCATTTGCCGGCGCAGCTTCCGCCGTCAGTGATACGGGCAGTTTTGGCGCAGGCATCGCCTGAGCGTGGACGCTCAGAGAAGACAGCATTGTCAGCGCGGCTGCCGCGCCGAAGCCTATATAAGTGCATGATTTCATGCCCTATTCTACGAGCGTTTGCGCTTTTTGTCAAGCAAGAAAGAGGAGAACAAAGAGGAATCGCAGCAAGCAGGCGCGAATGACATAGAAAGGGAACGGACGGGGGTAGGAAGGAACAGGCGCAATGGTTATCAGTCAGTTCAGGCACGGAACAAGGCCAGCGGCAATGCTGCTGTTATTCCTCCTGCTGCTCACGGCACAAGCCGCGCAGGCGCAGACCCGCCCTGCCGGAAACCCAATCTTCAGCAGCCGCCTCCGGCACATCGTCGAAATGATCCCAGGCTCCGCGACCGACCTGCCGCCATACTTAACGACGTCTCGCGACGTGTATCTTTTGATCACTGCCGGGGCCTCTTACACGGAAATTGTGGTGCTGGCGAACCCCGAAGTCTCGCCGCCCGCTGTCGCCCGCGCCCTAGCGTCGTCGCTGGCGGGGACGCCGCTTGGCGGGCAGACAGTAGAATGGTCAGCAGACCGCTACTCGGCGGCCCAAGTCACAGCGCATTCGTCCCGCTTCGGCAGGGTACGCGGGTCAAACACAGCGGCGTTTGGGCCGCTCGTTTCCGGCCTGCGCCGGGCAGGTTTTGCGCCGCATCTGCTGCTGCGCGTTCCACGTTATGCCCAAAGCTCCCTGCCTCCGCCGCACTACGGCACGGCAAACTTTCGCTGGTACGACGCGCACCATCTCGGCGGGCAAAATAGCGTCACGGTCTCGGCGCGGCTTTCGCCGCTTGCGCTCGGCGGCCTGACTGCTTACTGCCTGCTCGTGCCGATCGCGGGCCTAGCGGGACTATGGCTTGCGCCCGTTCTGAGCGGGCGGCTGTCAGGAGCAGCCGCACGGCTGCGGTTTCGCCGTGTCGGCACCTTTGCTTTCGCCGGTGCACTCATGGTCCAAATGGGCGGCCTGTTCTATTGGCTGCGGACACCGACGACATCCGCCCTCGCAGATTTGTGGTTCGGCAGCAGCTCTGTCGCGGCGATAGTGCCTTTTCTAGTTGCAGGCGCGGTCATTTCGCCGCTCTTTCTGATCCTGGCCCATAAACAGGAACTTCGGCGCTTTGGGCCGCTTCCCGTGCCTGCCGCCATTCCTATGTCCGACGAAGAAAAGGCCACCCGCAAGCGCGTCGCTCAGTGGAGCGCCCTGCCTCATTTCGTAGGGGCCGTCGCCCTCGGCGCAGTGCCGTTCTTCGTGCCGCGCACCAGCCCGCTCTACACTTACATTCATCCGATCTCGATATTTCTGCCCATGCTGGGTGCGGCTCTGGTGGCAAAAATCTTCCAAAAACGGCTGGACAAGTTCACGCTGAAGACGCTGGACGACGACCTTACCTGGCGGGCGCGGCAGCTTGGGCAGGCGCTTGGCGTCCGTATGCCGGACGTGCTGGTGGAAGACAGCAGCCGCGCCGCGCACCTCGCCTTTGCATCCCATCAAGGCCACCACATCACGCTTTCCCGGAAGCTGCAAGAGACGTTCACCCCCGCCGAGACTGATTTTGTGCTGGCCCACCATTTGGCCTGCATGAAGCGCCGTCGCAGAGGCGATGCACGCTGGATGAAAAGCCTGCTGACCTTGCCCATGCTTCTTCCTGTTCTGCTCATTCTATCCTCGAAACCTACACTCGGCACACCGATATTGGCAGCGGTTATCCTTTCTCCATGGTTTCTTCCCGGAATCATCGGCTATTTCGGCCTGTTCCTGGTGCTGACAATTGTGCTGGCTGGGAACAGCAGCCAGCGTCAGCGCAAGCAAGACGCAGATGCAGACCGGGACGCGCTGGAAGTGACCGGCAACATCACTGCCGCCGAGAGCGCATTGGAGAAAATGGCTGCTGATGAGATGTTGATGATGACGCCAGCAGGGAAAGCCTTGGCATTAAATCCAGCGCAAATGAAGGGAGTCGGACAGGCAGGACAGATCCTGCTGCGCCGCCTGGAACTTCGAAAAGCAGCCGCAGCCTTGCATTTTGCGCCTGCGCCCGGCGCAACCCAAGAGGCAGCCTCTGAGGAACGCCGGTGAGAACTTTCATGGAACCAAAGCGGCAGACAGCAAGCCATCTGCTCGGCGTTCAGCAGGAGTTAATCGACCGGGAGCCGATCTTTCATCACCCGGAACACGGCACAACTCGCAATGATTTTGAGGCCATGATCGCCGCAGAGTTCTGGGAGACGGGCGGCTTCTACTGCCGGGAAATTGCGCCTGACAACTATCTGCTGACCTAAACGCTCCGGCAGGGGCCGCGCGTCACCCGGCGTTTGACACTGTGGCGGCAGTCAGCAGACAGCTGGCAAGTTGTCTATCATCAAGGAACGGTATTAGAACAAACATAAACCCCGGTATTGTTTGGGGTAAGGCTTCGGGTGAATTTGCCTATAATCTTGAGTGTCTGACACGCCAATCGCTGCTCGACAAAGGCAAACCTGGGGAAACGCAGGGACGCAAAGCGAAGGGCCTTCGCCTAAAACTTTTTTGTAAAGATTTAGGTATGGCTGCCTTGCCTCCGAAAGTGCGACAGCATCCATATATTCGCAAAAAGTCCGGCCCATTCTAGAACAGGGCCGGACTTTTTGTTTGTGCCTCAAGTCGGCGTTCTCTTGTGCCAATAATTCCATTATGAAAATTGTTCGGCACCCGCGCCATGCCGATAAAATCATGCGGATTGAAGGGACCCTTGCCGTGGGTGGGGTCGGCGGCGGGCTGCTGCTCTGGACCCAAGCCGCGCATTTCGGCGGCTATGCGTTCGCTGCCGCCGCGTTCCTGAGCCTCGGCGGCGTGCAGGCGGGCGTTCGCGCCCTGCGGAACTTCAACCGCTGGCACCGGGGCGCGGAAGGCGAGGAAGCCGTGCTGCATACGCTTCGGGCATTGCCGGACTGCTACACGGCAGTCGCAAACTTCGTTGCGCCGGGAACCCATCAAGGCGACATGGATCTGCTTCTCTTAGGTCCCGCCGGCATCTTAGTAGTTGAAGTCAAATCCTACACTGGGCGCTGCGGCTGCCAGGGCGACGCCTGGTTTGCCGTGCATGACGACGGCAGCCGCCGGCCCTTGCGCGGCGGCGTCTCGCGCCAGCTCAAACGCGCCGCCAAGTCCGTCGCGCATTACCTGGTAGACTGCGACATTTCCGTTCCCATTCACATGGTCGCCGTCTTCCGCGCCGGAGCCACGCTTGACTTGACCCGCCCGACGGTTCCCATTGTCTTTGAGCAGGACGTGTGCGAGCATGTCCTCCGCCTGCCGCCCGCGCCGAGCGCCGTTCACGCCACCGACCTCACGCCGCTGCTCGCGCCTGCCCCAGCGCCGCGCCGTGGCCTGCCTCTTCTTTCACGCTGGCTCTACCCATCGCGGCGAGGCTTGTAAAGGTAAGCGATCCAGATCATGACGGCCAAGACGCAGAGGCCGACGCCCCCAAATGTCAGCCACGGCAGCACCCAGGCGCTTGGCATCGGCCAGCCTATGACATCATGCCTTTTATAGTGGTCAACCACCGCCCACACGTTCAAAACCGCGCCGAAAGTCATCACCCAGCGCCACCGAAAAATCAAGGCCACTATTTTCTTGTCCCGTGCCGACACTTCTTTTTTCATTGGCTTCTGTTCCATTCGGCGGCGATTTACTGGGGCAAAGGGCGCAGGAGTGCGATTTTGTGGTCTTGGTCCACGGCAATCTGCCAGTTGACGACGGTTGTTCCGTAAGCCGCTTGGTACACGGCAATGCCGTTTGAGTCCCGGCTGAGGAGCATCAGCGAAGTCAGCGGGCCGAGGTGGGCCAGCAGAGCATGGGCCGGGGCAACTGCCGCCGGGGTCAGTATCGCCTGGAACGCAGGCGTAAACTGGGACTTATCCAGCGTGCCGGAGGCGATTTGCGCCGAAATGGTCCTCAGCAGCGCGGCAGTCTGCGGGTCGGTATCAGGGATGGCCTGATCTTCCTTCGCCATGTCCGGCAGGTACAGCTTTGCGAGGCCAAGACCCAGTGAGCGGAGGGGAATGCTCGTCTGCGTGCCGGGAATGTCCAGCGAGTTGGTCAGCACAATCAGGGTCAGCTTGTCAGCGGGGAACTTGAAGATCGCGCCCGTAAAGCCGGCGATGGTTGCGCCGTTGTGCCAAAGGAGTGGGTGTCCCTCGACGCTTTCGGCAAACCAGCCGCTTGCATACTGGGTCGCCGCGCCGCTCACAAGCGTCGGCGGCGTCCAGAGCAGACGCTTGCTGCCTGCGTTCAGCAGCGCGTCACCGTTCAACGCAGCATCCCATTTTGCGAGATCGGTGACCGTGGAAACAATGCCGCCGTCGCCGAAGTCCACCGTCGGGCTGAAGGCAAAGGAGCTGCCCTGCATCGTCTTTCCGTCCCACAAAGAGCCGGCTGCCAGGTTCGGCAGCGGCAGGCCGGGCCGAGCCATTTGGGTATGCGTCATGCCGAGCGGCCCAAAGAACGTCAGACGCATGTAATCGCCGTAAGACTTGCCGGAGGCTTTTTCCACAATCATGCCGAGCAGATGGTAGTTTGTGTTGCTGTACGCAAACTGCGTTCCCGGCGTGAACAAAAGCGGCTTCGCATCCGCCATCGCAATGACCTGAGCCGCCGTGTAGTCTTTCGGGGCTGCACCCAGCGTATCCACGAGCGCTTCGCGGTAGTTGCGGATGCCTGTCGTTTGGTTCAGCAGCTCGCGCACCGTGACGGCGCTCCATGCCGCCGGTGTTCCGTCCACATACTTTGAGGCCAGGTCGTCAATGCTGATTTTTCCTTGCTGCACCAGCGTCAAAATCGCCGCCGCCGTGAACTGCTTGGTCAGCGACCCGATTTGGTAAACGGTGTCTGCCCCGGCCGGGGTCTTCTTGGCAACATCGCTCAGGCCGTAGCCCTGTGCTTTGACCACTTTGCCGCCCTGCACGACAGCCACTGAGAGGCCGGGAATGTGCTGCGCCGCCATCTGCGCCTTCAAGTAGTCGTCCACGCCAGCCGCATTCGTTGTTTTAGCCGTTCTCAGCAGTGCCAGTGCTGCTGTCATCAGCAGCGCCACTACCATTAGCAGCATCCATCGTGAGCGCATCTTGTCTTTCCTTTTCTTCTTTTGCCTGATTTCTCTTCTGCGTCTTGACGTTATTCCGGCTGCGGGCGCAGGCCAGCGATTTTGCCGTCTGGGGTCAGGGCAAGAACCATGATGACCGGCGTGGTGCCGTACATGGCCCGGTAGCGGTAGAACTCTAAGCCGTTCTGCGCGGCGTGAGACAGAAAGCTGAGGGTGGTCAGTTTGCCATAGGATGCCAGAGCTTGATTAGTCTGGGCGATGGCTTGAGGCGTCAGCAGCGAGCGCATCTGCGGGGTCAGGGTTTTGGGATCAACTTTGCCTGCGGCAAGGTCCGTCAAAGTCCGGCGCAGCAGGCGCGTCACTTCCGGGTGGGTATCCGGCGCGGCGGCTTCTTCGGGCGCGGCGGGAAGAAACTGCTTGGCGACGCCCAGCGCGAGGGTGTCGGTGAGGACCGTCCCATCAAACAAGTTGCACAGCAAAATAACAGACAGCTTGCTGCTTGTGAAATAGAAAATGGAGCTGGAATAGCCGGGAACCGCGCCGCTATGGCCGACTAATGTCTGGTCTTTGTAGGGAGTAGTCACGAGGCCCAGACCGTAGGAGACCGGCGTCCCATCGGAAAGCGTTCCCGGCGTGATCATCTGCTTCAGCGTCGCATTGCTTATAAGCTGGCCCGACGCTAGAGCGTTAGTCCATTTCGTCAGGTCGCCCGGCGTGGACAGCAGGCCGCTGTCGCCGGTATCCAGCGCGGCGGGCAGGAACACAGCATTCGGCAGGCGCGTTTTGCCGTCCCAATTGTAGCCGACGGCTTGATTGGGAAGCAGCGCCGGCGGGTTCCCCAGCCGCGTCGCCGTCATGCCGGCAGGCTGGAACTGGTGCGAAGTCAAGTAGTCACCGTAGCTTTGCCCGGAAACTTTTTCAATAATCTGCCCTAATAGATGGTAGTTCGTGTTGCTGTATTCATAGCGCGTGCCGGGCGCGAAATCCAGCGGCTTCTTTTCCAGCAGCGAAACGACGGCATTGGGACGGCTGTATTTAGGGTTGGACAGCTTCGCCAAATCCAGCAGGGGCCGGTAATTGGGCAGCCCGGATGTATGGGTCAAAAGCTGGCGCACGGTGATGGCGCTCCATGCCGCCGGCAGGCCGTCTAAATAGCGGCTAATAGGGGCATCTAAGTTCACTTTGCCTGCGTCCCTAAGCTGCAGCACGGCGACAGCGGTAAACGGCTTAGTGCAGGAGCCTAGCCCGTACAGCGTGTCTGAAGTCGCGGGCGTCTTGGCTTCTATATTGCTCAGGCCATACGATGCCGTTTTGACAACCGTGCCGTCCTGCACAACAGCCACGGACAGGCCGGGAATATGCTTTGCAGCCATCTGCGCCTTTAAGTAGTCGTCCACGCCGTCCGCGTGCGCCGCCCTCACCAGCCCCATCAGCACTGCCGCTGCCAGAATCGTCCATTTCAAGCGCATTTATTTCTCTTCTTTCTTGTCGTCTTTCTGCATCTCGACCGCATGCATGAGAACTGTGAGAGCAATTACTTTAGCATCGGAGACTGCCGAGCCTGCGGCCTTGAAATCGTCGGCAAGGGCATGAAGACGCCCAACAAATTCCGCGCGGCGCTTTGCATCAAGCGGGACGACCAGGTGAAACCCGCCTTCAATCTGTCCCGGCAGCCCCCCTGTCTGTGCCCAGGCGCTTTGATAAAGCTCCAAGCCGGCAATGACACACTGCTCAAACGGGGGCGTTTTGCCGCCTTTGACCGGCGGGGACGCAGTGAACCGGCGGGCGACGGCCCGGTACAGCTTTTCGGTAATCGGGCCTTTTTGGCGGGTGCTGTCTAAAACAATCAGCCCGGCATCCAGCAGCTTTTTGGTGTGGAAATACAGCTTGCCGCTTTGCTCTCCGAGCGCCGCCGCCAGCTCTTCATTGGTCTGTGGCTGGTCTGCCAGCGCCTGCAATATCCGCAGCCGCAGCGGGTGGGAGAACGCTTTCCACTGGGCCGGCGTCTGCATCTCAAATGGTTCGTCTTGGTTTACCATAATAATCTATTACGCCCTATTTTACTATGGCGAAAACAGTTTGTCAAGGGGTGAGGAAGAAAAAAGTGAGGGAGTAGATACAGGGACAGGAAGGGCGAACACAAGGTTCGCCCCTGCGGGATTTGTTTGGACAATGTCGTGCGCGGATGACGTAGGGCGCGAACCTTGTGTTCGCCCTCCGTCTCCATGTCCTGCCTCTTATGTCCAGTACAGAATCCGGCCCTGTGGGAACCTGTTTTTGATCTCAGACTCAAAGAAGCCGCGCAGGGACTTCATCATATCTTTCTGATAGACATACTTGGCGCCGCCGAACTTGTTGCGCTTCTCAGCACGAGTGTCTTCAATCATGTCTAAAGTCGTCTTCGGATACCAGGACTGCAAAACTTCTTTGGAGCCGGGCGTGAAGCGGTGTGTGATCAGCTCAAACGTAATGTCCGGCGCGAAGCCGACTGCCTCTTGGGCATCGTCTAAAAGCTGTGAATACTGGGCTTCCCAATCTTCCACGGGAATAATTGGCGCAATCACTAAGCCAATGGGGTAACCGCCCCCGCCTTCTGAGCGCGGCAGGGCCAGGCGGCGCAGGGCGTTCAGCCGAGCAGCGACAGGCGCGACTCCGCCTTCCAGCCGCCGGGCGACGCTGTCGGCGTTCACCGAGGCACGGGGCCGGGTGTGACCGTTGTGCGGCAGGTCGAGAAGCGGCTCGACCGCGTCAAACTTCGTCGTGTAGCGCAGATAGGCATCTTCGCGGGTGCCGAACCAGCGGATTGTCTCGGCCAAACTGCCGGTCAGATGCTCCAAACTCAAAGGGTCGGTATAGCACGATGCCTCAAAAGTCGTGCCGGCGTCTTCGTTGCGTCCCGCGCCCGGCTTCTCATAGTGCGCGAGGTTCTCTAAAATGCTCGGCAGGTCTGCAAACGCCCGGATGACCGGCGGGCCAGCCAAGCTGCCCGCGAGGTAACAATACTGGCAGTGGGCCGGGCATCCTTCTGCAAGATGAAACTGCCAGTCGGCGCTTGGCGGGATCGGCTGAAGCTTTGCCGCGCCCGGTGCGCTCGCGACCACGGCCAGCGTCCGCTTGGCCTTGTTGTAGGTCGCCCGCGCATCTTCGCCGCGCAGGCCGGTCACGCGGTTGTTCTTTAACAGCTCAATGGGAACACCCAGAGCCTCCACGCGGCTATGAATCTGCCGCCCCCAGGGCTGTTCCAGCGCGGCTGGCGTGAACAGCGCCGTCTGCGGCATCCACAGGCGCGGCTTGGGCGAAGGCGGATTCGGCGCGGAAATTGGGTCGGATTTTGCGGGTTCCAAAAGTGTGATGCTCATAGTATTTGAACACCCTATACCCGTCGGACGTTCCAAAATCACTGTATTTTGGGCAGGTTTAATAGCAGGCAGGCGGCGGATATACTGATACTGGCAGGAAAGCTTATCCTGCTCTCAGCGCAAACAACCAACTGATATAACGGCGCTCTAACACCGCCGTGGAGGAACCGGAAAATGATCGGGACAATTATTATGTGGCTCGTGGTCGGCTTCTTAGCGGGACTTCTCGCAAAAGCGATTGTACCCGGCACGTCGCAGAAGCCGTCCGGCTTTTGGGGGACAGCCATTCTCGGTATTGTCGGCGCGATTGTCGGCGGCGCGATTTACTACCTGGTGTCGGGCGGCAACTCCGGCTTCCGCACACATTTCGATTTGCCCAGCATTTTGTGGGCCACGCTCGGCGCAGTAGTAGTTGTCGTTATTGAGCGGGCCATCGCCGGACGCCGCGCCATTTAAGACAAGCCCCTTTCCCGCCTTGCTTCGCAGGGTCCCTCCCCTAGGAAGGGAGGGCTGTAAAGAACAAATACAGCCTCTGCCTCTTGATAAGAGGCAGAGGCTTTCGGTTTTCGCTCCAAATGCTCTTTGCCCTCCCTTCCTAGGGGAGGGACCCTGCGAAGCAAGGCGGGAGAGGGGCTTTGGACGGGAGGGGTTCTTAAACAGGTTCATTCCATCTGCCACAAGAAGTAGATGCCCAAAAAGCTGAATAAAAGGGCCGGGGACCAGGCCGCCAGCAGGGGCGGCATTTTGCCGGCGTAGCCGAGAACTTGTGTCAGCAGCAGCGTGTTCCAGGCCACCCAGACCATGATAATAGACAAAAAGATGCCCATGTACGCGCCCGAACGGGCAAAGCGCAGGGCAAGCGGCGGGGCGCACAGGGCAAACCCGAAGCACAAAAAAGGCAGTCCCAGCTTGGAATAATAATCGTAGGCCGCCGCGGTCGTGTCCTGCCCGGTGCGCTCTAAAGCCGCGAGCTGCGTTCCCAGCTCGGCCATTGAGAACTGGTTGGGCGCGTCCGGCCCTCCCCCCGTCATGCTTTCCAGCGGCACTTGCAGGTTCAGCTTCACAATCCGCGCCGGCACTTCCAGCGCAACAAAGCCGCTTTTATCCAGTGTAATGATGTGGGCGTCGTGCAGGGTCCACACATCATGGTCGTAGTCCGCGCTCTGCGCCGTCATAAGCGTTGCAAACCCGTCCGGGCTGATTGGATTTTGGAAGATAGTCAAGCCGAACAGCTGCAGCTTGTCGGCTTTGCCGCCGGGGTCTTTGCGGATTTCCCGAATGTGGAACGCATAGTCCTGGAACGTGAACACTTTGTTTGCGGCTACGGTCGGCGATGCCTGCAAGGCATACGCAAATAGCTGTCCCTGCGTCTTTTGGAACTGCCGCCACGCCGCCGGAACCACCCGGTCTCCGACAAAGAACGACACGGCGGACGCCATCATTCCCATAATGATAATCGGCAGGAACAGGCGCTTGAGCGAAATGCCCGCCATGCGGATCGCCGTAATCTCCGAGTCCCGCGCCAACCGGTTGACCGCCCACGCCGCCGCCAGCGCCACTCCAGGCGGCAGGGTCAGGGGGATGAGAATGGGCAGGTTAAAGACAATCAGCTTGGCGACCACCAGCGGCGGGATGCCGTTCTTGACAATGTCTTTGATCAGCGGCCACAGCGTGTTGCCGACCAGCATGACGACAATCAGTAAAATACCGCCGACAAACGGCAGCACCATCTCCCCCAGCAAATAGCGGTCCAAGCGTTTCATCATGGGTATCAAGCGGCCTCACTCTGCGTCAAGAGACCTCACCCGGTCACGAGTGACCACCCTCTCCTTAGCAAGGAGAGGGTCGGAACGAAGTTCCGGGGTGAGGTCGCATCGGGTATAATCTTTTCCAACTATGACCCCGAAGTAAGCTGAATTGTCCAGTTCGTAATATCTAAGTCGTTTGTCGTGACGCCGTCCGAGGTCGTGCCGCTGACAATCACAGGGGCGCTGTTGACATACTGCGCGACATCGCCGGGGCCTTCGTTGACCCCGGAGCCGACATTTGTGAATGTGTTTGCCAGCAGGGTTTGACTGGCATCGCGAATAATCAGCGTAACATAACTGTTCCCGGCCTGCTGCGGAGGATACAAGGCGTCAAAGTATTTCGCCGTCGAGATGGTCTGGCCGTTCGGCGGAACCACATTGGTCGCGATAAAGTTGACTTCCAGGCTGTTGATGCTGTCTGCGCTCACGCTGGACGTTGCCAGGTACGCCAGCGGAAGCTGGAATGTCAGCGTGTTTCCCTGCGCCTGCGCCTGGATCAGCCGGGACTGGCCCAGAGGCTGAGAGTTGAACAGCGTCGAGTCAACGGCGTAATAGTTGAAGTTCGTGCCGCCGGGCTGGCCGCTGTTGTATTCCACATAGTTCGTGAACGCGCCTGCCGCGTAGCCGTTGCCGTAAGGCGCGGCGACAACGGGAACTGGCCCGGTAACACTGGAATTGTTCGGACCCGGCGTGTTGTTAACATTGAACAAGACATAATAGTAGTAGTTAGGGTTAATGTTTCCTGCCACCGTCATAGTCACAATGAGCTGCGGCCCCGACACCGGGCTGCTCCCACCGCCCGACGGCGATTTGGCGCACCCTGCCGGGACAAGAAGCAGCAGGATCAGCAGCGGCCTGAAAAGTTTGAGAAGTGGGACTTGCATAGGCATAGTATAACAGGATTGGGGCCACTTGGCAACTAAAGCGCGGAAAGAAGAAGTCCCCCTAGCCCACACTCCTGTTCAAACAGGGCGGGGAACCGGAGAAGAACGGGCGGCAAGACAGGAGGACGCGGCAAGCAGCGCCCCTACGTCTGGTCACTCCGGCCCTTCCCTTGCAGGGGAGGGAGCGAGGAACGAGCGGGAGGGGTTCCGAACGCTCCTTCTCGCCGCCCTGTCGGGGCTGCTGCTGGCGGGGGCGCTGCCGCATTTGGACTGGGGCGGGCTGGCGTGGGTGGGGCTGGTGCCGTTCCTTTGGCTGTTCCCGTTCCAGAGCGCAAAAACGGCGTTTGGGCATGGGCTGGTGCTGGGCGTCTGCTACTTAGGGGTCATGGCCTACTGGGTGAGCGTCTTCGCGGCCCCGATCATCGGCCCGGCGCTTGGCGTCGTCGGCTGGATGCTGGTGACTGCCTACCAAGCGTTCTACCTCGGCGTCTGGGCGGCGGGGACGCAGTGGCTGTGGGGGCGCGGCGTCTGGGCGCGGCGTCTGGGCGTTCCGGCGCTGTGGGCGGTGGTCGAGTGGTGGCGGCAGTCGGGGACACTGGGGCTGGGCTGGGGCGATTTAGCGTACACGCAGCATTCGGCATTGCTGATTTTGCAGACAACCAAGCTGACCGGCATTTGGGGCCTGGCGTTTTTAATCGTGCTGGTCAACGTCGCGCTGGCGGAAATGTTTTCTCAATCCTACCAGTTTGCCGGGAAGCACCTCACCCCGGAACTGCGTTCCGACCCTCTCCTTGTTAAGGAGAGGGTGGTCACTCGTGACCGGGTGAGGTTCCCGTCCGCCGTCGCCCTGCTGCTCCTCGCCGCGCTTGTTTACGGGGCCGTCACAATCCGCACCGAGCATCTAAAGCCGACTTTTGTGGCGGCGGCCTTGCAGGGAAACATCAACCAGAACGTCAATCAAAACGCCGCCTACAATGCCCGCGTCGCGCAGACGTTCAACGCCCAAAGCCGGGACGCGGCGGCGTTGGGCGCAATTCTGACAGTCTGGCCCGAAACAGCGTATCCCGGCTACCTGCAGAACTTTGACTTAACACATACGCAGGTCGCAGCGGAAGCGGCGCGGGATAATCAGACGGCGCTCATCGGCGGCGTCGAGTACGACTGGGCGGAGCGCAAGAACGCCAACGCGCTGCTCCTGATGCCGCCGAATGGAACGATTGCAGGCAGTTACCAGAAGCGGCAATTGGTGCCGTTCGGCGAGTTTGTGCCGGGCCGGCGCTTTCTGCCGTTTTTGGAGGCGCTCCATGTCACCACTTTTGACATGAAGGCAGGCGCGGACACGCAGCCGCTTCTGGATGGCGGCCCGGTCATCGGCAAAATCGGTGCGACAATCTGCTTTGAGTCGTCCTATCCCCGCTTTTTGCGGGAGCAGGTCGCAAGGGGCGCAGGTTTATTAGTGGTTTCCACCGATGACGCCTGGTTCGGGCGCACGGCGGCGGCGCGTCAGCACTCGGCAATTGCCGCGGTGCGGGCGGCGGAAACAGACCGGTATCTGGTCCGCAGCGCGGCCACGGGCGTCTCGCAGGTCATTTCGCCGACCGGCCAGGTGCTGGCCGAAGCCGGCTTGTTCCGGCCCGCCGTCGTCGCCGCGCCCGTGCAGTCCCGTTCGACCATGACGCCCTATGTCCGCTGGGGCGACTGGTTTGTCGGCTTTTGCGTGCTGCTGCTGGCAGGGGTTAGTGTTCGTGTTCGCCGCGCAGGAACCGCTCGTAGTTCGGGCCACTGACGCCGCAGTCATAGCGGGACGATCCCCGGTACAGCTCCAGGCCCGTTCGCAGGCCGCCGGGCGGGAAGAACGAGACAAACCGGAACAGGCCGGATGTCCCCGGCAGGAGCGTTCCCGACGACACCAAGTAGGTCGGGGTTTGCGCTTCATTGACTGCCACCTGCCAGCGCAGGCGGGACCAGCCGCGTGGGACAGACTTGTGCATCCAGAAACCGGACTCAGGACCACCGGAAGTGAGGCCCAGTGCAGACAAGCCGAGCGGCAGCGGCTTCGGCTGATGTTCCGGCAGGAAGTAGTATGGGCCAAGCCGAATCTGGGTCAGGGCCGGCTTGCCTTCCTCGGCCCGCAGCAGCAGCTCGTACAGGAAGCCGTCGTTAGTTGCGGTGCAGGTCAGCATCGGGGCGACTTCGGGGATAATCATAGAACCTCCCAAGCATCAAAATAAGCAGACATCAAAATAAACAGGTACAATTGATATTATAGCATACAATCGCGCCGACGAAGAAAGAGCCGGCGCAAAGGAGACCTCATGGAACCTTCTGAAATTTGGGTGGATGTCACCCGCCGGGTCCAGCAGGAAATCGCCGACCCAACGGTCTGGATTGCCATGCAGCAAGTCAGCCCGCTGCTGATTGACGGCTCATTTTTTGTCGCCGCTCTGCCCCGCCAGGATCAGTATCTGGCGACACACCTGCTGAACAACCAGGCCACTCTCGCCATTGAAGATGCCTTGCGGAACACCGCCGGGCGCATCCTCGCTTTTCGCTTGATCATCGGCGAGACCATCGCAGACTGGGAAGCCGAAAAGAAGCAGGGGCAGCCGGCCGCCGAAGACGACATTCCCGCCGAGTTCCGGGACGACTTTGACGACGGCTCGCTCACGGCTCTGACACGCCCCGCACCCTACGCGGCTCCGGCAGAAGCGGCGCGGGAGGTCTCCCAAACCTGGGAAAAGCTGTCTGAGCGTCTCAATCAAGGCTACAAATCCGCCCCGTTCATCAAGTACCCGCACGGCCAGGCCCAGTATGTGCTGACTGCCGTGAAAATGATCTCGGACACAATGGACGTCCAGATGCCGCCTGCCGGATCGCCGCGTGACGATACTCAGGAACGCGCCTTAGCAAAGGCTGTTGAGCGCCTTAGCGGCATTGTCAACTTGGACCCGCTTTTCATCTCCTTAGAGCTGCTGCGCTACCGCGAGCTGCACGGCAAGAACAGCGACATCACGCTGTAAAACCGCTCCTAGATATTGACATTGCCGACCGCCCTATGCTAGAATAGTTTTGTGTGTGGGGCTATGGCTCAGTTGGTAGAGCGGTTCGTTCGCATCGAACAGGTCAGCGGTTCGAATCCGCTTAGCTCCACTTGGCAAGTCAAAGAGGGCAGAGTAAATACTCTGCCCTCTTTTTTGCACTGTTGGCCCGGCACTTTGAGTGCCAGGTTCTTGGCTACCGCGCAAACTTTTCACGCGCCTCAGCCGCCTGCCTCCGCGTCTTCTTGATGTTCCAAAATGCTAAAATCACGCTGGCACAGGCAGCCGCCAAGCAAACTCCTAGAAACACGAAATCTAGCTGCATTCTTTCGGTTGTGATCGTGACCCGCTCCAAATGAGTGGCAGCCGCATCGTGCCTGCGTCCTAAAATGGTCCAACTGATATTTATAGCAGCAGCCATAGTAAGCATGATGATGGGTGGAAGACACCCAGCCCACCCCCATCGGCTGCCTGAAGGCATCAAGATTGCGTGACGGTTGCAGAAATTGTTGACGACAGCGAGGCAGGAGCGCAGGTCTAGCCCCGTCTCTTCGCGCAGGTTTTTGACGAGGCTCAACCGCGAGAGCAACACTTTTGGCGTTGAGTTGCGGACACAGGCAGCCAGAGATTCGTCGTGCATGGACAGCGGTTCAGGCGTGTTGGGCGAGGGCGGCCATGTCGGCGGCTCGGTCATTTTGATGCTCTCAAAGGCTGGAGCGGGCGACTGAAGTCGCGGCAACAAGTTCGCGAAACCTGCCTTCGCAGGTTAAGAACAAGAATTAAAATTCAATCCTAGTCCACGAAGGTGGACTTTGTGCTTTTGTTGCCGCGCCTTCAGTCGCCCGCCTCTCTATTCCGGCACAATTCTACCACTAAGAGGCGCAGGTTGGAAGCGGGGTCATCGGCGGGGGCGACGGCGTTCAATGTGGAACCGGAAACGATGCTTTTCATCGCCATATCACTTGCCAGGACGCGGCGCAGGCCGGATTGCAGAGCCGGATAGCTCCAGCCCCGCGCCTGCTCCTGCAGGTTCTTCAGCAGATATGATTGCCGCTGAGTGATGCCCAGCATCTCGCCCGACAGCGCCGCTTGGACGTCCGGCGGCAGGCCGCCTTTGAGGTTGAAGCCGTTCAAACGGTGGTCGGCCAGATACTTAGCCCCCCAAATCTGGCGCAGATGGCGGGCCAGCATCACAAATGTTCGGGCGGCGACCCCGTCCGGCTTGTCCCCATTTTCCAGCAAAGCATCGGCCTCGTGGAGCGCCCGGCGAACGTCTCGGTTTCCGATTGCGTCCATCAGGAAAAATATATTCTCCTGTACGGTGTCTTTGCCGACAGCGGCGGCATCGGCACGGGTGACAAGGGGCCGGTCTCCGGCGTAGGCCATCGCTTTTTCCAGCTCGCTGACCAGCACGTTGATGTCGCCGGTCTTGCCGCCCCCACCCCGCTCCGACGCTGTGGCTTTGGCTCGGTCAACAATTAGTGCCAGGGCAGCCGGCTCAATGGTTTTGCCGCGCGACTTCAAGAGGGCATTGGCGCGGGCCGACAGGCCGCTTTCGCCGGGCGCATCGCAGAGTACCGTCGCGCCGGCTTTGCCGAGGGCCGTCAGCAGCTTGGCTCCCAGCGCCTTGCCTTTGGCTTTGCCGGCGTCGTATTCGGTGGCCGCCGTAATCAGCACCAGACACGTCATCTCGCCAAGTTTCGGCAGCCCTGCCGCCAGCACATCTTGGTCTTCTTTGCCGAGCCGCTGCGCGTTGGTGACAACCACGACCCGGCGCTCCGAGGCCAGCGGGACGCCGCCGGCCGACGCCAAAATGTTCCGGCCTGCCTCGCCCGGCTCCCCAGCCCCTGTCGGCGGGATGTCCAGCTCTTCCCGGTCAAAGTCCGCATAAGAAGCGTCCAACAGCGGCTCCGTAAGCTTTAGGAGCGCTTCACGCTTTAGGGCGTCATCACTGCCAAGCAGCAGATAGACCTTCTCAATGGGCTTCGGGAAGCCCTTCGCAAGTTTTGAATAGTCCAGTTCCATAAATGCTTATCTGCCGATCACGAGCGTACCCTTGTCGTTGATTGTCTGTGCTGGCTCGGTCATCTGTTTGATAACTTTACCGTGAACTCTGTTGATGGTAAACCGATAAACTCTCGCACCACCATGAGCGAGTATCTGCGTCTGTAAAGTCGCGCCAGGGCCGATAACGCCGAGCAAATCCGGTGCATAATTCAAATTAGTCGCGTCATAAACCTCAACCGGAAATGGATAATGGTTGATTATCCCAAGTGAATTCCATCTCTCACAGCCGCTTGACAGCATAGCCGCAAACAGCAGACACAAAATAAAGAGGCTTCGCTTTGATCTTATCTTTCGTTGTGGATAAGTCATTGCGGATAAACCTCCAAATGCACGTCACGAATGGCACTAGGACCGTTTTCGCCAGCGGCTGATGACTTCGACGCCAGCCCAGGCTACTACGGCTAATGTCAAAGAAGCCAATGCTAAACCGTTGTGATTCGCGGCATGGGTTCCCGGTCTCGGATCAGCAGCAATAACAATGAGCAGCAGGAACGACAAGAAGAGAGCCGCAGCAATCACAGACACGTACACTGCATTTTTGAGCATTGTCTTTTAGCCATGCTAGAGCCGGGGCCAATCTGAAGATTGTAAAGAAAACCCCGGCAGGAAATGTCCTGCGGACACAGAGAAGCCTAACTTTTTGGCGCTCATCTTCGTCCAAAGGACGCTTCTTTGCCGGGGTTTTCCACAACCCCGGTTCTCTCCGGCTCTCTTCCAAGCCGAAACACGCGCTGCCAGAAGCGGGCGCGGGCGATGCGGCGGGCGGCAGACTCGAAGGCGGCGAGGCGGCTGTTCCAGGGCTGAACCGGCGGGGCAGGCGCGGTTGGGTCGCCGTAAGCGGCTTCCGTGAAGGCGGCGGTTAAATCGGAAACAAGCGCGGACGGCAGCGAGACGCTCCATTCCTGTTCCAGCGGCGGAAGCTGAGGCAGGACGCGGGCGGCGTACTCACGCGGGGTTTCTTCCGGGTGGCGCGGCATACCAACGGCGGCGAGGGACTGCGTCAGACGGGCGTAAGGATGCGCCAGAGCGCGGCCTGGGCTTGGCGACGGCAGTATTCGCAGGACGGTTAAGGCCAGACGGCGGCGGTTCTGCTGCCAGGGATCGTAAAGCTCGGTCTTGGCGACATACGCGGCAATCGCAAGAATCAGGCCCACCAGCGGGTAAATGAGGTTCCAGTCACCGCTGGGAAGATGCAGGCGGCTTAGCCAGGACGTTTTATGGCTGGAAGCCGCGTTCGGGACCGTGCCGTCGGTCTGTGTCCCGGCAGTCGCATCCATCTCAATCCAGCCGGTGCCGGGGAAATATACTTCCGTCCAAGCGTGCTTGTCTTCCGCCCGCAGGTTAAAGGAGGAGCCTTCGGGATCGCCCGGCGCGAACCCAACCGCAAGGCGAGCGGGAATGCCCGCAGTCCGGCAAAGAACGGCAAGCGAGGACGCGAACATGTCGCAGTAGCCTTTGCGGGTGTCGCCGAGAAAGGCGTGAACATGGTCGGTGTCGTCCGGCAGTGCCGGCGGGGTCAGCGTGTAGACGCAGCGCTTGGAAACCCAGTCCCGCAGCGCCTCGGCCTCGTCCAAAGGGTCACGCTGGCTGGGCGGCAGGTTTTGCAGGGCATCGGCGACGCACTGCTGGTAAAACGCGAGATCGTCCGGCTGAACTGCGCCGTCCCGCAGCAGATACAGCCGCTTCACCGCGTCCGGGTAAGCGGTTCCCGCCAAGCGCAGCCGGTCGGCGACGCCGGGCTGGGAAAGGTCCGGCGGCAGCGCCGACACCACCTGGTACTGGAACCGGACCGCGCCGCCGTCATGCAGGCCCAGCCGCCCGTCCTGCCAGGTTTGCAGGCCAGCCGAGTTGCGCCGCGTATCAAAGATGATTTGACGCGGCGCATCGGCATAGTAAAACTGGTTGGTTTCGCCGCGCACCTCGCAGGTCGTCGTCAGAGGCGGGCGGGCCGCAGGCTGACCCAGATCACCAGGGGTCAGGCCAGAGCCAATCGTGTAGTCAGCCACCGTGTTGGGCGCTGCGGCATCGTCGGAGTCCGGAATGCCGAAAGACATCGCGCCGCCGGCTGGGGTGCCGTTTATGATCGGTTTTTGATCGTCTTCCAGCGAGCTTTGCCAGCCGTCACCCGTGTAGACATCGTAAGTGCGCCCGCGCCAGTAATGCGGCTGGCCGTCGCTGGGAGTAACCCGCATGACAACATCAGGGCTTGCCGACCAGGCATCCCCGGTTCCAATCGCCAAATTGTCGTCGTCGGAAAAGCGCTGAATGGCGGCGGGATTGCCGGGGTCCGTCTGGATTGCCGCCAGGTGCCGGATTGCCTGGGCCAGCGACAGATGCTGGAACACGGCTTGGGCCGGGACAATGACCACGATTCCGGCCAGCAGCACGGCCAGGCCGCAGACACCGGCCTGCGCGAGCTGCGCCAGCAGCAGACGCCGGGGCGCAGCGCCCGGCCTGCCGGCGGCGCGGCCCCGGTTTTGCAGAAAGTTCTGATGGATTAAAAGAAAGATAACCGTCAAAATGAACGCGCCGAAGCAGACCAGCACCGGCGTATTGACATCAATCGTCGCCGCCATGCCCAGCACAGCCATTGCGGGAACCGTTGCTCCCACTACCCGGTTGTCACTCCGCAGCGTCCAGGACCAGAGCGTGCTGCCCCAGACCAAACCACTCATCAGCTGCAAATCACGCCGGTCTGCGCCCAGCGGCAAAAGCTGCACGACATTGATCTGCCCAAACGCAACGCAGGCCAGCGCCAGGAGCGCAGCCGCCGCGAAGCCGAAATCGAGCGCACGCGGCGCAATACGCAGCCGACGGCTGCCGTAGGAAAACAGAAAGCCGAGGCCGGACAGCATGATCGTGTCGGTCATCCAGCCGAAATCCGGCTCCGTCAGCGCCGCATTCGCCGCCAGGATGCCGCAGAGCGTAATCACAAACCCCGCTGCATACAGCGGCAGGCTTAACGGCTGATCCTGATTTGCTTGTTCTTGATTCGCTTGTTCTTGATTTGCCTGCCCGTGTTCCAGCCCGGCAGCCTCACCCAGCCCATCCATTTGCATTTCCTTCCAGAGCGCTGCTTCCCAGCAAAGCCGTTAAATCGTCGCCGCGCCGGACCAGCAGGACATTTGGGCCGGCGGCTGAGTCGGGCAGGCCCGGCACACCCGTGCGGAACGAGCCGGCATCCAGCGCAAACACAAAGCTCGCGCCGCCCTGCGCGTCGCCCTGGCTTAAAGCCCCCCCCAGGCGCGGGTTAGGCCAATCCGGCGTGATGGCGACCACAGTGGCGGAGCGCAGGCTGTCCGCGTGTTCCGCCAGAACATCCGCCAGCGGCTGCATTGAGTCCGCCTGGACTCGTGCCAGCCGCTCCAAAAGAAACGGCATGTCTTCCGAGCCGCGGGCCGCCGGCATATCTTCAGCACTGCCGCCGGGAAGCTCCGCCGAAAGCAGGCGCACGGAATGGCCGTGGCGCAGCAGATCGCCAAGCAGAGTTGCGGTTAGCGTGACCGCCACTTCGAGGGCCGAGCGTTCGTCGTTTCCCGTGCCTTTATATGCGCCTTCATACAAGTCCAGCGCGACAACCACATCCTGGGTCACACCCTGCGCGTACTCCGTCACGGCGAGTTTTCCGGTTCGAGCCGTCGTGCGCCAGTGGACCCGGCGCAGCTCATCGCCGGGGCTGTACTCGCGGACGCCGTAGAAATCGTCACCGTCGCCGCGCACCAGCGCGTTCGCTCCCCCGTGCCGGCCCGCCGCCGCTGCGCTCCGCAGCCACGAGTCGCGCAGCGGCAGCACAGCCGGGTACACTACCAGCTCCGAAGTCGAGGCGATTTTGCGGGAAAAGGTTTGCAGGCCCAGCGGGTCGGTGGAGAATACCAGTGCCGGTCCCAGCAAAAAGACGCCCCGCAGCCGTGCCTCGGCAAAACACTGTGTGTCGCGCTCCTCGCCCGGCCACAGTCCCAGCACCAGCGGCGGCGGCCCGGCCACAAGCGGCACCCCGCGCGGCAGGGTGTCCCGCACCAGCAGGTAGAACTTCGGGAGACGCCCGGTGTTGACCAGGGTATAAGTCAGCGCAACCGCCTCGCCCGCCGTCGCCGACAGCGGCAGGGTCCGGCGGCAGTCCAGCCCGCCCAGCATCAGCCAGCCCATGAGGTACGAAACAGCGGGGATGAGCCACAAAATGGCCGCCATCAAGTACAGGGAAGGCAGCCCGAACAAAACGGCGACAATGGCAACAAATAAGCCGGCGATATTGAGAACAAAGCGCTTCATAAGTCTGCAAACAGCATTATACCCGGCACGATGGGAAGAAGCATGAAGCCGTCCAGAGAAAGCCTGCTTCCACATCCGAAGCCAGCGAAACGACTCAAAAAGGAACAGAAATGATTTTTTACGCGCACATTGAAAGCCCGGTGGGACTGCTTCGGCTGACATCGAACGGAGCCGCGCTGACGGGGCTTTTTTTGGACAAGCAGCACGGGCCGCAGATCGGCGCAGATTGGGTGGAGGCGGACGACGCCGCGCCGTTTGCAGAAGTCCGGCGGCAGATTGCCGATTATTTCGCAGGCCGGCGGCGCGTGTTTGACCTGCCTCTTGCTCCGTCAGGAACGGAATTCCAGCGGCAAGTTTGGGCGGCGCTTGCCGCCGTTCCTTATGGCACGACCGTCTCTTACGGCGAGATTGCCCGGCGCATCGGTCTTCCAAAGGCCGCTCGTGCGGTTGGCCTGGCAAATGGGCGCAACCCGCTGTCCATTGTTGTCCCCTGCCACCGGGTCATCGGTGCATCGGGCAAGCTGACCGGATACGGCGGCGGTCTTCTCCGCAAAGAAGCGCTTCTTGCTTTGGAAGCAAAAACTGGGGCTTAGAACTGTACTAGAAGAAGCCACGGGGCTGAACCCCCATGCTTTAAAAGTGGCAATTCCCCGCCTTTGCACTGGCTACCCGGAGGGGCGCGGGCAAAGAGTTTCAGAATGTTCCTCACCCGTGCAGGCGGGGGCTAGCACCTTTAAAGCCCTGCCGTTCAGGGCAGGATTTCTTGACACGGCAGTCAAAAAAAAGCCTGGAACCGAAACGCTCTTTGCGGGTTCAGCCCCAGGCTCCGCCAGACGGCGGATCAAGAAAAGGAGGACATGCGCTCTTTTCTCTACGCGCCTGCCCCGCCGATAGTTCCGCGCAGACGCGCTTCCCAGGCTCCAGGGTCTTTACTCAGGTTCTTTGTAACCGAGGATTAACCGGCAGGCGGCGCGGCGGATTGACTTGGGAAACCGCATCGGTTACAATAAGTGCATGGAGTCAAACTAAGCGCATGGGACAGTCGGCAAGGGTGCAGTCTGAACAGGCGCGGATTGAGCAGGCAAAGATCGAACAATCGACAAAGACGCAGTCTGTTCCTGGCGCAGCGGCGAGGCGGATGCCGCTTGTCATACTGATTCTGCTGATTGGAATTAATCTGCTTTGGGCCGGCTCCTCGCTTGCCGCCAAAATCGCTCTGCAAACCGTTCCTCCGATGACTCTCGCTTTCACGCGCTTCTCGGTCGCCGCGCTGCTGATGTACGGGATTGCAGTGGCCCGCAAGGTGGACCTGCGCGTCGCCCGCAGCGATTGGGGCGCGTTCTGGGGCATGGGCATTCTGGGCCTGGCGCTGACCTATCTGCTGGCCTATCAGGGCCTGCGGCTGACCACGGCCTCCAATTTTGCGCTGCTTCACGCCACTGAGACTGTGTTCTTGTGCCTGCTGGCATTTTTCTTTCTCGGCGAAGCGCTGCCGCGTGTTAAGCTGCTGGGGATTTGCCTGGGGCTTGCGGGCGTTTATTTAATCATTGCAAACGGCTTTGTCCTGCCGTCGTTCTCGCATTCCGCGCTGGGGAACCTGCTGATCGCGCTGGCGCTGGCGTTTGAAGCGTCGTCCAGCATTGTCGGCAAGAATTTAGTGTCCCGATATCCGCCCCTGTCGGTCGTCACCTATCAGATGTTAAGCGGCGCGGTCGCGCTGGCCCCGTTTGCCGCCTACGAGATGGTTCATCAGATTGCGTCGGGGCATCCGCTGGCCCTGCCGCCGGCATCCGGCCTCTGGTCGCTGCTGTATTTGATTGTTCCCTGTACGGTGCTTGGCTACTTGGTCTGGTTCAGCATTTTGGACAAGTGCGACGCCAGCGAGATGTCGGTGTTCTTGTTTATCCAGCCGGTGGCGGGAGCCGGGCTGGGCGCGTATTTCTTGGGAGACAAAATCACGCTCTTTACGGTCATCGGCGCGGCGCTGGTACTTGCCGCCGTGGGCCTCGTCAACCGCCGCCCGCCCGAAACTCCCCCTGCCCCGCCGCCCGCCTAGCAGACTCAGCAGAAAAGACCTCACCCCGGAACTCCGTTCCTACCCTCTCCTTCTGAAGGAGAGGGTGACAGCTTGCTGTCGGGTGAGGTCTCTTTTATGTGAGCGCGAAAGTCTTAAGCAGCGACTTTGCGGCGGCGGACGGCGACAGCGCCGAGGCCCAGCGGCAGGAGTGAGACCCAGGGAGACGGAAGGCGCGTTGCCGCCGGCTGTATTGGAGTAGCCGTAGATGTCCAGGTCCAGCGGGTCAGTGGTGCTGTTGGGGGTTGCCAGGACGCGGAACGTGCCGCCGGTCGCAAGCTCGCTGGAAAGATAAGTGGCAAGGGCAGAGCCGGGAGCAACCGAGTAAGTGAAGGAATACTTGTAGTTCGACGTTGTGGTCCCAGGAACCGTTACGGTGCTTGAGCCAATCAAAATCGGGGCTGCGGTGAAGCCGGTGCCGGTGGTATTGACATCCACGCCCGTGGGCGAGGCAGCATCAAATCGCAGCGTGCCGGTGGAACCGTTGGCGCCGTCGGGCGTTGTCGTATCCGGCTCGACATAGAAGCTGATGCCGCCGCCGACGGAGTCTGCAGCATTGTACCCTTCGTCAAACATGTTGATCGTGAACGTGGAAACAGACTTGTTGGTTGAAGAAGGCAAAGTGTAATCCAGCACATCAAACTCATCGGCGGTCGCACTGCCGTTGCCGTTTCCGGTCACATAGCCGTAGCTGCTGAGTTTCTTGTCGGATGCCGGTGCAGCACCGGCTGCATAGTCGATTGTCGGAGTGACAGTTTGGGCCATCGCGCCGGTCAGAGTGCCGGCGGCAAGCATCGCGGCAATGCTAAGAGACGGCAATGAGCGCATGATTAAGTAGTCCTGTTCTGATCTAAAGTCTTGCTCTTAATTGAACAAGGCTGAAAAAGCAAGGACATTAAAGCACTTCTGCATTAAGTTTTTGTTAAGAAACTGTGTAGAAAGTCTCCCTGCCCTGAACGGCAGGGCTTTAAAAGAGCAAGCTCCCGCCTGCGCGGGCGAAGATGCTGCGAACATTTGGCTTGCTTGATGCCCGTGCAGGCGGGGAATTGCCCCTTCAAAGCACGGGGGTTCAGCCCCGTGGAAACCATTTCTATACAGTTTCTAAGAAACAAGGCGGCTTTCTGCGCTGATAAAAAGATTGTAAGCGCTCTGACTTCAGCGCGTGTTGAAACGGTTCATGGCGGGCTGAATGCCTTCCGCCAGCCACGTTTCCAGCGCCTCTACGGAACGCGCGATGCCGTCGTCAACGTCGGCCTGCTCGCTGCGCCCAAATCGCCCCAGCACAAAATCAATCTGCACCGACGGGTCACGCGGTGCTCCGACCCCAAAGCGCAGGCGCGGGAACGAGGGTCCGTGCAGATGGGCAATCAGTGATTTGAGACCGTTATGCCCGCCTGCCGACCCTTCCGCCCGCAGACGCAGCCGGCCAAGCGGCAGGGCGATGTCGTCGGTCACGACCATGATGTCTGCCGTATCCAGCGGCTTCATTTTCAGAAACGCCGCCACAGACTGCCCCGACAGGTTCATAAAGGTCTGCGGCTTCATCAAAAACACCCGCGTTTCGCCGACCCGCCCGTCGCCCATCAGCGCCTGAAACTCCCGCTTCGTGACCGCAATTGCGTGCTGCCGCGCAAAAGCGTCAACCACGGCAAAGCCGATGTTGTGCCGCGTGTTGTCGTATTCTTTGCCCGGATTGCCCAGCCCGACAATGAGTTTCGTGTCCAAGATATATTACTTTCAGGATAATGCCCCCACCCCCGCCGCTTCGCGTCGACCCCTGCCCCCACTTCGTGGGAGAGGGGTGAAGATAAATTAAGAGAAGAGGCTAATAATCACCGAGCTTCTTACTTCCTATCCCTCTCCCACGAAGTGGGGGCAGGGGTCGACGCGAAGCGGCGGGGGTGGGGGCCGTTCCTACCCCACCTCAATCTGCGCTTTGACCGAGGTGGGCGGCAGGTGGGAAGCGTAGTCAAAGGCGGCGACGCTGTCGGCGAAGGCGAACGTGTCGGTGATGAGCGGCTTGACATCAATTTTCCCGTCGCCCATCAGCGACAAGGCGCGGCCAAAGACATGGGCGTAGCGGAAGACATGCTCCACTCGCGCTTCTTTAATCTGTGCGCCGACCACATCATACGCAATTGGGCCGTCGGGCATTCCCACCAGCACGGCGACGCCACCGGGACGCAGCGGCTCAAAGACACTCGCCAGTGCCCGCGCCGCGCCGCTGCACTCAAACACAATGTCCGCGCCCCAGCCGCCCGTGAGGCTGTGGACGACTTCGGCGACGCTTTCTTCCGCGACATTGACCGGCGTGATTGCGCCCAGCGATGCGCCCAGCTCCAGCTTCGGCGTCTGCGTGTCAGTCAAAACCACCCGGCTGCATCCGCCCGCCAGCGCCGCCAAAGCCGTCACCATGCCGATTGGCCCTGCGCCCATGACCACGGCCAGATCGCCCGGCACGATCTGCGCTTTCTTCGCCGCCTGCATTCCCACGGCAAGCGGCTCGACCATCGCGGCTTCGGCAAACGAGACGCTGCCGGGGATTTTGAACGTGTAGTCGGCGGGATGCACCACCGAAGGGCGCAGAATGCCATGCACCGGCGGGGTCGCCCAAAAGCGGACGGCGGGGTCTAAATTGTACATTCCCAGCCGCGACGCCCGGCTGCTCGGGTCAGGGATACCCGGCTCCATGCATACCCGGTCTCCGGGTTTCAGCTCGAATACCGCCCCGCCGACTTCGGAAACAACGCCGGACGCTTCATGTCCCAGCACCATCGGCGCGTCCACAATGAACGGCCCGATGCGTCCATGCTGGTAATAGTGAATGTCCGATCCGCAGATGCCGACGGTTTTGATGTCAATGCGGACATCGCGCGGCCCCAGCGGCTCATTTAATGGGATTTCGCCGAGGCGCAGTTTGTGGGTTTCTTCTAAAACAAGGGCTTCCATAGGTTTGATCTTTCAGGGGACGTTTTGGAAAGAGTATAGCATATTAGAACCCACCCCGGTTCGCTAAGGCTCACCACCCCTCCCTGTTAGGGTTGGGCTTCAAGAACGGGCAAGCATCGTGTAAGCGGCAGATAGACCGCCTGTGTCTTTTTTCTTGATCCCAACCCTAACAGGGAGGGGTGGTGAGCCTTAGCGAACCGGGGTGGGTTCAGTCATCCGTCTTGTACCCCAGCGGCACGATCTCGCAGGCTCCGCCGCTGTCATGAGCAATCCGCTGAAGCAGGTCAGTGGCTTCAAATGTCCGGTCAACACCATCTTGGTCAGTGCCGACCATGCCGACACAGGAAATGCGAACATGATTTTTGTTTCGGTGCCGGATGTATTCTGCAAGACTGTCCGTGTCGGTGATACCTGTACCGGGGACGCCGTCAGTCAGCAGAACTATTTCGTTGACTCCTGGAATAGACAACGCCGCCGTCATGCCCGCCTGCGTATTTGTGCCGTCGTTGGGCTGCATTGTGTCTAAGAACACAGATGCTTCATGCACCATGCCGGGCGTTGCAGGGACCAAATCTGGGGCAAATGGATAGACGTCATTGCTGAACGCGATGATGTCAAAGGTCTCGTCGGGACGCAAACCGGCCATCGCCTTACGAATCTCAGCATCGGCTCGAACAATGCGGCTGACCATGCTACGAGAAATGTCCAACACATAGACGATGTGGCGCGGGCCGCCGTCACCGGCCAGCCCTTTGCCGACGCCAAACGGCTCCCCAGCATCCGTGCTGCTGCCGGACCCGATGCCGCTGCCGGAGCCTGCCCCTTCCCCGGCCCCGTGGCCTCGGCCTGCCGTGTCCGCGCCGGACGCGCCGTGACCGGCCTGCGCGGTCAGAACCGGCTTCGGCAGGGGCGGAACAACAATGACGCCGGGCGTCAGCGACGGCATGGGAATGGGCGGCAGCGGGGTGTGAAGGCTGTGAACAAGGAGCGGCTTCGGCTGATCGCTGGCAATGACAGAGAGGGGCGGGGCGGCAGGAGTGGGCGGGGCGGCGGCCCCGGCATCAGAGCCGCCCGCCATCTTGGCGGGCGGCGCAGGCGACGACGATTTGACATGAGCGCCGGGCCGCCGATGCTTCGGCAGAACTTTCGGCTTGACCCGATGCGGCTTCGGAACCGGCGCGGGAACGGGCTTTGCCGCCGGCACGGGAACGGGAGGAGGCTTAGGAAGTGCCAGCGCGACGCGCACGAGCTTAATGTGGGGAAAAACGGCAGCGTCGGGAACCGGCTGCCAGTGCCACAGCCAGCCTAAAGCCAGCAGAACAGCGGCATTGACAAGAAGCGAAGCAAAAAGGCTAATCTGCAAGCGGCGGGCATCGGACATAACAAGAGCATTCCTTGTTATTAATGGACGCAAACACGCGGCGTTGAGTTCCCAGAAATCCCCTCTTGTCCAAAAGACCCCTCGCGCCTCACAAGCTCGGCACCCTCCCCTGTTAGAGAAGGGCCGCAAAGGAAAAGCGGAACTCGTAGGGGCGCTGCTTGCCGCGCCTTCTTGCCCTTATCTTTCCGAAAGCCCTTCCCTAACAGGGGAGGGTGCCGAGCTTGTGAGGCGCGAGGGGTCTTTTGGAGAGGAAAGGATTTTATGTCAGTTCCGAAGCAGCTTGCGGGTTCGGAGCAGCATCCGCTGCTGCTCAAAGATGTACGCGATGATTTCTTCGCGGTCTTCCTCGGTCAGATGCGGCGGGCCGAGGAACCGCAGACGGATCAAATAAATCTTGGCGCGGCCCTGCGCCGCGACCCGGCAGTCTAAAGAGTCCGATTCTACGTCCAGCAGATCGCCCTGCTTGCCGGATGGGACACGCACAAAGACGCGAAGGCCGCTTGGGACCGGCTTGCCCGATGCCAGGAGAGCGCCGCCGCCGGACAGGTTGACCAGCCGGGCAGGAACCGGCGCAGTCGCGCCGGCCTCGCCGCGCACTCGAAAGGTCGTCGGCGACTGAAGCGGCAGCCGGTAAAACTGGCGGCGCTGAATTTTGGTGACAATCCGGGGCCGGGACACCGCAAGCGTCCCGGATTTCGCCGGGCCGACCACGCGGGTCTCGCAGTGGTACAGGTTGTCATCGCACAAAAACGACAGCGTCAGCGCCGTTCGAGGCGGCAGAGCGGACGTCAGAGGAGCGCTGACATCCGTTCCCGCAGCGGCAGGAGAAGAGGAAGTAGGAGAAGAGGAAGTAGGAGAAGAGGAAGTAGGAGAAGATGTCTCTTGGCTTTCCAAAAGGATGCGGCGCGGCCCGACCGCCCGGACACGCGCCTGATACACGCCGACTTCCGAGTCTCCGAAAGCGTGCAGGCTGACGATGTCACCGGCCTGCGGCAGCGGGGCGCGGTTTCCGGCGATCCCATCAAATGTGCCGCTTCGCCATTGGTTCCAAACAGGCATTCCGACTTCTCTTTCTGAACTTCGTTTACGCGAATGTGACGCCCACGGCTATGTGTTGGAGAGCCTCGGAATTCATTCCGTGGCGTCTGCATTCCATGGCGTCTTGTTTTAATTGCTGCTTTTCGCTACTGCGGCGTCTGTTTCCACAAACCCAGCTTCTCTTCCGTCGCCTGCGCGGTCAGCATCTCTGTCCCGGCAGCGCGTTCCAGCTTGGCAATTGTGTCGTTCTGCTCGCTGTCGCCGGTTTCAATGAACGCTACCAGCGCCGCCGACTCCTGCGCCAGCAGGTTCGTGGACAGCGTCCGATGCAGGTGCGACAGCTTGTACTTGGCAGGCGGGGTCACTTCGGCCACAAACTCGGCCAGCGCCTGCGCCTGAGCGCTGAGTTTCTTGGCATCGTCGTAGAACTGCTCCCGCGTTTCTTTGCCCGCAGCGAACGTCTCGCGTGAGGACGCAAGCGTACTGCTGAGAGTGTCAGCCCGGTTTTTGACAATCTTGATTGCGACAGCGTAGCTGCTGCCGCCGTCCGACTGCAAAATCGCCAGACAGTCGCCGTACCGCGCTTCCGCCGCGTAAAGCTGGGCAAGCTGGGCATCCCCTAAGTGGCTGCCCGCCGGGGCCAGGGCCGCGGCGGCCTTGTATTCGGCTTCCGCGCCGCTGAGGTCGCCGTTGTTCCACAAAGCGTCGGCCAGCGCCGCATGGGCGGACGGATTGGCGGGACTCTGTTCCAGCGCCGCCCGGACCCGGACCAGCGTTCCCGAAGTCGTGCCGGTCTGCTGGTCTAAATCCGACAAAAACTGCTGCACCGGCAGGCTGTCCGGGGCAATTTGTAACGCTCGCCGGGCTTCATCCAATGCCCGGTCGTTCAGGCCGTCTTTCTGGTACGCCGATGCAAGCTTGAGGCGCGGCACAACACTGAGCGGCGCTCCGTTGATCGCCTGCCGGTAGAAAGCGATGGCGCTGACGGCATCCCCACCGTCAAGCGCCGAGTCGCCTTTCGCCAGCAGCGGCGCAATCGCAGTCATATCTTCGGCGTTTGCCGCCATTTTCTTCACTGCCGACGGCATAGCCGGCTTGAGCGCGTCCGAAGGCACAGTTTCCGGCGCAAACGGCGACGGCGCGGGGATTTCCCGCTTCGGCAGGGCTGCAATTTGGGTTGGCTTTTGCACCATTACAGCAGGGGGTACGGGCGCAGCAAGAGCGGGCTTCGGCATCACGGCAGCGACTTGAGGCACGGCAGGCGCTGGCAGCGGGGCCATCTGCGGGGCTGGAACCGCCGTTGCGATTTTGGGCAGCGGCACGGCGGCAGCCACTTTCGGCAGCGGCGGCGTCACCTGCGGCGCAATTACCGGCTTGGGCGACAGCGCGGCGGCAGAAGCGGGAAGCGGCGGCGGAAGGACCGGCGGCGGAACGGCTTGGGCGATCAGCGGGGGTAAAGACAGGGCGATGGGCGCGTTCTTGATCGCCGGAACTGGGGCAGGCGAGGCAGGCCCAGCAGGCGGCACGGCATTCGGCAGCGCAATTTTGATCGGTGCCGCCACAGGCGGCGCGGAAGCGACCACGACCGGCGCAGTCACGCTGATCGGCGCGACCGGCGCAGGCGCAATAACCGGAGCAGGAACCGCAATAACCGCAGGCACAGAGGCCGGAACATCAGCCACGACCGGGGCGGGAACAGGCGCAGGCACGGCGGCGACTACCGGCGGCGCAAGGATTGGCGCGGCAGCAGCGACAGGCGGCGGTGCGGGCAAGACAGCAGGCACGGCTGCAGGCATATCGGCAATCGGCGCTGGAGCGGCGATTACCGGCACAGGGGCAGGCGCCGGAACGGGCGCGGCGGAAACCGGAGAGGGAATAGGCGCATCCAGGGCAGCGCCGGAAACGGGCGCATCAGGCGGAGGCGTACCGGATGCGGTGAGGTCGCCGGCAGTAGTGTAAGTGACGGGGTGGGAGACGGAGTCGGCGACTTGGGACTCCATCGCACGAACCCCGAACTGGCGATTTGTGCCGGTCCAGTCAAACGTCCGGGCGGCGGGGGCCGTTTCAACCAGCTCCACATGGGTGCTGTCCGCCGCGCGGCCAGGGCTGACCACGGCGTAAAAGTTTGCGCCGAGCGCACGCGCGAGAAACATCCGGCCTTCGTCGGTGGCTGGGGCGCTGACCAGCCACTCCGGGTGCGCGTCCTCGGCGGAAGCCCGCTGGATTGCCGCCGAAGACGGGTCATACGTCAGCACCTCCACATGGCCGTCCAGGCGCAGGCGCGTTCTGAGGTCCACCAGCGCGGCCACGTCGCCGGACGACGCCGGGTACAGCAGGACCGTCGGCAAGGGCGCTTTTGCCGGGGCCGCGCCAAGCACGGATGCCGCGCCGAGGCCCAGCAGCGTGGCCGAAAGGCCCAAAGCGCCCCTCAAACCCAACCCAGAGTTCACTGGCTTTGCTGACAAATCTGAAGTCCTGTCTGACAGGCGGCCAGCCCGCGCCGGGCCGTTTCGACATTCTGGCCCGCCGCGATCTGAGTTTGATATGACTTAATCGCGCTCTGGTAAGCTTGACGCGCCTGGGAATACGAGCCGGCTTCCTGCAGGGCCAGCGCCCGCTGCTGCTCGCTTTCGCCCGATCCGCTGCCGCCGGACACCACGCCGTCCCCGCCCAAAGTGCCGTTATTCGACACGGCAGGCGTATCAGAATCGCTGGACTGGTGAACGGAAATGCGAATGTGCGAGGACAAATCCGATGCATAGGGGGCAGAATTATAAGGGGACGCACTTGCGGCAGGCCCGGCGCTGCCGAGGCTGCTGACCATAACTGTGTGGCGCGGCAGCGGGTCGGACGCGGCGGGATCGACGCCCGGCGGCAGCGTCACCGGCGCGGGCGCGACACTGGGAAGCGCGGCGAGGCGCAGCGGCGGCAGGCTGTCCCCAGAACGGGAGCGAGCGGCGGAGCGCGGCACGGCGGGAAGTGTCCACAAGGGCGAGCCGGCACCGGACGGTGCCGAAGAGCTGGACGGAGCAGACGAGTAAGGGGCAGGGATGTGGCCTGCAAACGGATCATGCGTCGTGATTGCCGCCGGCAGTGAAGCGGCTGTGGTGACGTTCGCACGCGGCGGCAGCAAAACCATCGGCGGCGTGGCCTGCCCGGCCGACGGACTTTCTGGCGCAAACGCCGACCGGCTGACAGCCGCAGCAGGCGGCGCGGCAGGGGAAACAATTGGGTAAGTGCGCTCCGTTTCCGCCTGCGCCCACGGGTGCGCCAGCAGCAGGCCGCCGATGGCAACCAGCGCCGTCGCTGCGCCGCCAAGATACAGCGGACGCCGCTCCGGCGTCACCCGCGTCAAGGCAGCAGGCAGCGGCGACGCGGCCAGCGCCGCCCATTTCTGCCCGATCTGCGGCCCCAGCTTCATCAGCACCGGCGGCAGCCACTGGTGCGCGAGAGGCGGCGCGACGGCCCGGACATGGACGCCGCGCCGGATCTGGTCGAGTTTTGCGGCGTCTGCCTGGCTTTCCGGGTTCAAGGCCAGCACGGACTCAAAGTGATGGATGGCCCGGTCGTCATCGCCGGTCTTTTCGTAAAGCGTTCCCAGCAGTGAGTGTGCCGTGGTGCTGTTCGGGTTCAGCGAAAGCGCGGCCTCGCAGGCGGTAATTGCGGCCTCGCAGTTGCCGGCATGGTTGTGCCAGAACGCCATGTCGAGCAGGCGCGTAAGCTGCTCCACGGTTTCTTCATTTTGGTTCAGCGGCAAATCCTGGATAGAGAGCATCATTGTCCGATATCCAGAGTTGATTTTCGCGCCGCACTCTTTACAGTATTTGCTGTCCACGGTGTTGCCCGTGTTGCAGTCTTGGCAGTACATGCCGTCCCTCACTTCGCAAAATAAGATTGCAGGAAAGCAATCAAAGAAAAGCCCGAAGGCGATTGGTTAAGTTCGTTTCTTTAAGGGTATCACACTCGCCGCAATTTGTCAAGAAAGAAGCGTGCGGGTTCATGCGGGGCGAACACCAGAACGCAGGGCGAACACCAGAACGCAGGGCGAACACAAGGTTCGCCCCTACGGATGCAGAGGATGTAGGGCGCGAACCTTGTGTTCGCCCATTCCTCCTATGCCTGTCCTGGCTGTGCCTGCCCTGGGTTTAAGATGTGCCGCTTCCCCGGTAAGTCTTCCTCATGAACCCTATCACCGAAGAAGTCCTGGAATTCCTGAACTTTCCCGACCTTGACCTCGGCACCAACCCGCTGGACCTGGAAATGGTGCAGACGCCAGCGCTGATGCGCGACCTCACCCTCCGCCTGCTGGCAGGGCCGTTTGAGCTGGATGAAAGCCGGGCGGCAGCCCAGGCACTGGAAGGCCGCTTAGACGGTGTTGATTGGAGCGTGATCTCCCAATCCATGCGCGAACGCTTCCGCCTGACCGACGCGCTGTTTGATGTCAGCGATGAGGGGAAGTGAGCAAGAACAGCAACTAGTGGCTTTTCTTGTCTTGCCATGACAAACATCCAAGCCATCTTTTTTGACATCGGCGACACTTTGGTCTTTGACGACCCGCCCCTGCCGGAGCGCCTGGCGTCGGCGGCAAAGTCTGCGGGGCTAATGCTGGATCCGGCCCGGCTGCCAAAAGCATTCCGTGCCGCCGAAGCCTTTGCCGTCAAGCGCTATGTGGACGGCATTCTGTGGGACGCACCCGGCGCATTGCGCGAAACCCTGAATGTTCTGCTCGGCGCAATAGAGCAGCCGCCGCTGACGGAAACGCAGTGGACAGCGCTGGCGTCGGCGTTTGCTTCCGCGCCGTTTATGCGCTGCGTGCCGCCGGAAGCGAAAACGCTTTTGGATGCGCTAACAAAAAGAGGCTTTGTGCTAGGCGCGATTTCAGACTGGGAGGACACGCTGCCGGACGTGCTGACGGAACTTGGCTTGCTGCCCTGCTTCCACGCCTTGTCCATTTCCGCTGTCGTCGGCGTCACCAAGCCAAGCCCGCTGCTGTTTGAGGATGCGCTGGCCCAGGTCAATTTGCCGCCGGCCTCCTGCCTGCATGTCGGCGACTGGTACGAACTGGACGTTCGGGGAGCGCGTGCCGCCGGCATGAACGCCCTGCTGTTTGACTGGGCCGGACGCCGCCCCGGTGCCGACTGCCCCCGCGTCACGACTTGGCCTCAGCTTTCAGACTATCTGCTGGCCTTAGAAAGATGAAAGAAACAAAAAACTATGGATGAAATCCAAACACGGCACTTGTTCACATTGAAAGCGTCGGCGGGAGAAGTGCAGCAGGTCGGCGAGACGCCATTGGGAAAGCGTATCATCGTCCCGATTACAGGCGGCACATTTGAGGGCGAGCGCCTGCGCGGCACACTGATGCCGGGCGGCGCGGACTGGATGACGCTTCGGCCCGACGGAGTCACGATGCTGGATGTGCGCCTGGTCCTGCGAACCGATGACAACGCGCTGGTCATGCTGACTTATCACGGCCTGCGCCACGGCCCGCCGGAAGTCATGGCCCGCCTGGCACGCGGCGAAATCGTAGACCCCGCCGAGTATTATTTGCGGACGACGCTGTCTTTTGAGACTTCTGCGCCGGATTACTTGTGGCTAAACTATCTAATTGCCGTTGCCACCGGTCAGCGCCCGCCCACTGGCCCGATTTACGAAGTCTTTGAGGTACTCTAATCACAGCAGGCTGGCGCAAAGGGAGATTGTCGAAGGGGGATTGTCTTGGCAGAACACACAGCCGTCGTTCGCTGGGAGCGCGGAGACCATCGCTTTACGGACAACCGTTACAGCCGCGCCCATGTCTGGCATTTTGACGGCGGCGTGACCGTTCCGGCTTCTTCCTCACCCCATGTCGTTCCCCTGCCCTTTTCCAACGCAGACGCCGTAGACCCGGAAGAAGCGTTTGTGGCGTCCTTGTCAAGCTGCCACTTGCTCTGCTTTTTGTTTGAGGCCGCCAAGTCAGGCTTCTGCGCTGACGCTTATACAGACAACGCTGAAGGCATTCTGGAAAAAGACTCCTTTGGGCGGCTTGCGATGACTCGTGTGACGTTGCGCCCTGCCGTGGTCTTCTCCGGCGACCATACTCCAACCTATGCAGAGCTTCACGCACTCCATCACGCGGCGCACGCGCAGTGCTTTCTCGCCAACTCCGTCAAGACCGACATTCTTTGCGAGCCTATTTTTTATGAGTAAAACTCTTTTTAGCGTTGCGGTCTGGCTACTGTTTTCGCTTGCCGCCCATGCTCAGGACATGAAACCCCAGGACATGAAACCCCAGGACATGAAACCGATGTACCACGAAGCTTACCGCCCGCAGTTCCACTTCACCGCCGCGCAGGGCTGGCTAAACGATCCCAACGGCCTGGTCTACTATGATGGCGAGTACCATTTGTTCTTTCAATATGAGGCGCAGCTTTCCGGCAGTGACCCCAAGAAAATCTGGGGCCATGCAGTCAGCACGGACTTAGTCCATTGGCAGCAGCTTTCAGATGCCCTTGAGCCGGATGCGCTTGGCCCCATGTGGTCCGGCTCGGCAGTGGTGGACTGGAACAACACGTCCGGGTTCGGCAGCTCCGGCACGCCGCCTTTAGTTGCCCTGTACACGGCGGCAGGAGGCGAGTCGCCCGAATCGCAGGGCCGCAGCTTTACCCAGTGCCTGGCTTACAGCATTGACCGGGGGCGGACCTGGACCAAGTATGCCCAAAACCCGGTTCTGCCGCATGTTGCCGGCGGCAACCGTGACCCGAAAGTTGTCTGGTACGCTCCCGCCCGCCGCTGGATTATGGCCTTGTATTTAGATGGCGACCAATTTGGCTTGTTTTCTTCGCCGGACCTGAAAACCTGGACCCAAACCCAGACGCTCACCGTGCCGGGCAGCAGCGAGTGCCCGGACTTCTTTCCCATGCCGGTTGAGGGAACAAAAGAGCAGCGCTGGCTTTTTACGTCCGCTAATGGCCGTTATTTTGTGGGAAGTTTTGACGGGAAAACATTTACGCCAGAAACGCCGCTTTTGCCGGGCGACGCCGGCGCGAATTTCTACGCTGCTCAAACCTTCAGCGATGTTCCGGCGCATGACGGCCGGCGCATTCAGATTGCCTGGATGCGGGACGGCAAGTACCCAGACATGCCGTTTAACCAGCAGATGAGCTTTCCCTGTGTGCTGACCCTGCACATGGCCTCGGACGGCCCGCGCCTGTACCGCTGGCCGGTGAAAGAAATCGCCAAGCTTTACGGCAGCGCAGTCAAGCAGCAGCACGTTACGCTCTCGCCCGGCACGGACGCTGCCGTCCCGGCAACGGCAGGAGATTTGTGGGACATCGAAGCGGAGTTTGCGCCGTCGCCCGGCGCGACCGCGTTTGGCCTGCGCGTGCGCGGCACGGACATCCGCTATCAGACGGCCAATGGCGGCGTTCTAAGCTGCCAGGGGCGGCAAACTGCGCTTGCGCCGGAGGCAGGAGGGCGCGTCAAGCTGCGCCTGCTGCTCGACCGCACTTCTTTGGAAGTCTTCGGCGGCGGCGGCCAAGTTTCGCTGACCTCCTGTTTTCTTCCGCCGCCCGGCGATACAAGCCTTTCCCTCTATGCCGAAGGCGGGGCCGTGACACTCGTTTCCCTCACCGCACACCCGCTTCGCTCGGCTTGGACTGCAACGCAGCAATAGGGACAGGGGTAAACCCTGCCCCTACAAGCGAATTGCGCTCTGCTGCTTGCTGCGGGCTAATACGGCCAAGCCCAGTTGCGGATTTCGGGCTTGTCTTCGCCATACTGGCGGACATATGCGGTATGTTCCTGCAAGCGGTCTCGCATCTCTTGGCGCAGACCGGCAGCCCGGTAGCCAAGCGACGGCACGCGGTCAATCACGTCCTGCACCAAATGGTAGCGGTCCAGATGGTTCAGGACAACCATGTCAAACGGCGTCGTAGTAGTGCCTTCTTCAATAAAGCCGCGCACATGGATATTGTCGTGGTTTGTACGGCGATAAGTCAGGCGATGGATCAAATACGGGTAGCCGTGGTAGGCGAAGATGACCGGCTTGTTGGGCGTGAACAGCGTGTCAAAGTCCTTGTCGCTGAGGCCGTGCGGATGCTCCGACTGCGGCTGGAGCGTCATCAAGTCCACGACATTAATCACGCGGATTTTGAGGTCCGGCAGGTGGCGGCGCAGGATGTCCGCGGCAGCCAGAACCTCCAAAGTCGGCACGTCCCCGGCGCAGGCCATCACCACGTCCGGCTCGCCGTCCGTGTCTGTCCCCGCCCATTCCCATATGCCGAGGCCCGCCGTGCAGTGCCGCACGGCGTCGTCCATCGGCAGGTACTGTAATTCCGGCTGCTTGCCCGCGACAATGACATTGACATAGTTACGGGAGCGCAGGCAGTGGTCGGCGACAGACAGCAGGCAGTTAGCATCCGGCGGCAGGTACACCCGGACAATAGACGCTTTTTTGTTCAGGACATGGTCAATAAAGCCGGGGTCCTGATGCGAGAAGCCATTGTGGTCCTGACGCCAAACGTGCGAAGTTAAAAGATAATTCAGCGATGCAATCGGCCGACGCCACGGAATATGCCGGCAGGCTTCCAGCCATTTCGCGTGCTGGTTGAACATGGAGTCCACAATCTGGATAAACGCCTCATAGCATGAGAAAAACCCGTGCCGGCCTGTCAGCAGGTACCCTTCCAGCCAGCCTTCAATGGTCGTTTCGCTGAGTATCTCCATGACCCGGCCGCCGGGAACTAAATCGCAGTCGTCGTCAGGCAGCGCTTCCGTGTCCCAGGCCCGGCCCGTGGCGTCTAAAACCGCGTTCAGGCGGTTGGAATTGTTTTCGTCCGGGGCCAGCACCCGGAAATTGCGCGTGTCTTTTGTCGCCGCCATGAGGTCTCGCAGGTACTCGCCGAGAACGCGCGTCGACTCGCCGACAGTGACGCCGGGCTTTTCAATAGCAACGGCGTATTTCCGAAAGTCCGGCAGGGGCAGCTCTTGAAGCAGCAGGCCGCCGTTTGCGTGCGGGTTCGCGCCCATCCGCCGGTCGCCGACGGGGGCAAGCGCGGCGATTTCAGGCTTCAGCTTGCCGGTGTCATCAAACAGCTCTTCGGGACCGTAGCTTTTCATCCATTCTTCAAGCTGTGCGACATGCTCCGGGGTCTTCATGTTTTCAATCGGAACCTGGTGCGCCCGCCAGGAGCCTTCAGTCTTTTTGCCATCCACGAACTTCGGCCCGGTCCAGCCTTTCGGGGAGCGCAGAACAATCATCGGCCACTGCGGGCGGGTGACATTGCCGGTCTCGCGGGCGTTCTTCTGGATACTCCGAATCTCGTTTACAACGGTTTCCATCGTCTGCGCCATTTTCTGGTGCATCAGCGCCGGGTCGTCGCCTTCCACAAAATAGGGCTTATAGCCATAGCCGACTAAGAGGCTTGTCAGCGCCTCGTCGCCAATCCGGGCCAGCACGGTCGGGTTTGCGATCTTGAAACCATTCAAGTGCAAAATCGGCAGCACCGCACCGTCGGTGGCGGGGTCCAGGAATTTGTTGGAATGCCAGCTTGCAGCCAGTGGACCGGACTCCGCCTCGCCGTCGCCGATGACGCACAGTGCAATCAAATTGGGGTTATCAAACGCCGCGCCGTAAGCGTGTGACAGCGAATAACCTAGTTCCCCGCCCTCATTGATGGAGCCGGGGTTATCGGGGGAATCGTGGCTTGGAATGCCGCCGGGGAACGAGAACTGCTTAAACAGCCGCAGCATCCCCGCCTCATTTTGCGTGATGTTGGGATAAAGCTCGCTGTAAGTGCCTTCTAAATAGGTGTTCGCAACCATGCCCGGCCCGCCGTGTCCGGGGCCACAGACGTAGATCACGTCCAAATCGTACTTTTTGATCAGCCGGTTCATGTGGACATAAATAAAGTTCAGGCCCGGCGTTGTCCCCCAGTGGCCCAAAAGGCGCGGCTTGGTCTGCTCGCGGGTTAGCGGCGCTTTGAGCAGCGGGTTTTCCATCAAATAAATCTGTCCGACAGACAGGTAGTTCGCGGCCCGCCAGTAGGCGTTCATCTTATCGAGTTCGTCGGGTGTGAGGGTATCGGTCATGGTGGACTCCTAAAAGGCTGTTTATTCTCACGGGGCTGAACCCCCGTGCTTTGAAGGGCAACTCCCCGCCTTCGCGGGCAGGCATCCATTCGTAATCTTCGCCCACGAAGGTGGGCGCTTGCACTTTTAAAGCCCTGCCGTTCAGGGCAGGCATCTTAGCATACCGCCGTTATTATCGATTTTCTCATGCCCTTTCCCTCATGTTCCACGATTCTGCCTGCCCGAAACAAAGCGGCTTATCAGCAGCGCAGAAAAGATGGCGTCAATTGTGAGACGCAAAGTTTGGCGTTTTGCGTCTGTTCGTTACTGTATAGAGCGTGAATAGCACGCTCTAGCGCATCAGCAAGCAAGAAGCATACGCCATTAGCGCTTTCGATTTGTTTTTGCGCCTGTTGACTTCGCAATGTTCCTGTGATATACTGTATTCACGTTCGCAAAAATGGAGCGTGAAACGAAGCGGCAGCCAAAAGTGGCTGGCGCTTTTTTGCTGTGTAGCCCCTTGCGTGGATGGGCGGTTGAAACCGCCGCAACAAAGGCGCGAAACCTGCCTTCGCAGGTTAATCCAGGTGCGAACTTCCTAGTCCACGAAGGTGGACTTCGGGAACTTGTTGCCGCGAATTTATTCGCCCGCTCTGCTCTTGTCCTTATAGAACGACAAACCCTTATGCTGAAACGCTTTTTTGCTTACTACCAGCCCCATCGCCGGCTGTTTGTGCTGGATTTCTTTTGTGCGGTCCTATCGGGACTGCTGGAACTGGTATTTCCGCTGGCCGTGAAAGCCTTTGTAGACAAGCTGCTGCCGGGACAAAACTGGGGGATTATTCTCGGTGCGACCGCCGGCCTGCTGGCAATCTACGGGGTCAACACGGGCCTTCAGTATATTGTTAATTACTGGGGCCATGTGCTGGGCATCTCTATTGAGACCGAGATGCGGCGCAAGATTTTTGATCATCTGCAAAAGCTGTCGTTTCGGTTCTATGACAACCAGAAAACTGGGCGGCTAGTGGCGCGGGTCACGAAAGACTTGGAAGATGTCGGGGAAGTCGCCCATCACGGGCCGGAAGATGCGTTCATCGCCGTGATGACGTTTCTCGGCTCCTTTGTGCTGATGTTCACGCTGAACGCGAAGCTGGCGTTAATTACAGGCCTAGTTGTCCCGCCGATGATGTGGATTTCGACCCGCTACGGGCGGGCAATGACCCAGAACATGCGGACTTTGTTTGGGCAGGTCGGCGACTTTAACGCCCGAATTGAAGAAAATGTCGGCGGCATCCGGGTCGTGCAGGCCTTCGGCAACGAGAACCATGAGCGGGCGCTGTTTGCCGAAGACAATGCCCGGTATCGGGCGACGAAGCTGAACGCCTATCTGCTGATGTCCAAAAGCATGTCGCTTTCTTACATGACTATGCGGCTGGTGCAGGTCCTGGTGATGATCGCCAGCGCCTACTTTGTCCTGCACCACCAATTGACGGTCGGCGGCTTTACGGGCTTTTTGCTGCTGACAAATGTCTTCTTCCGGCCTGTCGAAAAAATCAATGCCGTGCTGGAAACCTACCCGAAAGGCATCGCAGGCTTCAAGCGCTACACCGAGCTTCTGGACACCGAGCCGGACATTGTGGATGCATCGGGCGCGACCGACGCCGGGCATCTGCGCGGCGCGATTGAGTTTCAAGACGCGACCTTCGGCTACACGCCGCACAAGACCGTTTTAGAAAACATCGACTTGTCCATTCGGGCCGGCGAAATGGTGGCTTTTGTCGGGCCGAGCGGCGCGGGCAAAACAACGCTCTGCTCCCTGCTGCCACGCTTCTATGACCTAGACGCCGGGCGCATCACGATTGACGGCAAGGACATCCGGCAGATGACATTGGCTTCGCTCCGGCGCAACATCGGCATTGTCCAGCAGGACGTGTTCTTGTTCGCCGGGACTATCCGGGAGAATATCGCTTACGGACGGCTCGGCGCATCCGACGACGAAATCTGGGACGCCGCCCGCCGCGCCCGTTTAGACGACATGATCGCGATGCTCCCCGACGGCCTAGACACTCTGACCGGCGAGCGCGGGGTCAAGCTGTCGGGCGGCCAAAAGCAGCGCATGGCGATTGCCCGCATGTTCCTGAAAAACCCGCCGATACTCATCTTGGATGAAGCCACGTCGGCGCTGGACACAGAAACTGAGCGGGCCATTCAAGCGTCGCTGGCCGAGCTGGCTTTAGGGCGCACCACGCTTGTCATCGCGCACCGCTTGGCGACCATCCAAAACGCCGACCGCATTGTCGTCGTAGACGAAACCGGAGTCGCCGAGCAGGGCCGCCATGACGAGCTAGTGTCCGCATCGGGGATTTATCAGCGTCTGCACGAAGCGCAGTTTAGCCGTTAGGAACCTCACCCCGCCGCAAGCGGCGCCCCTCTCCTTCCGAAAGGAGAGG
>CAXTER010000050.1:0-13621 GCA_964243345.1 uncultured Armatimonadales bacterium
TCGCATCCACTTGACCCACATGGATTGCTTTTGGCTTTTGGATTTTGTCTGCTCGTCAGCACGTCGTCCGGCGTCTTCGCCCAGCGGGTGCCATCCCCGCCGCCGTTTCTCTTGCCAAGCCCTTCGCCGCCAGGGTTCTTCCCAATGCCGCGCCAGCCTGCTCGGCCGATTCTCGCAAGGCGTATTCCGACCAAGCCGGTTTTCTCTAAAACGCAGCTCAACCAGGCGCTGATTGCCGAGGCGTTTCACGGCAACGCTGCCCATCTCGCTGGACTGCTCGCGCAGGGGGCAGACCCAAATGCCAAAAGCCCAACTGACACCCCAGCTCTCTGCTATGCCGTCGCCGCGAAAAGCCGCGCCACTGTCGCGCTGCTGCTGCAAAAAGGCGCTCGTCCTAATACCGTAGACCCGCGTGGCAACACCGCGCTCACTGAAGCCGTTGGCCTCCGCGCCGACGTGCTGGTGGCGCTTCTGGTTGAGCGCGGCGCGAGCATCAACGTCCGCAACGCCGCCGGCTTCACGCCGCTTGGCATCGCCGCCATAAACAACGACGTGGCGGCCATGCGCCTGCTGATCGCGGGAGGAGCGAATGTTCAAGCACCGCAGCAGCGGGAGTTCACGTCGCTCACGCTGGCCGTGAGCTTGGAACACCCAGAGGCAGTGCGCTTGCTGCTGGAAGCAGGTACTCCCGCCAACGCCTTTGTCAAGAGCAGTGCAGCTTCTAAGACCGGAGACCCATTGTTGCTGATCGCGCTCGCAGAAAGCCGCCGTGCTGGGGTAGACTCAAAGAACGCGGACGCCGTTGTGCTGGAACTGCTGGATCACGGCGCGAATGCTAACGCACGGGCAGCAGACAACAGCCCGCTGCTGCTGGTCAGCACCTCCCTGGGTGATCTTATCGCTACCCGGCTTCTTTTGGAACACAGAGCCGCTGTCAACGTGCAAGATAGCCTGGGCTGCACCGCCTTAGCCCTCGCGTCCGCCCAGGGCAAGGCCCCGCTGGTACGCCTCCTCCTTACAAGCGGAGCGGCAGTGAACGCTCAGGACAAAGCTGGCAATACGCCGCTGCTGTGGGCGGTGCGTGGCAGCCACACCGCCGTTGCCAGCGAGCTGCTGCAGGCTGGAGCTAAGGCAAGTCAGGAGAACACCCGGGGCCTGACCCCGCTGATGGCCGCCAGCTATCAAGGGAACCTGCCATTAGCGGCAATGCTGATTGAGCGCGGCGCAACTGTCAAAGCCGCTGACCGCGAGGGATACACGCCGCTGATCCTAGCCGTTCATGCCGGCAGCGCCCCGCTCGTCCAGATGCTTCTGGCACACGGAGCCAATGCCAATGCACGCACCGCTCAGGGAATGACGGCTTTGAGTTACGCTGGCGGCCACAAAGCGCTCGTGTCCCTGCTGCTGCCGCGAATGGCAAAAGCAAATCAGGCAGCAGGACACCTGCCTGCTCCTGTCACCTCAATGGCTCCACTTGTCCCAATGGCAAGTCATAATATCTTCCAAGTTCCGCAAGCTACCGGTGCCGGGTTAGTACCCTCGCCGCTAAGCGTCACGCGCCTGCCCTCCGGTCCTTTGGTCCCCGGAGCGACAGGAACACCACGCTTGCCAGGACAGCCTTAGCTGATGCCTAGCAAGGCTACACTATGTTGTCTCAAACATCTGGTCCAGCATCCAATAACCCATCCTACCGCCACTAATTCTTTCGTTTTTTGATCCATTTCGGTACTGATAATGCTTTTTATCAGTACCGAACATGACGCTCGGATGCCAAAAATTACAAAGCTACTTGTTGAACGGCGAAAGAGACACTTCATTCAGAAGAACAGCCACAACTGCTGGGCAGTTGTGGCTGTTGTCTCTTTAAGGTTCGTTTCTGAGACGGCTGACCTTGAGAGACTCGTTGCCCTCATGACGGCCCGAAGCCGTCACGAGGGCAACGAGTTAGGATAGACTGGACTTGGTTTCCTCATCAAGACTCCAGTGATGCAGAGTTATGCCAAGGGCAAGCTGTAGTCTCTGGATGAGATGGGTCATCTCCTCCAAAACTGCCGGGTCGCTTGGACGCTCGAACTCATCCAACTCTCGGGTCAGAGCACGCAGGCTGGCCTTTAGGGCCTCTTGGCACCGTGCAGCCTCGACCGGATCCACGGGTTCAGGATGCTCGTCATTCTCCACAAAATTCAGGTCGTCGGGTGCTTCCGCATCGCAGTCATTGGTCAGACTGTCTTCTCCTTGTTGACTTTCAGCCTGATCCCCCAGAGGAATATCACCTAAGCCTGCCTCAGCAACATCTCCAACAGAAGAGATCTCGAGAGAGCAATCGTTGTAGCCGTGGCACTCCGGTTCATTTTCATCGCCTACTTCATTAGCTGCGACAAGTCCTAAATCATCTGCGACAAGTCCTAGGCTACCGGTGATTTCCAGGTCATCAGCCGTGGGCACAGCATCCGCTTCGGCAGATGTCGCTTCTTTGGCTTCACTTTGGCGAATGCGGCAGCGCAGTTCGGTCAGTGTCAGCGGGTTCTTCTTGTCTACTACCCGTGCGATCAGCTCGCTCCGCAACGCCGGATCAGCCACTTTTTCCAGCTCGCGCACATGTGTCAGCGTGTCCGGACGTCCAGACACCAGTTCGCGCAAATCCCCCGGCAGACAGGCCAGGGCCAGGTATTGCTCAACCCATCCCTTATTTTTGCCGAGCTTTGTTGCAAGCTTGCGAATTGAGTAGCCCTGCTTGTTCATCTGCGCGAGGGCAGAGGCAGTTTCGAGAGGCGTCAGGTCTTGACGTTGCAAATTTTCGACGAGTCCAATCTCTGCGGCCAGCTCATCATTGATGCTCTGGACCAAGACGGGCACTTGCGCTAGACCAGCCTCTTGACTGGCACGACAGCGGCGCTCTCCGGCAACAATCTCATAGGTGGGGAGCGCATCAGGGTCTGTGGGCAGCGGACGCACGATAATCGGTTGCAAGACGCCGTAGCTTTGGACAGATCGGGCTAGTTCCGTCAATGTTTTGGGCTCGAAGAGCTGGCGCGGCTGGCCGGGGCGAGCTCGAAGCTGGTCAGGGGACACGTACAGCCACTGCGCGGACGGCTTTGTGATCTGAGGATTGAGCAAATGCTTCGTTTCGGCAGCAGGCCTGCCCTTTCGGGCTTTTGCCGGCACCTCCACGAACGCTTCGTTCAAGAACGCGCGGTTCAGCGGAGCGTCGTTGTCAAAGCGGTCGCATTCTCCTGACGCATCGACTGCTTCCTGGGCTAGTTCGAGGGGCAGATGCGGCGCATCCTCGTGAATATGCTGAATATCCCGGAGCTGAGTATCCCGAGATTGTGGATACTCGTCGGGTTGTGAATGGTAGTCTTCCATGCAAAGGTAATTCAATTGTTTCGTCTCCGGGGCTGAGGCTGTCAGCCCCGCTGTGGTAGCTTCCACCGGAGAAGCGCGTGAACGACGTAAAGAGGCGCTGATCTGGATTTGAAGCCAGATCAGAAGCAGTTGCTTTAGGCCTCTATATAACTATCGTTCATCGCCGCTGTGAAATCATTAAGGACTCTGGGATTATTTTCCCATCATTTTTACTAGTTTATGAGCCATCTTCTTATGAGCCATCTTTCCAGCGGGCTTTTCCCCTGTCCATGTCCCCCACTTCCTGAGCCGTGTAGATTCGGCCCATATCGGCGTGGGGATGCGGATGATGGACATTCAGATGCGAGAATTATCAACTTTTAGAGGAAGAGGGGGTAGTATAAAGAGCACAGGGAAAAGGCACCAAAGAGAAATGTACCAAGTGGAGATGCACGAACGAGAGATGCCAAGCGAGCAGAACACAGCTCAACCTGATCCGGGCAAGTGTTCGTACTTGGGCAAGTACCTATTCGTCCTGCACCCTTGCGGCAGAGACTTCTACCGGCTGGCCCAGCACATCACCACCGCACCGCCAGAAATGCTGCACACCGCGCTGTGGCCGCAACGTGCTCAAGTGGCCCAGCGCTTGCGGCAGATAGGAGAAGCCGTCGGGGAGGAAGAAGCGGAGCGCGAAGAGCATCAAGCTGCATATCACGCGCTCCGCCTTTTGGTCTGGTAGTTTACCACCAGGTTAGTCGCTCACCACCGATCGATGGTCCTGTCGCGGATTAAGGCGCCGACGCTCTGCATCCTGGTAGGCAGTCCAGGTTGCCTCGAAGTGATCGCGCACCTCATCGTAAGCGTCATTCTGTGCTAGATGCGTGGCAACAGTCTCTTTGCCTCGACTGTCTTTGGGAAAGTTTTTGTCGGCCCGGATACAGGCCATCAGCCGCTTCAGCGGCTCCGCTTCCATTTTATTCGCTTCCAGGGTGCTATATCCTTCCAGGGTGCTATATCCCGCCGTACCCTTCACCAGATGCCGTAGGACATAGTAAAAGGAACGTTTGGGAGGACTGACTGGTGCGTCCTCGACTGGAGCCAAGGCGTAGACATCGGCGATCCACTCCCGGACGGTGGGCAGCCGCAGTTCTTTTCCTGCCAGGCGGCGTACCCGGACTGGAGAAAGCGGGGTGTCCACTCCCGCCAGGTGCATCACAAGGCACCCGCTCGGCGCGAGGTCTGACTCGGTCTTCGTCTCAGCAATATTCGTTTCGACAACATCCATTCCGACAATATCTTTCCCCGCGCCGCTGGCTGCGGCTCGCTCCGCCTTCTTCTTTTTAGACTCTATCGCATGGATCGTGATCTCACTGAAAATCGTTTTGAGCAGGCTGTTGCGCGTCACTACATCCAGCTCGTTGCACAGCCCCCCCTCAAGCCGACTCACGGCGGCCAGGACCCGCGCGGCTTGCTTGTCCTGGCCGGCCGCCGCGCCAAGCTGCATCAGTTCTTCCTCCAACGCCGTCAGCGCACTGCGCTCAGATTCCAGAAGGCCACGGCGGATCTCTGCGACTACGCCGCTGAAGCTCGCCGACTCCTCCCGCAGTCCCGCCGACAGTGCCGCCTGCACTGCCCGTCCCTGCGCGTCGGCTTCCTGGGCTGCATACTGCTGCCGGACTTGCTGCAGGCGGCCCTCCAGCAGCGTCCGTCGCGCCGCGCTGCGGGCGGCACGGTCGCCCCCAGCGCTCAGCGCGTTCGCGATCAGGTCCGGGTTTCCTCCCAAAAGTTCTTCCAGGAACGAGGACAACTTGTCCTCGTTCATCCAGGCATGGGCCTGAGCGCCCTCAGCCCGTTTGTGAGGCGTGGTGCAGTAGTAGTAGCCGGCTTTTCCCGCTGCCCGCTGCTGCCGGCTCGGGTGTGAGTAGCGCAGCAAACGCCCACAACCGCACCGCAGCAGACCTGTATAAAGATGATTCGCCCAACTACGGCCTGACGGATATTCACCCAGGTACTGGAGCAACATCCCCCGCCGTGACTGCCGCCGCTCTCGCAGTTCCTGGATCGTTGCGGCGGGTAAAAGCGGCGGGTAGAGGTGCCAGGCGAGGCCAAATTGCCAATGGACACCGGCTACAGCGTCGCTGTCAAGGACGTAGCCCACGAGGCGCGGTGTCAGCGGCTCGCCTCCGATCTGTACTCCCTCGTTACGCATCTTCGTGATAATAGCAGCCACGCCCAAGCCGGACAGGTAAAGTTCCACGATCCGCCTAGCATGCTGGGCATATGCCGGCATCTCCACCGCCCTGCCCTCCCCGTCGCGGACCATCCACCACGGCGGCCGGCCATGCGGGTGGCCGCTCTCCAAAAGCTGCAGCAGACCACGAAACGCATGGCCGGAAATTTCTTCCAATCTGTATTCATTTACCGAGGCGATCAGGTACGCAAAGCCCTTTTTCAAGGGATCGCTCACGTCGAGGGTAGACAAATCTTCGATGAGGCCAACGAGGCGCGTCTGGTGCTGACCCAAAAGCATGAGGAACTCTGACTCGAGATCTGCTGCGCGGCACAAGCGGCTTCGATCGCTCACCGCAACCGTGTGAACCAGCCCGGCCTCAATATCCTTCCAGAGCTGGGTGAAAGCTTGCCGGAAGTACACTCTGCGGCGTGGCCGACCGGGCCGCCTCGGTACGGCTTCCCCATCTGCATCCCTGCTGGCCCCGGCTGCACCCGGAGCAGAATCATCTTCGCTGAAATCTGGTTCGGGAGCATCGAGTAGTTGGCTCAGGGGATCGAACTCGTCATCGGTAATCAGACCACTTTTGATCCGGGCTACACGGCCGGCAAGGTAGGCACGCATGGAGGCGACCTGCTCAGGCGTTCGCCGCTGCAGCGACGTCTCGTCCAGGAGCGTGCGCTCAAAAATCTTCTGATAACGTGCTGCCTTACCGTCCAGGAGCCGGCGGATCAAGCGCGGGTCGTTGCTGGGGTACTCGCCGGTGAGACCACAATCCGAGTAGACTTTGAAAGCCAACCCCTGACGGACGAAGTGCCGGATTTGGCGCACGAGCTGCTCCTCCTCACTGTAGCCGTCGGCGGTGCCTTTGACTTTGGGGAGAAAGTCGCTGGCCTCTTCCGGCTCCTCCTGCCCCGGAACCACCCGTTGCTGCATCTGCATGACTTGCTGGGTACTTTTGCGCCGCCGGCCCTTCCTCGCAGTTCTGCCTGCAGTAGACCCTGCGGCTCGCTGCACTTCGCCTGAGACTCTGGGATAACCCGCACCCCAGCGGCCATTTTTCAGCGTGAGATCAACCAGTTTCCCGTCCACGATGAGCCTTGTAATCAGGGGGGTAACGCACAGGTCGCTGTCCCCGCGCCTTGCCGCTTCCACAGGCTGAAGCCGCACACAAAGTGCTAGAAGCTGCTCCAGCGTCATGGCTCCACCCGTCTCTATTGCTCCAGCCGTATCCAATGGAACATCCCACTTTGGGACATTTGTATTTGGGAGATTTGTATATTGTGTTGTCATTGCTCTTCCTTAAAGTTTACCCTGAAACCGCAAAATAGTTTTTTAAACACTATAAAAGTATTATTTAGCGGTTATAGGTTGCACAAACTGACAATCAGGACTTGCCTGACAATCAGCCTGTGCTACTGAAGTTCTTCTGAGTTCAAGGCAGCATAACCTTTTTCGATATGTGGGGGTTGGGGAAAGTGACCTGACAATAAACACCCCGGCAGAAATCTTTCCGCCAGGGCGTTGAAGTGACACATCGAAAACAGCATGTCGTATTTTTTAGTTGTCTTACTCACCAATCTCGCCGAAGAAGTCGGATAAGCGAACGCCCAGAGCATTGACGATCCGGGCACAAACAGCAACGCTCATATTACGCTTTCCTGTCTCAACTTCGCTGATATAAACAGGATGCAGTCCAGCTCGTTCCGCGAGCTGCTCCTGTGTTAATTGTGGTTCCATTAGGCTACGTCGGCCTCGAATCCCGTTCCCTACTCGTTTGGCGAGCATAATCTCGGCTTCAGTCATAAAAAATCTTAGGCGAGCATCCTGGCAAAGTCCATAAACGATAGTTTAACTCTGGTATAATTGTCGAGGCGATGAAAAACCATAAACGGTAGCAAACACGGTTGTGCTAATGGGAGTGTTAGTATGCACGATAAGAAAAAAGCCGATCTTGATACAAATCGGCAGACCGAGATGGAGGAACTAAGCCCTGAGTGGCACACTTCCGGCTGCATCATTCACGAGGGTAAAGCACACCTTGTGACTGTACACATTGCTTTGCTGATTATGCAACCTCGCATTTATGCTCAAGTCCAAGCAAATGCCCATGAGCGAGATGCCGCAACGGCTACGACTGCATCGAACCGCCTTTTAATGGAGCGGATTGCCTGTGATCTGCGCCGCTGGGCTACGGATGACCCGGCGTTTGTGGAGACATCCACCTCGCTTTGGCAGTGTTCGATTTCCATCGCCGTGCGGGCGCAACTTGGTCACCTGAGCGTCACAAAAAACAATTTCAGCGACTACATCGAAAAAGTGATGGAACACGTCCTGCCAGCACGACGCTCGATTCCGCCTACATTTCTTTTAGTGACGGATATTAACCCGCCCGAACTGTTCGTGACAAAAGCATCCGCGCATTTCGCCCAGTTCGCCGGCGACTGGGTCCACAGTCAGGTGGTCTCGAATGCCGATTTGACGCGGCTTTACAACAAAGTCGCGGAAGAATTTCCGACTGACCCGAAGGCCGTTTCAGCGGCAGAGACGCTGAAGTCAGTGGAGAACCCAAAGCCCCTAGAACCGAACAAATCGATGTCGCGCCAGTCAGAGCTTGGCAAGCACCTGATCGACTCGCTGGAATCTGGAGTGCTACATCCATCCATTACATTCTCAGGCTCGGCGACTCCACCTAGGAGACGAAGCAATACTAAAAAGCAAGATCGAACTGACAAGGGGAACGATCGAAATGGCTAGAAAGCGCAAGAACCCCGACCACAATTATTATGATCGCCTGGATCATTTGCCCGGCACTGGATTTGGACTGGCGCACGTGCGAGAAACAGACAGAAATGATCCTGGGCGGTTCTTGCGGGCCGCCGGCAAAACCGGCAGTGATGAAGAAAAAGAAGCCGATTTGCTGTTCGAGGTTCGGCGCGAGGCGATCCTGGATGAAGCGAGGGAAAACGGGATCGGCTTTGACCTTGCCGACTGTTTTGCCAAGGATTTAGACGCCTTAGAAGCCAAGCTGGCGTCTTCCCCTTTAGGTGGAGCGAAAGTGAAACCGTCAACAACGACGCAAAGGGAGTCAAAGACGCAGAGTGAAGTTTCGGAGGCTTTCTGCCAGGCTCATTTTGCCCGGCTCGTGGATCTGGCGCAGGCCGGACCCATCACCATCACGCGGCAGGGCCAGCCTCTGCTCGTCGTGCTTTCGCCCGGACAATACGAGGCACTGTGCGCCGGCCGCCCAGCGCCGTAGCTTGGATTTGGGAGACACTCGCCGGGCGATCTCAGCAGCGAAGACTTGACACGCGCGGAAGAGGAAGTCAGAAGAGGAAGTCAAAGATGCTTAACGGGCCCCCTTGAATTAAGCCACCTATAGATATGGCAACGACAAGCTCCCGCAACGACCCCTGGACAGCTCTAGAAGGTCCAAGGCTGCCCGAAGGCCAACCGGGACAAAGGCGAGTATCGGATTGGCCTATATTCTTTTTTACCATTCGGTGTTTTGTCTCTCGACCAGCATTCTAAGCATTAAAACAAAATAGACGAAAAAGCGCCCAGCGAAGATTTTCTCCGCTAGGCGCTTTTTCATGTTTGCTTCAAGCATCCTCAAGTACCGCTTCTAATTACACGGCTTTTGGCTAACACTCGCTGAAATCAGGTCAAAATCCCCTTGTGCAAAAACTTTTAGATTTTCGTGACAAAAACGCAGATAGTAGATGTAGAGGATGGCGCCGGAAAAGCTTTTTGGTATGCAGTTACCGCAAAGGGTGCCAGTTTACAGTAACTGCATGCTTTGCCGCCAACCTACTAATATGCCTTGGAGTGAAAAAGATTGAGCGATCACAATTATCATGACGCGAACGAGACTCTGACAGCTACAGATGCTTATGCTGTCGCTGGTCTGTGTGCCATTCCTGTTTGCGCCGATGGCAAAAAGCTGATGTCGAACAACCTAAAGTCTCATAGCACGAAGCTTGCATCAGGAACGTGTTGCAAACGCTACCGCAAAACAAAATTATCCACCCTCTTGACTCTGCTTACTGACTTATGCTATGATGCTCACAATTGTCCTATCTGTCCATATTTCAGGACACATAAGACAACGGAGACAGAATGGACAGGACAAGAGGAGGCTAATGTGACGCTACTCTCTTATACCGAAGCCGCCGTCAGGGCGCAAGTCTCGGAGAAGACTCTGCGACGGCGCGTGGCTGATGGCGAACTGCCGGCGGTACGGGAAGGCACACGGACACGTATCCGACCCGTGGATCTGGACCGGCTATACTCTCCGTTGGCGGTTCGCGCCCAGTCTCCTAGTGCCTGCCGCGTAATTGCAGTCGCCAACCAGAAAGGTGGCGTCGGCAAGACGTCTACCTGTGCTAACCTCGCCGCAGCACTCTCGGACGAGTTTCGTGTCCTTGCGGTGGACTGCGACCCCCAGGGCAATCTTACCCAAGCACTTGGGCCGAATCCAGACACGCTAGATATTTCTCTGTACAACGTGCTGGTTGAGCGTACTCCCATTCGTCGAGGCATCTTGAACCCTGTTCTCGGCCATCCGGGCTTGTCGCTGATAGGAGCGAATCTAGAACTGGCAGGCGCAGACCCCCAGCTTGCCGGCGCGGTGCTGCGAGAACTACGGCTGCGCCAAACATTGGAGCCGATCCTGCCAGAATATGATTTCGTCATCCTCGACTGCCCTCCAACGCTAGGTCTACTGACAATCAACGCGCTGATGGCCGCGACCGAGGTGATTATCCCTGTGGAGATGGGTGTGTTCTCATTGCGAGGTGTAGCCAAGCTGCTCGATACCGTCGCTGAAGTACGAGTCGCAAATCCTGGCTTGCACCGAGTTAATGCCCTCGCCAACCGGACCGATAACACAAATCTGACCACGGACGTTCAAGCCGAGCTGCAAAACACATTTGGCGCGGATCTGTTTCGCACGATGATCCGACGGTCGGTGAAGATTGGAGAGTCGCAGGCGGCGCGGCTACCAATTACACTGACCAATCCGAAGGACCGAGCGGCAGTGGACTATGCAGCACTCGCAAGCGAAGTCAAGGCCGCTGGCATGACTACGGAAAGGAGGCTTGCCGATGGCGCGTGAACGCAAGAGTCTAATCGAGACCGGATCCATTTTGCCTGGCCCCGACATCCTGAGCCGCGTGATTGCCCGCGACCGGGATCAGAGTGGACGAGCGACCCCTCCCCCATTGGACGAGGCAGACAATACGTCCTCCGAACAGCTACGAGACCCACAGAAAGACGCCGATAATATAACTGGTAATATGATTAGTAATACAAATGATCATATTGCTGAAAATAACGTCAGCCAGACAGTTGATCAGGCATATGATCTCCCAGTCATACGGGCGCATAATAGGGCGGGCACTAAGACAGCCAAACGACAAATCGAACGGACGGATGAGCCGGCAAGCCTTCTGTCAGCTGCAAACTCTATCCGACAGTCATTTGTCAATCCAGCAGTCCGGGTTCGCTATAATGCTGTTACTTTTAAGATCCACCCAAACATGGAAGAGTGGGTCAATAGTCATGTGCGGAAAACGGGTCGTATGAAGCAGGACGTTCTAAATGATGCCCTTACGCTGTACCGGAACCTAGTGGAAGAGGTTATGCCCGAGCCACAGGGCGAAAAAGGGGAGGGAGCTAAAAAGTGAGCGAAATTCAGCTTTCGCCCTTTTATCATTCCGCTGTCAATGCCGTAACTAAGCCTGGCAAGTACACGGCCACGTCCAACTACTTTGTGGACCGATGGATGCCGTTGCTAGGCGGCAATGGCACTATGATTGTGATAGCACTCCGGCGAGAGGGGTTTCTTGACCGGCGTAAGGGAGAATGCCGAGATGAAATCGTCATGGACGGCGCGGAACTGGCTACAGCGGCCGGCATGAGCGAAGACACTTTGACACGCGAGCTGGGCATCGACAAAAAGACGGGTAAGCCGAAGAACCCATGGATCTCGTTGTTTGTCCAAAAGCAGCAGCGGCAACGGCGTAATAAAGCCGGTCAGGTGCGCCAGATGGAGAATGCTTACTGGATTGCTATGGATGATCCAGTCCATCCAGACGACTGGCCTTTGGTCGCCGAGGCGGTCCGGGAAGCAGAAGCACGGGTGGAAAAACAACATGGTAGACCGGGTCCGCATTTTGCGGATTCGGTGACCGACCCGAATCCGCAAAATGCGGGAGCGACACCGCAAAATGCGGCGCGGGGTCCGCAAAATGCGGGTCGGCAACCGCAAAATGCGGGTCGTCTTAAGAGTCCTGACTCTTTTTCACCTAAAATGACTCCTCCTGACATTTCGGAGGGTTCTGCTTCGCTTTTTGAGGAGAAGGAGCCAGAGCAAGAAGAGGCCGCTCGGGCCGCTCTGTCGCTTCTCGACCAAGCCAAACTCGCCGAACTCGCCTGGAAGAAGCTGCCGGAGGCGGATCGTGCGCCCTGGCTGCTGCAAGCCGAGCGGGAGCTGGTCGCCATTCATGCCGGCACCGGCCTTGCTGTCAAGCCCCGACTGATCGAAGCGCGAGGCGCGAACCTGTACGAGATGTCGCTGCGAGGGAAAGAACCGAAGGAAGAACCGAAGCCGCAACAAGACTAGCGGAGGCATTCGATGCAAAAGCATTTCATCGGATTGTCTCGTAGGAGAAAAAGATCGAACACTTGCTGGATACTTTACTGGCCCTAGTGGTGCATATAGAAAAGCTTGTTCTCGAAGGATTCCACTGATGCCTGCCACCCTGCCCTTGGCTGCCCCGCCGAAATCTGAAACCCTGCCGAAATCCGACGCGCTCAATAGACTGGCCCGGCTCTTCAAGATCGTCACCCTCGTTGCCGACACGCACACGAGGCTGCCGCAGGGACGGCAAGAACTCGCCGATGCCTGTGGGTGCAGCCCCCGCACCCTGCAACGTGATCTTTCCCTACTCGCCCAGGCCGGCATCCCTGTCGACTATGACCGCTGCGTACGCCGCTATCGCCTGCCAGATAACGGCTGGACCTTCCCCATCGCTACCCTCACTCCCGCCGATGCCCTTGCCCTGGCACTCTTACGGAGCCTCGCCGCTGCGCCCGGCCTGCCCCAAGGCGATGCCCTCCGTCACACGCTGGATAAGCTCGCTGGCTCTGTGCCGCCCACCTTAGCCGCGCTCGCCGAAGATGCCGCCGCCGTGGTCGGGTGGGGGGGGGCCGCTCGCGACTACTCCCAGTCCCCCCTAGGCTTACTCCAAGATGCCGCCCGCGCCCGCCAGACCGTTGCCCTTGACTACGAGAGCCGCAGCCGGGGCGAACGTGCCTGGCGCTCCGTCGACCCTTACCGCCTCGAAGCCCGCGACGGCCTGTTCTGGGAGTTGCACGCCTGGTGCCACCGCCGCCAAGCCGTCCGTACCTTCGCCCTGGACCAAGTGCGCGGCGTCCGGGACACCGGTGCCGCATTCGCCCTGCGCCTGCCCGAGTGGACTGTGTTTCTGGGCACACGCGGCGTGATCGGCGGTCTCCGGGGTGAAGACCCTGTCCCCGTCAACGTCCTGTTCCTACCGCCCGTCGCCGCCTATGCCCGCACTCGGCAGTGGCCCACCGGCCTCTCCCTGACCTCGGACGCGGGCGGCGCTGTCCGCCTCATCGGCACCGCCGCCGGCGTCTCCGGCCTCGTGCCGGAGTTGCTGCGCTGGCGGCGCTACTGCCGCGTCCTCGGCGGTCCTGTCCTCCGGACGGCGATGGCCGAAGAGGTTCACGCCATGGCTGCCCTCTATCATGCAGAACTATCCGACCCGGCAGTTTCCGGTTCTGCGCCTAACAATGAGAGTGAAGTCCTATGACTGCTTCTCTATGTCTGTCCCGCGCGGACCCCAAGCCCTGCCCCTTTTCCCAGGAGGTTCGCGCAGCCTGTGCTTCTGAAACAGTGGCGCGATTTCCTTCACTCAGGTACAATACTGCCAGTCTCCTCTCATCGTTTCGATGGGAATTGACAGTAGCACCGGCTCACGAGAGCCGGTGAGGATTGAAACCTCAGCAGATGGTCGT
>CAXTER010000050.1:13721-39079 GCA_964243345.1 uncultured Armatimonadales bacterium
GATAGCGGCTTATCAGCGGTAGCACCGGCTCACGAGAGCCGGTGAGGATTGAAACCTCAGCAGATGGTCGTGATAGCGGCTTATCAGCGGTAGCACCGGCTCACGAGAGCCGGTGAGGATTGAAACTCCGTCTTGAACTCCAGCCAGGCCGGCTTGACCACGTAGCACCGGCTCACGAGAGCCGGTGAGGATTGAAACGGCAAGTTTCGTCCCCGCCGGCAAAGTGATTGGTAGCACCGGCTCACGAGAGCCGGTGAGGATTGAAACATCGCCTGCGGCGTCACCAACGCTGTACCGGACGTAGCACCGGCTCACGAGAGCCGGTGAGGATTGAAACATTTGAGATTGTGTCAAACCATCCGGTGCGCTTGCCGTAGCACCGGCTCACGAGAGCCGGTGAGGATTGAAACCGCCGGGAGAATGGGCTTCGGCAACTCTTACAGGTAGCACCGGCTCACGAGAGCCGGTGAGGATTGAAACCCAAGCGACCGCCCCGGCGTTCGTAAGTCGCTGGTTGTAGCACCGGCTCACGAGAGCCGGTGAGGATTGAAACCTTTGGACGAGCCGCCGGAAAACAACATTGAGGTCCAGGTAGCACCGGCTCACGAGAGCCGGTGAGGATTGAAACTTGGACAAGATGGCGGCGCAGGCGGCGGCGAAGGCGGTAGCACCGGCTCACGAGAGCCGGTGAGGATTGAAACCTCAATCTGCTCTTGAGAGGCATAGAACCATCCCGTAGCACCGGCTCACGAGAGCCGGTGAGGATTGAAACACCCGAACGACGCAGGGTACATGGCGCTCGGCCAGCTTGTAGCACCGGCTCACGAGAGCCGGTGAGGATTGAAACTGGATCGTCCTGCTGATGCCGGGGGTGTACTTTGGTGTAGCACCGGCTCACGAGAGCCGGTGAGGATTGAAACCTGCTGAAGCCGTCCCCACTCCCGCCGAGCGCATCGGTAGCACCGGCTCACGAGAGCCGGTGAGGATTGAAACATTCGCAGGTCGTGATCGTCCAGGTCGCCCCAATCGCCTGCGTGGTGCCGTGCGAGTAGCACCGGCTCACGAGAGCCGGTGAGGATTGAAACCTATTGGTCAGCGCCGCCGTCGTGGTGGGTCTGCCAAGTAGCACCGGCTCACGAGAGCCGGTGAGGATTGAAACCGAACGACGGCAACTGGTACCTGGTCGCCACCGACGACGTAGCACCGGCTCACGAGAGCCGGTGAGGATTGAAACGCCGGCAACCGGGAAGCGCAGGTCAAGCAAATTGGGTAGCACCGGCTCACGAGAGCCGGTGAGGATTGAAACTGCTCCTGGTCTTTGATCAAGATGCGCCCAATCTCGTAGCACCGGCTCACGAGAGCCGGTGAGGATTGAAACGCCCACGCCCTGCGTGATGGACCCGGCCCGCGTCGTAGCACCGGCTCACGAGAGCCGGTGAGGATTGAAACCAGCCCTCTTCTGATCCTTCCCCGCACTCGCGTAGCACCGGCTCACGAGAGCCGGTGAGGATTGAAACACTTTATCAAATACAATCGCAACGCTGGAAGAAGTAGCACCGGCTCTCGTGAGCCGGTGAGGATTGAAACACGACCCGCTCCTGCACTCTGCCGTCTCGCACCTGATGGTAGCACCGGCTCTCGTGAGCCGGTGAGGATTGAAACTTTGAGTACCGACTAGGAGAATAAACCCATGCCGTAGCACCGGCTCTCGTGAGCCGGTGAGGATTGAAACCGAAAACCGACAAAAGCTCCCCAGCCGGAGGCAGCTCCAACTCCCCAAATTGGGGTGGGGGTCTATACGGCGTACAAGTCCGCCAGCTCGACGAGGAACAAGCGCGGCGGCACCTGGGCGGCGGCCAGAGTTTGCAGGCGGTCGGTGAAGCCGGAGCGTGAAAACAGAAACAAGTGCGGTTCAGCCCCGCCGAAACCCGCCCGTGCCAAATCACTCTGCAGGGCGGCATACTCGCCGACATCCACGGCGCTGTTCGTCCATTTGCAGGAGCCGGCTGCCGTGACTGCCCCCGATTCGTCCACGGCTACCACATCCACTTCCACATCTCCCGCACCCCACCAGGTTCCAACCTCGGCAAAATGCAGGTCCGCTGGCAGAGTTCCCTTACGCACGCACCGCCATAAATAGTCCCGGCAGGCCCGCTCGAACGCTGGCCGCGACACATACTCGTGCAGCCGGGGCGCGATCTGACCCTCCCACACCTGCGCTCCCCGCTCCTGTGCCACCAGGCTTCGGGCTGGGTCCACAAACCGGTACCAGAAGTCTAAGTAGTGATCGGACAGAAAGTAAAGCGAGCTGCGGGACCGTGCCTGACGCTTTTCAGTGATTGGCACTTCCCGCACCAGCAGCCCTAACTCTTGCAGCGTCGAGAGCTGCGGCCCAATGTCCTGCGCCGAGTCCTTGCCGATCGCGCGGGCAATCTCCGACGGTTTCCGCGCCCCCTGCGCGACCGCCCGCAGCATCGAGCCGTACACCACGTCCCGCCGCAAGTCTTCCAGCAGCAGCCAATCCGGTTCCTGCGCGAGATAGGTGTTCGAGCGCAAAATCGTCGCCTTCGCATTCTCCTCCACCGACAGCGCCGGGTCGAACTGCTCTAGGTACGACGGCATCCCCCCTAGCACTGCATACACCGTCATCTTCTCCTCCGGCGTGTAATGGGGGAAGAACAAAGCCGCCTCGGCATAATCCAGCGGTTCCAGCTTCATTGCCCCCGTGCGCCGGTTGTACAAAGGTGCACTCTCGTCCAGCACCTGACGCTCCATAAACGCCAGGTACGAGCCGCACAAAAACAGTTTGAGGTTAGAACGCCGCTTGGTGTCGTCCCAGAAGTGCTGCAAGACCGTCAGCAGGCCAGTATCCACGTCCGCCAGGTAAGGCAGCTCGTCAATCACCACGCATACCGGCTCCGCGTCCCCCCGCGTAGCCCGCGCGTCCGCCTCATACACCAGTGCCTCCAGAAAGACCGATGTGGACGCGAACGGCTGCGGCAGAAACACCCCTGGAAACGCCGCCCGAAACGACTCCGTGAGCGCCGCCAATTGCAGCGGCAGCGTCCGCCGCACCGCTCGGTAGTACAAAAACGGGAACCCCTGCGCCGTCAGGATCGCCCGCAGCAGCGCACTCTTCCCGACCCCGCGCCGCCCGTACACAATAAACAGCTCGGCCCGCGAAGATCGCACTACCTCCGTCAGCGCCCGCCGCTCCCGGTCCCGGTTGTAAAAATGAAATGGCAGTACCATGAGCTTTTCCCTCTCGATCGCATGGTATAATCGTAATTATACTAAACATGATTATACAAATCAAGGGTGGGCGTCAGCTTCGGAAATATATCTCGTAGACTTCACCACAGTGCCATACTGCTGACACTCTCCTTATGATATGATAAGAGAAGATTATTCCAACGGAGCTGACATGAATATCCCACGACCCGCCGCGTATGTCGCCCATACACCCTCTAAGAAGAACCCGTACTGGCATCTGCTGACAGACCACATCTTCGGCGTGACCACCCTCGCCGTGCAGTTCGCCGAAGCCTTTGATACCACCCACACCGCCGCTGCCTGGGCCAAGTACCTGGGCCTGCTGCACGACCTCGGCAAGTTCACCGACACCTTCCAAACCTACCTCTGGGAATGCCATCAGGCCGATGTTCTGAAGACAGCGCCGCCAAAGCCCGGCTCCGCGCCGCATAAGCAAATGGGCGCACTCGCTGCCTTTGAAGACCTCAAAGACCGGGCGGAGATGTTCGCTCTCCCGCTCTACGGCCACCACGGTGGGATGCTCATGCCGTCAGAAACCCGGAACAAAACTTGGGAAAAGACGGACCCTGCCGAAGTCGCAACGCTCCGAACACGCGCCGCCGGCACCGACCCGAAACTCGCCGCCGCCGCGCCCGATCTCACCCCGCTGGTCGCCTCCCCGCTCGCTCAGGACCCGGAAATGTTCCTGCGAATGCTGTTTTCCTGCCTCACCGACGCCGACGCTTTAGATACCGAGAAGCACATGAACCCAGCCGACGCCGGCAATCGGCAGGCCGAAGCAATGACTATCTCTCAACTGCATGATCTTCTTCGGCAGCGTCAGGCCCAAGACTTTGCCCAAGCAGTTCCCTCCACCGTCAACCAAGTCTCTACCGTCAATCAAGTCCGCCGGGAAGTGTATGAAGCCTGTCTCGCAGCCGCGCAGAAGCCGCCGGGAGTTTTTCACCTCACCGTGCCGACTGGCGGCGGCAAAACACGCTCCGGCCTCGCATTTGCACTGGAACATGCGGCCGCACACAATCTGCGGCGCGTTGTCTACGCTATCCCCTACACCAGCATCGTGGATCAAACCGCCCAGGTGTTTCGAGACCTGTTCGGCAGTGATCCCGGCACTATCCTAGAACACCATTCCGCTATCGAGCCGAAAGCACACCAGGGGGAGAATGCAGACGCCGGCGGCGGCGATAACGCCGAGCTGTGGCGGCGGCTGGCAACCCAGAACTGGGACGCGCCCCTGGTTGTCACAACCACTGTTCAGCTCTTTGAGAGCTTGTTCTCCAATCGGCCCGGTGCCTGCCGCAAGCTGCACCGGCTGGCACACTCGGTTCTCGTGCTGGATGAAGTCCAGACCCTGCCCGCCCAGCTCCTGACGCCCCTGGTGGATGGTCTAAAAACCCTGGCCGAGCGTTACGGTGTGACCGTGGTTCTCTGTACTGCCACCCAGCCCGCTCTGGAAGGAACGATCTCCCGCTTCTTCAACGGTTTCTTGCAAGTGCAGCCGATTATTCCCCCCACAGACCGCGACCGCCATTTTGCCCTGCTGCGGCGGGTCCGCTACCGAGTCGTCACCGACGAATGGGACTGGAGCCGCATTGCCCAGGAAATGGAATCAAGCCCGGCCTGCCTCTGCATCCTGAACACCCGCCGCCAGGCCCGGCAGCTTATGGACACGCTGGACCCCGACCGGCACCGGGAAGATGTCTTTCACCTCTCCACTCTCATGTGCGGCCATCACCGCCGCGCTGTGCTGAAGACGATCCGGGAGCGCCTGCTTTCGGGCCTGCCGACACTGCTGGTCTCGACTAGCCTGATTGAATGCGGCGTTGACCTGGACTTCCCCCGCGTTCTCCGCGCTATCGGCCCCCTTGACCGCATCATCCAGGCCGCCGGACGCTGCAACCGGGAAGGACGACGCCCGCGTGATGAAAGCGAAGTCGTCGTCTTCACCCCGGAAGAAGGCGGCGCACCGGGCGGGCTGTACCTGACTGCACTGCGGGCCACCCTCAAGCTCTACGCAGATATGCAGGCACGGGGCGAAGAGATTGACTTTGATGACCCGGCTCTTGTCACCAAGTACTTCCAGCGCCTCTACTCGGATCTTCAGGGCGGCGTGGACAAGGCGAAAGACGGTCATTCCGTGCAGGAGCGCCGCCACGCGTTTGACTACCGCGAAGTCGCCAAAGACGTGCGCCTTGTAGACGACGACACCGTCAGCGTTCTCGTCACCGGCTACGACAGCGACACGCTTCAAGACACTGCCCTGTCTATTCGCGACGAGGCCCGCGCCATCGGCGGCATGACCCGCCGGCTCTGGCAAAAGGCCCAGCCGCTCTGCGTCAGTCTGCCCCGCGTCGGCGCGGAAGACGGCAAGTTTGGCCTGGAGTCCATCCCTGGGGGCCTCTATATCTGGGACGGCGAGTACAATCCGAAAACCGGCATCCCGCTTCCTGAAGACATGGCTGGCGGCCCCATTTACAAATCCGACCAGCTCACCGTATAACATCGCTTTAGCAATTACTCTTCGGAACTTGAAAAATGTTGCGCGTCCATGTTATAGTGTCTTCGATGCTCAGGCGAAGCATCGTTGCTTTGTGTTACAGCAGGAAGCAAAGGATTGAAACCGAAGCGTAATTGCTAAGAAAAAGCGGGCGATGTTACAGCATCGCCCGCCGTCCGAGCAGCGCATCGAGAAGAGCCGCTGTATGCTCAGGCTTGCACCTCCAGTATACCGCTCCTCTGCTCATTTTCGTCCGCTTTTTTGCTGTTTTCCGTATCCCGCGTTTTTTGCGTAGTAGTCATATTGTCAGCCCCCGTGGAACGACCGCAGAAAGGAATACTATGTTTCCGCCACTTGAAGTTAAAGTCTGGTCGCCGATGGCTTGCTACACCCGGCCTGAAAGCAAAGTCGAGCGCGTTTCCTACCCCGTGCCGACGCCCTCTGCCGCTCGCGGCGTTCTGGAAGCCATCTTCTGGAAACCCGAATTCTCCTGGCGGGTCCGCGAGATTGTTGTCCTCCGGCCGATTCGCTTTCTGTCCCTGCTCCGAAACGAAGTGGACGTGAAAGCAGGATCGGGTGCCGGTATTTCCATCACCGACTCGCGCCAGCAGCGCCATACCCTAGCGCTTTCGGAAGTTGCGTACATCATTCGGGCCGACATCGTGCTGCACTCTCACGCCGATGCCGACAGCGCCAAGTACCGCGACCAGTTCCGCCGCCATGTCGACAGAGGCCGCTGCTTCCAGCGCCCCTACCTCGGCTGCCGCGAGTTCGCCGCCGACTTCGCCGCGCCCGACGGCACCGAAGAAGCCATTTCAGACAGCCGTGACCTGGGCCTGATGCTCTTTGATCTTGTTTGGCGGCAGGACAGCAGCAAAGCGGTCAGTTTTTATCGTCATGGCGGGCGGGTGGGGGACACCGGGGGAGGCCGGGAACGGCACGAAGCGTCCGGCACCGCCACTCCCGTCTTCTTCCAAGCCGCTTTAGACCAGGGCGTCTTGCGCGTCCCTGACGCGCTCTACAGCGCTCAGGAGGCACTTCAATGATCTTGCAGCAGCTCTGGAAAGACGCCGATGCGATTATGACTCAGACCGGGCGCGGCACCCTGCCGCCCGCCATGTACATGCCCAAGCGCGTCAAGTGGATTGTCGAGTTGTCCCATGACCCACGCCTGCTCGTCTCCTTCACCCCGACCCCCGGCGAAGACAAGAAAGGCGTCGAGCGCGTCATCCCCTTCATCAAGCGCACTGTTGCCGTAACGCCGATCCTGCTGGCAGACAAGCCCTCGTATACGTTCGGTATCCGCTTCGCCGATCCAAAGCGCGATGCTGGGCGGGACCTGGAAAAAGACGCCGCCCGGACCGCGCAGGAACACGCGGTCTACAAAGACCTCATGCAGCGCTGCGCTGCGGCCACAGGGGACAAGGATGTGGCCCGGATCGTGGCGTTTCTGACTGCCTGGAACCCGGAGGACCCGGACCACATTCTGCCCGCTGAACTGGGTCGTGATGACCTGATTACGTTCCGTGTGGATGACACGCTGCCGATGGAAGACGCCGCCGTGCAGGCGTTCTGGGCCAAAGCCGCCGCTGGGGAGGGAACCGAGGAAACCGAGGAAGAACTGGAGCTGGGGCTGCCCGCCAAAATCGCCATGCAGTGCCTCGTCTCCGGTGCAAACGGCCCTGTCGAAGAGATGATGCCGGTGCCGGTCAAAGGCTTGTACGGCGGCAAATCTGAAATGGCGATTGTCTCGGCCAACGCCAACGCCTTTGAGAGCTATGGCCTGACACGCGCCCAAACCTCGCCGATCTCCCGCGCTGCTGGGGAGCGGTTCGGGCAGGCGCTGAACGCGCTGCTGGCATCGCCTAGTCATCATCAGTCGGCCGGACGTATCACCTATGTCTTCTGGGCGCGGGGCGGCGTTGTTCCCTTGTTCGCGTTCCAGCCGCCTGCCGATGCTCGCGATCTGCAAAAACTACTGACCGCTGTGCATCGCGGGGACCGAAGCTGGGCGAACGGGCTGCCGTCAAATGAAAGGTTCCACTTGTTCGGCCTGACCGCGAACGCCGCCCGCGTCGTGGTTCGCTCCGCTCTGGATACGACCATCGGCGAAATTGGCACCCGCCAGGCCGCCTGGTTCGGGCGTCTGGCCCTGATTGGCAACGACGGTCAACCGGGCCGGCCTCTGCCGCTCAAAACCCTCGCCGTCGCCGCCTACCGGGAATTTAAGGACATTGCCCCTGGCTTAGAAGACGCACTCGTGCAGGCCGTCTTCGGCGACGACCGCCGGCTACCGGAGTCGCTTCTTAGCACCCTGGTCGTGCGCTGTCGCTTGGACACCGACGGTCGGGTGACTTACCCCCGCGCCGCCCTGCTTAAATATCTCTTGACCCAGCACCTGCCTTTGGAGGAGGCCAATCTTATGATCCAGGAAGTGACAACCACGATGCCTGCCGCTTATCATTGCGGGCGCTTGTTTTCGGAACTCGAAGACATCCAAAAGGCCGCCATCCCCGGTATCAACGCAGGGATCGGCAGCAAATACTTCGGCGCAGCCTCGTCCGCGCCTGCCAGCGTCTTCGGCCTCCTGCTTGCCGGGGCGCAGGACCATCTGGACAAGCTGCGCCGCACCCGTGAGGGTGCTTACTTCGGCGCGGAAAAGCGGCTGGAAGAAATTATGGCGGAGATCAAAGACTTCCCGCTTACTTTGCCGCTGCGTGATCAAGCGCTGTTCTCGCTCGGCTACTACCACCACCGCGCCGCCAAGCGCAAAGACATCGCGGACCGCTCCGCTGCCAAGCAGCAGGCCGGAGCCATCAGCCTCGACACCGACGACGCCCTGACCGACGAAGGAGAAACCGAATGAACCCGAAATACGAAGCCTGTTCCGATCCCGCTAAGCGCCACGACTTCCTGCTGCTGTTCGATGTCACCGACGGCAACCCGAACGGCGATCCCGACGCGGGCAATATGCCGCGCATTGACCCCGAAACCGCCCACGGCCTTGTCACCGATGTCTGCCTCAAGCGCAAAGTCCGCAACTTCGTCGCCCTCAGCGCTGACCAGTCGGACTTTGGTGGAGACAAGGAGCGCTACGGCATCTTTATTCAGGAGAAGGGCATCCTGAACCAGCAGCTTTTAAAAGCCTACCAGGACGAAGGCATTGACCTGAGCGCTACTCCCAAAAATCCTGACGACGGCAAGAAACGCGACAAGCCGGGCAAAGGGCAAGGCTCGGAAGTCGGGACGGCACGCGACCGGCTGTGCCGTACGAAATACGACATCCGTATGTTTGGGGCCGTTATGTCTACGGGTCCGAATGCCGGCCAGGTACGCGGCCCGATGCAACTTACGTTCGGCCGCAGCATTGACCCCATCGCGTCCCTCGACATTTCTATCACTCGCATGGCCGTCGCCACCGAAGAAGAAGCGGCTGCACAGGGCGGCGATAATCGCACCATCGGCCGCAAAGCCATCTTGCCGTATGCCCTTTATGTCGCTCGCGGCTTCTACTCCCCCGGCTTCGGCAAACAAACCGGCGTCACTCCCGAAGACCTCGCCCTCTTCTGGCAGGCGCTCGAAATGATGTGGGAACAGGACCGCTCGGCGGCGCGGGGCATGATGACTTGCCGGGGGCTGTACGTCTTTTCCCACGCCACGCCCCTCGGCGACGCTCCCGCCCATACGCTCTTTGAGCATCTGGACGTGCGCCGCAAAGATGGCGTGGACGTTCCCCGCCGCTACGCCGATTATACCGTCACCCCGCCGGCGTCGTCTGCGATGCCGACTGGCATCACCCTGTCCCCGCTGGTCGAGGGATAACAGCATGGCGCGGACCCCAAGCTCTGGTCATTTTTCCAGGAGGTTCGCGCCCTGTCTTGTGAAGCAGACAGCGCTGCCGCAAACCCACTCCCGCCAAATCGGGTCTGCGGCAAGCCTAGTTTGCTTCACAAACCGACTGTAGCACCGGCTCTTCGGGGCCGGTGAGGATTGAAACAGCGTCTCGACGCTCAGCTCCGCCTCGGCCCGTGTAGCACCGGCTCTTCGGGGCCGGTGAGGATTGAAACCAGCGCGAGTCGGACATCGACGCCTATCTGGGGCGTAGCACCGGCTCTTCGGGGCCGGTGAGGATTGAAACCTTTGCCCTTGCCTAAGATGGCGATCCGCAGCGTAGCACCGGCTCTTCGGGGCCGGTGAGGATTGAAACGACGCTCAGGTGCAAGGCGGCGCAGGCTCGAAAGCAGGTAGCACCGGCTCTTCGGGGCCGGTGAGGATTGAAACAGGGAGAGCCGGTCATCGAATACCCGGCGGCGATTGTAGCACCGGCTCTTCGGGGCCGGTGAGGATTGAAACCCTGGTGCAAGCAGCACATCGGCCAGCCGCACTTTGGTAGCACCGGCTCTTCGGGGCCGGTGAGGATTGAAACGTCTGCTCCCGCAGGTTCACATTCGTGCCGGTCAGAGCAGCACCAGCCCCTTGGGACTGGTGCGGATTGAAACGAGCGCTACGTTACGGCGGAAGCGGTCTGCACCAGTAGCACCGGCCCTTCGGGGCTGGTGAGGATCAACAAGGTCCTTCTGGCTCCCTTAGAATTGGGGGCCGGGGGGCAGCACAAAAAGCCGCACCAAGTTTTTCCGGTTTCCCCGGCGCTTGCAGAGTGCATCTGAAGAGCCGCAGAACGCGGGAACAGACACAGAAAGCGAACACGCACGATGGATGACGATTGGCCCGTTCTCATCTCTGCCCTGGAACACTTCTCCTACTGCCCCCGGCAGTGCGCCCTCATCCACGTCGAGCGCATCTTTGATGAAAACGTCTTCACCCTGCGCGGACGCCACGCCCACGAACGCGCCGACGAACCCCATACCACCCTGGAAAACGGGGTTCGCCTGGAACGCGCACTGCCGCTCTGGTCGGATCGCCTCGGACTGCAAGGGCGCGGCGATGTCGTGGAGTTTCATCCCGATGGGCGTGTCATCCCCGTGGAATACAAAAACGGACCCCGCCGGGAACGACGCCATGATGACGTTCAGCTTTGCGCCCAGGCCCTCTGCCTGGAAGAAATGCTTAGCATTCCCGTCGAAACCGGCGCGGTCTATTCGTTGCAAACACATCGCCGTCGGGATGTTCCCTTCACCGACGAACTGCGGGACGAGACCTTAGACATTATCGCCCAGGTCCGCGCCGTGCAGCAGAGCGATGGCCCCCTGCCGCCTGCCCTCAACGACACCCGCTGCCCCCGCTGCTCGCTACTCGATGCCTGCGTTCCCGCCACCGTCGTCGCCGCCCGCCATGCCCGCCTCTCCCGGCAGCTCTACACTTTGCCGGATGAGGCATAATTTCCACGAAAAGAGAACTCCATGACACGCGAACTCCTGAATACGCTCTTTGTGATGACTCCCGATGCCTACGTTCGCCTTGACCACGACGCCTTGAAGGTCGAAGCCGACGGCGCGAAACTTGCCCAAGTCCCGCTCCACCACCTCGGCTCCGTGATGCTGTTCGGCAATGCCATGATGTCCACCCAGGCCATGCACCGCTGCGCCGCTGAAGGCCGCGCTGTCAACTTGATGGACTACGGCGGCCGCTTCAAGGCCCGCGTCGTCGGCCCTCTCTGCGGCAATGTCCTGCTCCGGCAGGCCCAGTACGAGGCCCAGCGCGGCGACTTCCGCACCACCGAGATCGCACGCGCGATTGTTGCTGGCAAAATCAAAAACAGCCACCAGTCGGTGATGCGGGCTGCACGAGACACGAAATCTGCCGAAGACAGCGCCGCCCTGAAAGCCTGTGCCGCTGCCCTCGGCCTCCTCCTGGTATCTCTGCCGCTTCAGCCAAATACCGACGCTGTGCGCGGCATCGAAGGCCAGGCCGCTGCGCTTTACTTCGAGGTATTCGGCCTGATGATCTTCGCTGCCCCGGACGACTTCTCGTTCCGCCTCCGCACCCGCCGCCCGCCCCGCGACCGCGTCAACGCTCTGCTGTCGTTCCTGTATGCCCTGCTCGCCGCCGACTGCACCGCCGCCTGCGAGGGCGTCGGGCTGGACCCCCAGTTCGGTTTCCTCCATGCCCTGCGCCCCGGCCGGCCTTCCCTCGCGCTGGATTTGATGGAGGAGTTCCGCCCTTGCCTCGCCGACCGCCTGGCGCTGACCCTCATCAACCGCAAACAGATTCGCCCGGAGCACTTCGAGCCGCGCGACAACGCTGGCGACAGTGTCCTGCTCACCGAAGCCGGCCGCAAGATCGTGCTGGGTGCCTACCAGGACCGCAAGAAAGAAGATGTGCCGCACCCGCTGCTCAAGGAAAAAGCCCCCTTCGGCCTGCTCCCCCACCTCCAGGCCCGCCTGCTCGCCCGTCACCTGCGCGGCGACCTTGATGCCTACATTCCGTTTCTAAGCTAGGACACTTTGCATGGACATTCTTGTGACTTACGATGTCAACACGCTCACCAAGCCCGGCCGGGCACGCCTGCGCCACATCGCCAAGATCTGCGAAGGCCACGGCCAGCGCGTCCAATTTTCCGTGTTCGAGTGCACCGTCAACGAAGCGCAGCTTGAAACCCTGCGGCTCCGGCTCAAAAAAGCCATGCTGCCCGAAGAAGACAACTTGCGGATTTACCTGTTGCGCGGTCGCCGTGAAGATGTCGTCGAAGCCTACGGCAAAGACAGCTATATCAACTTCAAGGATTTGTTGATTGCATAAACCTTCACGTTTGAAGTGGCTGGTCTGGAACTGGACTTAATCTCCCGCATCCTTGTTACGATCACCAAAAGTGTCTGGACGTCCAGACACTTCCCCCATTGCTGCTATGACCACATGCGGCTGGCAATACTCTTCTCCTCCGCGCCCACGGCGTCGGCATAGATCGCGGTGGTGGAAAGCTGAGCATGTCCCAGCCACTTCTGGACCATGTTCAGCGGGATGCCCGTCGTTACGGCGGCCACGCCGAAGCCGTGCCGCAAGCCTTTGGGACTGACCTGCGGCCCCTCGCCGAGATCGGCAGCATCCATGACGGTCTTGACTTTCCGCCAGGCCGTGGTACGCTCCCAGGTCCAGAGTTTGACTTTGCGTCCGCGCCCGCGCTTGGCTTCAATTTCCCGCACGTTATGCACCAGGTCCAGGGCTTCGAGCAGGGCAGGGGGAACGGGGATCGAGCGGTAGATGCCGCCGCGCCGCTTTTTGAGGCTCTCGAAAGTGATGGTGCCGTTGGCGTAGTCAATGCGGTCGGCAGTGAGCGCCAGCGCTTCGCTGATGCGGCAGCCGGTGAAGTGCAGCACATGGCAGAACGTGCGATCTTCCCGCGCGGCGCGGTCGGCAGCTTTGAGAAACAGCTTGCGCTCTTCTGCGGTCAGGTACTTGCGGTTGCCCGCGCCGTCGTACAGCTCTCCGGCCATTGATCAAATTCTCCCTTCAGTTCGCCTGAAATCCCGCTGGAAGCTGCGTTTGCAACGTCCGTCGCGAGAAGTGTTGCATATTTCGGAATGAAGGAGCCGTTTTCCTGCCTATCTTGGGGGCAAGTTGCAGTTTTCTGCAACAGAATTACTTATTCTGTTGCGTCCAGCGGATGCGAGCTACCGAATGAGGCTCGGGATGCGAGTACATCGTATCCAGCAAACCTCCATAATTTAACTCCAATTCCTTCCAATGTTAAGCTTTGATTAAATTTTCATGAAACTATCCGCTAAGAGCTTGACACCTTGAAATCTTCGTGCTAGAATGCTCTATTCGCCACACATTAAGTGTAAGCTAGGCAGTCGTCCCTATAGCCTATCTTATGCTTACATAGTGCCCTCAGACTTTGTTTTCTGGTTTTTTTAACACAACGCTTTCTTCCAGAACTTTTGGCGGAAGGCTTTGCGTGACCCATAGTTCGGACCTGCCAGCTCATGCGGCAGATGTTTCAGCGAAGGAGATCGAGATGCCCTCCGCCCTATGTTCAACCACTCTGCGCTTTTTCGGTTTGCGCTCTACTAAGCCACTTTTAGCTGCGTCCAAGCTAGCTCTCAAACACCATGGTCCCAGCAGCAGGCCCAGTTAGGCTTGGAACGCGACCCAGTACGAAAATGGAGCCAGGAATGCTGCTTTCTTCGTGCAGACTTAGTTGCGACCCTTTTCTCTGCAATCTTTGTCACAAAACATCATTTTGCAAGGAATTTTTCCACGTTAGCTCGTAAGCCAGCACCCGTCGTGGCAAAGGGCGAGCGCTCTCTTGAAAGAGATTAAGATGTCTTCTGCTTTTCGCCTGAATGCCCCATGCAGCAACTGTCCGCTCGCCTTGTTGCTCAGGTCAGTTCTTCTGGCTTGGCTGATGTTCACATCCCTTGTAGGCGTGAGCATCGTCAGCATCTGTCCTGCCGCCCTTGCTGCACCTCCCGCTGGCAGTCAAGTCACGTTCGCCTCGACAACTGGTTACGGTCCCCCGAGAAACGTCAGCAGCTATTTAAATTACGCGAACGCGGGCGGCTTCAGCATCACTGCGGGCGCGGCGTTTCTTTCACAATCTTCCACTTCAAGTTATCCAACAACTCTTTCCACAACTGGACTAAGCAATGCAGGCCCCGCCTCAGTGAGTTCTTACCAATCCGGCGGCTCTACTTACTCGGCTTGCCATCAAGCCCTTTCAGGAGGCAGTTTTACACTACTTGCTGCGGATGGTCAAACTGTTCTCCTGGCTGCAAGCTTCAGCAGCGGTGACTTCTACGGAACGATTGGTAGCAGCAGCGGCAGCCTCCAATTGAACAACCTAATCTACACCGGTGGTACCTATTTCGCCGCTTCAGGGCTATCGGACCCAGGGAGCGCTAACTTCTCAATACTAGCGCAAAATCCGTTTAGCCTTTCAGGGAGTCACCTCGCAAGCTTTCAGGGCAGCATTGGCGGGACTTTCTCCGCAGCAGCCCCCTTCTCTCTTACGGTAGCTCCAAGCGCTGTGACTGGAGGGAGCTCCTCATTGGGAACGGTAACCCTGAGTGTTGCCGCCCCCGCAGGCGGTCTCAGCGTTACCCTCACAAGCAGCAGTGCCTCAGCCACGGTACCTGCAACTGTTACCATTCCTGACGGCCAGATCAGCGTGAGCTTCCCGATCACAACTACTCCAGTCGCGAAAAATACTCCCGTCACTGTGTCAGCCGCTCAGAATGGCTACACTAGTACGGCCTCCCTGACAGTTGCCGCGCCTTTGCTGATCTCAATGATTGTAAACCCAGCGACGGTCACCGGCGGTCAGCCTTCTAGTGGAACAGTAACCTTGAATGGTCCCGCACCATCTGGGGGAACCACTGTTACGCTTTCCAGCAGCAATGCGGCTGCTGCGGTACCTGCAAATGTCACCATTCCCGCTGGCACGGCCAGCGCTGGCTTTTCCGTGACAACCACGGCAGTTTCTGGGAACACACAATGCAGCATCTCCGCGACACTCGGCACTCAAACCCTGACTGCACCTTTGACGGTCACAGGAGCGACGGCACTCAGCCTGAAGGTCGCTCCCACGTCCGTCGTGGGAGGAAATACAGCGCAAGGAACCGTGACTTTAAGCAGTCCGGCTCCTGCGAGCGGTGCAGTCGTTTCCTTGTCCAGCAGCATGACGGCTGCCGGGGTCACCATTCCCTCGCAGGTGACAGTGGCAGGGGGAGCGAAAACGGCGGCGTTCACCCTGACAACGCAGGCTGTTGGAGCAACTCTCACGGCCAATATCTCAGCGACCGAGGCCGGCAACTCGGCAGCAGCTCCATTAACTGTAACCCCTCCGGCTTTGACTGGACTAACCCTTGCCCCAACCTCGGTTGTCGCCGGCCAATACTCTACGGGTACTGTGACCATCAGCAGTCCTGCACCCTCTAACGGCTTGTCGATCCCACTCAGCAGTGACAATGCGGCGGCGACGGTTGCCAGCATGGCTGTCGTTGCTGCGGGCGCGACGAGCGGTACATTCCCAGTAGCAACATCCTCTGTCCCGTCCAGTACGACCGCAAATATCAGCGCGGCACTGGGTGGTGTCACGGAATCTGCACCTCTTAACATCACGGCATCTTACTCCGTCTTGACCAGCATCGTTGTCACTCCGGGCAACGCCGTCGTGCAGACGGGCGCGTCGCAGCAGTTCACCGCAACCGCGCTGGATCAAAATGGCGTTGCGCTGTCCACTCAGCCAACCTTCGCTTGGTCGGTTAGTAGCGGTGCGGGCAGCATCGGCACAAGTACAGGCTTGTTTACCGCCGGCAGCACCGCCGGCGGTCCGTTCACAGTAACTGCAACCGCTGGCAGTGTGTCGGGAACTGCGAGTGTCACTGTCGAGACGAGTGGAACGACATCATCGCCCTTGACTCCATCTGCCACGATCAAAAACACGAAGTGGACGATTGCTGGTTACGGTGGTATGCGCTACTTGGAAGGTAACTCTTCTAGCTATGGCACCGGAAACATTACGATCAGCGGCGTGAACGGCACGGTTACAAAAGCTTATCTCTATTGGCATGGCCCTACAAATTCCACTGATCCCACAGTCAACGCCGTCGTGACATTCAATGGGAACAGCATTACTGGAACTAATATCGGCTTCGCTTCTGATAACTGCTGGGACTACTTAAACAGCCAAGCTTACCGTGCAGATGTCACGAGCCTAGTTCCGGGTGGCTTAGTCAATGGAAGTGGTACTTTTAGTCTCTCAAACTTCGTCAAAGGTGCAGGATCAATTTATTCGGGCGATCTAGAGGAATATCAAGCTCTCGCTGACATTAATGGCGTTACATTGATTGTCTTCTACAACGATGGTGCGTCCACCGGCAACCGTGACGTTATGATCTTTGATGGCAACGACTCGAATGTTGATCTCAAAAACAACGCTGGAAGTCCGGTTTTGGAATGGAACGACTCTTTCAACGGAATCAACTACGCGGCAGGTACAACTGCTAATCTGTGGCTTGGCGTCAGTGACGGCCAGAACGCCCCAGACGCTGCTGTCTCCATTAACGGGACTACTTTGATCCCATTCGGGTATAACTTTAACGGTAACACCGTTCCTAACGGCCCCTCTGCAAGCGGAGATAGGGGTGGTTTGTGGGATATAAGGTCGTTCAATATAAGCTCGTTTCTATCGCCTGGAAGCAATACCCTTAATCTTGTTTCTTTGTACTACGATGACTGCCTAAGCCTGATCTATGCCATTGTAGATCAACCTGCCAGTGGCAGCGGCGGCGGCTCCTTGCCAAGTTCGCCACCAACCATTGCCACTGCTGCCTCGGCTAATCCCAACCCTGTCAGCGGCGCGACGACGAACCTCAGCGTTCTTGGAGCAGATGCCGGCGGTGAGGTTAATCTTACTTACACCTGGAAGGTTGTTGGAACGCCGCCTAGTCCCATTTTCCTGTCACTCAACGGCACCAACGCTGCCAAGAACACCGTGGCGACTTTCACGCAGGCCGGAACCTACATGTTCCAGGTTACTGTCCAAAACCAGGCTGGCCTCACGGCAACCAGCTATGTCACTGTTACCGTCAACCAAACTCTGAGCAGCTTGGTAGTGATGCCGGCAATGGTCACGCTGCCGCTGAACGGGACGCAACAGTTCGCCGCCGCTATGACGGATCAGTTCGGCACCCCGCTTTCCAGCCCACCTGCCGTCACTTGGTCAGTGGCAAGCGGCCTTGGCAGCGTCAGCAACAGTGGCCTTTACAATGCAGGCTCGACTGCCGGTGCAGCGGCAGTGCAAGCGGCTGTTGGTTCGACGGTCGCTACGGCCACTGTTACTATCGCAAATGCGGCACCCACCGTCGCAGTGGCTGCTACCGCAAATCCCAATCCTGTGACAAACAACACGACGACGCTTTCCGTGCTGGGAGCCGACGATGGTGGTGAGAGCAACTTGACGTATACCTGGGCGACAACAGGAACGCCGCCGGCTGCCGTGACATACAGTGTCAACGGCATTAACGCTGCCAAAAATTGCGTGGCGACCTTTACCCAGGCCGGCTCCTACACATTTCAAGTTGTCATTCGGGATGCCGGCGGCCTGACGGCAACCAGCAGCGTCACCGTCACCGTCAATCAGACCCAAACCGGCGGCAGCCCTGTCCCAGTCGCCACGCCCGTCATCGCCATCGCAGGCGGGGACGGATCAGCAGTCGTTTCTATTACGGATGGAACGCCCGGCGCGACGATCTTCTACACCCTTGACGGCACCACGCCAACTAGCGCCTCTCCTCCCTATCAAGGGCCGTTTGTTGTCACGCAGACCACAACAATTGAAGCCATTGCCTATCTCAGCAGCTCCAGTAGCGCCGTTGCGATTGCGACGGCGACAGTCACAGCCGGCGCGGGCGGCGCGGTTCCCGGTGTTGCCATCACCAGCCCGGCAGACGGCTCGATGCAAACGGGCGGCGCTCCCGGCTCCTCGCCAGTGATCCCGATTGTCGGCAGCGTGTCGGGCAGTTCCCTGTCGGCCTGGACACTTGCCTACCGCCCGGTAGCCGGCGACGATGCGGATGAAGGAAACTGGATACCCATCAGCGCCGGCACAGCCGCGCAGCCGGCAGGCAGCGTACTCGGCACCTTAGACCCAACCCTGATGCTCAACGGCCAGTACCAAATTGAACTGACGGCTTACAACACGGCGGGGCAGTCTGATAGCGCCCTCGTCACGATCCTGATCAAAGGCGATCAGAAAGTCGGCTACTTCACGCTCTCCTACAATGACTTGACCGTGCCGATCTCCGGCCTGCCGATCACGATCACGCGCACTTACGACAGCCGCAACAAAGGGCTAGGAGACTTCGGCACTGGCTGGACGCTCTCGACCACCAATGTGCAGGTGCAGAAGGCAGACACCATCGGGCTGGACTGGACGGAAGTTATCAGCGGCTTCAACTACACGCTCGTGCCAAACCAGTCGCACCTGATCACTGTCACCTTCCCAAACGGCGACACCTATAACTTCGTGCCTTACATCGCCCCGCAGCAAGGCGATGGATACGATGACACCGGCGGCACCATCAACTTCATGCCAGTCGGCCCTGTTCAGGGCGCAACGCTCATCAGCAAGAATAATCCGAGCGGCATCTCGTTCGTTGCCTTGACAACCTCCGGCGGCGGGAATGCGGTGGGGGTGGAACTGGACGCCGATGACGGCTCCGACGACGACAGTGGCTACCCAGCGGATGAAGACGAGTTCATCCTAACGCTCCGGAACGGCAAGCAGTTTGACGTGAGCATTGACGACGGCCTGGAAAGCATCCGGGACCTCAACGGCAACACGGTCAGCTTTACGCCTGGCGGCATCTATTCCAGCAGCTACTCCGCTTCGACGCCGATTGTGAGCTATCAGCGCACGAACGGGTTGATCTCCCAGATCATCGGGCCGAGCGGCAACCCGCTCACCTACACGCAGACCGGGACCGACCTCACAGGTTTCACAGATCGGGCAAGTAATCTCAGCACCTATGACTACGACTACACGCATGACCTGACCGGCATTCACGATCCGCGCGGCCTTGAGCCTTTGCGAAACGATTATGATGCGAGTGGCCGGCTTCAGGACAGCGTGGACGCCGATCAGAACAAAATCACTTACAATTACGATCTGATCGGCCACACGCAGACCGTCTTTGACCGGCTGGGCCATGAGACGGACTTCTCGTATGACAGCTACGGCAACGTCACAGCCAAGACGCAGCACCTGATCGTGGGCGGCGTAGACACGCCGGTCACGTCAATCTCAGCTTTCGACGACCCGTACAACCCTGACAAGAAAACGCAGGACACGGACCCGCTGAGGCGGATCACCAATTATGTGTACTTGCCGACAGGGGAGCTGCTGACGACGACGCAGCAGCGGCTGAACGGCGGGCAGCCGGTTGTCACCAGCTACACCTACAACAATTACGGCGAGCCGCTGACAGTCCAGGATGCAAACAACCAGGAGACAGCAAATTACGCGACAACCAGCACCTACGACGGCAATGGCAACCTGAAGACGACAAAAGATGCGCTGGGGAACACCAGCCAGTTCTTCTACAACCCGAACGGCACGCCCGACCATACGATAGACGCAAACAACAACACGACGTACTACTCCTACGCTGCGGGGGCGAACTATCCGGCAGGGGCCTATGTCACCGGGGTCAAGGACGCGCTGGGCCATGTGACTTCGTTTGACTATGATGCGGACGGCAACAAGATCAGCCAGGTGCAGAAGCGCACTAACGCTGCTGGCGGCACCGATACTCTTGCTACAAGCTACCAGTACGATGCTGACGACCGCCTAAACGTGACCGTCTTCCCCGACAGCACGGTCAGTGTTCCCGATACTGTCCAAACCGTCTACAACAGCATCGGCAAGGTCGATCATACGGTGGACCCGCTGGGCCGCACGACCTCCTATAAGTACGACGATCAGAGCCGGGCGACCGAAACGGATTACCAGGACGGGACGCGGACACTGACGAGCTATGACCTGAACGGTCAGCGCCTGACCAGCACCGACCGCGCGGGGCGCATCACCGGGAACGTCTACGACACGCTGGGGCGGCTCACCCAGTCCGGCCCCGTCAACGCGGCGGGCCTGTGGCTGACGGACAGCAGCGGCAACCCAATCTACTCGCAGACCAGCTACGACAACGCCGGGCAGACGCTGACCGAGACCGACCAGAATGGCAATGTGACAGCCTATACCTACGACGATCTGGGCCGCAAAGCCACGGTCAAAGATGCCGCCGGCAACGTCACGGTCTACAATGACGCCACCGACAGCGGGTACGACCTGAACGGCAACCAGCTCAAGGTCAAGGACGCACGCGGCAACTTCACGAAGTTCCAGTACGATTTAGACAATCATTTGCTGGAAACCGACCTCTACAAAGCCGATGGCGTGACGCTGCTGACCCGCACGCAGACTGGTTACGACGCTTTGGGGCGGCGTCAGACCAGCACCGACGGCGACGGCAACACCACGACCTACAATTATGACGCTGTGGGCCGGCTGGCCTCCGTGCTGGATGCCCGCAACAAGACGACGTCCTACGGCTACGATGAGCTGGGCGAGAAGATCAGCCAGACCGACGCCAACCTGCATACCACAAAGTTTGCCTATGACCTCAAAGGGCATCTGGTCCAGAAGACGCTGCCCGCACTTCAGTCCATGACGATGGGCTATAACGTGGACGGCACGCTTGCCACCCAGACCGATTACAACGGCGTGACGACAAGCTACACCTACGAGCCGAACACGGGGCGACTCTCGTATAAGGTCAGCAGCACAGGCCAGTGGGTCGGTTACGACTACTATGCAGACGGCTCGCGCCAGGATGCGTACCGGGGGCACGGCAGTGTCAGCTTCAGCGCCGCCGACAGCACTCTCACGAATACCTATGATGCGCTGGGCCGCCTGCAAACTGTCCACACGCCCGCCGGCCTGCTGACCTACGGCTACGACCGGGCCGGCAACAGGACGAGCCTCTCCACGCCGTCAGGGACCACGACCTACGACTACGACGCTGACAACCGCCTATTCCATGTTTACCACAAGGACGGCGTCACCAGCACTTACGCGTATGACGCCAATGGCAACCGGCAGAGCCTGACCCTGCCCAACGGCGTGACGACGACCTACACCTACGATGAAGCCAATCGCCTGACGCTGCTGGTCAACGCAACAGGAGCCACCACGCTGTCCTCGTATGCCTATGCGCTCTACCCCAGCGGTCGGCGTCAATCCGTCACTGATGCCACCGGAGGCAAGATCACTTATGCCTACGATACTGACGGGCGGCTGACCAGCGAGACCAGCACGGGCTTGACGCCGGCGATTGCCAACAGCTACGGCTACGACAGCGTTGGCAATCGCATCAGCCTGAACGGCGGGGCGGCCATCACTTATGATGCCGACGACCGGCTGACCACGCCGGGCCACTCCTACGATAACAATGGCAACGAGACGACGGTGAACGGGCAGACGGCCACCTACGACTTCGAGAACCACCTGCTCACCCTGGTAAACGCCGCCAACAATACGGTGCAGGCCAGCTACACCTACGACGCCGACGGCAACCGCCTGTCTGCGACCACGGCAGCGGGAACCGCGAGCTACCTCGTTGACACGAACACCGCGTTTGCGCGAGTGATGGAGGAGTACACCGGCGGGGCATTGTCGGTGCGCTATGACTACGGCGATGACCTGCTCCGCCAAGATCGCACGGCAAGCGGCGGCAGCCTGTCCTACTACTTGTACGACGGCCTGGGCAGTACCCGGCAGCTCACCAACAGCGCAGGAGCAGTGACAGACGGCTACCTGTACGATGCTTATGGAGTGGGACTCTTGCACAGCCCCAGCAGCGGGGTCGTCAACGCCTTCTTGTTCCAGGGGCAGCAGTTCGACGCCGCGAGCAACGACTACTACCAGCGGGCCAGGTACTACGACCCTACCACCGGAAGGTTCTTGTCACAAGACCCGTTTGAGGGAAATTCGAACGATCCTATCAGCCTGCACCGCTATTTGTATGCAGGCGACGATCCGATGGATAACATCGATCCAAGTGGCAATGAAGATTTTAGCATTAGCAATTCGGCAGCAAGTATAGGCATTGGCTTAACACTATCTGCCCTCGGTGGTGCAGGGGCAGCGATTGGCTATCAAGCTGCTGGCGGAAACGCTATTACTGGTCTCGTGTACGGAGGTGAGATCACTGCCTCCCTTGCAGCTTCTACGGCTGAAGGCCCAAAACAATTTCTTGAAACCCTTATAGCGGGCTTGATAAGCGGGGGCGCAGCTGTAGCCATTGATGAGGTTGAAGAAGAACTTAGACACCAAGATTTGCCTGAAAAAAGCAACGATCCAAAGTTCAGGTCAACGCTTGTCCAAGATTTCATTCAAGGGGCTGCTGCCGGCGCTGTTGCAGACGCTTTTAGTGGAAAAGGTGTGCCTACTGCGGTACTTGCGGGGCTTGATACTGGCCTCAACGATTTATTATCTATCTATAGCCAAGTTGAGAGCGGTGACATCTCCAACTATCGGCAACTTGGGTTCAAGCTCGCTGGTGTCGCCCTTGATGTTGGTGTCTCTGCCTTCATAGCACAGTATGTAGAGGCTAAGTCGCCAGCGATTGATAAAGCAGCAGTTGAAGCAGTAGAGGATATTAGTGAACATCCCAATTCTCCAACTGGACAACTCTTCAAGAAGCTCTTTGAAGACTCAGTCTCTGCCCTGCTTGGTGTAGTCTCCGGTACCGCGCCAAAAGCGGTCACCGACGCGCTAGCCGGTCCCTGATATACTGCGGCATATGTAGTCAAACCCAGTGCTTGAGTTAAAGTTGCCTCTGTCTATGTTTTGGCTTTGCAACGCTTGAACCGATTGCCGACACAGAAGTCGCTCAACCTCATGCAGCATTTAAGCAGTGTCACTGTACAACTCTGCATGAACTGAACATAACACTCGTAAGGTATCGTGCCAAGCTAGTTGATTTTAATGTGTAGGTGTTAAAACTGTGACGCTATGTTGTTTATGAATTGTATGGGTGGAATTGTTTTTTTTATTCTGATAGCTATGATGTCTAAATGGCTTAAACTGCCGTTTCAGGGCGATGGTGATAAAGATTGGCTTGCCATCGGTGTCTTTAGTAGCCTGTACCTACTACTGTTTACACTATTGTTGGGAGCTATATATGGAATAGTCGCAGCCGCAGTCCCGCAGCCGACCCAGAAATATTTTTGGGTGGTACTGATTCCATTGGGTAAGTTTGCTCTATACGGAAGCTCTATCGGCTTGGTGCTATCTGCTTGTTTAGGAGTCGCATGTAATGTAAAAGCAAGCATAAAAATGCGGAGAATCAGACACGAAGTAGAAAATCAGAAGGATTGTAAGAAAAACGGCTAATCAACTTGGCACAGAAAGTGCATAAAAAACGAGACGACATTAAGTGGGTTGGCGGCGACCTACGACTTCGAGAACCACCTGCTCACTCTGGCAAACGCCACCAACAACACGGTGCAGGCCAGCTACACCTACGACGCCGATGGTAAAACGCTATGAGATTATCAGAAAGATAAAGCGAGTTGCTATGACTAATAAAGAGTTTTCAACAATTGTTTTGTTGCCAGTAATCCTAGCCGCCGGCATCTTTGCGTGTCTTAAGCCAGCAAGCGCAGAGCCGGCATCCGCTATGATGACCGCCAATCAGGCTGCGCCAGTCGCCGAGCCGAACGCAATTCTTGACGCACGTTTTCCGTCAGCCGGCCTCAGCCTGGTTGCCATGACTGGCCTCACGCAGATCACCAACAACGAGGGGGAAATCGATTTAGGCCGCGTCAGTGTGCTGAAGACGCCAGCACTAATGCAGATGTTTCGGTTGAATAACGCTACAAACAAGGCGCTCACGCTGGACCGCCTGCAAACCTCCTGCCACTGCACCAGCGCGGTTTGGGAGATGGAGGACGGCAAGCCCCGCCTTAACACAAGCAAAAGTTCTCTGACGCTCCTGCCGGGCAAGAGCATCGCCGTGGAGGTTCGGCTGAACCTGATGCAAATGGCACCTGGGGAGGTCGTCAAATCAGTGTCGGTGTTCCTGAAAGGCCAGACCCAGCCCGCTGCGCTAGTCACGTTTATCGCCGACGTTCAGCCGGTCGTCTCGTTCTGGCCCCACCAGATCGATTTCGGCCAAGTCTCAGCGGCCTCTCCCCGAACCGTGACCTTGACAGCGGATTTTGATCCAGTTCTGGCGTCAAAGGGGAGCTTACCAACTCTGGTCTCATCAAATCCGAGCATTCAGATCACAGCGGCGAGTGTCCCCTCTGTCCAGAAAAGCTTCATCCGCCGCACTTACACTTTGACCTTGCTGCCGACTGTAGACGGGCTGGTCTCAGGCTCGCTTTCGTTCGCCCCGGCTTCCTCCACGAAGAACGACGGGACTTCCAGCGATAGAAACTTTGCTGCGCTGTCAGCTATTTCTCTATCCGTACAAGGGCAGGTCATCGGCTCGGTAGCTGCCGAGCCATCTGCGCTATCTCTTGGTCCCGTGCCGGGGAAACATGCAACCGCAGGTCATGTCGCCCTGACAGGCCAAACGGAGCAGTCACTGGCTGGGGCCGTTGTAGAGAGCGATAGCCCCTACGTCGCGGTTCATCTTGACGCGGCAAGGGCGGAAACTAGCGACAACACGGGGTCAGGCATAAAAGTGTCTAATGGTTTCGGCGGTGCCCAGGCTGCGGCCAACAGTCAGACGATGTCGATCATTGTCAAGCCGAATGCACCACTCGGCAAGCTGCAAACGCAAGTTCGGGTGACGCTCGCAAATGGGCAAATCCTGTTGGTTTCCGTGACTGCTTACGTCATTGCTGCCAGCGCCTTGTAATTGTCCTTTCTTGCCACGGGCAACAAGCGGTCCGGCAAATTGCGCTTCATCTACTAGCTTCGTGCGACACTGACAGGTCTACAAACCGGCTCAGACTCTTTGGCAATTCGGTACAGATTCCGTGATAAAACAAAGCGTGAACTTCTTGTCGCATCCACTTGACCCACATGGATTGCTTTTGGCTTTTGGATTTTGTCTGCTCGCAAGCGTGACATGGGGAATGCAAGCGTGACATGGCGATTGCAAGGCCATAATAT
>CAXTER010000051.1:0-39022 GCA_964243345.1 uncultured Armatimonadales bacterium
CAGATGCTCCTAATGGTGGGCCAAATGCGTTTGCTATCCTGCCGGATACACGGGGACAGTCCGGGGGCGATATCTGGCAGCCTTACGGCGGGCATCGGCTTTGGCACGCGCCGGAAGTCACGCCGCGCTCCTACTTCCCCGATACAAGCGCGTATGGGACGCCGCAGAGGGACGGCAATATGCTGAGGCTGGTCAGCCCCACGGAAAGCACATCGGGCATTCAGAAAGAAATGCGGGTGACGCTAGCTTCGTCGGGGCCGGGGGTCAAAGTCGAGCATGTTCTGACCAACCATAACGTCTGGCCCGTGACACTGTCTGTCTGGGCCTTAAGCATTGTCGCTCCCGGCGGCAAAGTGGTACTGCCGCAGGAGCCGTTTGTCTCGCATGACGACGAGCTTGTCCCTGCCCGGCCTTTGGTGCTGTGGAAGTTCACGGACATGAGTGACCCGCGCTGGCGCTGGGGAGCCAAGTACCTCTCGCTGGCCCCGCAGGACGATCTCAATTACTCGCAGAAGATTGGCCTTTATAACGCGCAGGGGTGGGGAGCGCACCTTGCCAACGAGCAGGCATTTGTGATCTCAATTCAGCCCGCGCCCGGCGGCCCGGCGGTGCTGCCGGACATGGGCTGTAATTTCGAGACCTTTACCAAAGGCCCGTTTCAGGAACTCGAAACGCTCGGTCCGCTGACAACGCTGGAACCCGGTCAGTCGGCCTCGCACACTGAGTATTGGCATCTGGCAAAAGTTTCCGGGCCAACCGACACCGACGCCGAGCTAGACGCTGCCCTCCTGCCGGTGGTCCGTCAGGCGCAGGCGCAGATGCTGAACGCGCAGGGATAAAAGGAACGTGCGGATAGGACGTGAACGAGGGAGTTCACCCCCTCGTCCGCCAATAACATTTTATGAGTAACGCACTAAAAGTCGGCACATTCAATGTCCGCTGGGCAAACCCCGACGACGGCGAGCATCAGTGGGACCTGCGAAAAGCGCGGCTGTTTGCTTTGCTGCGTGAATGGGAACCGGACGTGCTGGGGATGCAGGAGCCGCTTTTGCTTCAGCTTGACGCGCTGCGCCAGGCTCTGCCGGAGTACGAATGCATCGCCGCCGGGCGGGACGACGGCCACGAGGCTGGTGAGTTCTGCCCTGTCTTCTATCGCGCCGCCCGCTTTGAGCGGCTGGACAACGGCACGTTCTGGTTCTCGGAAACTCCCGACATGCCGGGGTCAATGGGCTGGGGCAGCCGCCACCCGCGCCTCTGCACCTGGGTTCGGCTTAAAGAGCGCGGCCCCGGTGAAGCATTCTACGTCTACAACGTCCACTGGGACCATGAGTCGCAGGAAGCGCGAAACAACAGCGCGTTGATCCTGCTGGACCGGATACGCCGCCGCTCGTCCGCCGTCCCGGTCATTGTGCTGGGCGACTTCAACGCCGAAGCCGATAACCCTGCCGTGGCGCGTCTTGCGGGACCGGACTCGCCTGTTCCAAAAAGCGTGCTGACGCCAAAGAAGATTTTGCAGATTGGGACATTTCACGGCTTCACCGGCGAAGCGTCAGAAACACCGATTGATCACATTTTCGTTTCGCCCGAATGGGAGGTCGCAGACGCGGACGTGCTGCGCGGCGACGGCAAGCGCCCATTCCCGTCCGATCATTTCCCCCTCGCCGCGACTCTTCAGCTATCTTCCGCCGCCGACGTGTTCGCTTGAAGCAGCGCCCGCGCCTGGGCAGTATCGGAGGCCCGAACAAAAACCTGGACGCCGCCGGTGGCATTGGCAACGGGGCCGTCAGCAGCAGCGAATAGCTCGTTGCTGAGGACACACTTAATCCCGTTGTCTTCCAGCATTCCGCTGACAATGTGCGCTTCGACGGGTGAGTAGGAGCTGAAAACTGCGCTGAGTGGTTCCCCAGACGGTGCAGCCTCCGTTTCTTCAGCGGGAGAGGCGTCGGCACTGGGCGCTTTAAAGGGCCAGAAGTCTTTCAGGTTCATGGGGACTTTTTCAGGAAGCAGCACGTCAAAGAAAAACAAGGGCAGGGCTTGCCCTACCCCTGCATTGCGGGAGAGTGCTAGGGAGTGTTCGGCTGGGCTTGGCTGACAACGGCGGCGGGGCGCTGATTGGCGGTGTTGTGGCCGTACAGCGTGACGCCGATAACGACGGCGGCGATGACGAGGACCAGGACGATGACCAGGGTTCCCCAGTTGGCATTCTGGGTGCTGGTGTCAACAGGGTTTGGGGTTTGGACGCTCATGGCGAGTTAAGTCTCCTTTAATAGAAGCTGGCGGACAGGACTAAAGCAATTATACCATTGCAATTCTCGCAATGCAAGCATCAGGACCGGCGCTGAAAACAATTTTAGGACAGCATACCCGAATTCGAGTATAATAGCGGCGAGCATCGGCTCAGGAGACAAACTCATCGGATTAACGATTGATCGCACGGTGGGGCTGCTGGTAATTGCCGTCGTGGTGGCACTGCTGGCCCGGCGGCTGCGGCTGCCGTACACGGTTGGGCTGGTGCTGGCGGGAATCGGCCTGCGCCTGGCCCGGCATGGGCCAGGGGCGCTGCTGACGCCGCACCTGATTACAACGGCGTTTCTGCCGCCGCTCTTGTTTGAGGCGGCGCTTTCTCTGCGCTGGCGGGAGCTGCGCCGGGACGGATTGCCGATCTTCGTGCTGTCTACGGCGGGCGTCGCCGTCTCTGCGCTGCTGGTCGCCGGCGGCATGGTTTGGCTGGCGCACTGGCCCCTCTCTGCTGCTTTGGTGTTTGGGGTGCTGATTGCGGCGACTGACCCGGTTTCGGTGACTGCAACATTCAAAGAGAACAAGATTTTTGGGCGTCTGCGGCTCTTGGTCGAGTCGGAAAGCCTTTTCAACGACGGTGTTGCCGCTGTCTTCTTTGCCCTGGCCCTCACGTTTGCGTCCGGGGAGCCGCTCACCTCGGCGTCTGCCGCCGGACAGCTTTTCAAGATTTCGCTGGGCGGAATTGCCATCGGCCTGGCCTGCGGCGGCGTGGCAACCCTGCTGGCGGGGCGCACGGAGGACTATCTCGTGGAAACCGCATTGACGGCTGTGACGGCCTACGGGTCGTTCCTGCTGGCGGACCATTACGGAGTGTCCGGCGTGCTGGCAACAGTCTCCGCCGGGCTGCTGCTGGGAAATGTCGGGGTCTTAGGCGGCGCGGAAGATTCGGTGCTGACCCAGCGCGGGCGCGAGGTCGTGATTGCGTTCTGGGACTTTGCGGCGTTCGTGGCGAACTCGCTCATTTTCCTGCTGATTGGCCTGGATGCTGCCAGCCGCTCGTTTTCCCGGCTGGGCATCACGGCTCTGGCGCTTGCCATTGGGCTGACTTTGCTGGGCCGGGCGGCTTCGGTCTATCCGCTCTGCCTGCTGTTCACGCGGAGCCGGCTGGCAATTCAGCGTTCGCATCAGCATTTGCTGTTTTGGGGCGGAATGCGTGGGGCGCTGGGCCTCGCGCTGGCCCTCAGCCTGCCGGGAACAATTGCCTATCGCACGCAGATTGTCCTCGCAGCCTTCGGCGTCGTTGCGTTCTCCGTGGTAGTCCAGGGGATTACCATGCCGCTTCTTTTGAAGCGTCTGAAAATCTAAGACGCTTTTATACCCGTCCAAAAACACTATGCTCAAATTCACACGCTTCTTTCCCGCTGTCCTTTTGCTGCTCCTCATGGCGGCTGGCTATGCCGCGCCGAAGGCGAAGCACGCGCGGCTGACACCGGCGGCGGGCAGCGAGAAGTTCACGTTTGTCGCTTACGGCGACACGCGCTCGAACCCCACGGAACACGCGGTCATCATTCAGGAGATTATCGGGATGCACCCGGAGTTTGTTCTGCAAAGCGGCGATTTAGTCGCTGCGGGCGAAAACGCGGCGCAGTGGGAGCAGTTCGCGCAGATTACGCAGCCGCTTCGGGAGGCGCACATTGCGTATTATCCGGCGCGGGGCAACCATGATGTCGGGCCGTATTATCCCCATACGGTCACGGAGCCGTTTGATTCGGGCGACAAAGTCAACAAGCTGTACCATGCCCTCACCCGGCACCAGAACCGGTTCATTATTGTAGACAGCATGGAAGATTACAGCCCCGGCAGCCGGCAGTACAGCTGGCTGGCGGCCGAGCTGGCGCGGGCGCAGAAAACGGCAGTCAACATGTTTGTGATGTTCCACGAAGGCCCATTTTCGCCGGGGCCGCATGGGCCGACGCCGGAAGCGCAGGAGTACCTGCATCCGCTGTTTGTAAAGTACCGCCCACGCGCCGTCTTCTGCGGCCATGACCATTTGTACTATCGCACGGTGCGGGACGGCGTCACCTACATTGTCACCGGCGGCGGGGGCGCACCGCCGTACCGGCCGGAGAACCGGCAGATTACGCTGCCCGGCGACGTGTATGTCCATGACACCGACAGCAGCGGGCATAAGATTACCGAGGCCCAGTATGACGCCTTGATTTACCATGCCATCAGATGCGACGTAGACGGGCCGCGCGTCACCATGACTGTCGTTCGGCCCAGCGGCAGCATCATTGACCGCTTCACGCTGGGGCCGAAGTAGAGCCAGCAGGGCAGTAAGGAAGAAGGCATGTCCGTTGGAGATCCAAGCCAGAGCAGGGACCTCAATCAGAAGACGCCGCCGAAAGGCACGACCAAGATGGGGCTGCTGCAATCGCTGGGGCCGGGACTTATCACGGGAGCATCAGACGATGACCCCAGCGGGATTGCGACCTACTCCCAGGTCGGAGCGCAGTTCGGCTACGGCCTGCTCTGGACCATGCTGTTTTCGTATCCGCTAATGGTAGGAATTCAGGAAATCAGCGCCCAGATTGGACGGGTTACGGGGCGCGGCATTGCGGGAAACCTGCGGCGGCATTACGCGCCGGGCTGGCTGTATTCAATGGTCGGTCTGGTGCTGATCGCAAACATTATCAACCTGGGAGCCGACATCGGTGCAATGGGGGATGTGGTCACGCTGCTTGTCGGCGGCCCGGCGCTCCTGTATGCGGTGCTGTTTGCGGCGGTGTCGGCAGGCCTTGAAACTCTGCTGCCGTATGCGCGGTACGCCCGCGTGCTGAAGTGGATGACGCTGGCGCTGTTTGCATATGTCGCCACGGTCTTTGTGGTCCATGTCCCTTGGAAACACGCTTTAATCGTGTCGGTCGTGCCGGGCTGGTCCTGGAAATCCAGCTATATTACAAGCGTTGTCGCTGTGCTGGGGACAACTATCAGCCCTTACTTATTCTTCTGGCAGGCCGAGTCGGAAGTGGAGCTTGAGCGGGCCAGCCCTAAAGAATGGCCTCTGCGGCACGATCCAGCTTCGGCAGGATCGCAGCTCCACCGCATCCGAGTGGACACTTACGCCGGCATGGCGTTCTCCAATTTAGTGGCCTACTTTATTATCTTGACGGCCGCTGCGACCTTGTGGGCGACCGGCCACACGGACATTGAAACGTCTACGCAGGCCGCCGCCGCGCTGGGGCCGATTGCTGGGCCGTTTGCGCGGCTGCTGTTCGCGCTCGGTATTGTCGGAACCGGGCTGCTGGCGCTGCCGGTGCTGGCCGGCTCGGCCGCGTATGCCGTAGGAGAAGCTTTACGCTGGCCGGTGGGTCTGAACCAACACTGGATGCAGGCGCGTGGGTTTTACGGGGTCATCACCGGGGCGATGCTGCTGGGGCTGGGCCTGAACTTTGTCCACATTGACCCGATTAAAGCCTTGTTCTGGTCGGCGGTCATCAACGGTGTCGTGGCCGGGCCGATTATGATTTTGATGATGCTGATGGCTTCCAGCAGAAGAATCATGGGCCACTTCACGCTGAATGCCCGCCAGATGTGGCTTGGCTGGGCCGCAACCTCTGTCATGCTGGCCGCAACCTCTGTCATGCTGGCCGCCGCCGCCGGCTTGTTCGCCACTTGGGGCCAATAGTTACTTGGGGCCGATAGGTATTGTAGTAGGTGGCATTCTGGGGTAAATGGGCGTATGAATGAACTCACCGACGACACGCTCCCGGATCATGTCAGTCAGCAGATTGACACCATTGCGGCGCTCCATGCGCGAGGCGAAAGCGATGTCAGCATCCATCAGCGCACGATTGAAAAAGTGACGGCTTTTTTGGGCCGGCCTTTGTTCCTAAACCTGACCATTACTCTCATCGTCATTTGGGTGCTGCTGAATGTTTTTTCGGAACGCCCAAGCAGCGCTCGTTTCGACCCAACTCCGTTTCCGCTGCTGTCCTGGCTGGTCAGCACCGGCGGTTTGCTGCTGACAATTGTTGTTTTGATCACGCAAAACCGGCAGGCGCGTCTTGCCGAGCGCCGCGCCCAGCTTGATTTGCAGGTTAATCTGCTGGCGGAGCAAAAAGTCGCCAAAGTTATTGCTCTGCTGGAAGAGCTGCGCCGCGACATGCCCAATGTTCAAAACCGCCATGATGCCGAAGCGGAAGCCATGTCCGAGGCCGCCGATGCTCATGCCGTTTTAGACGCGCTGGAAGAAAAGCTGGAAGCCGTGGAAGAAAGAATGGATGGGCTGAAAGAACCTGCCCCGGCGTAGCAGTGACTCCCCAAAGGGCAAGCGTCGCGGCAAGTTCTTGTTGACACCCTCCTGTGCAATTCGGGTAAACTCTCTGCAGCTGCCCGCTTACTTTATTTTTATGTTCCCGAAGGAAGCTTAACCGTGACCCAATCTTCTCACCTCACCATCGCCGTCGTCATTCCCGCCGGAGGCGGGGGGACCCGTCTTTGGCCGCGCAGTCGGCAGGAGACGCCCAAGCAGTTTTTGGACATTGTCAGCGAGCGCACTATGCTTCAGGAGACTACAGACCGGGTGGAAAGCCTAGTTCCGCCGGAGCGCCTGTATGTCATCACCAACGCCCGCCATGCCGTGCCCGTCCGCGAGCAGCTCCCGGCCGTTCCCGCTGAAAACATTGTCGGCGAGCCGGAAGGCCGCGACTCGGCCCCGGCCATCGGCTTGATGGCGGCGATTTTGGAAAAAACGCTGGGACCGGACGCGATCATGGCAACTTTGCCCGCCGACCATGTCATTCTGAACCCCGCACAGTTCAGCAGGATTTTAGAGTCTGCCGCCGAAGTTGCCGCCGACGGCTACTTGGTGACCCTCGGCATTCCGCCGACCGGCCCGGACATCGGCTTCGGCTATATTCAGAGCGGCGGCATCGTTCGGTCCGAAACTGACGCCGGGGTTCCGGTTTACGAAGTCAAGCAGTTCAGGGAAAAGCCGAAGCGCGAAGTCGCCGAACAGTACCTCAAGGACGGCGGCTACTTTTGGAACGCAGGCATGTTTATTGCGTCGGTGAAGACCCTGCGCGACCTTTACAAAATGTACCTGCCGCAAATGGAAACGGCGTTCGCCCAAATTACCGCCGCTTACGGCACGGAGCGTTTTGACGCCGTGATGGCCGAAGTATTCCCAACACTGGAAAAGATCTCAGTAGACTACGGCATCGCCGAGAAAGCCGAGAAAGTCGCCGTCATTCCCGCCGACATCGGCTGGAACGATGTCGGCTCCTGGCAGCGCCTCGCCGAAATCCTGACCGAAGAAGGCAAGGAAACCGAAAATGTCGTTATCGGCCACCATGTCGGCGTGGATACGCACGGCTCACTGATTTACAGCCCAGACCGCCTGATCGCTACAATCGGCATGGAGGATATTATTGTCATTGACACACCTGATGCGATTTTGATTTGCCCGAAATCCCGCTCGGAAGAAGTCAAAAAGATTGTAGACGAGCTGAAAGCACGCGGGCAGCACAAGCTTTTGTAACAATTGCCCGTTTTAGTTGTCATAAACAGTAAAATTAAAGGGCGATTAGCAAGGGTTTGAGAATGAACGTACCGATGGCGGATTTGCAGGCGCAGCACCGGGCGCTGAGGAGTGAGCTGACTGCCGCGTTTGAGCAAACAATGGATGCCTGCGATTTCGGCGGCCTCGGCCAGACGGCAAGCGCGTTTGAGCGTGAAACCGCCGATTTCTGCGGCGCAAAGCACGGCCTCGGCGTCAATTCCGGCACCGATGCCCTGCTGCTGGCGCTGCTGGCACTGGGTGTCGGACCCGGCGATGAAGTTATTACGCCGCCGTTTACGTTTATCGCCACCGGCGAGACCATCTGCCTCGCGGGCGCGACCCCCGTGTTCGCCGATATTGACCCACGGACATTTAACCTAGACCCGGACGACGCCGAAGCAAAAATCACGCCGAAAACGAAAGTTATCCTGCCGGTGCATCTGTTTGGGCAATTGGCCGACATGACCCGCTTCGCCCAAATCGCTCAAACTCACACTGTCGCCACCCTCGGCGACGCCGCCCAGGCTATCGGAGCCCTGCATCAAGGCAAGCCGCTTGGCGCGTGGGGCGATGCCAACACGCTGTCGTTCTATCCGACCAAGAACTTGGGAGCCTGCGGCGACGGCGGCATGGTGCTGACCGACAATGACGCCTTGGCCGAGCAAGTCAAGCTGCTGCGCTTTCACGGCAGCGGCGGCAAGGGCTATTTCCACAAAGAAATTGGCTACTGTTCGCGTTTGGACGGCCTGCAAGCCGCTTTGCTGCGCGTGAAAGCGCTGCGCCTGCCCGACTGGAACGAGCAGCGGCGCATCAACGCCGCCTTCTATGCCGACGCTCTTTCGGGCTTGGACGGCCTCGTCCTGCCCTGCACTGAGCGCGGCAACCACCATATTTTCCACCAGTACACCCTGCGTGTCTTGAACGGCAGGCGCGATGACCTGCAAAAGCATTTGGCGTCGCGTGGCGTCCAATCTGCCATCTATTACCCGCTGCCGATCCATTTGCAGGAAGCCTATGCGTTTCTCGGCTACAAAGAAGGCGACCTGCCCGAAAGCGAAAGAGCATCACAAGAAGTCCTGTCTCTGCCCGTGCATCCTGAACTGTCGCGCGACCAAGCCGAATATGCCGCCGAAGCCGTCCGTGCGTTCTTTGACTAGCTTGCTTTCGGTAGAAAGAAGCGTAGGAATAAATTCCTACATCACGCCGACGGCACACTTTGGCTTGACGCCGAAGAACCCGGCCAGCCCGATCCGTAATTTCCGTGTCCACGAAGGTGGACAATGGGCGTCTGCGCCCACAGCGTAGGAATTCATTCCCGCGCTCCCTGTTCCCGCGCTCTTTTCACTCTGAGAGCGACCTCTAGGAGACATATTTGAAAGCAATGATACTGGCGGCTGGGGTCGGCTCCCGCCTAGACCCTTTAACTCGCGCAATTCCAAAACCGATGGTTCCAATCGTCAACCGGCCTGTGATAGAGCATATTGTTCTGGATTTGAAGAAGCACGGCTTTACAGATATTCGGGTCAATGTTCACTACTTAGGCAGCGTGATTGAAGAGGGTCTGGGCGATGGCTCGCGGCTCGGCGTCAATATCTCCTACGCGCATGAAGACAAACTGTGGGGCGATGCGGGCAGCGTCAAGCGCTCGCAGGACTTCTTCAACGGCGAGACATTTCTCGTGGTCGGCGGCGACGACATCTCGGATATTGATTTGTCCGGGCTGATGCAGATGCACCGAGACAAAAACGCGGCGTCCACAATTGCCACGACGGAAGTGGATGACCCCTCGCAGTTCGGCATTGTCGTGACCGACGACGATGGACGCATCACGCGGTTCTTGGAGAAGCCGAAAGGCGGCGACGTGTTTTCCAAGATGGCGAATACAGGCGTTTACGTTTTTGAGCCAGGCGTCTTTGACCTTATTCCCCCGGATACGTTCTACGGCTTCGGCAACAATGTTTTCCCGCAGCTTCTCACGGAAGGCAGGCCGCTGTACGGGTTTGCGACGCAGTCGTATTGGAAAGATGTCGGCAATTTGCAGGTCTACCGGCAGACCAATTTTGATGCCCTGAACGGCAAAGTGCATCTGGAATTTGGGCTGACCCAAGATGCGTCCGGCATTTGGGCCGGCATAGGGACGCAGGTTGACCCGGCGGCGGAAGTCACGGCTCCGGCGGCGCTCGGCAACAATGTCACAATTGAGGCAGGAGCAAAGCTGCTGGGAAACGTGATTGTCGGCGACGGCTGCGTCATTGAAGCAGGCGCGGCATTAAAAGACACAATTTTGTGGGCCGGAGCGCGTGTCAGCGCGGGAACGCAGCTAGAGCGCTGCGTGGTCGGTACAAACGCTCAGGTACAGTCTAATGTCGCCGTGTTTGATGCGAACATTGTTGACCCGACCCGGCTGATGACGGCGAAGACGTAGGTTCAGCGGCGACGCGCAAGAACACCTCACCCGCCAGCAAGCTGGCACCCTCTCCTTCTGAAAGGAGAGGGTTGGAACGCAGTTCCAGGGTGAGGTTCTTTTTTGCTGTGCTACTTCTTGGCTGTATTACTTCTTGACGATGAACTCAGTCTTGGCGCTGCTGAAGCCTTCCGGCTCCTTTTTGGCGTCAAAGCGCCACTTGTTTGCGCCCCGATGGAACGCGGAGTAGCCGCTCAAAACGCTTGCCAGCAGGCGGCGCGGAGTGCGGCGGACAAGGTTCACTTCGGTCAGCAGGGTCAGGAACGAGCAGCCTTTGCCGTAGTTGGTTAAAATGCGCCGGGCAATGTCGTAGGTGGAGATGGCAGGGCCGCCTTCGACTTCAGTGCGGAAGTCGAGCAGCTCTTCCATACGGGCCGGGCTGACAAAGACATTGGCGTCGGTCTCGTTCTCGTCCGTGAACTTGTATTCGTCCGGCTTGTCGGTCTTTTCTAAATACACGACAGCCCCGGATTCGGCGGCAATCTCAGAGTACACGTCAAATAGGCCATAGACGAGCTGAACATCATAATCCACATAAATCGGGTAGCCGGTGCCGGAGGCATCGCGCAGGGTCAGCTCCACAATGCTCGGCTCGACGGGGAAAAAGCCAGGCGGGACCTGAGCCAACGGGAATGTGCCAATTTCTTTGTGGTGTGACTTCAGCACCAGGCGCAGACGGGGGGCGTCAGCAGCTGCGCCTTCCGGCCAGAGCGTTTTGTCCGCGGGTTCCTGATCGTTCACATCTTGGGCGATAGGATCCAAAATCTCAGCCTGCAAGCCTTCTTCCAAGCCGTCGTCAGTGAGCATCTGGTCTAAAATCTCGCCGTCGGCGGTCTCAAAGCGGGGCAGAGCCGGGAAAGTCAGCGACTCAGGCAGCTGCCCAATATATGGGGGCAGGGTGCCGGGGGCGCGGAACCTGTCTGTGCCGACCCATTGGAACTCGGCTGGCTTGCTTCGCAGGTAGGCTGTCAGCGTGTCTACATCGGCGGCAAATGTGCCGCCGCCGGGCCGAATTTCAAAGATTTGGGTCAGCAGGTCTCCGGCACGAGCGTCTTCTTCGCGCCCGTCAAAGTAGCTTCGCAGCTCCTCGGCGTCTTCCTCGGTCACTTCCAGCGGCTTGGCTGGAGTATCAATTACAGCCGACTCAACCATAGCCGCTTCTTCGGGTGCTGACAGCGCAGCGGCTTCGGCCTGAGTGTGCCACAGCGCCTGCACCGGAGCAAGCGATTCGCGCAGCAGCCAGCGGTGGTCAGGCAAAGCTAGGAAGGTCTCGCGGTCAGTAGCGATGGCATCGTAGATGCCCGCACCGTCAAACTCTTCGCCCATCGACTTCCAGGCGAAGTATTGCAGAATGCGGTTGTCTACCGGCTGCCCGCCGCCGACCGACACCAGCGTCTGCGCCGCGCCGGTGGGGTTGCCTTCCCAGTCCAAGCCCTCGGTGGCAGACTGAAACGGAGCTAGCTTTTCCGCGCTGAGATAGTTGTAAAACAAAATGTCATCTTCGCGCTCCGACGTCATATCCAGCAGCCAGGAGCGCAGGCCGTAGGCGAGGCCACCGGCAATTGGAAAGAACGGCGTTCCGCGCAGCAGCCGGGCGGCAACTTCGGTGTAGGCTTCTTTGACCCGGCCCGTAATCTGAGCCAGCTCTCCGGCAACGTCATCGGCGGGGATGGGAGCGCCGTAAATCGAGATTACTTCCTCCAATGTCCGCTCCAAGGGCTTGGTTTTGTCTAAGTAGCGGCTGGTGATGTCCCAGCGGCGGTCTACGGCGACAAAGCGCCGGGGCTGGGTTTCCATCTGGCGACGGGCCAGCGCGGGCGTCACGGCATCTTCGCCGACTTCGCGGACAATGTCGCCGATGCGGGCCGGCTCGCCTAAACGGACTAAAGCGCGGTGCAGCAGCGTAGTCAGTGTTTCCGAGGCCAGCGCCTCATGCGGGTCTGGGGCGGGGGCGGTCTTTTTGGTCGTGGGTTTTCGTTCAGATGTGCGGGGTGTCGCCATGCGGTCTCCTTCAAGTATCTTTACAGGTTCAGATTCCCCCTAGCCCCAATAATGGGGGAACAAGATTTAGGACAGGAGCTTCCTGCTCTAACTCTCTCATGTTCCCCTGTTATTGGGGGCTAGGGGGCGAGTTCGGCTTCCAAATCATACGGCTCGACGGCGGAAACGCGGGCGGAAACGAATGTCCCCGGCGCGGCGTCGCAGTTTTTGATTAAGACCGTGCCATCAATCTCCGGGGCATCGCGGAACGAGCGCCCGACAGCATCAGGGCCGCGCCGGGCCTCTATCAGAACGTCTAAATCGCGCCCCAGCCATTTCTGGTTGTTCTGAAGGCTGATGCTCTGCTGCGCCGCCATCAGCGCGTCACGCCTTGCCCGCATGACTTTATTTGGTACGGGATTGTCCAGGGCAAACGCCGGGGTGCCTTCTTCAGCCGAGTAGGTAAAGACGCCCAAACGGTCAAAGCGCATCTCGGTCACAAAGTCCAAGAGATAGGCAAAATGTGCGTCGGTCTCGCCGGGGAAGCCGACTAGAAATGTCGTCCGCAGGGCGAGATTTGGCAGCGTCTCGCGCATTTTGCCGAACAGCCGCTTGTACTGCTCGACTGAGCCGCCGCGCTTCATGGCTTTCAGCATTTGGTCGTCGCCGTGCTGCAAAGGCATGTCAATATAGGAAATGACTTTGGGATTACTGCTTAGAACGTCTAGAAGCGGCTGCCGAACCATTGTCGGATAGCAGTACAAAAGCCGCAGCCATTTAATTTCGCTGACTTCAGCCAGCGCCGTCAACAGTTCGGGCAAAGCAAGACGCCCGTACAAATCCATGCCGTAGGCCGTCGTGTCCTGCGCCACCAAGTTCAGCTCTTTGGCCCCGGACGCTGCCAGTTGCCGGGCTTCTTCCACCAGCCGCTCAATCGGTTTGGAACGATGCTTGCCGCGAATGCCGGGAATGGCGCAAAACGTGCAGGTGTGGTCGCAGCCTTCGGAAATCTTGAGGTAGGCAGTCCACGGCGTCGCCGTGGCCCGCAGACGCGCCTGGGGGATAAGCGGGTACTTGTCGGCGACCGTTTCGACCAAATTAATCTGTCGGGGCCGCGCCCCAAAGACCACATTGCCGATGGCCGGGCCGCTTTCAATGCCAAGAAACGCATCCACTTCCGGGATTTCTTTGGCGAGGTCGCTGCCGTAGCGCTGGGCCAGACAGCCCGTGACAATGACTTTCGAGACCTGCCCGCGCTCTTTACGCTTCACGGCATCTAAAATCGCCGCAATGCTTTCTTCTTTCGCTGAGTTGATAAAGCCGCAGGTATTGACAATCAGCACGTCGGCATCGGCTTTGTCTGCGACAAACTGCACGCTCTCGCCGCGTGTTCCCGCCAGCGCCCCCAGCATTTCCTCGCCGTCCACCTGGTTTTTCGCACACCCAAGCTGCACCAGACCCACTTTGGTCGTCAAAACGTGTTCTTCTCCCACCCAAACGCATCTTAATCAAAAAGATAATCGTGTAAGTATACCTGATACGGCAGGCGTTTCGCAACCGCAACGGCTCATGTCAGAACACGCTGAAACGCAGACAATGTTTCTTGGTGAGGTGACGTGTCATACACAGCAAAAACAACACGCTCAAATGCACCGTGGAACATCCCGCTGGGACCAAGCGTGCAGGCGAACACCTGGGCAACAGTCGCTGGTTCATTGCCGAAGACGCCGCAGCCCCACGCGCCTAGAATGAGCGTGTCATGACCGTGATGCTGGGCTACCCACAAAAGTTTGCTGGCCCGTGCCGCCATTATCGGACCAATGAACTGGACATTCTGCGGCTCATTTTTCGTGACTGCTCCAGCATTTACCGCAGGCGACGTGATAAAAGACGCGAAAAACGGCTGGTCCCGCAGTAAGCCGTCATCTTGGCGGAATACAGGAACGCCGGGTGAGTAGATCATATAATCCGAGTAGAGACTGGTCCCGATTTGGCGGTTGTAATCGTACATTTCGGTCATCGGCAGAAGGCAGGCATACAGGCCAGATGAACGTGCCAGCGACTCTTCCTGGGCCTGGCTGCCTGACAGGAACCCGCCGCCTGGATTCTTTGCCGACGCGAAGTTTAGGCACAAGGGGCTGAAGGCTGCCAGCCGTTCCGCCGCCTGCAAAGTCGTTTCACCAGTAACTTCCACAGTGGTCTTGCGGCTGTTCGAGGCACTGGTGATAGGGTCTGGAAAATCAATGGGCCTCAGCAAAATTGTGCCTTCAGCCGCGGCCTTGAGTTCGTGGGCGATGGAAATAGTCTGGCCCGAAGAGGTGCAATAAGAGCTGCTCTCAATGATTGCCAAAGTTCCCTGCGCGAGTTGAAGGCGTTCGTTGCGGTTCATGTTGTAGTGTATCATAGACAATTATCATTTGTCAATCGGCTTTTGCGAGTGCGGAACTTGACAATCACTCGGCTTGTTGCTTATAATGACCGGGGGAAACAACGGGGAAATTGTGCGTTTTTAGAAGCGGAGTGTGGCTGTGAGCGAAGTAAATCCAGACGAATTGTTTGATGTGGCGATTATCGGCGGCGGGCCGGTGGGGCAGTATGCGGCATATTATGCGGGGCTGCGTGGGATGAAAACGAAGGTGATTGACAGCCTGCCGCAGCTTGGCGGGCAGCTCTCGGCGCTGTACCCGGAAAAGTATATCTTTGATGTGGCGGGCTACGCCAAAGTCTATGCGCGGGACTTGGTGGAGAACCTAAGCGAGCAGATGATGCAGTACGGGCCGACGCTTGCTTTGGATCAGAAAGTGGTCAATTTAACGTCGAACGGCGTGGTGACGATGGAGACCGAGAAGGGCGAGACGCACTACGCGAAGTCGGCGATTATCGCGGCGGGCGTGGGCGCATTTATGCCGCGCAAGATCGCGCAGGCAGGCTTGGAAGAATTGGAAGGGCGCGGCGTCCACTACTTTGTCACCGACAAGAGCATTCTCGCGGGCAAGCGCCTGGTGGTGGTCGGCGGGGGCGACAGCGCGTTTGACTGGACTTTGAACCTCTACGACGCTGCTGCAAGCATTCTGCAAATCCATCGGTCCGACAAGTACAAAGCGCACGAAGACACGATTGAAAAAGTCATGGCCCTGCCGATTGACTTCCGGCCCTTCTTTGAAGTCAAGGCCGTGCATGGCGAGGAGCATGTGGAAGGTGTCACGATCTTTGACAACCGGACCAAAGAAGAATCCTACTATCCGTGCGACGAGCTTCTCTTGAACTTAGGCTTTTTGACCAATCTTGGCCCGATTAAGCAGTGGGGCTTCGACATTGTCGGCAACTCGATCAACGTCAACACGCGCATGGAAACGAGTGTTTCCGGCGTCTATGGCGCGGGCGACATCGTCACTTACGACGGCAAGCTGAAGCTGATTGCTACTGGGTTTGGGGAAGCGGCGATTGCGGTAAACCACGCCAAAGCGCATGTGGACCCGTCGGCAAAGGTCAACCCCGGTCATTCGTCGGAAGGCCCTGCCGACAAAAAGGCTCATTAGATTAGGCGCACGAGAAAGAAGCAAGTGAACGCACAAAAACTCTCACAAGGGCTGGCCTGGTTCAGCCTCGGTTTGGGGCTGTACGAAGTTTTAGCTCCGAAGCACCTCAGCCGCCTGCTGGGCTTGGAAGGCAAAGAAGCCCTCATTCGGTTCTACGGTGTCCGTGAAATCGCGGCGGGCGTCGGTATTTTCGCCGCCCAGCCTAATCCGAAGGTCTGGATCTGGGCGCGGGCCGGCGGCGACGCTTTAGATCTGGCGACTTTAGGAACGGCCTTCCGCGAGGGCAACCCGCAGCAGAAGAACGCCTTCGCCGCTGTTGTCGCCGTCCTCGGCGTCACCGTTCTGGATATGCTCTGCGGCCAGCAGCTCATCGCCGCCAATCCTTCTTAGACAATCGGCGCAGCAAAAAGGCCGCTAGCACTTTTGCTGGCGGCTTTTTGTCTGCCTGCCGTGATACAGCCTTGTGGTAAGATGTCTGTGTATCAAGGCCATACCATGCACCAAACCATTTCTACCGCGTTGCCTCCGTGGCTAGGGATCGTGCTGCTTGTTTCGGGAGTGGCAATTCTTCTGGCTTCTCCAAAGATCGTTGCGTTGAGCATGTTGATTTTGGAACGGCTGCATAGCCGGTTCCTCAGCATCGCTGCCGACTTTAGCGGTATCCGCTACACATTAAGAAGTGACTCCCTGTTGTGGAAAGGGGCACAATTTTCTTACTGGCTTGTCACCTTAATTGCCGGGCTTCTGCTTGCTCTGTTTGGAACATTGATTCTCACCAACTCTGTTCGTCTTCCGCATATTCATTAAGAAAAGGCCGCATCATGCACCCGATTTCTCAACCCACTCCGCCGACATGGGAAGGTTTTATCTTTCTAGTTGTCGGTTTGTTAACAATAGCGCTCTCTCCCAGATTTGTTGCTTGGCAGGTTACACAGTTTAGAAACACAAACCGCTGGCTGTTAAACCTCGTGGGCTACGACGGCGAATTTGTTCTCAGCCAAAGCGCGGGCGATCCAGAGAATGAACCAGGTTTGATAAAATTGAATAGGTCAGGCACCTGGTTTACCACGATAGTCATTGGCTTAATGTTTGTTGTGTTCGGCGTGGCCGTGATATTGAAACTCAAAGGCGTTTCGGTCGGGTCTTAGCATTCATTCCACACTAAAGGAAGAACCATGAACTACCCAAATGCAGGACAGCCGTCGGCAGCGTACTCCGCACCCAAGAAACCTTTTCCAACGGCACTTGTTGTTCTCGGCGTTGCCGCTGTGCTGATTGTGCTGACGGTTGTCGGCGGCATCCGCGCTTTTAAGTCTGTCAGCAAAGGCTCGGCGGAGGCTATTGCTGTCGGCAACCACTTTATTGACAGCATGGGCCAGCATAACTACCAGGCGGCACATGCCCTCTTTACGGCGCAGGTTCAGGCAAGTACGCCCGCAGGCAGTCTGCAGGACGTTGAGACGCTGGAAGAAAAGCATTATGGGGCTTATGTCAATTATGGACAGCCGTAGTGGAATATCCAGAACTGGAATGGCCAGACAAGCGTTCGGCTGGCTTATCCGGTCAAGTTCACGAAAAGTATCAGAACGGTCTCGATGGTGCTGGTCCAAACCGAGACAGGCTACCAAGTCTACGATGTCCATTATGACTTTTAGCTGCGCCCGGCATATTGAGCCGCGCTTTATCTTGTGATATGGCGCGGTTTTTAATTGTGTGTTATAATTAGGAAAGCCGGCTGACATTCTGCGGCTTAATTTTAAGGAAGCATTTCGTCATGCCATCTTTTTATTTCGTTCGACGCCCAGCTTCCCGCGCTGGCGGGTTCACTCTGATTGAGCTGCTCGTCGTCATCGCCATTATCGCGATTCTTGCCGCCATCCTGTTTCCTGCGTTTCAGAGCGTGCGCGAGAACGCCCGGCGAACCTCCTGCCAGAGCAATTTGAAGCAGCTTGGCCTCGCGTTTGTCCAGTACGCCCAGGATTATGATGAGACCCTGCCGATGGGCCAGTCCGCAGGCCGGATCAATCTCGGCAACGGCGACGGCTGGGCGGGGCGCGTGTTCCCGTTTGTCCGAAGCGCCGGCGTTTTTTCCTGCCCGGATGACAGTGTCAGCCCGGTCACCAATGTCTTTGCCGGCCACACCTACACGCTGTCGCCGGTGTCGTATGCGTACAACTTTAACCTCGCAGGCGTCACTTCGTCCACTGGGTTCCAGAAAGGGATCGAAGGAGTTTACTCACTCCTGAACTCGCCGTCCAAGACCGTGATGCTGTGCGAAGTATCGGCGTCGGCATGGCCGGCTGCCGACGGCGACGCGCAGGCAATCGCGGATTTGACTACGTCGGACGAAACCGGAGACCAGGGCAGCCCTGCCGCGCCGGGGTGCCTGAACGGTTCTCCCGCAACCTTCGGCGTCTTCGCCGCCGTTTCCACGAACGTCGCCAGCACCAACTGTACGCTGCCTCTCGCTACCGGCTTTATGGGACAATACGGCCCCCGGACGGCGAGCTTCCAGACGGCAGCGCCGAACAACAACTACTTGGCGGCGGCTGGGCGGCACACCAGCGGCTCGAACTTCCTGTTCTGCGACGGCCATGTCAAGTGGCTGCGCGGCGAGCAGGTTTCCACCGGCCTTACCGTAATCGCTTCGTCTCCGACAAGCGGCCCCGTGGAACAGCCCACCGATAACCAGGACAGCAACACCGCGCCGTCTGTCGCACACTACGGAACGGCTGCCGGAACCCAAAGCCCCCAGCCCTGGGCCGCGACGTTCAGCCCGATTTAGAACGGCCCCCTGGCCCCCAATAATAGGGGAACATGAGAAGAATAAGAGCAAGAAGCGGCTGTCATAAATCAGGTTCCCCCATTATTGGGGGCTAGGGGGACACACATGACCGAAAACGAGATTGATGCGGCGCTGCTGGCGGAGTATGAAACTCGGCTGGCAGAACTACGGTTGGAAACAGTCGGATTTGTGGAGGCGCTTTTTATATCGCCCCAGCCTGACATGCACCTGGCCGTGCCGAGCCTGCGCGTCGTTCCTGAAGTTGGGGTAGAAGGTGAATATCCCGGTAAGCAGTGGTGGAAAGGGCGGCGGGTGCCGGGCCGGCAGCTTTCAGCCCTGAGCGCGGATGTGCTGGATGCCCTAGAGATCGCTTACGGCGTTCCCGGAGACAACTTAATCATTCGAGGCCTCAATCTGGAAGCCTTTCAACCAGGTGACATATTGCGTGCTGGCGACGCCCTGCTCCAAGTGACTCCGACGCTGCACCGGCCCTGCACGAAGCTTGCGATGCGGACAACGCAGACCAAGAAAGCCGCGATCAGCGCCGGAAAGCGGCGCGGCTTGCTGCTGGATGCGCGGCATTCAGTAACGATTTCCATAGGCGACCCGGTTGAGCGGCTGCTTTCTCCTCAATTTTCTCTAAAAGACACCTAACACGGGGGTTCAAGCCGCGCCGAATCAGGTATAATCTGGGCGGAAAGCTCTCCCCATGTCCCCAACCCATCTTCAATACATCCGAATTGTGCCGCTTCTGCTTGTGCCGGCCCTGCTGGCCGGCTGCTCCCGGCCTCAGCCGACGGCCGAGCAGGTCGCGGGACCGTCCACGCCGCTGACTGCGCTGCGTCTGGGGCCAACGCCGCCCGGCGGCTCAAGCGAAGCGCCAACCGGCTCCGGGGCCGGCGGCTCGGCGGCGGGCGGCGCACAATTTGGCCGGGTCGGCAGCTCGATTGAAGGCCCGACGATGCCGTCTCAGCCTGCCGGCATCACGTACAGCCGCATGTCTCCGGTCGGCAGCAGCGGCTCCGGCAACGGCGACCGGGGCAATCCCATTCCGCCGGATGTGTCGCTTGCCGCCCCGCCCGACCCTGCGGCCCCGCGGGTGCTGGCTCCGGCGAAGCAAGCGCCCGTCTCAAGGGCCACGCAGCAGCGTCTTCTCGGCAATGGGCAGCCGGTCCCGACTATTGGCGGGCAGCGGTAAGCTGCAAACGAAGTGACAGAGCCGCGGCCTAAGACGCCACGGGATAAATTCCGTGGCTTTGAGGAAAACCCCATGCCCTATGTAGGACACGCCGCGCTTTTAAACGAAGCGGGGCGCGATGTCGAAGTCGAAGAAGTCACGATTGACGATCCCGGTCCCGGCGAAGTGCTGGTCAAGATCGCCGCGTCCGGTGTCTGCCATACCGATCTGACCGTCAAAAACTTGAATGGCAACGGCATGGCGTTTCCAATTGTGCTGGGGCATGAAGGCGCAGGCATTGTGGAAGCCGTCGGCGAAGGCGTGGACCACTTGAAGCCGGGTGACCCTGTCGTGCTGGCTTATCGCGCTCCCTGCGGACAATGTCCAAGCTGCCAGCGCGGCGACCTGCGTCACTGCTATGCGGCCCTGCGGCCCGGTCAGCGTATCCGGCGCAAGCGTGACGGAGCGCTCTGCTCTCAGGTGCTGCGCTGCGGGACGTTCTCGACTTACACTGTCGTGCATTCCAAAGCCGCGATCAAGATGCCCAAAGAGATGCCGCTGGATAAAGCGTGCCTCATCGCCTGCGGCGTCATTACCGGCGTTGGCGCGGCGATGAACACAACCCCGATATTTGCTGGCTCGCGCGTTGCCGTGATCGGCTGCGGCGGGGTTGGCTTGTCGGTCATTCAAGGCGCGAAGCTTCAGCACGCAAGGCAAATTATCGCGGTAGACGTGAGCGAGAACAAGCTGAAGCAGGCTATGCGCTTCGGCGCGACCCATACGGTTAATGCGTCGGGGGGCGATCCCGTAGCCCAAGTTAGGGCTATGACCGAAGACGGCTGGGATGGAGGGGTTGAGTTTGCGTTTGAAGCGACGGGCATTCCAAAATGCACCGAGCAGGCCATTCAAATGCTGTCTTACGGCGGCACAGCGACGACCATCGGTTTCCCGGCAGCGGACGACGCGGTAACGCTTAATCTCGGCAACATGGCAACAGGCGTGTACTGGAACAAAGCGTCCTTGCGCGTCTGCCACTGCGGAGACACGCTGCCGTCGCACGATTTCCCCCTGCTGGCCCAGCTTTATTTGGACGGTCAACTGAAGTTAGATGAGATGGTCTCGAGCAAAATCACGCTCAATGATGTCAACGAAGCCTTCGCGGCCATGCACCACGGCGACGTGATCCGCAGTGTGATTATATTCTAAGAGGCCCCCACCCCCGCCGCTTCGCGTCGATCCCTGCCCCCGCAAGCGGGAGAGGGGCAAGAGCAAAGGCAAAAGGCTTTCGTCACTATCCTCACTCCTCTCTCACGAAGTGGGGGCAGGGGTCGACGCGAAGCGGCGGGGGTGGGGTTCTCATTCTGAAAGAAGAGCAAGTAATCATGCCGGAATTGCCGGAAGTGGAGACGTTGCGGCGGGGACTGGAACAGCATTTGACCGGGCGGACTCTGGGACAAACGCAGGTGCTTGTCCCGAAAATGCTGAAAGGAACTCTCTGCGATCCTGAAGTGTTCAATCAAAGTCTGCGAAATGTCCGTGTGGAATCTGTGGGGCGTCGCGGCAAGCACTTGATTATAACGCTGGATTCAGGGTATCATCTACTGTTCCACATGAATATGCGCGGTCAGCTTCGGATTGTGGAAGCGGACGCGCCGGTGGAAAAATATCTGGCGGCAAGGTTTCCCTTGGACAACGGTATGGAGCTTCGGTTCCATGACATCTGGCGCTGGGGTGAGATGCGCTTGGTAACACCGGAAGAGCTGGCGGCGCACCCAAGCCTTCTTGGCATGGGGCCGGAGCCGCTTTCGGGAACGTGGAACGCTGAACATTTTACAGCTGGTCTTGCGAAGCGGCCTAAGACGGCGATTAAAGCGGCTCTGCTGGACCAAAGCGTCGTGGCTGGGATCGGCAACATTTATGCCGATGAATCTTTGTTTCGGGCGGGCGTTCAGCCGCTGCGTCCTGCGGGGTCGCTGACGCCTGAAGAAACAGCCCGGCTGCATCGGGAAATCATTGCGGTTCTTTCTGAGGCAGTGTCGGGCGGCGGGACGACAAGTGACAACTATGTGAACGCGGAGGGGCAGATCGGGCAGTACGCGCCGCGTGTGTATGACCGAGGCGGAAAGCCCTGCGTCTCCTGCGCTCAAAAATTAACCCGGATTCGGGTGACGGGACGTGGTACAGTTTACTGCGCGTCCTGCCAAAGATAAGATTTACAAACTCAAACTAGAAATTAATTCGGGATAATCGTGTCCCAATGCTGAGGAGCACTACGAAATTATGTCGGTCGTATCTGAAGATGTTGTGACCAGTGAGCAGGCAGCCGCCCCGGCGGCGGATGCGGCCCAAGATCTTGTGGCGCATTCGCCTGAAACCAACGGTGCCGGGATGGCTTCGAGCCAGCCCCTGCCTGCCGCCGTGCTGCCCGCCGCGTCAAGTACGGCTCCAACTGCACCAAAGCAAGACGAACCGGCTATGAGCCAGTCCGACTACGAAAGCATGTTCAAAGAGCTTTCGGAAGGCGACGTGGTTGTCGGAACCGTGGTTCACATTGACAAGGACGGCGTCCTTGTGGATGTCGGCAGCAAGAGTGAAGGCGTCATTCGCCTGAATGAGCTGTCGCGTGAGCCGTTCGACAATGTTGAAGACGTGGTTCAAGTCAACGAGCAAGTCAAAGTCGTTGTCATTGGGCGCACGGACGAAGGCCAGCTTTTGCTGTCCAAGAAGCGGGCCGATTTTGAGAAAGCTTGGGACAAAGTTATTGAAGCCATGAATGCCGGAACGATCCTGCAGGCACTGGTGACAGAGCGTGTCAAAGGCGGCCTAGTTGTTGACCTCGGCATTCGCGGCTTCGTGCCGGCTTCTCACGTTGGCTCCGGCGACTTCAAGCATCAAAACTTGGACAAGCATGTCGGCCAGAGCATTCCGCTGAAAGTCATTGAAGTGGACCGTGACCGCCGCAAGGTGGTCCTGTCCAACCGGGAAGCTACCGAAGACGAGCGCCGGCAGCGCAAGGAAGTTACCTTGTCGTCGCTGAAAGAGGGCGAAGTCCGTAAAGGCATTGTCCGGCGCGTCACCGACTACGGCGCATTTATTGACCTCGGCGGCATCGACGGCCTGCTGCATGTCTCGGAGATGTCCTGGTCCCGAATTAATCATCCCAGTGAGATGCTGAAAAATGGGCAGGAACTGGATGTGATGATCCTGAAGCTGAAGCTGGATCAGGGCCGGATTTCTCTCGGCCTGCGGCAGATCTTGCCTGACCCGTGGACAGAAATCGGCGACAAGTACAAAGTCGGCGATTTGCTGAAAGTGGAAGTCTCTCGCCTCGTTCCATTCGGCGCGTTTGTGACATTGGAAGAAGGCGTGGAAGCGATCATCCCGACCAGTGAGCTGGCCGAACGGCGCGTGATGAAGCCGTCGGACGCAGTCAACCCCGGCGATCAGGTAGAAGCCCGCATTATCGAGATGCGGCCCGATGAGCGCAAGATGACCCTCTCAATCCGGCGTGCGGTCGAATCTCCGACAGCCGTTCCTCAGCCTTATGTGCCGGAACCGGACTTCGGTGGCGGGCGCGGCGCGGATCGCGGCGGACGCCCGGCACGCGGCGGCGAGCGCGACGGACGGCCAGTGGTCGGCGGCGAGCGCGAAGGCGGGGCAGTCAGCCCGCCGCGCGAGCGTCCACGGCGTGAGCGCAGCGGTGGGGGCGGCGGCCGCGGTCGGGACGCCAATTACAGCGGGGATTCGGAGGACGATTACAAAGAGTTCAAGAATTACCGCGCCAACCAGCGTGAAGAGACGTTCGGCACCAGCCTGGCGGACATCTTCGGCGAGCATTTCGGCAAAGAACTGACGGAAGCCGAGCCGGAAGCGACGGAAACCGAAGCAGCGGCTGAGAAAGAATAACTGAAATCCGAAAAGCCCCTGCATCATGCAGGGGCTTTTTTGTGATGGTCAGACACCGGCACTGGAAGTGCCGGTCTACTGGTGAATGAAAGTGTCTCCGACACTCAGGATGAAGATGAACCTTACGCCAGCAGCATTTATTCCCGCAGGGACTTTCACTCGACAGTAGACCGGCACTTCCAGTGCCGGTGTGATGCTTGTAGGATTTATGCACGTTCTCGGTATCACCGGCGGCATCGCCACTGGAAAAAGCACAGTCACGCAGATGCTGGCGGAGCTTGGCGCTCCGACCATCAGCGCCGATGCCGTCGCCCGCATTCTGCTGGCTCCGGGAACCCCAACGGCACTTGCGGTGCTGGCGGCATTTCCGGCAAGCGCCGCGTCAAGCGAGGCCATCAATCGGCGGGCGCTGGCGCAAATTGTTTTTGCGGATACAGTGGCGCGAAACCGGCTGGAAGCGCTGACGCACCCGCCAATTATTGAGGCGCTCCGGGCGCAGATTGCCGAGTGGCGGGCGTCAAGCGCTGCCCCTGCCGCCGCTGCGGAAATCCCGCTGCTGTTTGAGGCGGGCTTAGAGAACGACATGGACAAAATTGTCGTCGCTGCCTGCGGCGAATCTGTGCAAAGGGCGCGGCTGATTGCACGTGATGGTATCAGTCAGGAAGAAGCGAGCCAGCAAATCGCCGCGCAGTGGCCGCTTAGAGAGAAGATCGCCCGTGCGGATAGTGTTATCACGACGGGCGAAAGCCTGGAAGACACGCGGCGGCAGGTGGAGGCGCTTTGGAGGAGTCTATAACGAAAGAGAAGCAGGGCTTCACGCTTTGGATGACCGGCATGTCGGGGGCGGGAAAATCCACGCTGACCGGGCGGCTGGCAGCGCTGCTGAAGGAGCGCGGCCTGAAAGTTGAGCTGCTGGACGGGGACGAAGTGCGGACGCATCTCTCCAAAGGGCTGACATTTTCTAAAGAAGACCGGGATGTCAATGTCCGGCGCATCGGTTATGTCGCGCGTCTGCTGGCCCGCAATGGGGTTATTGCTATGACGGCGGCGATTTCGCCGTACCGGGACGTGCGGGACGAAGTGCGGGCGGAACACGCCGCCGACGGTGTGCCATTTGTCGAAGTCTACGCCCAGGCCAGCGTGGAAGCGCTGGCGGCGCGGGATGTCAAAGGTCTGTACAAAAAGGCGCTGGCTGGGGAGATCGCCCATTTTACCGGCATCTCCGACCCCTACGAGCCGCCCCTGCACCCAGAAGCTGTCGTCCATACCGACCGAGACACAGTGGAACAGTCGCTGGAACAGATTGTCGCAGCGCTTCAAGAGCGCGGCCTCATTGATTAACAACGCAAAAAAGCGAGAACCAATCGGTTCTCGCTTTTTTGTTCAATTGGTAGCCCCTACCGGGCTCGAACCGGTGATCTTCCACGTGAAAGGCGGACGTCATAACCACTAGACCAAGGGGCCGCGCCGAGCAAAGTTATACCCTGGCTCAGTAGTATTTGTCAAGTCATAGCACCGATAAAATCAGAAAGGGCGAAATTAGCGCTCCATGCCGGCTGTCCGCATTTGAGCGGGCAGGACGCGCCGAAGACCCGCAAAGTGGACCTGGTAGTAAGAGGAGCTGAGGCTGTCGGTACGAACGCCTTTGTGGGCGTTGGCCGCGTGAATAAACTGGCCGCCGCCGATGTAAATCCCGACATGAGAAATGCCATGCTTGTAGGTGTTTTTGAAAAAGACTAAATCGCCCGGCTGGGCTTGGCCGATTGAAACGGCAGTGCCATGCTCGTACTGTTCAATCGCCGTGCGCGGCAGGGCGACGCCGTCAGTCGCGCCGAGAATGAAGCGGACAAAGCCGGAGCAGTCAAAGCCGGAGCGGGACGTTCCGCCCATCACATAGCGTGTGCCGCGAAAGGCGCTGGCCGCCTGAACGACATTGCCGCTGGCAAGGGCTTCGTTCTGCGCCTGGGTTTTTAAGCTGGGAGTGGAAGCCGGGTGATGGGGGGAGTGGGCGAAGACCGCCGGAGCAGCAAGCAAGGACAAAAACAAAGCACCGGCAAGGCGGGCGGCAGGAACAGAAAACGTCAGCAAAAGCAAAATCCCTTTCGAGTGAACTGCAAAGAAGCGAGTTTGTGCAAATCACAGCTAAGTCATCTTAACACAGGTTCACTTATTCCGCAAGGCAATTCTCAAAAAAAACCGGCTTGTTGACGTAATCTGTTCCTGACGCACTCTGATTTAGGAAGCCGCTGCTAGTCGGAGGCGCTGTTCCTCGATGACTGCTTGTTCACGCTTGACCCGCTCCGGGACGATCCGCTCACGCACCGCCGTCGGCTGGAAATCCAGCCGCTCGACACCGAGAGCGTTCAAGATAACCTGCTCGACAGGCGAAAAATCGCCGGGATCGGCCCGGTTGAAAATCATCGGCTCCTTCAGCGAGACCGGCGGATTGGTAATAAAGCGTGCCTTGCCGCCGTGGTTCTGCGAGACTGTGTGCAGCAGAAAGGGGTGGCACAGGACGACATTGCCGATGCTGCCGGTACACTCCTCAAACTCGGTGCATTCACTGATAATCTGCCGGAACGGGATTTCATTCGGCGCTGCCCCTTCAGGATGGGAAGCAAAAAACCGTGCGACCCGCGGCACAGAATCCGGAGCAATAAATGTCCCGCCGCCCTGCGGGGCGATGTCGGACCACAGCACAAGGACAAGAAGGCCCTGCTCCGGGCTGTCCAGAAAATGCCGGAAAAAGTCGCCGTCCTTGTGCCAGCCGGGCGACTGGGGCGAAGGGCCGGACCAGGGCCGGTCTTGCCCTTCATGGAAGTTTGCAATCAGCGCATCGCTCCACCGGCAGGGCTGATGGATGCGCTCTTCGCCGCCGAGCAGGTCGCAGATGGCGTCCCACGCGGCGGGCGCAAAGGTTTTGCAGTCAACGCTGCTGAGGCCCGGCATGTGGACACGGGGCGCGGTCCAGGTAGCGGGATCGGCTTTGTCGTATCCCAGGCGCACGAAGGCTTGATCCGTAATCGCCTCGGCGGCGTCACGGGAAAAGCAGCCGGGAATTGTGAGATAGCCGTGATCTAAGAAATGAGCAATTTGGTCCGGACGCAGCGTTGTCGGGGTTGTCATCATTTTCCTCACTGAGCTTGCGATGTAGTCTGAGGGAAGTTTCGGCCTGCCGGGGCCGTTTTCCTGCGCGGCAGTTCTTCTTTATCAAAAACTTTATGGACGCGGAACTTTTCTTTCGCGGTCGCCGCTCTTATGCTTGGAGGAACATACCATGACAATTCGCAAAAGTAAGGCGGTCTTCGCCCTCATCCCCGCTGCCCTGGCCCTGCTGGCCCCGGCATCGTTTGCCCAGCAGCCCCATCAGAACTTCGTTCAGCACCACCACAAGTTAGTTGCTATCGGTGCCGGCATCGCCACCCATCACGCGCTGAAAGTTGCGGCCCGCAACGCCAAGATGCACGGCCAGAAGCTGAACTTCGCCGAGCGGCACCCGACCATGTCCGCCATTGGCGCAGGCGCTCTGACTAACCATGAGATCAAGGCCCACACCGCCCACTAAGCAGTTCAACAAGCAGTACTGCTTGCCGCCCGCTGTCATCTTTTGATGGAGCGGGCTTTTTGCCGTTCACGAACTGTCAGGCTTGTACCGGCATTTTATTCACTGGCTTCCAGTCCGAGCCGCATAACCCGCCGGACTGGATGGCTTCCAGCACCCGCAGTGTTTCGTCTACCGAGCGCCCGACGTTAAGATTGTGCGTGACCAAGTATTGAATGATGCCGTCCGGGTCAACAATAAACAGCCCGCGTTGGGCAATCCCTTCATCTTCCAGCAGGACGCCGTAGTCGCGGGCGATCCGGCCCGTCTTGTCAGACAGCAGCGGGAAACGGACTCCGCAATGCCCTTTTCCATGCGTGGCGTTCGCAGCCAGGCCCGGTGGCAGTAAACGGAGTCGGTGGATGCGCCGAGAATAGCGGTGTCCAAATCCGTGAACTCGTCCATCCGGTCGGACAGGGCAGTAATCTCGGAAGGGCAGACAGTGGTGAAGTCTGAGGGATACCAGAAGAACACCAGCCAGCGCCCGGCATAATCCGCCAGGCTCACAGTTTGCAGCGGACTATTCGCCGCCTCTCCGGGAAACGCAGCAGGCGCGGTAAAGTTCGGGGCGAACTGGCCGACTTGTGCAGGCAAGGTCATTTAAGCTGTTACTTCTTACACTACTGAGCAAAGGGGGAGTGACCCAACTTCTTTTCTTCTTGCTGTGCTTGTATGCCGGCGGCATTGGCGGCATTGACATACCTCGGTTGGATGTCATTTAGGTATTGCAGTACCAGCCGGTGCTTTTTCGCGTCGGAGATGTGCATGGTGCTTACCTCGATCCGTTTCGCTTCGACCGCATCGGTAAACTGCTTCATAATTTCCTGTTGAGGAGCGTAGTAACGCAGCGAGTATAGTGCGTCTTTGGAAAGCCCTTGTTTGGCGTATTTGTCCATTTGGGGATATTTCTGGGCATAGCGTGCGAACTCGGCTTCTGGGACATGTGACCGGGCCTGCTGCCGCGACGCGCAGCCTGCGAGGAGCGCGGGAACGGCAGAAGCGACAAGCAGGACTGAGGAAAAGAAAAGTGTTGACTTCATATCAGTTCTTCCTGGGCAATCGGTCAAAAATTCCAGGACAACTGAAGTTACCCTCTTCGGCTGCCCTGAAATTGTTGAAAAGGGAAATATGCTTTGTTCAGTATACTCTAGGCACCGGAGACGGGCGCGGTGCAGGTGGTAATAGTATACGGCCCGCAGGACATCCCTATTGGTTGGCACCATGTAGGAAAACACCCTGGCGGGTTAGGGTTGTCGTAGGCATATTTGGAATAAGTCGCCAAGCGTGTGGTCGTTGTCAATGGCGCACGGGCCGGAAAGATGGAGGTCATGGGCGGCAGCGCGGACAAACGGCCCGTCGAGCCAGTCCGTCGCGCCTTCAAAAGGCGGCAGGGGAGATGCAATCGGCAGCGGCATTGGAAATGCTCCTGAACCTCGCGACAGACCGAAAAACGACTTAAAAACCGTAAACGACTGAACTGAAGGCAGAAGCGCGACTTTGCGGTGACTGTTGGGAGTGATTGTACCTCCCCCCCTCGCATCTTTTGTCAAGTGGCAAACAAATTTGTTTTTGCGTGGTTTTTAGAAGCCCCCCGGCCCCCAATAATGGGGGAGCAAGAGGAAGATGGGAGCAAGAGGAAGACGAGAAGATTTCCGTCCGGGTTCTTTTCATGCTCCCCCATTATTGGGGGCCGGGGGGCGGTTTACTCCGCTAGGGCGATGCCGATTTTGCGCTGGACATCATCTAAAAGCGTCAGGCCGGAGCGCAGTTTTTCCAGCCCGTCGCCAATCATGGGAACCATGCCGTTTTCAATGGCGGCGTCCCGGATGATGTGCGTCTCGGCAGACTCCATTGTCAGGCGGTTGATGCGCGTGTTGGTCGTCAGCACTTCATGGACGGCGACCCGGCCGCGCGTGCCTTTGCCTTCGCACTTGGGGCAGCCGGGTGCTTCCCAAAGCGTCTCGCCGGGTTTAGGGTCGCCGCCCAGGGAGCGGTAGATGGCTGTCGTGTCGGCATCGGGAAATGACTCGCGGCGGCAGTGCGGGCAAAGACGCCGTACCAGGCGTTGGGCGACGACCCCTGCAACAGTAGAAGCAATCAAAAACGGCGCGACGCCCATATCCAAGAGGCGAGAGACTGCGCCGGCGGCCTCATTGCAGTGCAGCGTAGACAGCACCAAGTGGCCGGTCAGCGCCGCCCGGAACGCGATTTCGGCAGTCTCGGCATCGCGTATCTCGCCGATCAGGACAATGTCGGGGTCCTGGCGCAGAATGGCCCGGAGCTGACGCGCAAAGGTCAGCCCGGCGCGTTCGTTGACATTGGACTGGCTGATGCCTTCCAGCTCATACTCCACGGGGTCTTCGCAGGTGATGATGTTGGTGGTCGGCGAGCGCAGAGCGTTCAGCGCGGCGTACAGCGTGGTTGTCTTTCCTGAACCGGTCGGCCCGGTCACGAGAATAATGCCGTGCGGCTTGCGAATGAGCGAGTTGAACGCCAGCAGATTGTGCGCCGAAAAGCCCAGCTCATCCAGGCTCATGGACGCGGTGGAGCGGTCCAAAATTCGCATGACTACGCGCTCGCCATACTGGGTCGGGAGCGTAGATACGCGCAGATCAATGTTCTTGCCCTCGACGCGCATGGCGATCCGGCCATCCAGCGGCAGGCGTCGCTCGGCAATGTCCATTTCAGCTAAAATTTTGATGCGCGAGACGGTCGCCGCGAGCAGGTTGCGCGGAACGGTCTTGATGGTCTGAAGCTGGCCGTCCACGCGGTAACGGATCAGAAAGTCTTTTTTACGCGGCTCAATATGGATGTCCGAGGTCCGGCGGCGGACGGCTTCGGAAAAAAGCGTGTTGACGAACCGAATGACGGGAGCCTGCTCGCCCTGCCGGACATTGTCGCCGAGATCAAGTTCTTCCGCGTCGGGAACGGCTAAATCCAGCGAGTCGAGGCTTGCCAGCTCAATCGTTTCCGACATTTCCGACGAGTGGGCATCGCTGCGGGATGATTGATACGCCCGTTCCAGCGCGGCCTGCAAGCCGGATTCGGACACCAGCAGCGGCTCGATCCGGCGGCGGGTCTCGCGCTGCACCCAGTCGGTCGCTTCCACGTCCCACGGGTCCACCATGGCAAGCTGAAGCCGGCCCGGCTTGCCGTCCGTTCCTTCTTCCATGCACAGCGGCAGCAGCAGGAAGCGCTGGGCGACCTCCGCCGGCACCAGGGCGACGGCGAATGGATCAGGGGTTTCGAGCGTAATATTGACGTAGCCGACATCCATCTGGACGCTGCGGGCTTCGGTAATCTGCTCTTCCGTCGCCCAGCCATTCGCGATTAAGACGGACCCAAGCCGCTGCCCCGTTGCCCTCTGCGTCTCTAAGGCGTGCTGAATTTGGTCGGTGTCGGCGATGCCCTGCTCAATGAGAATGTCACCCAGCCGTGGAATGACTGCACGTGGGGCGCTGAATGTCTGCATGGTATTCTTTCAATCTAACGCCATCCAGGAGAAATGTTCTCAAAACCGCAGCGCCTTTAAAGGCGCTCGGCGGTGACGCTTGGCGAAACGCGCCCTCCTGCCGTCACTGTGATCGTGCCCTGCGTGTCTGTGCGCCAGACAGCCGCTCCGGCAGCCTGGAGGCTGTGCAGCGTGGACTGGTCCGGCGGGTCGTCCGCGCCGCACGACAGGACTACTACGGCGGGAGTTGCCCGCCGCAGCATCTCCGGCGACGGCGTCCCTTCGGCATGGGCCGCCGCCTGCAAAATAAGATCGGTGCAGGCACCGGCGCATCCAATTTCCGGTCCGGCTTGGCTGATTAAATCGCGCTCCGTCTGGGCGCTTGCGGGCGCTTCCAGCAGAAACGCCGTGCTGCCGTAGTTGATGCGGCAGACCAGCGGATCACGGCGGGACGCTTCGCCTGTGTCCGGGGGCCAAAGCGCGGTCACAAATAGCCGTGCGCCGATCTGAATCGTGTCGCCTGCGCCGGCGACACTGGACGGGACATGATGCCGCCGGATCGCTTCCAGCGCACTGCGTCTGGCTGGTCCCGTATCTGCGACGGAGTTGTCCCAAATTTGAGAAACATGGATGCTGCTGCCGAGCAGGGCCGGAACACCGCCGGTGCTGGAAGCGTCCGGCGAAGTCAGCAGCAGCAGGTCTACCGTCCGCACGTTTCGCCGCCGCAGCAGGGCCAGGGCCGCCGGGGCGGCTTCCGCGCCGCCGGTATCCACAAGGACTGTCCGGCCTTCCGGGGACTGAATCAGTGTGCAGTCGCCGTCGCCGACATCGGCAAATGTCACCACAAGCTGGGCGGCATCCCGGCGGGGATGGCTGCGCCGCCAGGCTGTTCCCAGCAGTGTTCCAACCAGCGCCAGCACGACCAGCAGCAGGAAAGCGCTGCTGCGCTGAAGAATTTCGCCGCTGTGTGGTCTCATTGTCGGCAGTTTCCCGGTAATTTAGAGGGCAAGAGAGGCGAACGCAGAATAGGCATGACGCAAGTATAGCATCTCCCCTGTGTCAAAAGATAAAAAGCATAGCTTGTGATTTTTTTCACAAATTATGTTTTCCTGCCTTGATTCCCAATTTTGCATACGGTATAATAGAAAGACAATGCTTCTTCCGCCTTTTCGCCCGCTACGTCTCCGTGAAGTCTCGATGGCTTATGGGCGGCGTGAACTGTTCGCGGGTGTCAGCGTGGAAGTCGCGCCGGGCCAATGTCTCGTTGTCTCCGGTGCAAATGGCAGCGGGAAAAGCACGCTGCTGAAGATTATCGCGGGGCTGCTTCGGCCCGAATCAGGCCGCGTGGAGTTTGACGGCCCGCGCGGCTACGCTGCCCCGGACGTTCAGCTCTACGGCGAGCTGACCGGCAGTGAAAACTTGGTGTTTTTCGCCCGCCTGCGCGGTCTGCCGCTTACCGATGCTGCCACGCTTCTAAAGCAAGTCGGTCTGCCGGCGGCGCGGGGCCGGGACTTCGTTTCGGCGTACTCATCGGGGATGCGCCAGCGCCTGAAGCTCGCCGTGTCGCTTCTGGGCGACCCGCCTTTATTGATTTGGGATGAGCCGACAGCGACTTTAGACAGCGCGGGCCGAAGCTTAACAGAGGCGCTGCTTTTGGAAAGCCTGGCGGCAGGGCGCATCGCGGTTGTTGCGACAAATGACCTGGATGAAGCAAAGCGCTGGGGTGACTTATCGTTAACCATTGGATAACGTCCGCCTGGGCGGTGTTTCGGAAAGACCTGCAAGCCGAGCTGCGAACAAAGTATGCGCTGGGCGCGACCCTGCTGTTTGCCGTGACAACTTTAGTCGCCGTGTCTGCTGCGCTGAACTCGGCGACAGTCAAATCGGAAGTCAAAGCCGCGCTGCTCTGGATTGTGTTGCTATTCGCGGCGCTTTCGGGGCTGGCCCGCGTCTTCGTGCGCGAGGAAGAAGCGGGGACCGCGCCGCTTCTGCGTCTGTACGCGCCTGCGACGGCGGTATATGCAGGCAAATGGCTGTTTAACATTGCGCTGGTTTTCTCCGTAGAAGTGGTGAGCGTGCCGCTGTTTTTAATAGTCCTGCCGCTCCGTTTCGTGAACTTCGGCCTGCTGTTTGGTGTTCTTTTTTTGGGCGGCCTCGGCCTCTCGGCAGCGTCTACATTTGTGGCGGCTTTAATCTCGCAGGCGTCTTCGGGCAAAAGCTCGCTATTTTTTGTCGTTGCGTTCCCAATCCTGCTGCCGCTGCTTCTCATTGCCGTGCAGGGGACTGTCGGCGCATTTGACGGCCTGCCAAGCCATGCCGCCAAATCGCGTGTTGATCTGGAAATGCTTGCGGTGTACGGCCTAGTGATGACAACAGCATCGTTTCTGCTGTTTGAGTATGTTTGGAATGATTAACATTGATAAGATCGGCAAAATTGCGCTGCTGCTGCTGCTATGCGCGACTACAGTGGGAGGGTTTTTGTGGCTGCCGCCAGCTCGCTCTTTTGTGAACCCAACCACGGCTCGGATTGTCGTCTTCCATGTGCCATGCGCCATTGTCGCCGACATCGCCGCTGTTGTTGCCGCTTGGTTTGCGATTGTCTACCTGCGCCGCCGCAATCCAGTCGATGATCTTAAGTCCAGTGCTTCGTTTGGTCTGGCCCTGTTGTTCTCGGCGCTGACGACCATAACCGGGGCAATTTTTGCGAAATCTCAGTGGGGCGGCTATTGGAACTGGGACCCAAAGCAGACTGCAATCTTGATGTTACTGTTAATTTATGTTGCATACTTCGTATTGCGGGCTGCCGTGGATGACTCACGCAAGCGTGCGGCCCTTAGCGCTTCTTACGCTCTGTTCGCTGTAGTTGCCGTGCCGTTTCTGACATACATTCTGCCAAACTCAACGGATCAAACGCTGCATCCGAAAAATGTGATCAATACCCGTGATGGCCTCGACTTCTCCTACAAAGTCGTGCTGTGGGCGGGCGTTTTGGGTCTCTCGCTTGTTTACTTGTGGGCTTTCAGACTGCACGTCGCGCTTGGCATGGTACAGCTTCATTTGAACGAACGCGCCCGTTCTGCTTTCCAAGCACACCGCATCCTCCGGCCAAAAGTGACTGAGGCGCAACGCTAAAATGTTGTCTTTGCTGCCGCTGATGCTGGTGCCGCTGCTGATTTGGGTTGCTGTCTGGGGCTATTTGTGGAACCTGGACGGCAAAGTGAAGCGTCTGGAAGACGAGATGAGCCGTTTAGAAGAGCCGGAAAACGAGTAGCAGGTGTGCCGGGGTTGTGGAAAACCCCGGCAAGGAAGCGTCCTTTGGACGAAGATGAGGATAGCAGAACTAGGCTTCTCAGTGTCCGAAGGACATACTCCTGCCGGGGTTTTTCACAACCCCGGCCTTTAAGACCATTATGAAAAACAAAGGGGCCATCATCGGCCTGATCATCATTATCGGGGCTATGGCCTTCAGCGCGGTGGCATTTAAGAACAATCTCGTCAATGCCGTGCCGTTTGCCGAAGCCATGAAAGCAACCGACGCCGACGTGCAGGTCATGGGTGCGCCCCTGCCGGGCACGATGAACTACGACAGCACGGCCCATGCCCTGCGGTTTACGATTTTAGAAAAGTCGACAGGCCGAACGCTTCCCGTCGTCTACAAAGGCCCAAAGCCGGATGACCTAGATTCGGCAATGGCAAAGGCTGTTGCCATCAACGCGCAGGGGACGTATGACCCGGCGCAGGGGGCGTTTGTCGCGGACAATCTATTAGTCAAATGCCCGTCCAAGTATCAAGGCCAGACGACAGACCGCAGCTACGGGGGATAAGCTGTCGCAAGGCGAATTATTTTGTAGGGGCGCTGCTTGCTGCGCCCTCTTTGCTGCGTCTCTTCCAATTTTCAGCCCCGGAAAGCACAGACAGAAAAAACATAGGTGGGCGCAGCAAGCAGCGCCCCTACTGTTAGAACGAAGACACCATGCCATCGCCGTCACCATTTCTGCCGCTGCTCGGCACAATCACAATTTGGACTGCCGTTTCCGCGCTCATTCTGTCGATGGGCAGCTACCTGACTGCCTGTGTCCGGCGCGGGGCGGCGGATGGTGGGGCGATATTCGTGCGTGTGGGCCGAGGCGCGTTCATGCTGGCGGCTGCGTGCACACTGGCGACGGCGGCGGTGCTGGGGACACTTTTGGTCACGCACCGGTTCGACGTGCAGTATGTCTACGACCATTCGGCACGGGCGATGTCGCCGCTGTATTACTTTCCGTCGTTTTGGGCCGGGCAGGAAGGCTCGTTCCTGCTGTGGGGCTTTTGGATTGCCATACTCGGCGTTGTGCTGGCATGGACTTCAGGGGCGGCGGAGCGGCGGGTGATGCCAATTTATGGGGCCGTCCTGCTGTTTTTGATGGGAATGCTGGTGATCAAGCCGCCGTTCCTGCCGACGACCGACTCATTCGGCATCCAAGTAATGCCGACTGAAGGCTTAGGGCTGAACCCGAACCTAGAAAACTACTGGATGGTCATTCATCCGCCGACGCTCTTTCTTGGCTTTGCCGCGCTCTCCGTGCCGTTCGCCTTTGCGCTGGCAGCACTTGGCTGGCGGGAATGGGACGGCTGGCTGCGCCGTGCCCTGCCGTGGGGCTTGTTCGGTTTTGCCGTGCTGGGCCTAGCGATGATGATGGGCGGCTACTGGGCGTATGAGATGCTGGGGTGGGGCGGCTTTTGGGAATGGGACCCTGTGGAAAACGGCCCGTTTGTGCCGTGGATGCTGCTTTTGGGCTTCCTGCACGCCGCCCAAATCCAGCGGGTGCGCGGCGGCTTCCTGAAGCCGACTTTGCTGCTGGCCCTGCTGCCGTTTTCCGGCGCTTTGTACGAGACATTCTTGACCCGTACCGGCATTTTAGACAAGTTCAGCGTCCATTCGTTCTCGACACTCGGCGGCAATGCAAACAACGTGCTTTTGGGCGTTCTGCTGCTGGCTGTCGGCGTCTCGGTAGGCGCTCTTTTGTGGCGCTCGAAGGCGATTCCAAAAAGCGAAAGTGCGTCGGACGAATTGCAGACACGCGAGTTCGGCTACACGATGGCGATTGTGCTGCTGACGCTGTGTGCGGGGATCGCGGCGGCGGGTTTGTCCGCGCCCCTGCTGACCGGCATCGGGGTCAAGCTGCACTTGGCAGATTTTCAAGGGGCAGTCCGGGAAGACTACCACAACAAGGCCATGTTCCCACTGGCGGTCTTGATCGCCCTCGGCATGGGCATTGGGCCGCATCTGGCCTGGCGCGGCAAAGGCGGCACAAATGGCGCAAAATTAATTACTGCTTACGCCGTTTCGGTTGTCGCGGCGGCTGTGTTCGTGCTGGCCGCGAAGAAGCTGGGAACGCCGCTGACCGGCGGCAGGCTCATTCCTGAGCTGCTGCTGTTCACGACTTCCGTGTTTGCCGTGACTGCCAATGTCCTGCTGCTGGCTCGACTATTCCCGCGCAAGCCCCATGTTCCCGGAGTCGTCCGTCCGGTCTGGACTGTGGGCGGGACACTCTCGCATCTCGGTGCGGCAGTGATGCTGGTCGGCATCGTCTGTTTGGTCGTGTTCTACAAAAAGGACCCGGATGTGCTGCTGGTGCAAAATCAGCCCTGCGGCGTCCTGGGAACGCCGAACGCCGCCTCGCCCTGCTCGGAGCCGGATGCAGCCTATACAATGGTTTATCGTGGAATGTCCAGCGACTGGCAGAACGACAAAGACAACAAGCTTATTTTTGATGTGGCGTCTACGTCAAGCAAGGAGCGCTTCACTGTCCGTCTGCCGTTTGCAATGCGTCCGGTGGAAGGCGGAGCCAAGAAAATCTTCGGCCATCCCGCCATTGTCCATCACGCCGGGGGCGATTTGTACTTTGCCTTGAAAGACGGGCCGGATGAGTTCTACAAAACGCCGGTCATGCAGCCCAAGTTCAAGCTCGGCGATGTCAAGAAGATCGGCCCGTACACTGTTGAGTTCATGCGCTTTGACAACCCGATGGGGCCGATGGTCCGGGCAACGGGGCAGGTTCCTGATGTTTTTCCGGTGTCCGCTGTCCTGCGCGTGACCTACAAAGGCGTGACTTCTTTGGTTTCGCCGAAGTTCATTCGGTACAAGGACAACCCGAACCCTAGCTCGCCGGAGCTAAAGCTGCCCGGCGGCTGGCTGGTCGGCTTCGCAGGCATGAATGCCGGAAGCTCTGACCAAGAAAACCCCGGCGCGGGCGCAGCCAACGAAGCCGCGACAGTTACCATGCGCGAGGACAGCGGGCCGCCGACCCAGGCCTTTGAGCTGGAAGTGACGACGCGCCCAATGATCAGCTTTGTTTGGATTGGCACCCTGCTGCTGTTCTTCGGCGGGTTGGTTTCCATGCGCCGCCGTATCTTGGAGAACCGCCTAGAACCGATTGCTGATTTGGCCCCGTCTGTCCCCGCCGCGCGGCCCGCGCGTAATCCCACCGTAAGGCGCGGGCAGACGCCGCGCCGCCGAACCGCAAAGCCTGCGCCGTCGCTGATGACGACCGGCAAGGGCGGAGGCCGGTAAACATTTATGCGCCTGCGCCAGATGCTGAAATCTAAGATTCATCGGGCGACCGTGACTGAAGCCGATGTCAACTACATCGGCTCCATCACGATTGACTCGGAGCTGATTGAGCGCGTGGATTTAGTGCCGAACGAGCTGGTTCATGTCTGGAATGCTACCAGCGGCCAGCGCCTGGAAACCTACGTCATTCCCGGCCCGCCCGGCTCCGGCGTCATCTGCATGAACGGCCCTGCCGCGCATCTCATCCGCGTCGGCGACATCGTCATTGTCGCTGCGTTCGCGCTGACCGACGAGCCGGTTGTCCCAAAGCAGATTTTGGTAGACGAGCGCAACCGCTACTTGAAAGACCTATAAGAAGCTACTATGTTTGAAGTCCGCGTTGAAAAAACTATTGCTGCCGCCCACCGCTTGTTTGACTACAATGGCCCTTGCGAGGCCCTGCACGGCCACAATTACCGCATTGAAGTCGCCTACAAAGGCACCGAGCTGGACCGTTTCGGAATGCTGGTGGACTTCACCGACATTAAGCGTGCGTTTAACGCCGTGCTTGACACGCTGGATCATACCTACCTCAATGAGCTTCCCGCGTTTGAAGGCATTTCTCCCTCCGCCGAAAACATCGCCGCCCACATCTATCGCGCCCTCAAGCAGACCCCCTTTGACCGCGCTGCTTTAGACCATGTGAGCGTGTGGGAAACGCCGACACAAGTTGCGGTGTACTCTGAGTAAAAGGCCGGGCGAGCCTGTGATGCCGCCCCGGCTGAAAGTCTGGCAGGATGCTCTGCGCGAACCCTGCCTGAGCGTCCTGCTTGCAATGCAGTTCTTGTTTATCTTCTTTGTCGTTCCCCTGACAAGTGAAGGCACCCTGAGCCGCACCGTGATCGACGTGTTCCAGCTTGCCCTGGCCCTGGTGTCGGCGTTTGTTGTTCCCGGCCTCGGCGTGACCCGCATCGGCATTATTGTCGGCTTCGCGCTGACCCTTGCTACGTCGGCGTTTACGGCGCTTGACCCGACCCGGCTGCTGCATTACCTCGGCTTGTTCCTTTTTACCAGCGCTGCCAGCCTCGGCGTCGCCAAAGCCGTGTTCAGCGACGGCCCGGTGACTCATCACCGGGTTCAGGGGGCAGTGGTCATTTACCTCAATCTCTCGCTGATCTTCGCAACTGCCTTCTCCTGCCTGTGCCACTTCTCGCCGCTGGCATTTTCCAACATCTCCGCCGAGCCGAGGCCGCAGTTCGGCCAGCTTCTCTACTTCAGTCTGGCGACCCTGACCACCACCGGCTACGGCGACATCGTGCCGCTGCACCCGCTCGCCCGCAGCCTCTCCAACTTGGAGTCCGTTCTCGGCCAGATTTTCCTCGCCACCCTTCTCGCCCGCCTGGTCAACTTGCAGCTCACCCAGCGTTCCCGCTAATTCTTGCTATGGCTGCTTCGAGGCCGTCAGCCAAACGGTGAATGGCACACCCGAACTTGGACGCTCCACTTCCACCTGCACCGTGGGCTTCTTCGCCAGCTCTGCAAAACGATCCAGCGACATGGTCGCCGTCGCCTCGCCGTCTATCTGCGTCAGCGTGTCCCCGGCTTGCAGTCCCGCTTTGTCGCCGGGACAATTCTTTATCACTTCCAAAACCATCCATGAACCGCCGAGCGGCTTTTGCATCGGCAGCCCGCCCAGCGGCGACGGTGTGGTATCGGAGTCTGTCGTGGCAGTCCATGAAACGTCAACAAGTTGTCCTGCTCCGCGCTGAACTGTTGTTTGTATCCG
>CAXTER010000052.1:0-38329 GCA_964243345.1 uncultured Armatimonadales bacterium
CAATCCCGGCGACATGCCGTTTGTGGACAAAGCCATTGTCGGCCAGGGCAGGCACTGGTGGTCAGTCTATAATAACTTGGACTAAGATGAAAACAAGCAATGTGATTTGTCTTGCCGCAGCGTTTGCAATCCTTTTGCCCCTAGCGGGAACCGCCGGTTGGTTCGTGGTGAAAGCATCTGAGCGGGGAAGCCAAATTCAGAGAGATCAAGCATTTGTCGGCGCGGCGGGAGCTGGTGACACAGACCGAATGGCGACGCTGCTGAATCAAGGCGAGTCTGCAAATGCGGCAAGTTTTGACAGCAGTTCAGGCTTGTGGACAGCAGCCACCAACCACCAGCTTTCCGCCGTTCGCCTGCTGCTCCTGCGCGGCGCAAACCCCGAAGCGCCTTCTCAATTCGGGCAGACGCCGTTAGAGGCGGCCGTCGACAATCTGAGCATAGATACCGGCACAGCAGAGGCTCAAACGGATGCGGCGATTATTAAGCTGCTGATTGGTCGCAAAGCAAGCGTCACGAAAATTAAGCAGAATGCAGTTTCGGCCCGCCTGCTCAAAACCAATGGCATCAAGATTTAGGAAGCCACATGGATAGAATTCTTCATCCGGGTGAAACCAACGCGGACCGCAAAAGGCGGAGCCGGGAAGCAGCAAAAGACAGCAGGGTGTCGGCACAGAAACAGGCTACGGAGATGGAAAAGTGGGCCAGGCCGGCTGGGTTTGGCCTTGCGATCATCGGCTCTTGGATGATTGGTTATTATCTTGTTCACAGCCATCAATTAGCTCTTGCTACCCTCTCTTTGACGCCCGCCCAGAGTGACGGTCAGGAGTTTCGAGATTATTACGGGTTCGCATTTGCTCTCCTGGCGCTTCCATTCGGAATTGCCGGACACCATTTCGTATGGGGAAAGGCAGCGCTTATCCTAAGCATAGCCGCAAGTTGTGGTTATCTTCTGGTTCACATCGCAAGAATGCTCTACCAACTCTCATTGGGGTAACAAAGAAAGCATGAAAGCAAGGCGAATTTTATTGTCCGCCGCGGTGTTTCTTGCTCTTTTTGCTCTGCCTCCAACACCAGCCCATGCACAGCCTCCGGCGAAGAAGCTGAATGCGGCTCTCATGGCGGCGGCTGACTATGAAAACGCCGCTTCGGTAGCGCGGCTGCTCGCGCAGGGTGCTTCTGTCAACGCGCGAGACTTTGAGGGTCGGACGGCTCTGCATCATGCGGCCCTCTACGGATTATCTTCCTCCGATGAGGACGACTTTGAGAGTCAGGGAGATGTCAGCAAGCGCTGCGCCATTTTGAGCGTGATGCGCCTTTTGATCGCTCATGGGGCGAATGTCAATGCGGTGGCAGAAGATGGCCGCACGCCGCTCATGCTGACAGCCGGATTTGCCCAAAGCCCGGCCTGCGTGCGGCTCCTCCTAACGCATGGGGCAAGCCGGCAGACTAAAGACAAGAATGGCTGGTCGGCGCTTAAATGGGCGTTATGGGGAAAGGATAAAGATGGCACCGACCCAGACGACGCTGAGGTTATTGCCTTGCTTGAGCAGAGGCAGCCCAAGCAAGCATCCAAACAATAACGAAAGGTCAAGGCTGCCCGTATGCCGCTTCTCGGACTGGTAATAATTGGTATTGGGATCATTGCCCTGATTTGCGTTGTGATCGCCTTGTGGTCAGCCGTTCTTCTTGTTCGGTATGGGATCAAGCGGCGGGAATACTTGCAGTCGCCGAAGCTGCTTTGGAAGCGCCTTTACGTTCCGGCAGCGCTGCTTGGCGGCAGCGTGATTATTCTCCTTTTGCTGCTGGTAAAGCCTATAATTGAGATGCAGAATGACGCCCAATTTCCGAAAGGCCCTTACGACATGACAAGCCCAAAGCTGAAACCGTTCCAGGCCATGTATGCCGCGCCGCGTGCTCAGTATGGGTTCACCGCTTACCCTAAACATGCAAAGGTTATGGTGGAAACACGGACAGGAGCCGACGCGAAAACAGCCGGGTATGATGCCATGCTGCATATCTACTCAGGGGAGCGCATTCATTCCGGGACCGAGTGGGATGTTTCGTTCAAGCGGGTCAACGGTCAGTATCAGTGGATTGGTGAACAAGAAACCTGGACCGGGACGCATGGACACAGGACGCCTAGCGGCAAATTGGTAACAGAGTCCATCAGCATCAGCTACAGCACTCAGCCAGGCTTGGGTGTCGGGGAAGTGAACACGCTGCAAATCAACTACACCGGCCCAGATACCAAGCTGGCGAGCAAAGACAATTTAACCTTGAAAGATGTGCAGCCTACCTTGAAACAATGGAAAGTAAAATCATGGCAAGGACGACTAGCTTCCAATTTGGCGTGAGCCAGTTCACGACGAACCCCTGGCCGTTTGAGCGGGATGTGGAAACGTATGCCCGGCTGGGCGTCTCGGCAATTGAAGTGTGCGAGGCGAAGCTGGACCCGGCGCGAATTGCCGAGCAAATGGCACTCGTGAAAGACGCAGGGCTGGAAGTGACTTCGGTGCAGCCAGCAGTGCGGACGCTGTTTCCCAGCTTGTCTCAGCCGGAGCCGACGGACATTGGCGAGCGTATGGCGCGGTTCAAGCAGACGATTGAGACGCTGGCCCCGTTTGTGCCGGGTGTGGCGTTCGTGACCAACACGGGCATTCCACCGGGCGGGAACATGCAGGAAGTGCTGGACACGGCGGCGGCGCAGTACAAGGCGCTGGCGAAGTTTGCAGCGGATCATGGAGTCAAAGTCGCTTTGGAGCCGCTGAATGCGTCCATTGTGAACATTGAGTCGGCGATCTGGACGCTGCCGCAGGCGATGGGGGTTGTGGAGGCGGTCGGGCAGGACAATTTTGGCATTTGCTTGGACTGCTGGAACGTCTGGCAGAACGCGGGGATTTTAGAGTCCATTAAGGGCTGCGGCCCCAAAATTTTCGTGGTGCAGATTAGCGACTGGCGGACGCCCCGCTCGTTTCTGGACCGCCTCGTGCCGGGGCAGGGCGAGATACCCTTGCCGGAGTTTTTACGGGCAACCCATGACGCGGGCTTTCGGGGCGCGTACTCAGTAGAGATATTTTCGCAGGGCGTTCCGAACGCACTGTGGGACGGCGACTTGGAGCAAGTGATTAAAGACAGCAAGCTGGGAATGGAAGCCGCGTGGGCGGCTGCCTCCCTGCCCTAAACGGCAGGGCTTTAAAAGGGCAAGCCCCCGCCTGCGCGGGTGAAGAAAGGCACGATCTAATACTCCCTCTGATGCCCGCGCAGGCAGGCAGCCGCCCTTTTAAAGCACGGGGTTTCAGCCCCGTGTCCGCCTTTCCGGGTACACTCATTCTATGACTTCCCTGCTTCGCTTCTTTCGCGGCCTCAACGCACTTCTTGTTTTTATTCCAATCAGCGTTGCACTCCATTACATACCGCACATGAACGCGCTTTGGGTGTTTGTGGCGGCGGCGCTGGCGATTGTACCACTGGCCGGACTGATGGGACAGGCGACGGAGGAGCTGGCAAAGCATTTGGGGGCGTCTTGGGGCGGACTGCTGAATGCGACGTTCGGCAATGCGACGGAGCTGATTATCGGCATCTTTGCGCTGCGCGAGGGACTCATCCCACTGGTGCGGGCCTCTATTGTCGGGTCTATCATCGGCAACTTGCTGCTGGTGCTGGGCGCAAGCATTCTGGCGGGCGGTATCAAGCACAAAATCCAGACGTTTAACCAGGACCAAGCCGAGTCCCATGCCATTAACCTGCTGGTGGCGACACTATCATTGTCGGTTCCGGCGCTGTTTGCTGCACATTACGGTCAGCCCAACTCGCCTCATAACCCGTCGGTTGAAAATCTGTCGCTGTGGGTGTCAGGTATTCTTTTAGTGACTTATGTGGCGTCGCTGTTCTTTTCGCTGAAAACGCATGAAGCGCTGTTTCGGAACTGCGAGGCGGAAGCCGAGGAAGACCCACCGAAATGGAACAAGCGCACGGCGTTTCTGGTACTGGCCGGTGCGACGGTGGTGGTAGCGGTGGAAAGCGAGTTTCTAGTCGGCAGCGTCAATGGCGCAGCGCTTCGTCTCGGCTGGAACCCCATTTTTATCGGCATTATCATTGTGGCGATTATCGGCAACGCCGCCGAGCATTCCACGGCAGTTTGGATGGCGCTCAAAAACAAGATGGACATTACCATGAACATTGCGATTGGGTCGTCCACGCAAATCGCTATGTTTGTCGCCCCGGCGCTTGTCTTTGCCAGCCTGTTGACCGGCCACCCTTTGACGTATATCTTCTCAGTTCCGGAGATGACCGCGATTGCGTTCAGTGTCATAATTTCAGCGTTCATTGCAGGCGACGGCAAATCCCACTGGCTGGAAGGAGCGCAGCTTCTGGCGGCGTATGCGATTATTGCACTGGCGTTTTTCTTCCTGCCGCCCGGTTAGGCAGATGCTCAGGCGGGTATGAATCGGCAGGAGATTACTGCCATGACCCGCCTGCTGACTTCTTTCATCGCATCCACTCTTTTCGCGGCAGCCGCCGCATCTGCCCTGTCTCAAACGCCCAGCTTATCCCGCCCCGCTAAAGCCGCCGAGCGAACCGCTGCAATCAGCGCGATCCAGGCCCAGCTGAAAGCGTTTGGGAAGGACGATTACAAAACGGCGATCATTTACCAGAGCAGTGAGCTGAAAAAGAATTTTGCGTCGCCGCTGGAGTTTCGGGCAATGATCGTGCAGGCTTACCCGGAGTTCGCCCATTCCAAAAAAGTTGTTTTCGGCCCGGCGGCGGCGGACAGCACCGGAGCGCATTTGGCAATTCCCACAGCAGTAACAGGTCAAGACGGTATTACGGTCCACGCCGTCTATTTGATGATCCGAGAAGGCAAAGCCTACCGTGTTGACGGCGTCGCCGGCGGCGCAGCTTCTGCTCCCAGTGATGACAGCAGCATCCCCAGCAAAGACGTGTAGAAAAATGTTCAAGGCGCTCGCGGAACATGGGAAAGAGCTGATCTGGAACTTTAGCTTTCAAGTTGCGCTGCCCCGGCTCTTCTTGTATAGCCTTGTGCCGCTTATCCTTCTAGGAACTCACAGCTCAGATGGACGGTCCTTCCACTGGTTCCCCGGCTTTGGCTGGATAGCCGCGCTGCTTGGCAGCTTGTTCCTGCTGAACGTAGTGTCAAATCTTGCAGTCAGCCGCTACCTACGCCTGCACCAAACTGATACTTCGCCCTATAAGTACAGCGAGTCCTACGACAGTTTCACAAAAAAGCCTTATTTTCGCATCTCTGTCAGAGACAACACGGCCTTCCGCAGCATGATTAAGTCTTTGCAGGCGGAACACAAAGGGGAAGCCATTTCCCTTTGGCTCCGGCTTGACGACTTGTGGCTTGTGCCTGGAACACTGTTTCTGCTGCTTGGTCTGCTGCTGTGCAGCGCATCGTGGCTCGTTTGGCAGGTGTTTCACCCGCGTGGGTTTTGGCGGCAGGTTGGGTCTTTGCGGCAGGCTCTATTCCAGCCTTAGCCATGTGCATCGCGCCAGTAAGGGCGCAGGGCCGCGCCTAAAATACCGAGCGACAGCAAACCCCAAAGAACAGCCCAGACGATAGGCGGCAGCGGAATGACTTGGGACATCAGCACGGCGTCCGAAATCGGGCCGTTGACGAGTGTAGACAGGCCGATCAGCGTTCTGAGGTCGTACAGCGAGTTGAGGACGCACTGGACGCCGAGAAACATGGCGGTCAGCTCGGCGGCCTTTGCCGGCAGACGCCATGCGGAAAGCAGCAGCCCGGCAGCGATGGCAATCCCCCACCCCAGCCCGAACCCGTTTCGGACCAGTCCAAAGTCCAGCGAAGCGACAATCACGCCGGAGACGCCGAGCGCAAAGCGGGACCACCCCGGACGCCGAGCCAGTGTCAGCATGGCCGCGCCGTAAGCCGCCGCGCCGATGTAGCCTGCCATGATGATCACCGGCGTCCAGCCGCCAGAACTGTGGGTGACCCCGGAAGCGTCCGGCATGACTGCAATCTGGGTCGGGTTGCCGCCGGTTAAAGTCGCCGCCAGCGCATGGCTGCCTTCGTGGATGAACGTCACGAACAGCCGCAGGGGATACAAGAGCGGGGACAGAAGCGGGACTAGCGAAATCACGACCGACAGCACAGATGCCAGCAGCAGTCGGCCAAGCGCCGACCGCGAAGGCGGCGGGGGCAGAGACGCAGAGGGCTTGATGACAGACGGAAAGCCAGGGCGAAAGAGAGGCGGGCGGTTGGGTATCATGTCAATAGGATTGTACCATGCCTCAGTTTGTTCTGCCTAGCTCTGGGTTTATTCCGCCTGGCCCCCAATTTGTTCCGCCTGGCTTGCGCTATATTTCCCCACGACAAGCCGGGAATGCCGAAGTGGTAGGGGTCGGCGACGACCTTTCGCCGGAAACCTTAGTTTGGGCCTACGGGTTGGGCATTTTCCCGTGGCCGATTACGGGCTATCCGCTTCTCTGGTTCTGCCCGCCGTCGCGGGCCGTGCTGGACTTTAGCCAAATTCACGTTCCTGAGCGCCTTGCCCGCGCCCGGCGGCATACAAAATTGACGTTCACGATAGATGCGGCGTTTGACCAAGTGATCTTTGCGTGTCGGCAGTCGCCGCGCCCCGGTCAGGCCGGAACCTGGATTACGCCGCAGATGCTTGCCGCGTACCAGACCTTGCACCGCCTGGGATACGCTCACAGTGTGGAAGCCTGGGATGCCGACGGTAATCTGCAAGGCGGGCTGTACGGCGTTTCCGTCGGCGGCGTCTTTTGCGGCGAAAGCATGTTCCACCGCGCTCCAAACGCCTCCAAATTCGCGCTTTTGTTTTTGTGCGACACACTGAAAGCGCGGGGGCTGGCCTGGATTGACATTCAGGTGATGACCCCACATCTTGAAGCACTGGGGGCATTCGAGATCCCGCGTGAAGAGTTCCTAAACCGATTGGCAGCCGAAAATCAGCGCAGGTTAGTTCTTTTTTGATAAGTGGTATGATGAGCGCAGAGGAGATTCAGATGATGAAAGATTTAGACGCCGTTTCCGGCCAAGATATTGCAGAGCAGATGACCCCGGAAGCGCGGGCGGAAGCCGAAAAGGAGCTGGCGCAAGTTGAGCCGGCCGGCTCCGAGCCATTCCGCATCGGGGACGAAGGCCCGCATACCAACCTTGACGATGACCCGATTGACGAAAGCGGCTCGTCCCGAAAGAGCCGCTTATGAAGCTGTTACAACTATGAAGCTGTTTCAAGTTGATGCATTCGCCTCCGAAGTCTTCCGAGGCAACCCGGCGGCTGTGGTGCCGCTTGACGCCTGGCTGCCGGACGCCCAAATGCAGGCCATCGCGACGGAAAACAATCTGGCCGAGACTGCTTTTTTTGTTCCTGTCGAGGGCGGGTATCATCTGCGCTGGTTCACGCCAACGCAGGAAGTGGCGCTTTGCGGCCATGCGACACTTGCATCGGCATATGTCGTCTTTACCGATCTGACACCCTCCAAGAGCGCCGTCGGGTTCCACACCCAAAGCGGCCTGTTAACCGTGAGCCGCACGGATAACCTGCTGACGATGGACTTCCCAAAGTATGCGCTGGCTTCTGTCGAAGCGCCTGCCGCATTGTTAAGCGGATTGGAACTGCCGCCGCGCAAAGTCTTTACATCCCTGGCCGGGTCAGGCGACGCAGCAGCAGAGCAAGACTACTACGTCGTCTACGACACGGAAGCGGAAGTCCGGGCGCTGGCCCCGGATTTTGCCGCGCTGTGCCGCCTTGATTTGCAGGGAGTGGTCGTGACTGCGCCCGGCGATGAGTGTGATTTCGTGTCGCGCTACTTCGCGCCGCGCGTCGGCATCTCCGAAGACCCGGTTACAGGCTCCATACACTGCGCCCTCGTCCCTTATTGGGCTGAGCGTCTGGGCAAACAAGCGCTGCACGCACGGCAGGTCTCCCGACGCGGCGGAGAGCTGTTCTGCGAGAACGGGCCGGACCGAGTGCGGATTTCCGGGTACGCCGTTAAATATCTGGAAGGCGAGCTGTTTATTTAGCAGCAATCCCAAATGTTTGCCGTAGATAGCTGAGGTAAACGTCGTCCTGGCACATGGTTTTGCCGGGGCTGTCGCTGAGTTTTGCCACCGGCCTGCCGTTGCAGCGGGTCATCTTGATGACAATAGACAGCGGCTCAAAGCCTAAATCGTTGGTTAGGTTCGTGCCGATGCCGAATGACGTGCGAATGCGGCCCTGAAAGTGCCGGGCCAGCTCCATTGCGCGGGGAACGTCCAAGCTGTCGCTGAACACTGCCGATTTTGTGTTCGGGTCAATCCCCATGTCCTGATAATGCTTGATCAGTTTCTCGCCCCATTCCACCGGGTCGCCGGAGTCGTGCCGTGCGCCGTCATAGGCTTTGGAGAACAGCTTGTCGAAGTCGCGCAGGAACGGGTCCATGCCGACCACGTCCGACAGCGCAATCCCCAAATCTCCCCGGTACTCCTGCATCCAGGTATCAAACGCGAACTTTTGGAACTCCGGCAAAGCAACAAACGTCTGGCATGCCTGCAAGAACTCATGGGCCATCGTGCCGAACGGCCTCAGATTGTGGCGCATCGCGGCGGCGATGTTGCTGGTTCCGAGCAGCCTGCTTCCCAAATTCTCTTTCAAATAGCCGATCACCGTATCCTGCCAGCCCCGGCTGTAGCGGCGGCGCGTACCGAACTCAATCAGATAAACCGGCGGGTCGGCGTCTTTCAGAAGCGCCGTTTTGGCTTCCAGCCGCGTCCTGCCCTCACTTCTGTTCGCCGCATCATCGGGCTGGGTGTGCTGAAAGTAAACCTGGTTGACAATCGCCAGCAGAGGCACTTCGAACAAAATTGTCTGGAACCAGCTTCCGGCGATGCGAACTTGCAGCCGGTCTTCCGGAGCGGCGCCCTCATCTACGGTAATTTCAACATGGCTGGGATTGAGCGTCAGATCGCGCAGCGCGTCCAAATACGACGGCTTCAAGTAGTAAATGCCGTGCAGGAAGCGCATTTCGTCCTCGGAGACGCGCAGGCGGCAGAAGGCATCGAGTTCGGCACGGATTTCATCGGCATAGGGCGACAAGTCCACGCCCCGGCTGCGGCACCGGAACTGATATTCCACTTGGGCATTGGGGAAGTGGCTCCAGACGACTTCCTGCATCGTGTATTTGTAGAGATCGGTGTCAAGCAGAGAGCTGATAATCATAAATTGCTTTCAGAAGTCAGACGGTCATAATTGCGGCGCAGCAAAGTCAGAGCCGGCGGAACATCGGCGGCATCATGCAGGTAAAAGCTAACCCAAGCCGACTGCGGAAAGATGTGGTGCGGCAAAGCAAGCTGGGCTTCGACAGCAGCATCGCGCAGCGCCCGCGTCAGCAGAATGTCCAGCAGGCCGTGTCCGTGCAGGTGGCCGATCTCGCGGCCTTTCATTCGGAACTCCGTGCCGCCGAACCGGTGAATATGCGCCGAAACGCCAGGCCAGCTTAGAACTTCGGTTTCCAGCGCGTGCATTGCCCGCGCTTTTGCCGGATACCGCGCCAGCGTATGGGCTAGGAGCGCCATGTCCAGAAGCTGCGGCAAGACGTAGACGCGGCGCAGAAACGGCAGTTTTTGTGCGGCCCAAGTTAGCATGGTTTTTCTCAAGTCCCTGCCCTAAACGGCAGGGCTTTAGTGGGTGAAGAGTTGCTCTGGTAATGTGTCTTTCTTCGCCCGCGCAGGCGGGGGCTTGCCTTTTTAAAGCACAGAGGTTCAGCCCCGTGTTCCCGTCTCAGACAGCGCCTTGATATGGTCCATAACCCGCAGATGGACCTGTCGGGCAATGGAACTTGCCCATAAGTCGTAATACCACGACGGGTACACGTACAGCTCATACCAGGATGTGCCGATGAGCGTTGTCGTGCCGTCGTGATTGTCGCGCAGCAGAAACTGGCCGCGCCTGACGCGGGCGTGGCCGAGGATTTCCGGGTCACGCGGCTGCGCGGTCACGTCAAAGGTCAGCCGGCGGCCGGGGTCCCAAGCAACAATCTTCTCCTGAAATACGCAGTGGCGGCTGAAAACGCACTGGCGGGTTGCGCCAACCCCCTGCCCTTCCACCGCCGCGTGGGTTGGGTATGGCAGGCCCATCCGAAACAGCCAGAAGTTCGGCTTATCTGGGATCAGCGGAACCGCCGCCAAGTGGGACCAGACCTGGGCCGGTGAGGCATGAATGACCACGGTATCAGTCACAGCATTTTCGTAATGGTGCGGCGACAGGACATCTACAGTCAGCAGGGCCAGCGCCATTGGGACCAAAGACAAGTTCAGGCGATTTGAGTTAAAGTGGAACAGCCACCGGCCCGTCAGCGCTCCCAAAAAGACAAACGAAACAAGAAGCGGCGAAACAATTAAAAGGCAGATAACGCCTTCGCCCATGAACACGCCGCCGCCGACAAGGCCGAACGCGCTGTTCAGCAGCGAGTACAGAAGATACTCCATTGTCGTCAGCGTGACGCTTTTCCAAAAGAAGGCGCTGACCAAGCCCATCACAAACGGCACCAGCACAAAATCGGAAGAAACTAAAATGCCTCCCACATCCGTGGAGGAATTGGTGGAAGGCGAGCGGCTCAGAAGCACAGTCAGGCCAATCAATGCAGCGGCGGACAAATTTGCGGCCAGCAAGCCCCAAACAATCCAAACGCGGTTTCGGCGCGACTCCCGGCTGGTGCCGGTACGGTCCACCGGCGGGGGCTTCCACTCGGACGCCGCGATCACAACGGTCCGGCAGTAGGGGCAGAGAATGGCGTCCATAGGAATAGGCTGGCCGCAGTGCGGGCAGGACCGCTCGGCGGCTTGGGCTGTGTTTGGCTTTGCAGCAGGTTCCATCGGTGGTTTCGCTTTCCCTTGCTTCTTTTTCAGTAAGTGATAGTCGTCGGCTGACGTTAGGATACCTCACGCGGCATTATTTCGCGGTGTTGCGCCAGCAAGTCAGTTATGTAGCCCATCTGACAAGTCCTGACGCTTACTGGAAATTATGCCTTGCCGAAAGCAGATTTTTGCGAAAATGGTGGATTTTACCTTCAAATTGGGTTGCATTCACATAAATAATTTGGTAGAATGCTCCCGTTGCGCTTGGTTCCCAGTGACTGTGAACCGAGCAGGCTGGAATTTTCTTCTTCTGAGGTCACTTGTCCAGTCTCCGCACTTTCCTCCGGCAGTCTTGCCGATGCTGTTTCAGCACTTGTTACTCGCTCATGCCTTGCCCCAGCAAAGGTTTTTCCAGCGGCTCGCGGCTGCGCTTCACGTCAATGATGACCTTCCCTAACGCTATTTATTCGCATGACTCATCAAGGAGAACTGTCCATTGAATCTTGTTCCGTCCCGCACCCAACTCCGCCGCACCCGGCACACTGCTACCCTCTTGACGGGCGCGTTGCTTTCCGGCACCGGCGTGGCCCACGCCCAGGTCTTCGCCACGACGATTGTTCCCCCTTCCTCTCAAGTGGTAGCGACTTACACGGGAGATACGACTGCACCCGGCACTCCTACATTTAATGAGTCGTTTATCGGCGGCGGCACTGCTGTTCCTTACGCAGCTCAGGTGTTTACCGCGCCGGCAGCCGCGGTTTACAATGTGCAAACAACCGTCACCAGCGGGTATTCCAGCAGCAACGATTTCGTTCAGTTTTTGTACTCGCCGACATTTACCCCGTCTTCTCCAAAGACGAACTATGCCGGGTTCATACAGCCGACGAATGGTGCCGTGAACTTTTCGGAAACACTCAACGCCAATCAGCAGTTCACCTTTGTTGATGGCGGCATTGTCAACACCGATGTGGGGACAGTTCAAACAGTCGTTACTCAGATCAACCCCGGCAGTACGTCGACCATCCCTGACGCCACACCCGGCGGTGTCTCGCAGACTTTGAACGTCACCAGCACTAACGCCATTAATGCGTTCAACTCCATCACGATTGACGGCCTGAACCACGGTTTCATCGGCGACCTGACGGCGACCCTGACCCACAACGGCGTCACAGTAGACTTGTTTGACCACACCGGGGCGAACAACGACCCCAGCAGCCCCGGATACAACTACGGCCTCGGCTCAGCCGCGCAGTTCAGCGGCGGCAACTACACATTCGCGCTGTCCGGCGCAAGCCTTGCCGCCGTGCAGGACTTCACCGCTGCCTCGTCCGCAGTCACTTATCAGGCAACTGGAAATGCCGCTAACGGATTCGCCCCGGCAAATGCCGGCAACACCCTGAACAGCTTCCTCAACCAGAGCGTCTTCGGAGCCTGGACCCTCAACATCACCGACTCGCAGCCCGACGACACCGGCTCGTTCACGGGGTTCAGCTTTGGGATCAACAATCCTGCGGCGGTGCCGGAGACTTCTACCGGGCTGGGCTTTGGCCTGCTGCTGAGTCTTATCATGCTTGGCCGCGCCGGACAAGTCCTGCAAGCTCGCCGCCGCAGCACACGCCCCGCCGCTTAGTCCCTGTTTGCCGATGTTTTGTTTGTATCAGTGTTTTTCGCTGCCTGATTTTCAAGGAGAGTTCATTGTCTATTACTTATCTTTCATCGCCGGGGCGACGCGCCGCTTTTGCCGCCGCCCTTGTTTCGGGAAGCATCGCTTTCCTAAGCGCCCCATCTTGGGCGGCACCGGTGCTTCGCGGCACGCCTGTGACCGGCATCACAGCAGTGCCGACGGCGACTTTGGTGACGATCAGCGGCCATGTGCCCGATCTGGTCAAGACTTCTACCCCGATTGGCGTTGTGCCGGCAGGCCAGGTACTGAGCTGCTCTGTCACCCTGCCGCTGCGGAACCAGGCTGCGCTGGACGACCTGCTGCACGGCCTCAGTGACCCCACCGACTCGCGCTACGGCCAGTATCTGACCCCCAGCGAGTTTGCCGACCAATTTGGGCCGTCGCGCATCAGCTACAGCGCCCTGATTAGTTACCTTCAGTCTCAAGGTCTCACGGTCACGCAGACATTCCCGTCGCGCACCTACGTCAGCCTGTCCGGCACGGCAAGTCAGATCAATGCCGCTTTCGGCATTACGCTGAAGCAGTTCCAGTCGCCGTCAGGCCGCATCTTCCGCGCCCCGGACACGGAAGTGAAAGTGCCGACGGCTGTTGCCGGGTTCATCACCGGCGTAACGGGCCTCGACAATGCCACGCCGCCGGTTCCGCTCATCCACCAGCTCAAGCCTCGCCGCGTGTCCTCAGCCAAAGCCATCGTGCCGATTACCGATGGAGCCAACCCAGATGTGCAGAACCCCGGCGAACAGGGAACCGGACCGAGCGGAGGCTTTGCACCGTCGGACATCCGCACGGCTTACGGCTTGAACGGAACCGCACTGGACGGAACCGGCCAGACCTGCGCGATTATTGAATATGGCACGGAATACAACATCAAGGACGCGCTGAAATATGAGGCGACATTTGGCCTGAAGCGCGTTCCCATCACGATTGTTCCCGTAGACGGCGGCCCGACTGTTTATGAAGCGGACGGCCCGGCCGAAACGAACATCGACATTGCCTGCCAGCTTTCCATGGCTCCCAATACCAGCATTCGCCTTTACCTGCAAAGTAGCGGCGGGTCAAATACGGACGCTATTATGGCAGTCGCCACAGACAACATCGCAAAGCAGCTCTCCATCTCCTACGGCTTCGGCGCGGAAAGCAGAACGGCGCTCACACCGAGCGCCAGTCAGACTGCTTTGAACACAGCCTATACCCAGCTTGCGGCGCAGGGCATTTCTGTCTATGTTTCTACAGGAGACAGCGGCTCGCAGGCGGACAGCAACGGACGCACCAGCCTAGACATCAGTTCTTCCGCGCCAATGGTCTGCGGCGTCGGCGGCACGGCTCTGACTGTGCAAAGCCCCGGCACTAACGAAACGTACAAGGCAGAGTCCACCTGGAACTATAATAATACGGCATCGGGCGGCGCAGGGGGCGGCGGGGTCAGCAAGCAGTGGACGATCCCTTCTTACCAGATCAACGCTGCAACCTTCGCGTCGGCTATCAGCGGCAGCAATGTCTCTACAACCAACCGCAACCTGCCTGACATTTCCTGCGATGCCAGCCCGGAAACGGGCATTGCTATCTATGTCAGCGAAGACCCCGGCTTGACCGGCTCCGGCTACTACATCTTCGGCGGCACCAGCGAAGCAGCTCCGTTGTGGGCGGGCTTCACGGCGCTGGTCAACCAGAACCGGGCGCTGGCTCTGCCGAACAGCAGCCCATTGGGGTTCCCGAACTATAGCCTGTACCCGCTTGCCTACTCGGCAGCCGGCTTGCAGACCAGCTACACGTCCATCTTCCATGACATCAGCGACGGCAGCAGCAACCTGACGGTCACGGGCGGCACAAACTACAAGGCTGTGACAGGCTTTGATGACTCCACCGGCCTCGGCACCATGCAGGGCGTTCCTTTGATCACTGCGCTCTCGCAGGGCATCCTGGCGAAGTAGGCAAGGCCCGCGCCTGACTCCACAAACGGCCCCAGCTATCTTGAAAAACGGCCTCAGCTATCTTGGCTGGGGCCGTTTGGCTGTGGCTCTGGTTTGCGGCATCCGCTTCCGGGTGTCATACCGCCTTGAGTCGGGTATGACGAAAAATGCGCCGACCCGAAAATGCTTCCCGTTCACGCCGGGCTAGAAAGAGCGCAATTGTGCAAAACCTCGCTTCTGGCCTGGTTGAACGAGTTACCGATGGAATTGCAGCCCTGGATCAAGAGTGGCGTTTTGTTTTTGTCAATTCTCCAGCTGCCGCGCTTTTAGAGCGCGACGCCCAAAAACTTTTAGGAAAGCAAATTTGGGAAGAGCTTCCTGCCCTCGTTGACGGGCCGTTCTGCCGGGCATGTCACGGGGCGATGGCCGAGCAAAACTTCACCCAAGTAGAACAGTATCTGCCGCAGCGGGACAGATGGATTGAGTATCGCATCTTTCCGGCTCCTGACGGCTTGACGATCCTTTTCTCGGATATCACAGGCCGCAATCTCTCGAAGGCTGCCCTCGCGGCCTCGGCCCTGCGGCTGGAAGCGCTGCTTGCCAACATTCAGGCCGGGGTCGTTGTGGAAGACAGCGAGGGGCAGCTTGTGCTGGCAAATCAGTCTTTCTGCGACATGATGGGGCTTGGCATGCCCCCGGAGGCGCTGATTGGCGTCAATGTCCTGCCCCTGGCGCGGCGCTCCAGCCTGCTGTTCCCAGACGGTGAAAGGTTTATCGCCCGTGCTCAGGATCTGCGCCGTCGGCAGGAATCGGCAACAGCGGAAGAGCTTCGCCTGACCGATGGGCGGGTTTGGGAACGTGATTACGTGCCTGTGTTTCCTGGAGGCAGCGATCAAGGCTATGGCGGTCATCTCTGGCTGTTCCGGGATGTGACCGAGCGCAGGCGCATTGAGCAGCAGGCCCGCGACAATGCGGATTTGTTCGCATCACAGAAGGCGGCGCTGGAAGAAGCCAACCGGGAACTGGAAGCCGCCAATGCCCGGCTGGAAGTGCTGGCGACTACTGACGGCCTTACCGGCCTCTTAAACCAGCGCGTGTTCACGGAGCGCATTCGCGAAGAGTGGCTGCGGGCGCGGCGCTATGCCGAGCCGCTGTCGCTGATTATGATTGACCTGGATTGGTTCAAGGCGTTCAATGACACCTTCGGCCACTTGCAGGGGAACCGCGTGCTGCATCAGGCCGGGCGCATTTTGCTGGAGCAGCTGCGCGAGACCGACATTCTTGCTCGGTACGGCGGGGAAGAGTTCGCCGTGCTTCTGCCGCATACTGTCAGCGCGGAGGCAGTGGCTCTCGGCGAGCGCATTCGGTCGGCAATCGAATCTTATCACTGGGATTTGCGGCCGCTGACGGTGAGCGTGGGCATCTCTGAACTGTCGGAAGAAATGGCGGACGCGGCGGCCCTCATCCACAGCGCGGACATGGCGATGTACCGGTCAAAGGCTGCCGGACGTAATCAAGTAACGCAGGGATTTTAACCCCTAAACCCGCTCCTCAAACCGGCTTCTCTGCGTCCGGTTTGTGCTATAATTACCCAAACTCTAAACACTTTGACTGAGAAATAACACGTTGCCTGAGAAATCTGTGGCGGCTGACAAACCACACATACTAATTGTTGACGATGATCCCGGCGACCGCCAAGCCGTCGCGGATGCACTGCGGCGCGAGGGCGTAGCAATCGGCGGCGTTGAAGCCGAGGTGCTGGAAGCGGATTCACTCACGGCGGCGCGGGCGGCGCTGGAGCGCGAAGAGTTTGCGTGCATTTTCCTGGACCATACCCTTCCCGACGGCGTTGCTTTGAGTTTGCTGCTGGAAGTTCGCGCCCAGGGCCTTGCCACTCCAGTTGTTGTTTTGACGGGCCGGCGCGATGCCCAGGTCATCACCGAAATCATGGAAGCGGGCGCGGCGGATTACCTGCCCAAAGAACGGCTTCATCCGGAGCTTGTCGCCCGTTCTTTGCAGGCGGCGCTCCGCTTCCAGCAGGGACAGCGCGAGAAGCGGGCCGTGCTGGACGAGCTGCGGGCGAGGGACCGCGCCATCGCCGCCGCGTCCAATGGCATCGTCATTGCCGACCCGCGCCAGCCCGACTGCCCCCTTATTTATACCAATGCCGCGTTTCTGAACATGACGGGCTATTCCGAAGATGAAGTTATTGGGCGCAACTGCCGCTTTTTGCAGGGGCCGAATACGGACCCGTCTGCGGTGCAGGCGCTGCGCGACGCAGTCCAGAATGCGCGTGCCTGCCAAACACTGATTTTGAACTACCGCAAGGACGGCACGGCCTTCTGGAATGAGATCACGGTCAGTCCGGTGCTGGATGCGAGCGGCAGCTTAACGCACTTTGTCGGCATTCAAACCGATGTCACGGACCGGCATGAGACGGATGACACCCGACGAATGGCCCATGAGGCGCTGCGCGTCTCAGAGGAAGCCCTGCGCCGGAACGAGATGCGGCTGCAAGACGCGCAAGCGCGGCTGGAAGCCGCGCTTGACGCCGGCGGAATTGCGACCTGGACTTTTGACCTCGCGACGGACACCGTCGTGGCGGATGCAGGACTGGCCCGCTTGTTTTCAGTCAGCGCCGAAGAGGCGGCGGGCGGGCGGCTGGACGCTTATCTGCAAGCCGTTCATCCCGATGATTTGCCCCGCGTCACCCAAGCCATTGCCGATGCGATAGCTTACAAAGAAGTTTATCAGGAAGATTACCGGGTCGTGCTGCCGGATGGCTCTTCCCGCTGGCTGGCGACACGCGGCAAGGTGGAGCGGGACGCGCAGGGTGAGGCGGTTGCTTTGCCCGGCGTTGTCGTAGACATCACCGAGCGGGTGGAGCGCGAGAAGCGCGAGCGGTTCCTGGCGGATTTGGCCGAGCGAGCACGCGGGCTGACCGACCCGGACGCGGTCATTGCGGACACCGTCAGTTCCGTGGGGGCATTTTTGGGCGTCTCCCGCTGCCTCTTCGCCGACATTGACATTGAGGCCGACACCTGCGCGATCAAGCCCGATTACTGCGCTGACCCATCCGTGCGGAGCATTGAAGGCGTCGTGTCAATTGCTGCGTTCGGCCAGTTTGTAGTCACCGAATACGCCGCCCGGCGAGCCGTGATTGTTGACGACGTGCAAACTGATCCCATCAAAGCCCCGCCGGAATCAGTCGCCGCGTATGAGGCCATCGGCATTCGCGCCCATGTCACCGTTCCCGTCGTGCACACAGGCCGGGTTGTTTCCTGCATTTCCGTCCATAATGCTGCGCCGAGGCACTGGAAACCAGAGGAAATCGATCTGCTTCGCGCCGTGGTAGAACGGACTTGGCTGACGGTCGAGGTGCTGCGTCAGCAGCGCACCCTGGCGCAGGAAGCCGACACACTGCGGGCCGCGCACGAGCGGACAACCAGAATCCTGGCAAGCATCAGCGACGCTTTCTTTGCGCTGGATGCCGAGTGGCGGTTTACCTACATCAATGACCAGTCTGAGAGGATCATGGCCCGACGGCGGGAAGATTTGCTTGGTCATGTTTTCTGGGACGAGTTCCCTGCTGCCACCGGCTCCCAGTTCGAGCGTGCTTACCGCCGCGCTGTCAGCGAACAAACGAGTGTGACTTTTGAGGAGTTTTACCCGCCGCTTGACATCTGGGTGGAAGTGCGGGCTTACCCGTCGGAAGGCGGTCTTTCGGTCTTTTTCCAGGACATCAGCACGCGCAGGGCGCTGGAAGAAGCGCGGGCGCAAATCGCCGAGCGCGAGCACCGGATCGCCGAGCAGCTTCAAGCGGCCCTGACGCCGTCAGTGCCGGAGCGCATTCCGGGAATGGCGCTGGCGAAGCATTACGAAGCCGCGCTGGCAGAGGCGGGTGTCGGCGGGGACTTTTATGATGTCTTCCCGGTCGACAAAGGCTGCACGGCGCTTGTCGTGGGCGATTTGTCCGGGAAAGGTTTAGCGGCGGCAAGCCAAGTGGCAACCGTGCGGAATATGCTGCGCTACGCACTGCATCGCGCCCGCACACCATCGGAAGCAGTGGAAGGGCTGAACTCGCTTTTGGCCGAGCAGGGGCTTCTGACGGGGTTTGCGACCCTGTTTGTCGGCGCTTTTGACAGCGGCGCAGGGACACTAACCTATGTGAACTGCGGCCAGGAGCCGGCGCTGGTCCGCCGGGCAGCAAGCGGGGTCATTGAGCCTCTTCCGCCGACCGGCCCGGTGCTGGGTTCTTTTGAGGGCGCTGCATTTGAGGAACGAAGAATCCTCCTTGCACCGGGCGATGCTTTGGCGGCGTTCACCGACGGCTTGACCGAAGTGGGTCAGTCCCGCAAGGAGATGCTGGGAATTGAAGGCGTCGCGGACCTGTTCGCGGATGCCGTCATCCCGGCAGAAGTCCAGGACGCGGAGGCCATAGCCGAACATTTGGCTGCAGGGCTGATTGCCGGGGTAGACGCGGCGGCTCAAGGCGGCGTCATGCGCGATGATGTCTGCCTGCTCGTCGCTGTCGTAAATGGGCCGCCCCAATCCTCGCCTCCCCTGGCAGCAGCAAGATGAGCAGAATGGGCGAAAACACCGACAAGGACAGAAAGTGTTACGTGTTGAGGTTGTCAAGTGTGAAGGCGATAAGCCTTTACATACGCCTCGGCCATTCGCTGCAACTCTTCGGGATGGCTGTCGATGAATGGCGACGTGGAAAGCGCCCTCAGCTTTTCCGATAAATCGTCTGCACTGGACAGCCGCGCAAGGTCTTCAGGAGCGACGCCCATCGCCTTCTCAATGGCGGGATGCAGGCGCGTGGGCATGGCACTGAGCAGCAGCAGCTTGCAGACGCTGGCGCAGTTCCACTTGAGAAAGTTGTACTCGCTGCCGCTTAAGTCCTGCCACAGATGAGCAACTCGATCCTCGTCCAGCCCCTCAAAGTGATCCTCACGGTCAGCAGGGCGCTGCATATAACTTCCCTCAGAATCAGTTTCCAGGGCGTAAGTGGCTGGGTTCCGGTCAGGCCGCGGTTTCCAGAGAGCTGTGATCCTGCCGATTAAAGAGTCACGCTCAGGCCAAAAGCTGGCATATGTTCTTGGGTTGTCACTGCCGCTTGTCACTTCGAGTGCCGCGTGGCCGATGTCAGGCGCGACATCGTGTTCCAGGACCGTTTCAGCCGTTGTCGGCCCCCAAGTGTAAAGTTTCACCATAATTGCTGTTCTAACGTGAACCCGAAGGGCTGCCGACAATATTTATGCTTTTGACGAAATATCGTGTGCTTGCTTGTTCACCTCGTGCTGCTGTCTTTCCTGCTTAGAATAGGAATGGAGACTAGCTTTCATGCCTGCAAAGGGGAAACAGGCAGCAGTTCGTTTGCGGTAAAATGGCGGTGGTAGTTATGACGTCCTGGGGCGAAGTTCGGCTTGATATACTTGCCCATGACGCGGCGGAACTCACCGTAGGAGAAGCTGCGTGCCGCCCGCACGACGTAGCCTTCCATCGCATTGCCGTCATAGACAGGCTGGTACGAACTGCGGATTACTTTTTCGTCCCATAATCCACGGTAAAGGATTGGCACCATCATCAAGCCCAGCATTTCGGCCCATTCCTGGGTCTCGTCCCAAGAGAGGCACTCATTGCGCTCGTTCCAGATCGAGAACAGCAAAAAGTAATCGGGCAGCCTTGCATAGTGGATGGAATGCTGGGCATAAAGGTTCTCGCCGCACAGCCGCCAGCCTTCGGGGATTTCGTGAGCGATCCGAGCGTGGAGGCTTTTCACCATGCTCCGCTCGGCCCCCGTCAGGAAGTCCAAAGACCGCGCGTGGATGTGGTCACGGTAGAGGCTCGTGTTCTCGCCGTCCATCTTCACCGTCACGATCACTTCTTGTCCCTCAAAGGCAGTTAAGCTGTCCAGCGTGCGGTCGTCTTTTGACGGATTGCTCCACGGCAGATGATGCGTGCGCGGATAGCGGACATACAACACAAATTGGTCCAGCACCCTGCCCTGCGCCAGTATCTTCTGCACGGACTCGTCGCCGAACAGCTCGCCTCGCAGCCGTGTTCCATTCGGCAGCAGGACATTCCCCCACTTATCATAGGAAGCGTCCTCGTAAAGATGCGGAGGCAGGAGAACGCGCGTGATGCCCGCCGCCGTCCGAATCTCGTCACAGGTGAGCGCGGTTTGTTCGGCGCGAACATGGCACAGGCCGCAGAGGCTCGCCCCATTGTCCAAATAGCAGCCGCCATCGGGCCAAAGCCGCCTTTCTATGATATGGTGCGCGTCGAGCGCCGTCGCATCGCAGTCAACGCATCTTTGGTTGTCGCGCCTGAAGACGCCTTCGCGAAACTCGTCGCGGCAGAGCAATCTTTTCATTTTTCCTCTCAGTCTTTGTACGGATCGCGAATCTCTGGGCATGCCATTGCCACACCCATCGGAGACAGGGTGTGGACGATTCGCACCGTGTTTCCGTGCGTCTTAACGACCTCAGCCAGACGCTTGTACGCCTGCGGCGCTTCGTCCGTGTCCGCGCCGCGCAGCTCGACGCCGCGCTCTTTCAGCCAGTCCATCATCATGTGCTTGGATATTGCCCCTTCGGACTTGCGTGCGCCGGTGCGGAAGTCGCGCTTGCCCGCCGCCTGGGTACGGCTCATCACCCGGCCCGCGCCGTGAACGGTGGAATACAACGCGATTTTTGATTCGGGCGTCTCGACACCTTCCAGAATGTAGCCGTCATCGCCCATGCTGCCGCCGACAAAGCCGCGCTGGCCGGGGAATGCGGGCGTCGCGCCTTTGCGGACAACCCACAGCTCTCGCCCGCCATGCACCTCCAGCCAGGCGAAGTTGTGGTGCGAGTGAACTGTTTCCAGAACATGCGCTCCGAGCAGCCCAGCGACAGTCTCGATCACCCAGTCGCGCCCAGCGTAGGCGTACTGCCCTGCAAGCTCCATGCACCGGATGTAGTCGTGCCCGAGCGCCGTGCTTGCGCCGATTACCAGCGGCTCGACCATCATGCCGTCTTTTGCCCCGCCGGCCTGCAAGAAGTACGTTGCCGTCTTATGCCCCAAACCGCGCGAGCCGAAATGCGTCACCGCCCAGGTGTGGCCGTTTTCATCAGCCATCAAATCCACATAGTGGTTTCCCCCGCCGACCGTGCCAAGCTGCCGCCGGGCCGCCTCTTTCAGCGGAGCCACGGCGGGCAGATGCCAGGTGTCGGAGTCGAACAGCGAATGCTCGACCTCAACTTTGTTCCGGCGGCCCATGCCGAACGACACCGTATTCCAAATATCATCCATGATCGGCTTGATTCGCGCCCGGACATCTTTTGCAGGAACATCTAAACGCGAGGCTCGGACGCCGCAGGAAATGTCATATCCGACCCCAGACGGGCTGATATGGTCCTCGTAAGCCACGACACCGCCAATCGGCACGGCGTAGCCTAAATGCCCGTCTCCGCAGAGGACCGCCCCTACGCAGGCTTCATGCTGCACCACTGTCCGCATCTGCGCCAGCGTGTTCTCGTCATGGTCGCCAAAAATTTTGATGTCCTCTGCGTTCATATCGTTTTCCTTTCGCTTCTTCAGACAAATCTTCTCGAAAATAATCGTACTGGAAGGCAGACGATTCGAACGTCACTCCTGACGGAGCGCATCGCTTAGCGGGCGAGCCGTGTCGCCCGGACACGCTTACCTTCCGAGATTTTTGCTTACCTTCCACAGTGTTCCACTGTTTGAAATGGAGGGCGGACGATTCGAACGCCAGCGCTTCCACGCCGCTTCGCCTTCCAAGCGAACTCCCCGCCTCGGAGATTCACCCTCCCTATCTCATTCAGCCATTCTTTGTAAAATACGCTCTCGGCAGGATTTGAACCTGCGGCTTCGACCTTCGCAAAGTCGCGTTCTGTCCGCTGAACTACGAGAGCATTGCGAAAAAGCATTGCGAAAAAACATTGCGAAAAAACATTGCGAAAAAACGAGACTGACGGGAATCGAACCCGTGTCCTCTGAGCGACAGTCAGAGATGTTGACCGCTACACCACAGTCCCAAAGTGAGTAAAGCTCCTCCCTCTGGATTTGAACCAGAACAAATCGATTAACAGTCGATTATGCTGCCGTTACATCAGGGAGAACCAATTTTATGCCCTCGGAGAGACTTGAACTCCCACTGACCGAGGCTTAAACTCGGTGCCTCTGCCATTGGGCTACAAGGGCGCTTATCTTGCTGTTATACTCCCGCCTCGGCTTGAACGAGGATCACGCCCTTATAAGGAGCGGGCATTAACCAGTTATGCAACGAGAGCATTTCTGATGTCTAGATTTGGGAACGCGGGCTTTCGCCGCGTTCCCAAACAAGGCAGTCTGCGCTAAATATCAGAAGCCTTTCGCGTGTGCTTGTAGTCCTGGCTGCGCTCGCGGACATATTCTTCCGTCATCTGTGCGCCAACGCCTGTGACCTGCCAGCCATTCTCCGTTACGCCTGCCTCCGTCAGCCGCAAGTAACGGCCTGCCACTGCGAACTTCTCAGGAATCCAGGCCATCTGACGCGCGTTGCCCCGCACCAGCCAGCACTGGCGGTAATAATGAATATAGCCGGACATAATTGTTTCCTTTCGCTGCCTGTTCTGACTGCCGCTGAAGAGATTTGAACTCCCACTGGTCTGGTTCTAAGCCAGATGCCTCTGCCGTTGGGCTACAGCGGCGTAAACTTTTCTCATGTAAGCGGAAGACGAGGCTTGAACTCGCAGCCTTCACGATGGCACCGTGATGCTCTCCCAATTGAGCTGCTTCCGCAGAAGCGAAATAAACACAAACAAAAACGGCCTCTCGCATCATGCGGGAGGCCGAAGGGTTTACTATGAATGGAACCAAAACTGCATGTCAGCAGAGGTGTTTTCCTTCCTGTAAACCTATCGGCGCTCCTTGAGAGTTCTGGGAACCCAGACGCAGATCATCCAAGCCTAAGCCGAGCCGATCTGTGCGGCTGCCGCTCAGATTGATGGGGTTAAGACGTGACGAGCTAACGGATAAACCGAGGCTGTTCTGCGCCGTTATGCAATTGAAATTATTTGTTATCATTACCATCTATACTTTACCACAGATTCTAAGCAAACAAACATAAAATTGAAAATACTCTCAACGGGACTTGAACCCGCACGGCTGTTTCCAGCCTAAGACATCCGCCGACGCGCTTCCCTTGCTGGCTCAAACCCGCCTACACATCATGGCTGTCGGTGACGTTCTTGGCGAACAGGTACGGATCGCCGATGTATTTCAAGCAGACACGGCCCACTTTGGGGTCCATGCGCTCCGATGCGGGCTTCACGACAACGCCCTCCCGGATATGATCTGCGTCCAAAGTTGTCGCGCCTTCCGAGAGCGCTTTCACCGTTTCCAGAGCATACGGGCCGCGGTGCAGCACCGGCACCGCCGGCACCCCGAACTCCATGCAGGCGGCAAAGAACGGGTCTGCGTCCAGATACTTGCCGTCCACCAGAATGTCAAATGCACGAAATCCCAGCTTTCCAATCTGGCCGTAGTTCAGGTTCTGGATTTTGCTGCCGAAGACCTCGCCGAACAAAATCACCTGCCTCGCTTCCTGCCCGAAGCGCTCTAAAAGCGCCTGCACGCCGCCCGCTTCCAGCGGCTGCCAGTAGATACTGTCCGCCAGATGCTCCGGCCGCACTCGCCGGACCGCCATTGACCCGGCCATCAGCTCGCCTTCAATCAGCCCAATCCGGCAGGAGGTTCCGTGAATCTTCTCGGTGACTACGACTTCTTCGCCTTCGGTCAAGACGCTGGGAAAGTTCCGCAGGTTCTCGACATCCGTATACTCCACAAACAGCGGGTGAGACGGCGCGGCGTCCCCCACACTGATCTTAACTGGCGGGATGTACTTTGTGATGCCGTAGTAGTCCTTGACATCCATCCCTTCCTGCCAGGCGTCGTTCTCCCGGTCGACAATGACGCCAAACGACGGCTCACCGCGCAGCTTGGCGCAGCGCACGCGCCCATTGGACAGATATTTCGTGAATCCCCAGCGGTCCGAATGCTCCTGCGGGATGACGGCATCAATCGGAACATAGGTAACTAAGTCGTCCGCCGAGTAGCGCCCTTTCGGGATGACGCACTGCCAGCCCTTGATTTGGCAAAGTTCCAGCGCGTCCGCGTTGTCATGCGGCAGGACTTTCTCAATTTTGCAGACCTCAACAATCAAAGTAGACATGGCATTTCCTCTTAAACTGGGCTGGGTGGGATTCGAACCCACACTCTCAAACGAGAACTGGTTTTACAGACCAGCGCACCGAGCCGTATGTGCCTCCAACTCATCTCTGCTATCTTGCAATCATCGCTTTCACCAGCCGCGCTTGGCTGCCTAAAGAAGCGTCGGGGCGGATTCGAACCGCCGAAGAGCGGCTTTGCAGACCGCCGTGTTAGACCGCTTCACCACCGACGCAGCATTTGAGCGACACAAAATTTGAGCGACACAAACAAAAAGCCTCAAGCGCGATGCTTGAGGCCGATTGGTTTCTCTGAGGTTCTAGGGACTGCTTTTAGTGGGGCAGGCTCCTTGACAATGGAGAAGACGCAATCGGCGGGTAAAAATCGCCCTGATAGCTGGCACAGGCCGCTTGACCTAAACCTTGAGTTTGGCTCTGGTTGAGGGCAGGGCAAGACGCAGCATCAGGCGACCAGGACGCCGGTGCCTGGCTGCCGGCAGCTGCCGCTATCAAATTATGTGTGCGATTGATCATGGTACGGCGCTTAGTCTAGCACACGCTTTCCGCGTTTGTCAAGCCCTGTCGAGATACTATTTGGAAATAGTTTTTGGGCGCGAGCAGCAGACAGTTCGCCCGAAGAAAAAACAAAAAATCCCCACTGCCCTTTCTGGCACTAAGGATTTTCCTAGATTGGAGCATTTTATGAGATAGGTTACGAAAGCAGGAGGCCACCTCAAGAACGGCGTTGTGACCATGCTTTGAGGGGCATCATACCACCAAGCGTGCAGGCATTACAAGCCTTTTGCAAAAAAACAGCGCGTGTGCTGGCCGAGGTGCAAAAGAAGAACAGCAGGACTGTGAAGCAGCTCTGCTGTTTTTGTGTCAAGACCTTCCTTCCTGATGAGCGCGTTGCCGTAGGTATAGGTCGCGGTGGCCGTCGTTGAGCCTGCACGCGCTATCGGTTGTTCCGCTTCTGGCGCATCAGAACCACACTGTAGAGAGTGCCGACAATGAAGCCTGCCAGCGCGATGAACGGTGCATCCTCCTTCCACCAAGAAACTTGTGAAGTGTATCCATTGAAGTACATGGGCATTAGCAGCCGTCCGGCAAACACTGCCAAAGGACATCCGAAGGTAAGGCCGATTATTAACACCAGGACTTCATGCCAGAGAGCACGGTTGATGGTCCTAAAAGAATCCCACATATTGAGTTTTCTCCCTGAGTTTTCTCCGAAAGTAAAGTATCTCGGCATAAGCGCGGTGTTGCATTCATGCCGAGGTGGACGTTCTATGGTTGTCCTGGATAGAAGTTTTGCCAAAGGACTTCACCGATGAAGGCCCCGACGATAGCGCCAACTATGATCGGGCCAGGACCAAAAACGCCTTTGGTGATCACTGCCATTATTACTGCAACTATGGCTGTGCAGACTAGGATGAGCATGAAGTGCGGAAAACTTATATGTCCACTTGGGTCCGTGGCATTGACGGGATCGCCATCGCAGTAGGCGTAGGGAGGTTGGTCCTGGTAGGTATCGCGGCTGATGAACCGCCCCACCTGCGCGTCGTAGAACCGGCAGCCCACCAGCGTCAAGCCCGCATCGCCTTCCGTGCGGTAGCCTGATGTGGCCCCGTACTGGTAGGTGTCCGTGCTGTTCCCGCTGCTGGCAACAGTTTGGCCGAACGCAGACAGCATCAGGCTGGCCGTCACACTCCCGGTGGAACCCGTGACTGTCCGCTCACTGCCGAGGCCGTCGAACAGCGGCGTCTCCCCGTCCTTCCTGATCAGCGCGTTGCCGTAGGTGTAAGTGGCCGTCGTGCTGCCCCCCTGCTTCTCAGTCTTCTTGTTCAGGGTGTCGGTGCCGGATGAACGTAAGTGAGGTTCAAGGGCGGCGCAGGAACCGGCTTGAGGTACATCTTTCGGCCCCCGAAATCCAGCAGCACCTGGAAATGCGTCAGCACATCCAGACCCACATGGGGCGGAAGACTTGTGAACGTGTGTCCCTGAAAGCTGAAAGCATTCAATGGGCCAATGTCTGTGCTGGGCGGGCCGAATGAGACGGACGTGAGCGCAATGGTACGAACAGTCGCATTTGATACTACTGCGCTATAGTCTTGATTGGGACCTGCCCGCAGGCCAAGCGTGCGTGCCGTTGCTTCCGGAGTGATGGTGTCTGATCCGCCTGTGTCAACTGTCAGCTCTGCCGTAGCCTTTTTATCGCCATTGGCAAGTTGAACGGCAGCCCGAAAATCGAGATTGCCGTCATGATCATTGAGGGGAACGCAAGCCGCAGTGTCCATGCTGACGCTGCGGAGCTGGTCGGCGGTAATCGGGCCGTTGTAGAAAAGAGTGATCTTGTGCTTCTGGAAGTCAATGAAGACCGGATCGGATGCCAAAGCAGTCATGCCGACGAGGCCGTCTATCCCGTCCTCAGAAGGTCCATTTATGCTCTCTCCATTCACGACAATCAGAGGAAAGTTTGGATAGTGAATTGTGCCGACCTGCATCATCGGTACTATGACTGTCTGGGCCTGCTTGCCGTCGAAACGTAGGGGAACACCATCGGCACCGATGGTGGGCTGCCGTTTGAGCCCAAGTTTATCCGCGAGTTTTTCGGTGATGATGCTGACGTTAGTGCCTGTGTCTAGGATAAAACGAGCGGGCGTTTTGCCGTTGAGCCAGATCCAGATCACCAACTGACCGGCAGAGGAGGGCATGTAATCGTAGGTACACCTGTCCGCAGACGCTGTGACGGGCGAGGGAGTGACGGTAGAAGAGGGAAAAACGGCAGCAGGTGCAGCAGAGGGGGCGGCGTAGGTGGAAACCATTTGTGAGCTACTGAGGAGCAGGCAGAGAACCGGTATAGAACAAATCCATGTCATCACACGCCAGACTTGGACAAATCTGTCATGGTTCATTGTATCAATTTCCTTTCATGTGTTGACCAGAGGTGCAAACCCCTCTGGCTTCGAGACATCTAATCGGTTGGCGTACCCGCAGGAGTTGACTCTACCCACGGGTAGGGACAGAAGGGTTCGCTCCACTAGAAGGTCAAAGTAGCTACCACGCCAACCCCACGAGTAGGTTTCTTACCCCATGTGGCACCGCCGCCAACTACGATTTTTGACTGGCCCGGCTTTGATCGGATGCTTAGTCGTCACGCCGCCCACCGTCGAGCTTGTCCGGTTGCTCACACCGTCCACCGTGTAAGTTGAGGTGTAGGCATAGGCCCCTGTCCGGCTTTCGCTGGACAAGTGCATCAGGCCGTCGTAGCCGTAGCTGACCACATCCCCGTTTGCTTCCGTGCAGCTTGTGCGCTTTTTGTCGCTGTTTCAGCCTTTCTGGCCTCGCTAACTTTAAAATAGTGTGGCTATCTTTCGTTTTCTTTGAGTCAGCTGCGCTATCATTGCTTCTGTCGAAAAAACCCCGAAGCGATGTTGATCACTTCGGGGCAGTAAGTTTTATGAGAAGCCGACACGCGGATTCGAACCGCGGACCTGCTGTTTACGAAACAGCTGCTCTACCACTGAGCCATGTCGGCAAACTGGCCCCGGCTCACCCGAGGCGATGATTCGGGCGTCTCCATCTTGAAACCAACCCGACGCGAATATCATACCCCCACGCGCCAGCAAATGCAACCCCAAAAACATCTTGCTTGGCAAGCCGAGGGTACAAAGGCAAACATCACGGCTCCGTGACATCATGGCCCTTTGAACTCATACTGGCGCGATAGCCTCCCGGATTTAATCCGAGAAGCAATCCCGCCTCAACAAAAAGTTTTTGCCGCTCTTCGTAGTTCATTCCTTCCACCAGGGTAAGGATCGCCCGCTTCATTACCTCCGCTGGGCTTTCCTCCTTTTCCTGCGATTTCGGGATAAATGGATCGAAAGTCTCACCCAACAGGTATGCTTGCGTTGTCTTTAGCACTTCGGCCAAGCGGCGTAAGTCGTCAATTATAAGTCGCGACTTTCCCAGTTCCCACTGACCAACCAGCGCTTGGCTCACCCCTAACTGCGCGGCGACCTGCGCCTGTGACATCTTGCAGCGCGTGCGCCGGGTACGTAACCGGTTGCCGATTTCAGAGGCGTACAGGGAAACAACCTCGCGCCCAGACCTGCCACCAGGATGCGCCTCCATGTATGCGATTGCGTCTCCGGCTGTCATCACAAGAACTTTCCCCTCTGGAGGAAAAGCATCCTGAACATTCTCGGGCTGCCCCGGAACGGACTCCAAGTTGTCTTTTGGTTGTTCGTCGGCTGTTGACGTCGCTTCTCTGGTTATCGTTTCCGTCATAGATGCCCCTCAAACTGAACTTACATTCTGGCTTTGTTCAAAACGTAGCCCATAGCATTGCAAACAGCAATTCCTTAGCGAATTCACTCACCGACCAGCACCTACACCTTCGGATACCTTGACATAGTATGCAACTGAGGTTCATTCCGGGATTATGGAAAGAACGCAGGGGAGTTGTTCGGAAAACGGCAAAGAAACGCTCGTTTGTTGTTCGCCGTCAAAACACACATCTTTCCCCGCACCATTCTCTGCGTTCTTTGGTAGTGTCGTCATTTAAGTTGTTAGACGCTGTGTGTTGTACTCGTGCAGGAACAGCCTGAGACAGTTCTCGTGCATCGCATCCGTCTTCGAGAACGAAAGCGTGCGCCGCACGAAGCGGCCTAGTCTCTGGCGCAGGATGTTGTTGAAGCGCTCAATGTGGCAGGTCTGCCCTTCGTTTTTGCCCGTAGCGCGGTGCTGTTCTTGGGGCACAACGTCGGCATAGGCCGACCAAAAGTCCGTGAAGCACACGCACCGTTTGTACTTCCTGGGGATGCGCTCCCACAACACGCGGCAGGTGGCTTCGCTTCTGTCGCCGATGGCACCTTCCAGGTCTGCCAGTGCAGTAGGCCACGATCTGGCGGGTGCGGCGGCACTGGGCCAGCCAGACCCAACGCTTGTTTTTGCGTTTGCGGACGAAGGACCACATCTCGTCTAGTTCAAGAACGTCAGACTTTTTGGCTTTTGCCAGCGTCTTCTTCAAGGGCGGCAGGGCTGCGACTTTTTTTAAGCCAAGCCATGACCGTGTTGGGCGACACGCCGAAAATGCGCTTCATGGCCCGCAGTGAGCCGCGCTCATGGTAAGCCGCCAGGATTTGCGCTTTGACAGTTTCGTCGTAGGCGTTGGAGCCTTTGTTTTCGCGGCTGGTCTTGCCGCAGGCGCGGCAGCGATACCTCTGCCGCCCGTTCTGGAAGCCGAAGCGGATCAAGTCGGTGCTGGTGCAGTGGTAGCACGAAACGGTTTGAGTGACCATGAAAGCAGTCTACCACAACAACTTATATTTAGACACTACCCGTTCTTTAAAGCAACATAGTTGACATTTTACTCTGTTCCATGCTTGCATTATGGTGTGCAACAGTATTTTACCCCAGCATCACCTCTGGTTGCAAATTGAAAACCCCTTTTCCCCCTCCAGATACCACCTCTCCCCGTCTTCCAGTTCTTCCGGTATTTCTATGCCTTCAGCCCGCGCTACTTTTCGAGCAATCACTTCAATCACGGCGGTTTTGCTGATGCCCATCTCTCGACAGCCATTTCAGCCGATAATCATCGCCTCGCGCCACATCGAATGACAAGGACGCCGCTGCACGTCCTGATCTCTGCGGGGCGTTGTCATCAGTCATGCCGTTCATGCCCGCGAGCATGATCGCAAACGCCGCCGCGTTTCTTGTCAAGAGTCAGTCCATCAGCCACCCCCAGCACTTAAAAGCCTTCAATCCGACCATTGCAAACAAATATGATCGAGGTCGGCAGCCGCGACGACCGCACAAAAAAACGAACTACGCCGGAGCCGCATCGGCTTGGTGGACGGTCTCGGCGATGCGTGAATGGACGCAGATGGCTGCGGCCGGTCAGGTTTGGGGAAAGACAAGCATTTCGCAGCGATAGCCCGGGTTCTCTGGGCGCGGGCGAACTAAATTTGGCTTCGTGCAAGAATTAGTCAAATCCTGTGGCAAATTTGACGATGATATGAATAGAGGGCGCTTCGCGACGGCCCAAAGACCCGGCCCCGGCCAGGCAAGGAGACAAAAAATATGGCAGACATCGACACAGGTTGTTCAGACGTAGAAAGACACCGGGTGCTTTGGGGCGGCTTTCACCTGTTTTACGAGGATTCCTTCAAGGAATTCAACACGTTCAACGATGTGGGTGACAAAGACTGGGTTGCAATCGACATTGAAGAGTACGAAACAGGCGAACACACGCTTACTATCTTATTGAAAAACGCTGGCATCAAAAATGCTCTGATCCGCGAATACAAAGCAGAATCGAAATGCTGGGAACCAGATTTTGCGAAAGTACGTTCTTTGCTGGCACACAGTCACTGCCGCCCGGAATTTGATCGCCGTCATCTGCATACCAAGCGGCTTGAAGCGCCTGGGCGTTACTTTTTTCGTCGTGATCAGCGCTTTCGCTAGGTCCAGATCGGTACTCGTTTGCCAACAATTGCTGACACCCCCAGTTGAACTCCCCCAGCCGTCCCCGGGCGCAGACAAACGTGAACACCCCCACAGCCACATTCCCCGGTTGCTGGGGGTTGTTTTTTGGCTGTCTCCAGGTCCCCCAGCCGGCTGGTGTTCCGGGAAAACTCTTGCGGCTAACGGGATGGAAGAAATATTCCCGAGGACACACAGCCGGCCGGTCAACCCAAAAACAGCCGTTCCTGATGCCTGCCGGCTGCCCGCCGGCAAGCCATCGACAATCCCCAGCAACCCAAAAGCCTTCGATTCGACCATTTCTCGCATGAATATGGTCGAAGCCAGCAGCCGCGACGACCCCACAGAACACGGACTGCGCCGGAGCCGCACGGGTGTCGTGGGGGTTGTCAAATGATGGTCCAGGTGGCGGTGTCCGGTCACGAGGTGAACACGCTGGCCGAAGTTCTCATGATTTTCTGGAACCTGGAAACGGGAAAACAGCGCTGGTTTCTTGTGAACGGCACCGGCACGGTTTTCATGGAAACCGGGCGGGGCGGCACAGTGAAAATCGGCAGCAACAACAAATATTTCGACAAGATCGCCGACATTTTGAAAGCACGGGCGAACTGAGTGATTTTGAGAGAAAGACAGGAGAAATGATGAAACTTTACGCGATCGAAGAGTTCACCGGTTCCGACTGGGGGCTGCTCACAACAACCAAAACCGCACGAGAAGCAAAGACTTAGATTGTCTTTAACACAGACACGGCGCGGGCACAGGACTTCCGGATCGTGCGCGTTTGGGGGGAATTTCGGCTGCTGGTGAGAGGCTGGGACGGGCGCTGAAACGCTCGTGCAAAAAATTGTCGAATCCTGTGGCAAAAGTAACGATAGATACAGTAGGAGAACAAAAAAATGGCAGACATTGAAATTTCAGAGCGCAAGGAAGTTCTGAAGGCAGCGCACGAAACCGCGCGTCTTTGCAAAAAGCACAAAACGCGCATTATGCCTGAGCGCACCGCAAAAATTATCGCGGCAGAGGTCAAACGCGCGTTTGAGACAGATCAGCCTTGGACCTACTCGCATTTTCTCGACATCGTGAAAGCGTTGATGCCAATTACGGTTCCTGCGACAAAAAAAGGATGGTGGAACTGTGACAAAATTACGAGATCGAATGATTTTCGTCAAGTACAGTTCTTGCGCTACAACAACACTATCGTCAATATTGCCTGGCATGACGAGGAACTAGGCGTCATCACCTACAGCGAAACAAACGAGACTTGGCTTGAGCACAAGACACTCACAGAAGCAATTCTTTCAGAAATGCCTCAAAACACAGGCATGCCTGTGGGCTATTTGCTCCATCTCGCGGTCGAAAAAACTAAGCGACTTTCGGCGCAGTACGAGGATGACTTCGAAGCATGCAAAAAACGCGTGACAGGCGAATTGATCTACTCTGACTAGTTTTGCAACCGCGCACCCACGTTCGTACACCCCCCCAGCAACTCTGTTTCTGGGGGGTGTTCATTCATGTCCCAGGAGCCCCAAATGTCAACTTTTCGTAATCTCACCAGCACCCCCAAAACAGCGAATTCCTGAAAGTTCAGGAGTTCGCGAACGAAAACGAGCGTCGCTGCCAAGACCGGGAGCCTAACCAGATGCCGCTCCGAACCGCGCGGATTTTGGCGGCAGAAGTAAACCGAGCGATTGTCACCGACCACCCCTGGACGTATTTGCAACTGCGCGGCGTGGTGAAGGAAATCATGCAAACGTAGGACTCCAGTTTGCTGTGACCCAGCCAAGAATTGGGATCACAAAGCCTCATACATTCCCCAAGCCCGGCCCCAGGGCGCAAATAATTAGACACCCCCCCAGCAACCCCCGGCTGCTGGGGGGTGTTCATTGTCTGCTCACACAGCCCAGCCGGTCTAATTTCTAACTGACGTTTCCGGCGGACCGCCAATCCGCCCGCGCCCAGTGCCAACAACACCCCGAAGGAAACCGTCGTGAAGGCTTCCGGAACGGCAGCAGGGGCCAAGACGATCGTTCCCTGATTCGCGTAGTGGATTGTCTCGGGGCTGCTGTTGTTCTGGACAGATCCTGCGAGTCTCTGTATTTGCTGGGTTCGCTCACGAGACGGAAGCGGTTGTACGTTAAGAGACTAAAGGGTTGTCAGAAATGACCACCGCTCAACAGTGAACTTCTCAAACGCCGCGTGTTGGGAACTCCGGTAGGTCTGCTCCCAGCCAGGCGCTGACCCACTCTCGGTAGAGACGCGGGCCGTGCGTGCCGTTTGTCAGAACGACAATGCCCAACCCATGCGCGGGCATAAGAGCAGCAAAAGCGGTAAAGGCAGTATGGTCGCCCCACTGCCAGAGGATGTCGTCATCGGCAGTGCCCCATCCGAGGGACCAGCCGAGGCGTGTGTCAATCCCGATCTGCCGCTGATACACGTCCGGGTGCCGCAAGCGCAGGCCCGGTTCAAGAAATGCCTCCAAGAGACGGGCGTACTCCCGCGCCGTTGTATGCAGGCTGCTCGCGCCGTCAACTTCCGTTGGATACCAGCGGCAATGATCAGGATGTCCCCGTTTGGGTCGTAGCCCTCCACGGCCGTCTCGTTGTACTCGTCTCTCCACAGAAAACTGCTCTGGGGCATGTCCAGCGGATCCAGCACTAACCGCTGGAGATACTCAGTCGCAGGCTCGTTCCAGAGGGAAACTAGCGCCTCTTGGAGATAGAGGAAGCCCATCCCCGAGTAAGTCCACCGCTCGCCCAGTGGGGCGATGCGAGTAATCAACTCGCCATCCGGCGGCCAGTTGCGCCAGCCGGTGGTATGGGTTAAGACATGGCGGACAGTGATCCGTGCAAGATCGGTATCGTCTGCCTCAAACGGTTTGTCCAGATAAAGCGCGAGCGGCTGATCGACGTCCAACTTTCCTGCATCGATCGTTTTCAAGGCCGAATACAGAAGTGCCTGTTTGGAAAGCGAAGCACACTTGAAGATCGTCTGCTCGGTGATGGGCACACTGCCCTGTGGTATCGTCGTGCCGAAGCAGAGCACCTCGCGGGTTGTGCCGTCCTCAAGGAGCGCGACCGTGAGGCCGGGGACCGACGCCGCTTCTAGCAAAGTCGGCGTCTCTGCCGCGACACGCTGAGTACGCTTATCTATTCCTGATTTCTTTTTTGTTTTGTTCACCGATCGTCATCCTAAATTCCTGCACTCCCGCCCCCTTAAAGTTGATTGTTTATGTTTCGTGAGCGGGCCTTTATGAACAGCCCCCCACAAACCTCGTACTGTGGGGGTGTTTTTTGTAGTGGTAGCGGCGTTTGCCGCTCCTGCCGAAGCGAATAACGTCGGCATTGGCGTAGGGGCCGCAGGTCATAGTCTAGGGCACCATGAAGCCATGACACCAACAACTCAACCCGAACTACTACCCGCCTTATGTACTGGGTAGCGCAGGTGTGTCACACCGACGCCCTGGGTCACCGTCGGGTTGCCAAGTAAGGCTGGTGTGCCAGCAAGGTGGTCGAAAAGGCGAATCCCGGAGCCAAGAAGAACCGTCGCGATGTCAACGGAGATTTCGTCGATGAGGCCAGCGTTAAGGCACTGCTGAATGGTGTCAGCGCCGTGGACTCCAACAGATTTTCCGGCAGCGGCGGCTTTGGCTTGGTTCACTGCGCTTTCGATGCCGTCGGTCACAAATTGGACAGTCGAGCCGGAGCGCGGCCATCCAGCGGGGATGTGGTGAGTCAATACGAAGGCTGGTCCCCAAGCGTGGTTGCCGCCCCAGCCTTGGGCGACATCAAAAGTGCGTCGCCCGGTGAGTACGGCACCCAGCCCGGACGTGAGCCCACGAAGGTGTTCGGCGCTCGGCCCGGACACCTGGAACGTCATGGGGTCCGACCCTCCGGTGTGGATTTCGACGTCCCCCGAGTTGAGGTACCAGCCGAGCACTTCGGCCACGCCATCGCTGGGGCCAGCGATGTAGCCGTCGAGCGACATGGACATGATTGCGATCACCTTGGACATGCAGCAATTGTACCAGCGTTTGCAAGCATAGAGAAAGCGACCAGTGCAGAACGCCGTGCCTCGGAGCCGAAAAACTCCTCGGTCGGCTGCAATGCCCAAAGCCGCTGAAGAGCCGTCCTCCCTTGTGAGCACATGAACCCGCGCCCCACAAGTTGATGATCTCTTGGGCATGAGCGAGATCACCTGCTCGATACGGACCAATGCGGCGAAAGATTCTCGCCGCATTGGCCCAACACTTCATTTTCAGTTTCCATATTCACTCGCCATCGTCAACACCGACGCTGCGATCGTGCTGCCCGTCCTCGCCCACGCACGCGAGAAGGCCAGCCATGTCGGCTGGTGACCGGGTTGGCGGTTGTGCGGAAGACTTAATTGGCAGGAATCTTGAACTCATTTGGTGAACGGTTGGCAGTAGCCAGATAGCCTTCAGGGAGACACGCAATGCAAACACGCCTTGACTCTCTTTTCGATATAGAAGCGAGCCGCCTAAGCCCCGTTCTGGAAGTGGTCACGGCGACAGCGGGTGTGGAGTTCCTCGGCTTCTCCGGGCAGGAAGTGGACGGCAAGCCCGACACGCTTTTATGCGACTTCAACTACCGAACACCGGACGGACTCATGGGAGAGACAAAACTGTTCGTCAAGCGCTGCGTCTGGGGCGGTATCGCCGAGTCCGTTCATTATCACTACCTGGCTTTGCACGGTGTCTCGGTCCCACGCCTCTACGGTTCGCTCCGTGGCACTGACGGCCTGGAAATCATCTTCGTGGAGCCGCTCACTGCTACCGACTTCCACCAGAATGACGAGGCGGAGTGGCGCTGCCTGCTTTCGCTGCTCGCCCGGTTCAACGCTTGTCCCATCACGCCTGAATACGCAATTCACCTGCGCGGGTACGATCAGATCGGACAAATTGGTGGCGACCTCTGGATGTCGGCCTTGCCCGCCTTCCCTGCCGACAAGGAGATCGCAGCCAGCCTGCGGGCGACTGGTGTCAAGAGACGCAGGTTTCGGGTCTGCGAGAATCAAGTACTGACTTTGGGAGCGGGCTTCCAGAAGACGAATCAGCAACTCCTGAGCGTATTGCCGGTCCCGCTGCTCCCCATGCCCACAGCCGCGTATTTTGCCGCAGAATAGATCACACTGCAAGCAGAATAGATCACACTGCAACTTGGGCTAGCTCATCAATTTTGCTTAAACTAATACAATTTCGATGGAGATCGTCTCGGCCAAGCAGCAGCGGCCACCGAGACGAAGCCGGTAAATCAAATATACCCTGACCGGTCGCCAACCGTTCGAGGATTGCGGTCCGCTTCAGGTCGCTGTCTCCTGCCAGGACCTGTTCTCCTTGATCCAGGGGCATCTCGTAAAAGGCCGTAGCCTGATCGTTAAAACCACCCGAATGCGTCGCCCGCACCACGAAGCGCTTCGAGGCCAGAGGGGCTGCAAATGCCGGCTGGTGCGGCTGCAAAAGAAGCTCGAAGTCATCCGGGCCATGATCGTAGTCGAAGCAGAAAGCCACCAGGGATCCACTCACCGGCTCGATGACCGGCTCGCCTTTGTCGGACATGAAACCTTTGCCGTAGACGTAGTCAGTGTTCAGAATGTGCTGACGAACGTACTCCTTGAAGGCCACATCTACTTCATTATCTTCTTGACCGCAGCTCCGAATATGCAACAACTTTTCTCCTTCCACTAACGGCATGACGTAAAAGGTCGTTTCCATCTTGCCCATCAGGTATTTCGTTGCCCGAATCAAATAGCGCGTGGCGGGTACTGCGTAGCGGGGACCTTCTGCATGGAAGGTCTTAGAGCGGTTGTTTTTGATGTAGGCGGATTGATAGGGCTGGACGATCAAATCGTAATCATACGACTGGTGCCAGTTCACACCCTGCATTGAGGCGATGAGATCGCCGCTCAAGTCAGCGGTTACGGCAGCCGGATAGACAGGAACCTCCTGAATAGCCAGAAGGTCGTTGTTGGCTCCGAGGGCAGCTTCGCTGGCTCCGGGGGCGGCTTCGCTGGCCGCCAAGTTGTTTTTGTTGTTGGTAGTTTCCATAGTGTATTCTTTCAGCGTGGTCTTTTCATCTTTCAGCATCGTCTCTTAGTGGTTTGTTGAACTAGATCAAGGCAGGAGTGCCTCAAATTGCCTTTCTACTTATAGTATCTGTGTTCCCAAGCGTCAAAAAGGCAATGCCCTCCCAAAAAGATTCCGGCACGGCTTTTAGTCTCCCAAACCCACATTTCGCTCCGAAACCGCTTCTCCGGCAGTTATATCTGGCAATACCGCTCCAGCAGCGAAGCCAGTAGGATTATTCAGAATCAGCCGCCGGGTTTCAGTATCCGTATCCGCGGTAGGCGGTTTGCCGGGGCCAAATGGTCCCTGCCGGCAGATATTGGCCCTGATCTCAACACCGGCTTCGGTCCGCAGACGCTGACAGGCGATCTCGCAGTATTGATCTGAGACGTCGATGCCAATGAACTTCCGTCCAGCCAGCGCGGCCATTACACACGTTGTCCCGCTTCCCACGAAAGGATCGAGCACCACATCGCCTTCTTGGCTAAAGCAGTGGATCAGGTCAAGCGCCAGTTTGTCTGGGAATGTCGCCGGGTGCTTCTTCTTGATCCGGTTGCCCTCCGTGTTACTGGCGGCATAGTGCCACACTGTGCCACGGCACTTTGTCGGGTTGACGATTTTCGCAGCGATCGGCTTCATAGAGCCGTTTGTCTGGCGATCCGTGCCTGCAAAGCTCTTGCCCGCATGCTTGCTGGGCACCATCAACGATGTCTTGTCGAACGTCTTTGGGCGGTTGCCCTTGAAGAAGATCAAGATCGACTCATGGTCTACCCGGAAGCGCTTACTCCACCATGCACCGGGATTTCCATCCCGGTGGTAGAGACACTGCTCGAACAAGCGCCATCCCACGGTGTCGCACCAGTCCAGGGTTAAGCGAGCGGTGGTCAAAGACTTGGCAAAATCTTTGGTGCCGTCACCGATGACGATGATTGCTGCCCCGCCTACTCGGGTGACGCGGTAAAGCGCTTGACCGAGGGCAGGCAGGTTGAGTGCCCAGTCCCCGTCGTAGCTGCGAAGGGCATCATACGGTGGACTGCACACGGTCAGATCAATCACGTCGTCAGGAATACGGGCGAGCACCTTCAGGCAGTCGCCATGAATAAT